>NZ_FYDM01000036.1:0-1400 GCF_900187415.1 Pseudomonas sp. Irchel s3b6 | reverse complement strand
GACCGTATATGGACTCCCCCTCATTGCAAGCCCCGTTGCTTTGGCGCCCGTGCCGACTGCACACGTATATTCGGCCTCTAAATACGGCATCGTTTCGATGCAGGGCCATGATGGGCTATTCGCGCGCCGGCTCCCGATCGCTTTTTCGTGCTTTTCGCACTTGGACATTCGAGGGTTTTGCCGACGCCGGTTCGACCGGTTTGCCATCGTTCAGGTTGCTTCGCAATCGTGGTTAAGAGTTGTTTCTCTCGTAGAACACGTCGGGTAAATAGATCAGGCCGCTGCCTGATTCGGTTGGTAATCAGTGCCGTGACGCAGCATCGCCCAAGCCATGCGTGCAGTTTTGTTGGCCAGCGCAATAGCGGCCACATTGGGATGCGATCGCTCGGCTAAACGAACGGCCCACTGGCTGAGCCGATCCTCTTTGGATTTGGCTGTGCGTAGCGCCGAGCGTGCGCCATGCACCATCAATGTTCGCAGATACGTATCACCGCGCTTGCTAATACCGAGTAGTCGATCCTTACCACCAGAACTGTGTTGCCTCGGTGTCAGTCCCAGCGAGGCGGCAAACTGTCGGCCATTGGCAAACTGACGGGCATCACCGAGAGCGACGACGAGCGCTGTGGCGATCATTGGACCGACACCGCGCAGCTGTTGAAGGCGAACGGCGGACGGCTCGTTTGTCGCGATCGCAGTGATCTCGCCGTCGAGCTGGCAAACACGCCCATCCAGCGCACGAAGGTCGTCCCACAAACCATCCAGCAGACGACGAAAGCGTGCCGTCAAACCGTTATCCGCATCCCCTAGCCAGCATGGTATTGCACGACGCAGCATCAGCAATTCCTTCGGTGCAACGAGACCGTACTCGGCGACCAGCCCACGGATCTGATTGGCTTTGGCCGTCCGCTGTTCGATTAAGCCGGCCCGGATGCGATGCGTCGCCTGGATATCCTGTTGTTCGATGGTCTTGATGGCGACGAAGCGCATGCTGGGACGGCTCATCGCTTCGCAGATCGCCTCGGCATCGTTCGCGTCGTTCTTGTTGCTCTTGACGTACGGTTTGACGAACTGCGGCGCGACCAGCTTCACCCGAAATCCGTGGGCTTGTAGCTGCCGAGCCCAGTGATGCGCACCGCCACAACTCTCCATCCCGATCTCACAGCCAGGTTCGATCTTCTCCAACACCGTTTGCAGCCAGCGATCACGCGGTAGGCGCTGCCGCCAGACGGGTAGCTCATGACAATCCACGCCGTGGATCTGAAACACGTTCTTGGCCAGGTCGACCCCAATTCGCATAAGCTTCATGTGTGGACTCCTTCTCACCGTTGACTGTGGTTCGCACTTTCAGTCTGGCACTCAAGATGCCGAAGTGAGGAGGAGTCCATCCCATTGCTTTTGGC
>NZ_FYDM01000015.1:0-107341 GCF_900187415.1 Pseudomonas sp. Irchel s3b6 | reverse complement strand
GTTTGCCGATGTCGATACCGAGAAGCGTCATCGTATTCATGAGAGATCCTCCGTCCGAAAACGAGAAAAGCCCTGCAAGCGTAAACCTGCAGGGCTTCTCGGTCAGGCTGACCATCTCATTAGCCCCGACTCGCCAGAGCCGGGGGCTTTTGTGTCTGGAGTGATCCTGACCCGGCTAGGCCTTGCGCTGCCCCCATGCCACCGACAGACCGCTCAGGCAGATGACCGCGATGCCGACTATCGCGTAGCGATCGGGGGTGTGATCAAAAATCAGGAAACCATACAACCCGGCAAACAGGATCTGCCCATAGCTGAACGGCGCCAGCATGGCCGGTGCGGCGTGGCGGAACGACTGGGTCAACAGCATGTGGCCGAGCATGCCGCAAGTGCCCAGGCCGATCATGAACAAGCCGTGGGTCAAGGTTGGCGTGCTCCAGAAAAACGGCAGCAATGCGCTCATGATCAGGCTATTGATGATACCGGTGAGAAAGTTGCTGGTGGTCGGGCTATCAATGCCGGTGAGCTTGCGGGTCAACAACTGATAGAAACCAAAACACAGCGCCGAACACAGCGGCAATATAATGGACGGCGTAAACAGCGCGCCGCCCGGGCGAATCACGATCAGCACGCCAACAAACCCGCCAAGCACGGCCATCCACTGCCTTCGGGTCACGTGCTCGCCCAACAGCGGTACCGACAATGCGGTCACCAGCAGCGGCGCAAGGAAGTTCACGGCGGTGGCTTCCGCCAGCGGGATATAGCGCAGCCCCGTGGTAAAAAACAGGCTGGTGCCAATCAGGCACATCGCACGAAGGAATTGCAGCCCCGGGCGCTTGGTGCGCACCACTGCGGAAAAACCGCTGCGCGGCACAAACACCACCAGCATCAACAGGGTATGCACCACATAACGTGCCCAGACCACCATAACGATGGGGTAAAACCCCGAGAGGTATTTGGACAGGGTGTCATGGCTGGCAAACAGCAGGACCGCCAGGCAAATCAGCAGGATGCCTTTGATAGGTTGTTCGGCGGCGTTGGACAATGGCTGGCTGGCACTCATTCACACACTCGACACAAATTCCCTACAAAATACGAAGCCCGCTACCTATCAAGCCGGCGTGTGTGCGTATATAAAAGCACCCCATCGCCGCAGGACGAACGAAGCGATGACGATGCCATCCTCCGGGTGACACCAGCGGGCTCAATTATGCAGGTTGTCTTTCAGGCGCAGGCTGGGGCTCAAGCGCAGCATTTCCAGACCGCTGTCGACCCAGCGTTCGGCTTCCGTGTGTAACTCAAAGGCGTCAGGAGCCAACAGCCATTGGTACAGAATGCCATCGATGTAGGCGTGAATGCTCACCGCAGCACGGGCCGTATCGAGGTTTTCCGGCAATTGGCCGCGATTGACCGCATTACGCAGTGCCAGCCCGATGTGCGCATTACATTCCAGACTGAGCGTGCGACGTTGCTGGCGCAGATCACACATTTCATCAGTGAATTCACACTTGTGAAACAGAATCTCATTGATGCGTCGGGTCTTTGGGTCCAAGGCAACTTGATGAAACAAATGAATCAGCAGCTTGCGCATGCAGCCCAGCGGATCTTCTTCCTCTTCGCTTTCGCTGGCCCGGGCCATCTCGGCCAGCGGCTCATGCAAACTGTCGAGCATGGCCTGGACCAGGTCCGCCTTGTTGCTGAAATGCCAGTAGATGGCTCCCCGCGTCACGCCGGCCAGAGTCGCGATGTCCGCCAGCGTGGTGCGTGCAACGCCCCGCTCGTAAAAGGCTTTTTCTGCCGCTTCGAGTATCTGGCTTCGGGTTTCTTGAGCTTCCTCTTTGGTGCGACGGACCATGGCAGTAAAACCTCAATCAGGAATGCTTCAGCGATGCCTGAACATCATCTGAACAAATGTGGGGTGACCTCTTTCGGGTCGCTTCCCCGGCCTACAATTCACGCCTTGAAACAGCTTTCGTAACCAAATGGGCAAGCAGCCAAGGTATTTACAAACAACCATGAACGTAAGTATATTCCTTAGCAAGCTACTTATCCACTCAGCGCCATTTTTTTACCTTTCCACCTTTCTAGTGCGCACTGTGCGTGCCTGACCCGAGGATCTTCATGCAATTCAAGCCAGCTGTTACCGCTCTGGTCACTGCCGTCGCCCTGGCAGCCCTGCTCAGCGGATGTAAAAAGGAAGAGGCGGCCCCTGCCGCGCAAGCCCCTCTGGTCGGTGTCGTTACCCTTCAAACCCAAGCCTTTACCCTGACCTCCGAACTGCCGGGCCGGACCACGGCCTACCGAATCGCGGAAGTTCGTCCACAGGTCAATGGCATCATTCTCAAGCGTCTGTTCAAGGAAGGCGGCGACGTCAAGGAAGGCCAGCAGCTCTACCAGATCGACCCTTCGGTCTATCAGGCGACCCTGGCCAGTGCGCAAGCCAACCTGCAATCGACCAAGTCGATTTCCGATCGCTACAAACAACTGGTCGACGAGCAAGCCGTGAGTCGCCAGGAGTACGACACCGCCTTGGCCAACCGCCTGCAATCGGAAGCCTCCCTGCAAACGGCCCAGATCAACCTGCGCTACACCAAGGTGCTGGCACCGTTGACCGGCCGCATTGGCCGCTCCAGCGTTACCGAAGGGGCGCTGGTAAACAATGGCCAGACCGACGCCATGGCCGTGATCCAGCAACTGGACCCGATCTACGTCGACGTCACCCAGTCCTCGGTCGAACTGCTCGAATTGCGCCGTGAGCTGGAAAGCGGTCGCCTGCAAAAGGCTGGCGATAACGCCGCCATGGTCAAGCTGACCCTTGAGGACGGCAGCCAGTACAAGCAACAGGGCAAGCTGGAGTTCTCCGAAGTCACGGTTGACCAGGCCACCGGTTCCGTGACCCTGCGCGCCGTGTTCCCCAACCCTGACCACACCCTGCTGCCGGGCATGTTCGTGCACGCCCAGCTGCAAGCCGGCGTGAACAGCGCTGCGATCCTGGCCCCGCAACAAGGCGTGACCCGTGATCTCAAAGGTACCCCCACTGCGCTGGTTGTCGGCCCGGACAACAAGGTTGAACTGCGTCAGCTCAAGGCCAGCCGCACCGTTGGCAACCAATGGCTGATCGAAGATGGCCTCAAGGCTGGCGACCGACTGATCACCGAAGGCCTGCAATACGTCAAGCCCGGCGTTGAGGTCAAAGTCAGCGAAGCGACTAACGTAGCCCCGAAAAACCCGGCCACCGCACAGGTAACAAACAAAGCTGCGGGCGGCAAAGGGGAGTAAACCATGTCGAAATTCTTTATCGACCGTCCGATTTTCGCCTGGGTAATTGCCCTGGTGATCATGCTGGTCGGGGCTCTATCGATCCTCAAGTTGCCTATCAACCAGTACCCGAGCATCGCCCCACCGGCGATCGCCATCTCCGTGACCTACCCGGGTGCGTCTGCGCAGACCGTGCAGGACACCGTGGTCCAGGTGATCGAGCAGCAACTCAACGGCATCGACAACCTGCGTTATGTGTCCTCGGAAAGTAACTCCGACGGCACCATGACCATCACCGCGACCTTCGAGCAAGGTACCAACTCCGATACCGCACAGGTCCAGGTCCAGAACAAACTGAACCTGGCGACCCCGCTGCTGCCGCAAGAAGTGCAGCAACAGGGCATCCGCGTGACCAAGGCAGTGAAAAACTTCCTGCTGGTGATCGGCGTGGTTTCGCGCGACGGCAGCATGACCAAGGACGACCTGTCCAACTACATCGTGTCCAACATGCAGGACCCGATCTCGCGGACCGCCGGTGTCGGTGACTTCCAGGTGTTCGGTGCCCAGTACGCCATGCGGATCTGGCTCGACCCGGCCAGGTTGAATAACTACAACCTGACCCCGGTTGACGTTAAAAACGCCGTTGCCGCCCAGAACGTGCAAATTTCTTCCGGTCAGCTCGGTGGCTTGCCTGCCCTGCCCGACACTCAGTTGAATGCCACGATCATTGGCAAGACCCGCTTGCAAACGGCCGAGCAGTTCAAGGAAATCCTGCTCAAGGTCAACAAGGACGGCTCCCAGGTTCGCCTGAAGGATGTCGCAGACGTCGGCCTTGGCGGTGAAAACTACAGCATCAATGCCCAGTTCAACGGCGCCCCGGCCTCCGGTCTGGCGGTGAAGCTGGCGACCGGCGCCAACGCCCTTGACACGGCCAAGGCCCTGCGCAAAACCATTGAAGACCTCAAGCCATTCTTCCCTGAAGGCATGGAAGTGGTGTTCCCGTACGACACCACGCCGGTGGTGACCGAATCGATCAAGGGTGTGGTTGAGACCCTGGTCGAAGCGATCGTACTGGTGTTCCTGGTGATGTTCCTGTTCCTGCAAAACTTCCGCGCTACCGTCATCACCACCATGACCGTACCGGTGGTACTGCTGGGTACGTTCGGGATCCTCGCGGCGTTCGGCTTCAGCATCAACACCCTGACCATGTTCGGTATGGTCCTGGCCATCGGCTTGCTGGTGGACGACGCCATCGTCGTGGTGGAAAACGTCGAACGGGTCATGAGCGAAGAAGGCCTGTCACCCAAGGAAGCCACCAAGAAGTCCATGGGCCAGATCCAGGGCGCACTGGTCGGTATTGCCCTGGTTCTGTCGGCGGTACTGCTGCCGATGGCGTTCTTCAGCGGCTCCACGGGTGTGATCTACAAGCAGTTCTCGATCACCATCGTGTCGGCCATGGCCCTCTCGGTCCTGGTGGCCCTGATCTTCACCCCGGCACTCTGCGCCACCATGCTCAAGGCCATTCCGAAAGGCGAGCACGGCGTACCGAAACGCGGCTTCTTTGGCTGGTTCAACCGCAACTTCGACCGCGGCGTGCGCGGGTATGAGCGCGGCGTGGGCAACATTCTCACGCACAAGGCCCCGTACCTGCTGGCCTACATCATCATCATCGTCGGCATGATCTGGCTGTTCACCCGCATTCCAACCGCGTTCCTGCCCGAAGAAGACCAGGGCGTACTCTTCGCCCAGGTACAAACCCCGGCCGGTTCCAGCGCCCAGCGTACCCAAGTGGTCGTGGACGAGATGCGCGAGTTCCTGCTGCGTCCAGGCAGCGAGGGCGGTGAAGGCGATGCGGTTGCCTCGGTGTTCACCGTCAACGGCTTCAACTTCGCCGGTCGTGGCCAGAGCTCGGGCATGGCGTTCATCATGCTCAAGCCATGGGACGAGCGTAACGCCGACAACAGCGTGTTCAAGGTCGCGGCCCGGGCCCAACAGCACTTCTTCACGTTCCGTGACGCCATGGTGTTCGCGTTCGCGCCACCGGCGGTACTGGAACTGGGCAACGCCACCGGTTTCGACGTGTTCCTGCAGGACCGCGCCGGTATCGGTCACGAGAAGCTGATGGAGGCACGCAACCAGTTCCTCGGCATGGCCGCGCAGAGCAAAGTGCTGGTGCAGGTGCGTCCGAATGGCCTGAACGATGAGCCGCAGTATCAACTGGAAATCGACGATGAGAAGGCCAGCGCCCTGGGCGTCACGCTGACCGAAATCAACAACACCTTGTCGATTGCCTTGGGCAGTAGCTACGTCAACGACTTCATCGACCGTGGTCGGGTGAAGAAGGTCTACATCCAGGGCCAACCGGGTGCGCGCATGAGCCCCGAGGACCTGCAGAAGTGGTACGTGCGCAACAGCAAAGGCACCATGGTTCCGTTCTCGGCATTCGCCAAGGGCACGTGGATCTATGGCTCGCCGAAGCTGGCCCGTTACAACGGTGTAGAAGCCATGGAGATCCTCGGTGCCCCGGCCCCGGGTTACTCCACCGGTGAGGCCATGGCCGAAGTCGAAGCCATTGCCAAGAAACTGCCGGCCGGTGTCGGCATTTCCTGGACCGGCCTGTCCTACGAGGAGCGCCTGTCCGGTTCCCAGGCTCCGGCGCTGTACGCCTTGTCGCTGCTGATGGTGTTCCTGTGTCTGGCTGCGTTGTACGAAAGCTGGTCGATTCCGATCGCGGTGATGTTGGTGGTACCGCTGGGGATCATCGGTGCCCTGCTCGCCACCAGCCTGCGCGGCCTGTCCAACGACGTGTACTTCCAGGTGGGCCTGTTGACGACCATCGGCCTGGCGGCGAAAAACGCCATTCTGATTGTCGAATTCGCCAAGGAGCTGCATGAACAAGGGCGCAGCCTGAGGGATGCCGCCATTGAAGCCTGCCGGATGCGTCTGCGCCCGATCATCATGACCTCGCTCGCGTTCGTCCTGGGTGTGGTGCCACTGGCCATCTCCACCGGTGCAGGCTCCGGCAGCCAGCATGCCATCGGCACCGGGGTGATCGGCGGTATGATCACGGCCACGGTCCTGGCGATCTACTGGGTACCACTGTTCTTTGTCACCGTGTCGGCGATGGGTCAACGCAAGATTGCGGACCAGGATGACGACGCAACCGAAACTCCTAAAGAGGCTGGCCAATGAGCAAGTCGCTACTCTCCTTAGCCATCGCCGCGTTCGTGCTCGGTGGCTGCTCGCTGATTCCCGAGTATCAGCAGCCCGAAGCCCCCGTGGCCGGGCAATACCCACAGGGGCCGGCCTACACACCGGCCCAGGCGGCAGGCCAGGCTGCGGCCGAACAGGGCTGGAAGCAGTTTTTCCATGACCCGGCCCTGCAACAGCTGATCCAGACCGCACTGGAAAACAACCGCGACCTGCGTGTCGCGGCCCTGAACATCGACGCCTATGCGGCTCAATACCGCATTTCCCGCGCCGACCTGTTCCCGGCGGTTTCGGCCAATGGCAGCGGTAGCCGTCAGCGGCTCCCGGCAGATGCCTCGCAAACCGGTGATTCGAGCATCAACAGTTCCTACTCGGCGACCCTGGGCGTCAGCGCTTATGAACTCGACCTGTTCGGTCGCATTCGCAGCCTGAACGAACAGGCGCTGCAAGCTTACTTCGCCACTGAAGAAGCGCGTCGCAGCACCCAGATCAGCCTGGTGGCCAGTGTGGCCAACGCCTACCTGACCTGGCAGGCCGACAAAGAACTGCTCAAGCTGACCCAGGACACCCTCGCCACCTTCGAAGAAAGCTACCGCCTTACCGCGCGCAGCAACGAAGTCGGCGTGGCCTCGGCGCTGGACTTGAGCCAATCGCGTACGTCGGTGGAAAACGCCCGGGTGCAACTGGCCAAGTACACACGCTTGGTCGCCCAGGACGAAAACAACCTGACGCTGCTGCTCGGTACCGGCGTGCCGGCCAACCTGACCGCGGCCAAGCCACTGGACGACGACCTGCTCAGCGAATTGCCGCCGGGCCTGCCGTCGGACCTGTTGCAACGCCGTCCGGACATCCTTGCCGCCGAGCACAACCTCAAGGCCGCCAACGCCAACATTGGCGCGGCACGGGCAGCGTTCTTCCCGAGCATCAGCCTGACGGCCAATGCCGGCAGCCTGAGCCCGGACCTGTCCGGCCTGTTCAAAGGCGGTTCGGGCACCTGGTTGTTCCAGCCACAAATCAACCTGCCGATCTTCAACGCCGGTGCGTTGAGTGCCAGCCTGGATTACTCGAAAATCCAGAAAGACATCACCGTCGCGCAGTATGAGAAGTCGATTCAGACTGCTTTCCAGGAAGTGTCCGATGGCCTCGCGGCGCGTCAGACCTTCAACCAGCAGTTGCAGGCCCAGCGTGACTTCGTACAGGCCAACCAGGACTACTACCGCCTGGCCGAGCGTCGCTACCGCATTGGTGTCGACAGCAACCTGACCTTCCTCGATGCCCAGCGTCAGTTGTTCAGTGCGCAACAGTCGCTGATCACCGATCGCCTGTCGCAACTGGTCAGCGAAGTAAACCTGTACAAAGCGCTCGGCGGGGGCTGGAACGCCCAGACCGCGAAGAACGAGCCGGTGAAAGAAGAAGCACCGAAGCTGAAGATGTTCTGATCAGCGCGTAAACACGAAGCCCACCTTTTGGTGGGCTTTTTGTTGACCTCGGGAAGCTGAGTTGCCTGGCCTGAAGCTTTCGCGAGCACATCCCCCCGCCCTCAAAAACCTGATCCATCCTTCGTTCGATAATCGCCCAAAAGCCCGTTTCGCCGATTGAACCTCTGCGCCCATCCCCCGCACCATTTGTCGTACAACACCCATGACATCAGGTTCGACACCATGCTCCCGCGCCCTGCCCCGTCCGGCTGATTCCCTTCGTTTACCCCCGATTCGATTGTTTGTCTGCAACCCCCGGGTTGCGGCATTGCCTCGCCTCATCCCTGACAATAAGAGAAACCCGAACCCATGACGCCCTCCACCACGCCGTATTTGTTTCCCGGCCTGATCGCCATCGCCATGACCGGCACGGCCCTGCCCGCCATGGCCCAGGAGTCTGGTTTTGTCGAAGACGCCAAGGTCAATCTGAACCTGCGTAACTTCTACATCAACCGCAACTTCACCAACCCGACCAAGGCTCAGGGCAAGGCCGAAGAGTGGACGCAAAGCTTCATCCTCGATGCAAAGTCCGGGTTCACCCAGGGCACCGTCGGCTTCGGCATGGATGTGCTGGGGCTGTACTCAGTGAAGCTCGATGGCGGCAAAGGCACCGCCGGTACACAGTTGCTGCCGCTGGACCACGATGGCCGGCCAGCCGACAACTTCGGGCGCACCAACGTGGCGTTCAAGACCAGGCTGTCGCAGACAGAACTGAAGGTCGGCGAATGGATGCCGGTGCTGCCGATTCTGCGTTCGGACGATGGCCGTTCATTGCCACAAACCTTTCGCGGCGGCCAACTCACTTCGAAGGAGATCGACGGCCTGACGCTGTACGGCGGGCAGTTGCGCGCCAACAGTCCGCGTGACGACAGCAGCATGAGCGATATGTCGATGAGTGGCCGAGCAACCGTCACCTCCGACCGCTTCAACTTCGCAGGCGCCGAGTACAGTTTCAATGAAAAGCGCACGCAAATCGCCGCGTGGAATGCTGAACTCAAGGACATCTACAGCCAGCAATTCCTCAACCTGATCCACAGTCAACCCGTGGGCGACTGGACCCTGGGGGCCAACCTAGGGTTCTTTCATGGCCAGGAAGAGGGCAGCGCCCGGGCCGGTGATCTCGACAACAAGACCTGGTCCGGAATGTTCTCGGCCAAATACGGCGGCAGCACTGTCTACCTCGGCTTGCAGAAGCTCACCGGCGACAGCGCGTGGATGCGGGTCAACGGCACCAGTGGTGGAACGCTGGCCAACGACAGCTTCAACTCAAGCTACGACAACGCCAGGGAAACGTCCTGGCAACTGCGCCACGACTACAACTTCGCCGCCGTCGGCCTCCCCGGCCTGACCCTGATGAACCGCTACATCAGCGGCGACAACGTTCACACCGCAACCGTCACCGATGGCAAGGAATGGGGCCGCGAGAGTGAGCTCGGCTATACGGTACAAAGCGGCAGCCTGAAAAACCTCAACCTCAGGTGGCGCAACTCGACCCTGCGCCGGGACTACAGCAACAACGAGTTCGACGAAAACCGTGTGATCATCAGCTACCCCATCAGCCTGCTCTGACTCGATATAATGTCCTCGACCTGCTGAACCGTTCAGTGTCGTGACGTTCCTATGGGGACTTTCCCGGGAACGACTGCCTTGGCGCGCGGTAAATGACTGTGCGCCAACAGGTTGCCCCCTTCCTGATCTGTCGCCGGTCACGTCAACACTATGAAATCGATCCTCTGCTTTGTGTCTGCCCTCGCCCTTGCGCTCGGCCTCAGTGGCTGTATCGGCCCGCCGATCGCCCTGACGCCGCAGACCGAGCAGCGCTTACAGGCATCACCGCCGATCCGTTTCCTGCTGACCTTCGACGATGGCCCCAGCGCATCCGGCTGGGCCAATCCGTCACGTGCGATACTCGAGGTGTTGGCCAACAACCCGATTCAACCGGGCATCAAGGCGGTGTTCTTCGTACAGACACGGGCCCCACGGGCCGGTGGCAGCGAACGGGGTCGCAAAACCATGCTCCGTGAACATGCGGCCGGCCACATCCTGGGCTTCCACACTGCCACGCCGTGGCACACCAATCATCGTTCCCTTGATCCACAAGAACTCGAGCAGGCGCTCACCTGGGGCTGCGCCGACATCGCGTCGCTCACCGGCACACCGCCGACGCTGGTCCGTCCGCCCTTCTGGAGTTATGACAAACGCACCTTCGCCGCCTATCAACAGCATGGCTTGCAAGTGCTGCTGACTGACTTGAGCGCCAATGACGGCAAGGTCTGGGGCATCACTGCCAGCCCCCGCAGGCGCGCCAATCTGGTGCGGCAGCTGTCGGAAACCCGCGAACGAATCGCCAACGGTGAGTTGCCGACCGTGGATGGCGTCATCCCGGTGGTGGTGACCTTTCACGACCTCAATCGCTACACGGCCCGGCACATGGAGGAGTACCTGCAGATTCTGCTCGACAGTGCGCAACAGACAAGCGTGCGCGTAGACGCCAAGCCCTTCTACGATGATTCGACGGCGTTGCAGCGTGCGGCCATGACTCGCACGCTGCGCAATTCGGACGAGCCCGCGCGCTTACCGGGGGCGTGGAACTGGATCTGGGGCCGCAACCCCCATTGAGCCGGTACGCACTTACTCCCGGGACTCGACACCCAGCTCGTCCCACACCGATGCCGCCAGGTGGAAGGTCGCATTGGCTGCCGGAATGCCGCAGTAGATCGCACTCTGCATCAGCACTTCCTTGATCTCGGCGCGGGTGACGCCATTGTTCGCGGCCGCACGCAGGTGCAACTTCAGCTCTTCGTTACGGTTCATGCCGATCAGCATGGCGATGGTCACCAGGCTGCGGGTGTGCCGCGGCAAGCCCGGGCGGGTCCAGATGTCACCCCAGGCATGCCGGGTGATCATTTCCTGAAACTCCGAATTGAACTCGTTCAGGGTCTCGAGACTGCGGTCGACATGGGCATCACCCAGCACCGCGCGACGCACTTGCATGCCGTCGGCATAACGTTGTTTCTCGTCCACGGATATCCCCTCAATGACCTGACAGAAAGGTCAGCACACGCTCACTGAACGCACTACCGGCCTGAACGTTGGACAGGTGCGCGGCATAGAATTCGGCGTACTCCGCGCCCTGCACGCGCTCCTGGATGAAGTGGCTGCCCGAGGGCGGCGTGACCGCATCTTCGGTACCGGCGATCACCAGCAGCGGCACCTTGATCGAAGACAGTTGCTCACTGAAATCGGCATCACGAACCGCAGCACAGTTGGCCGCGTAACCCTGTGGCGAGGTGGCCGCCAGCATGTCAGTGATCTGCTTGGCCACCGCCGGATGCGCCTGGGAAAAGTCCGGGGTAAACCAGCGGGCAATCGAGGCATCACGCAGGGCTACCATCGCCGCGGGGCCATCGCGCAACACGGTTTCGATGCGCGGGTCCCAGATCGAGGACTCACCAATTTTCGCCGCCGTATTGCACACCACCAGCGAGAGCAGGCGCGAGCTGGCGTTGATCCCCAGCCACTGACCGATCAGGCCGCCCATGGACAGGCCACAAAAGTGCGCGCGCTCGATGTGCAAGGCATCCAGCAAGGCCAGCACATCGCGCCCCAATTGTTCGATGCTGTAGGGGCCCGGAGTGACCAGCGAACGGCCATGGCCGCGTGTGTCGAAACGCAACACCCGAAAGTGTTCGGCAAACGCGGGAATCTGCGCGTCCCACATGTGCAGGTCGGTGCCCAGGGAGTTGGACAACACCAATACCGGCGCATGCTCTGGACCGTCGAGCTGGTAGTGCAGTTCGCCATCGGCGAGTGGTACAAATGCCACGGAAATTCTCCTTCAGACAATCAATGCCAGATGTTCGGCCAACGCACGCTCGACCCAGGTTTTCGCCTGGCCGAGGTAATGCGCAGGGTTCATTAATTGATCGAGTTGCGCCCCGGACAGCTCGGCTGTCACCCGGGGTTCATCCCCCAGCACCGTCCGCAGATGTCGCTGCTCGGTCACGGCGCGTTTGCAGCACAGCTCCAGCAGGTGATGCGCTTGCTCGCGTCCGATGCGTTGGGCCAGCACGATACTCACCGCTTCCGCCAGGACCAGCCCTTGGGTCAAGTCCAGGTTTGTGGCCATGCGCTGGGTGTCGACCTCCAGACCTTCGGCCAGCAGCAACGCTTGCTGCAAGGCACCGGACACCAGGCAGCAGATCTCCGGCAGGGTTTCCCACTCGGCATGCCACAACCCCAGGCTGCGCTCATGCTCTTGCGGCATGGCGCTGAACAGGGTCGAGAGCAGGCCGGGCACGCGCGTGGCCGCGCTGATCAGCACCGCAGCGCCCACCGGATTGCGTTTGTGCGGCATGGTCGAGGAACCGCCCTTGCCCGGA
The DNA here is from genome assembly GCF_900187415.1 of Pseudomonas sp. Irchel s3b6. Lineage (NCBI taxonomy): Bacteria > Pseudomonadati > Pseudomonadota > Gammaproteobacteria > Pseudomonadales > Pseudomonadaceae > Pseudomonas > Pseudomonas sp. Irchel s3b6. The sequence goes on along the minus strand of NZ_FYDM01000015.1, from coordinate 95,016 downwards.
GCCGAAGGCTCGAATACTTCCGCCACTTCGGTCTGCATCAACAGGCTGATGTCGCGACCCAGCTTGCCGAGGCTGCCGGCAATCAATCCCAGGGCAGCGCCGAACTCCACCAGGCGGTCACGCTGGGTATGCCAGGGTTGTTCCGGCAGGGTCAGTTGCAGCTCCTGAGCCAGCGCCTCGGCAATCGGCATCGCCTGTTCGCCCAAGGCTGCCAGGGTACCACTGGCGCCACCGAACTGCAGCACCAACAGCCGCGGCTTGAGGGCTTGCAGCCGTTGCTGGCTACGGGTTACCGCACCCAGCCAGCCGGCGATTTTCATCCCCAGCGTGACCGGCGTCGCATGTTGCAGCCAGGTGCGCCCGGCCAGTGGCGTGGCGATGTGACGTCGGGCCTGGGTCGCCAGCGCGGCGCCGAGGCGTGCCAGGTCGGCTTCGATCAGGCACAAGGCGCTGCGCACTTGCAGCACCAGGCCACTGTCCATCACGTCCTGGCTGGTGGCTCCCAGATGCACATACCGCTCAGCGTCCGCGTCATGCACCGCGATCTGCTTGCCCAGTGCCTTGACCAGGGGAATGGCCGAATTGCCTGCGCAGACAATCGCCTCGCCCAAGGCAGAAAAATCATAGAGCCCTGCCCGACAAGCCGCTTCGATAGGGGCAACGACTGACGGTGGAATCAGTCCGACCCGCGCCTCAGCCCGGGCCAATGCCGCCTCGAAGTCGAGCATGGCCTGCACCCGCCCCTGATCGCTGAACACTTCACGCATGGTCAGGGCAGTGAAATAGGCGTCGAACAGTTGATTGCCCGGTCGTTGCATAGGGATTCCTTACGCGGCGCGCGCCCGATGCAGGCGCGCGCCAACAGCTTAAAGATCGTGGTGCAGGTACGCAGCCTGCTTTGGTAAACGCAAACTGAACAGGAACGCGACTACCATCATTACCGTCACGTACCGCTCCCTCCCCACAACAGCGCTTTCACTCAGTAGTCGAAGAACACCGTCTCGGCATCAGTGCCTTGCAGGATCACGTTCCACTGATATACGCCTGTCGCATCCTGCTTCGCCAGCAATGTACTGCGGCGCTCGGCCGGTACGCATTCGAGCAACGGGTCCGCGACGTTAGCCGGCTCGCCCTCGAAGTAAATCCGGGTGAGCAGGTGTTTGACCAGGCCACGGGCAAATACCAGCACCACCAGATGGGGCGCCTGGGTACTGCCTTTGAGTCCGGGCACGGTACCCGGCTTGATCGTGGTGAAGCGGAACCGCCCCTGGGCATCCACCGGCACTCGACCGAAGCCCATGAAGTTCGGATCCAGGGGTTTGTCCTGATCGTCTTCGGGATGGTCATACTTGCCGGCGGCGTTGGCCTGCCAAACCTCCAGCATCGCATCGTTGACGAACTCGCCATTGCCATCGACCACTTGCCCGGTGATGACTACCCGCTCGCCAAGGGTGTGTTCGACGGTCAGGTTTTCACGGTTCAGCCAGGTCAATCCAATGTGGTAGTACGGCCCTACGGTGTGGGACGTCGTTGCAGTCAGCGTCATCTTATTTCTCCATCGGCGTGGCATCGCGGCCGCGCAAAACGATGTCCCAACGATAACCGAGGGCATGGGAAGGGATGGTTTTTTCCAGGTCGAAGCTGGCGATCAAGCGCTCTTTGGCACGGGTGTCGGGTACGCAGTTGTAGATCGGGTCATAGGCCAGCAACGGGTCGCCCGGGAAATACATCTGGGTCACCAGGCGCGTCAGAATGCTCGGCCCGAACAGCGAAAAATGGATATGGGCCGGGCGCCAGGCATTGTGGTGGTTGCCCCAAGGGTACGCACCGGGTTTGATCGTCTGGAACTGGTAGGCACCATTGGCATCGGTGACGGTACGGCCGGTACCGGTGAAGTTCGGGTCCAGCGGCGCGTCATGCAGGTCACGGGCATGGTTATAGCGACCGGCCGCATTGGCCTGCCAGATTTCCACCAGGATCCCCGGTACCGGCAAGCCGTTTTCGTCCAGCACACGACCGTGAATGATGATCCGCTCACCCAGGGGGGCCCCCGCATGCTGAGCCGTCAGGTCGTTGTCCTGCTCATTCACGGACTCGGCACCGATGGTCGGGCCGGTGATTTCCGACAGCGAATGCGGTAGGAATACCAGTGGTTTGGACGGCGAACGAAGGTTCGTCGATTGATACGCCGGATGCAGATACTCCGGCTGGGTGCCCGCTTGCGGGCGAAGGTAACCAGGCTTGTCAGTCATGAAGCAGTCCTCGATTCTTATTCGATGTTCACAGCGGCGTCAGACCCGTTCGATCGCCAGCGCCAGACCTTGGCCAACGCCGACACACATGGTCGCCAGGCCTTTCTTGCCACCGGTCTTTTCCAACTGGTGCAGTGCCGTCAGCACCAACCGCGCACCACTCATGCCTAACGGATGCCCCAGCGCGATGGCGCCACCGTTCGGGTTGACCTGCTCCGCGTCATCGGCCAGCCCCAACTCACGCAACACCGCCAACCCTTGGCTGGCAAAGGCCTCATTGAGTTCGATCACATCGAAATCACTGACCGCCACACCCAGGCGCTCGACCAGCTTGCGCACCGCCGGTACCGGGCCAATGCCCATGACACGGGGGGCAACACCGGCGCTGGCCATGCCCAGGACTTTCGCCCGGGCGGTCAGGCCGTGCTTCTTCACCGCGTCGCCCGAAGCCAGGATCAGCGCCGCAGCGCCGTCGTTGACGCCCGAAGCGTTGCCGGCAGTGACGGTCTTGTCCGAGCCATTGACCGGCTTGAGCTTGCCCAGGGTTTCCAGAGTCGTGTCCGCTCGCGGATGTTCGTCCTGCTCGACCACACTCTCACCCTTCTTGTGAGCAATGCGTACCGGGACGATTTCTTCAGCGAAGTAACCCGCCGCTTGCGCGACGGCCGTGCGTTGCTGGCTGCGCAGGGCAAAGGCGTCCTGATCCGCGCGGGAAATCCCATAATCGTCCGCCACGTTGTCAGCGGTCTGAGGCATCGCATCGACGCCGTACTGGGCTTTCATCAAAGGGTTGATGAAGCGCCAGCCGATGGTGGTGTCTTCCAGCTTCATGTTGCGCGAAAACGCCGCATCTGCCTTGCCCATCACGAACGGGGCGCGGGACATCGACTCGACGCCACCGGCAATCGCCAGCTCCATTTCGCCACTGGCAATGGCCCGGAACGCGGTACCGATCGCGTCCATGCCCGAAGCACACAGGCGGTTGAGGGTGACCCCGGGAATGCTGTGCGGCAAGCCGGCCAACAGCAACGCCATGCGCGCGACGTTGCGGTTGTCTTCGCCGGCCTGGTTGGCACAGCCGAGGAACACCTCATCCACTGCGTTCCAGTCAACGCCTGGATTACGCGCCATCAGTGCCTTGATCGGCACCGCGGCCAGGTCATCGGCGCGGACCGCTGACAAGCCACCGCCAAAACGGCCGATGGGGGTGCGAATCGCGTCGCAGATATACACCTCGCGCATCATGCTTCTCCTGGTGCCTGGCCGTGGGCGGCGGCGGTGCGTGCTTCCAGATCGCGCAGCGCAACCAATTCAACCTCGGTCGGCGCCGCTGTCTGCTGCACCTGCTCGGCAAAACGGATGGCCCAACCGGTGGCGGCGATCACTTGCTCGCGGGTCACCCCCGGGTGCAACGCCGTGACTACGAATTCATGGGTGCCGGCTTCCGGTTCCATGATGCACAGGTCGGTGATGATCCCGACCGGGCCGGCACCGGGCAGCCCCAGGCGCTGGCGTGAATCACCGCCCTCGCCATGACCGACCGAAGTGATGAAATCGAGCTTGTCGACGAACGAACGGGCCGACTGCTTGAGAATGATCAGCACGCTCTTTGCCGAACCGGCGATCTCCGGCGCACCACCCGCACCCGGCAGGCGCACTTTGGGCTGATGGTAGTCACCGACCACCGTGGTGTTGATGTTACCGAAACGGTCGACCTGGGCCGCGCCGAGGAAACCGACGTCAATGCGCCCGCCCTGCAGCCAGTAGCGAAAGATCTCGCCGGTCGGCACCACGGTATCAGCGGTCTCGGCCAGTTCGCCGTCGCCGATGGACAGCGGCAATACGCTCGGCTTGGCACCGATCGGCCCCGATTCGTAAATCAGCACCACATCCGGCGAGGACGTCAGGCGGGCCAGGTTGGCCGCTTTGGAAGGCAGGCCGATGCCAACGAAGCACACCGAACCGTTCTTCAGGCGGCGCGCGGCGGCCACCGTCATCATTTCATTGGTGGAGTAAGTCATTATTGGGCCTCCGAAGCACGGGCCAGCTTGGCCTGGAATTCATTGAAATCAGCACTGCCGTGGATGTATTCGTTAATCCACGCGGTGAAGGTTTCGCGGTCGCGGGCGATCGGGTCCCAGGCTTGATAAAAACGGTTGTCGCGCTCGGTGTAACCGTGAGCGTAGGACGGGTGCGCACCACCAGGCACGTGGCAAACCGCGCTCAGGGCCCAGGTCGGCAGTACACAGGCATTCATCGGGGCATTGAGGTCGTCGACGATCTCTTCGACGGTGACGATGCAGCGCTTGGCCGCCAACGCTGCCTCCTTCTGTACGCCAAGAATGCCCCAGAGCAGAACGTTGCCCCGACGGTCGGCTTTCTGCGCGTGAATCACCGTCACATCCGGACGCACCGACGGCACTGCCGCCAATACTTCACCGGTGAACGGGCAAGTGACGCTCTTGATCAGCGGGTTGACCTTGGGCAAGTCTGAACCGGCGTAGGCCCGCAGTACCGCGAATGGCAGGCCCGAGGCGCCAGCGACGTAGGCATTGGCCAGGTCGGCATGACTGTGTTCTTCGATCTCCAGCGGGTGCGGCCACTGCTTCTCGACCGCATCGCGCAGGCGGTGCAGCGAACCCACGCCCGGGTTACCGCCCCAGGAGAAAATCAGCTTGCGAGCGCAACCGGCACCGATCAACTGGTCGTAGACCAGGTCGGGGGTCATCCGCACCAGTGTCAGGTCTTTCTTGCCCTGACGAATGATTTCATGACCCGCTGCGGTGGGAATCAAGTGAGTGAAGCCTTCGAGCGCGACTGTGTCGCCGTCATTCACGAATTGCTTCACTGCGTCGTGCAGCGAAAGGATTGCAGCCATGGGGGTGGACTCCCGAGTATCAGTAAACCGACGTGGAGGACAAGGCGCGATAGGCAGCGCCGGATTGCCTGAAGGTTAAGCCGTGAAAAAAACCCAAACAATCCGATAATCGACTAAGTGTTCGTTTATCGAACATATTGTTACCTGCCTACCGATCCCCGTGCAGGAACGGACTTACCGGCGAAACGGCCAGTCCATTCACAAAAAGTCCGGCTCAGGTCGCATCCGCATGGCTGACCATGCCCTTGATCACCACCGCCGTTGTCGCCAGGGCCGCCGGGATCACCAGCGCTGTCAGCACCTGCTCGAAGTTCCAGCCCAGCCCCAGCAAGGTCGCGCCCATCCAGGCGCCGAGAATCGCGCCAAAGCGGCCAATTCCCAGCATCCACGACACCCCCGTGGCCCGGCCTTGAGTCGGGTAGAAACGCGCCGCCAGTGACGGCATCGCCGATTGCGCGCCGTTGACGCACATCCCGGCTACCAATACCAACGTCGCAAGCACGGTGATGCTGCCCAGGCTTTGCCCAACCGCGTAGGCAAATACCCCCGCCAGCAGATAGAAGATGCCGATGACCTTGTGCGGATTGAACCGGTCCATCGCCCAGCCAACCCCTACCGCACTCAATACCCCGCCGAACTGGAACAGCGCACCGATGAACGCCGCCTGCTCCATGCTCGCGCCACTGTCACGCATCAGCGTCGGCAACCAACTGGTCAGCAGGTACACGATCACCAGCCCCATGAAATAGGTCAGCCATAGCAGCAGCGTACCGACGCTGTAAGTGCCGGAGAAAATCACCGCGAACACGTTGCGGGCCCTGACGGTTTTTTGTTCCGGCACGCTGAAGCTCGATGCCTGCGCCACGACGGCAGGGTCAATCGGTGCCAGTGCTTTGCGCACTTTGTCGGTACCGCGATTGCGCACCACCAGATAGCGTGCCGACTCCGGCAACCAGAACAACAGCACCACCGCCAGGATCAAAGGCAAAATGCCGCCAATCAGTAACAGGCTGTGCCAGCCGAATGCCGGGATCAGCTTGGCGGATATAAAACCGCCCCCCGCCATGCCCAGGTTGAAACCGCAGAACATGCTGGTCACCAGCAGGGATTTCTTGCGCTCGGGGGTGTATTCCGACAACAGCGTGGTGGCATTCGGCATGCCCGCGCCCAGGCCCAGGCCGGTCAGGAAGCGCAACACCAGCAATTGTTCGACGTTACTGCTATAGGCCGACGCCAGGCTGAAGGCACCGAACACCAGCACCGCACCGACCAGTACGACTTTACGTCCGAAGCGATCCGCCAAGGGACCGGAGCCCAGGGCGCCGAAGACCATGCCGATCAAGGCGGCACTCATCACCGGCCCCAGGCTGGCGCGATCGATGCCCCAGTCCTGGGACAAGGCAGGCGCGATAAAGCCCATGGCCGCCGTGTCCAGGCCATCGAGAAAGACAATTAGGAAGCACAGGATCACCACTCGCCATTGATAGCGCGACAGCGGTTGGGCATTGATAAAGGACTGCACATCGAGGCAGTTACCGACAGCAGACTGAGACTGGCTCATTATGGTTATTCCACGCAAGAAACGCAGGCAGACGCAGGCCGGCAAATGCCAGCCATCGAAAAAAACGGACGGTACCGGGCTCAGTGGGCCGGGCGGCAATGGCCGGGTCGGAGAGTGCGGTGACAGGCTGGGGACATGCGCATGAGGGGGCCTCTTCATTATTATTGGGTCGCCGCCCGATGCCAGGCTTGAGTCCCATGACACCGGATGGCGCTGGCGCGACATTAATGAAGCAGGCGAAACAGCGTCAATTGAGCAAGCGCGACTCTGTGCGTTTATCGAACAGCTTAAGCAAACAACTGGGCACTCAGCTCACGGCTGGCATTCAGTAAGCCGGGGAGAAAGCGCTGCTCCAGTTCGTTGCGACTGACACGCCCGGCATGCGTGCTCACATTGAGCGCCGCCAGTACCTGGCCGGACGCATCGTAGACCGGGACGGCAATCGAACGCAGGCCCTGTTCCAGTTCCTGGTCGACAATGCACCAGCCCTGCTGGCGGACCTCTTGCAAACACTCGAGCAAGGCCTCGGGTGTATGCAGGGTACGGCTGGTCTTGGCTTGCAGGTCGGCGTGGTCGAGGTATTCGCGCAGCGATGCGTCATCCAGCGCTGCCAGCAGAATCCGCCCCATGGACGTGCAATAAGCCGGCAGGCGCCCCCCAACCGACAGGTCGACGGAAATCAGCCTCTGGGTGGTCGCCGAACGGGCAATGTACAAAATGTCATTACCTTCGAGCGTGGCCATGTTGCAAGCCTCGTGCAATTGCTCGCTCATGCGGTCCAGATAAGGCTGGGCCGAGACGGCCAATGGGGTCGAGGACAGGTAGGCATGGCCCAGGGTCAGGACCTTGGGCAGCAATGAATAGGTGCGGCCATCGGTGGTGGCATAGCCGAGCTTGATCAGCGTGTGCAGGCAACGACGCACCGCGGCGCGGGGAATTTCCGTGCGGTGGCTGATCTGCGCGATGGTCAGGTGCCGCTTGCGCTCCTGGAAAGCCTGCACCACCGCAAGGCCACGGGCCAGCGATGTCATGAAGTCCGGATCACCCGTGAACGCCTGGATCCGCTTGGCAGGCGAAGCGACGATCGGCGGCGCGACGGAAGCAAAGGAGTTACGCAATTGATCGTTCATTCAGGTCGTTCCCCAGAGTTCGTCAGCTATTACAGGCTGCCGCAGACCTTGGCACAAGCCACAGGCAGTCAACTTTGGGCGATTATCGAACCATCAGCCGATAATCGCAATCAACCCGGTACCGCTGAACGCCTGGAACACCGTGAACCAGCACCACCCTGACGAGCCGTCCCAGGTCCTTTCCAGACAAGACGGTTTCACCGTTGCACTGCGCCGACAAACCTGGCGCCAGAGTACAAACATAACCGACTTGTTAATGGCGTCAGGGAAAAAGCCCATAAAGACATTACCCACTGTTTACTCATTCAACATAAGCGCGAGTAAAAAACACTTGAGCGATCCGAGACACTTTTAACTTATTGGAGATAGTCATTCGCTGCCTGGCCGCTATAATAGCCACAGTGGTGAGCTGGTTTTCTTTCAATTAACGAAAGCCAACCACTCGGGTAACACTGGCTTGACTGCCACTACCCTTGGCAAGCGCCTGGCGCTCATTTCGAATGGGCAGACAATGCGCTCGCAGGAAACAATAAGACTGAAGCTACATCAGTGATTCTTCTCTGGTGCTGTGGCCGCCTGCAACAACGATGCTGTCAGCAGCGCGCCGTCATGACTCAAGGATCCTCGTGGACTCCGTCATGATGACGCCCGCAATCAACAGCTCCCATGCCGTGCGTTTCACCAGGGTTCATTTCAACTTGAATCAGGTATAACCGTGACGAAAGACGAACTGCGCGCGGAACTTGAGCGCCAGGAACAACGCTACAAGGAAGTTTACGGCGGGGAAGTCACCACCTACGCCGCCCAGCCCGAACCGGAACGCAAACCCTGGCGTAAACGCGCCAGCATTCGTGATCAGGCATTCACCCAGGAATTGCAAAAGATGGAACAAGAACTCAAGGCCGAAGAGCCCTAGTCTCGTCGGCTTGAGTCTTTCAGGACCTGCATCCTTTCAGCCATGAACTGAAAGGTTCCGTGTTCGATATTCGCCCTCCACAAGCAGGCGATGGCAACCTCATCCCCCCTTCGGATGAGGTGATGGGTGCTGGCTTGACCTTCCTTTCAGATATTTCATACCGCGTTTTTCGCTGCCCGCCGAAGCCGCGTGCTGTCGGCCAACTCGCGTTAGGCCCAATGAAATCAATGACTTGGAAAACCTACGGCGGCGCTAGGTCTTAAGGTCTTGTTACAAACAAAACCACTGAAGAATGTTACCGATGAGCAGCAAGTGCATTGATTACCTGTCTTTTCTGGCATAATCGCGCCCCCTTATGACCGGGTCAGAAAACCTTCATGATCGATTTATTCAGCGGACTGGATGCTTGGGTGCTTGTGAGCCTCTTGCTCGCCCTGGCCTTTGTCCTCGCCTTCGAGTTCATCAACGGCTTTCATGACACCGCTAACGCGGTTGCCACTGTTATCTACACCAAAGCCATGCCGCCCCACCTGGCGGTATTCTTTTCCGGTGTATTCAACTTTCTTGGCGTGTTGCTGGGCGGTGTCGGCGTGGCGTATGCCATCGTCCATTTGCTGCCGGTAGAACTGTTGATCAATGTGAACACCGGCCACGGGCTGGCGATGGTGTTCTCGTTGCTGGCTGCGGCCATCACCTGGAACCTGGGCACCTGGTACTTCGGTATCCCGGCTTCCAGCTCTCACACCCTGATCGGTTCGATCCTGGGCGTGGGCCTGGCGAACGCCCTGATCAACGACATTCCACTGGTTGACGGTGTTAACTGGCAGAAAGCTATCGATATCGGCGCCTCGCTGGTGGTCTCGCCAATGGCCGGTTTCGCCGTTGCCGCCCTGGTGTTGCTTGGCCTCAAGTGGTGGCGTCCCCTGTCCAAGATGCACAAGACACCGGACCAGCGCCGCAAGATTGACGACAAGAAGCACCCACCGTTCTGGAACCGTCTGGTCCTGGTGATCTCGGCGATGGCGGTGAGCTTTGTGCACGGCTCCAACGATGGCCAGAAAGGCATCGGCCTGATCATGCTGGTACTGATCGGTATCGTACCGGCGCAGTTCGTACTCAACCTGAACAGCACGACCTACCAGATCGAGCGGACTCGCGACGCCACCTTGCACCTGAACCAGTTCTACCAGCGCAATCACGAAACCCTGGGTGAGTTCCTGGCCCTGGGCAAAGGTGTGAAGGATGATCTGCCGGAGAAGTTCCGTTGCAACCCGCAACAGACCGAACCGACCATCAACGCGCTGCTGAGCACTCTCAAAGGTGTATCCGACTACCATTCGCTGCCGCAGGAAAGCCGCATCGAAGTCCGTCGCTATCTGCTCTGCCTTGACGACACGGCAAAGAAAGTCAGCAAGCTGCCTCACCTGGACGCCCGTGAAAAGGCCGACCTGGACAAGCTGCGCAAAGACCTGACCGCCACGACCGAATATGCCCCGTTCTGGGTAATCCTGGCCGTCGCCCTCGCTCTTGGCCTGGGTACCATGGTTGGCTGGAAACGCGTGGTACTGACCATCGGCGAGAAGATCGGCAAACAAGGCATGACCTACGCACAGGGCATGTCGGCACAGATCACCGCGGCGTGCATGATCGGCATGGCGAACATCTTCAGCCTGCCGGTATCGACCACCCACGTGCTGTCCTCGGGTGTAGCCGGGACCATGGTCGCGAACAAAAGCGGCCTGCAAGGCGGCACCGTTAAGACCATCCTGCTGGCCTGGGTCCTGACCCTACCGGCGACAGTGGCTCTCTCGGCCGGCCTGTTCTGGCTGGCATCGAAGGCACTGGGCAGCTGATTTACAGCCGCACAAAAAAGGCGCGCCCTCCCCGGAGGTCGCGCCTTTTTTATGGATGACGATTTGAGTAACGCATAGCAGACATGACCCCTACCCTGTGGCGAGCGAGCTTGCTCGCGCTGGGGTGCGAAGCGCCCCCGACAAGACTATTGCAGGCATTCAGACAAAACCCGGCGACCGGTTTTGGGGCTGCTGCGCAGCCCAGCGCGAGCAAGCTCGCTCGCCACAGTCTATGTGAGCAAGACTGTTCCCGCCCCCAAAAATCGCAGGCAAAAAAAAGGGCAACCGAAGTTGCCCAAAATGCCTTGCGTGCTCGTGCTTCCAGAAAGACCTAAGGCTTTTTGCGCTTATGTGCATCTTTCCAGATAAAGAAACCAAACCCGGCAAAAAACAGAACCATGAGGCCGACTGTCAGCACTCCGGCGATCACCACATTGTCGAAAAACATGACTGGCCTCCTGCGTTTGCCTCGTTGCGATGGGTCTAAGTTAACCAATCAGGCACAGGAGAAAATTGACCGGGATCAATGCCGCCCAAGACTGGGCGTAAAGGAGGGGAAATAACTGACCTGAATCAACGAATCCAGGTGGTTCAACGCTTTTTCGGTTTGTTTTTCGGCTTTTTCTTGGGCTTGCCCAAGGGCATGGCCTGCTCGAACGCCTGGCGTACTTCGTTCAGGCGTTTTTCATTGAGGTCATGCACGCGCTTGGCACGCTCGGTGTTGAGGTCGATCAGCTTGTCGTCTTGGCTCATGGCGTGGCTTACATCTTCAGGTTCAATACAGGCGTAGCGCGGCGACCATCGTCACCCTGCCCGCTCAAGGTTCGCCAATAATGCGGTCAAAAACCGACGAAGACCAGCCACCTGCAAGGCACAACAAAAAAGGTGCAGGTTTCAGACCTCGATGTCGACCCACACCCCCTGGCGTGGCGATTCGTCCATCAACGGCACCACGGGCACCGTATTGTCGGCATTCAACTCATCGCCCGGGACCGCCAGATGTGCCTGCGGGTCGTCCTCGGCTTCGCGGCGACGCTTGTCGCGCGCCTGCTGGCGACGCTGCTCTTCGCGCAACAACAGCGCCGACTCCTCGCCATCGTGCTTTTGCAAGTCGATGGTGCTTTCACTGGAACTCGCCTGCACCGGCACCACCGGCGCAATGTCCGGCTTCGGGCGGATCGGGTCCTGCTGAGAGGTGATCGGCACGGCGCTCAAGGGAAGCATCGGTGGCAGCATGTTTAGGGTCTCCTGTGGGCAAGCTGTCGGCTGTTGGGGTCACGACTTGAGCCATCGGTCGCAAACTTGTGAGCCGGTTGCCACTCTTTATGTCCATTCGCTTCGATGCGCTACCGTAAGACTAGTAGTTTTTATGAGAGTCCTTTGGCTCTGAAGGCAGTGATCCGTTAAGATAGTCGGCTTTTTCAAGGCGGGAGTCAGGCAGCATGGCGCAGCAGTATCAACCGGGGCAACGCTGGATTAGTGACAGCGAAGCCGAGCTAGGTTTAGGCACCGTTCTGGCACAGGACGGTCGCTTGCTGACCGTGCTCTACCCGGCCACTGGCGACACTCGTCAGTATGCGCTACGGAATGCGCCCCTCACCCGCGTGAGGTTTTCGCCGGGCGACACCATCACTCACTTCGAAGGCTGGAAGATGACCGTGCGCGAAGTCGACGACGTCGACGGCCTGCTGGTCTACCACGGGCTCAACGCGCAGAACGAAGCGGTGACCCTGCCTGAAACCCAACTCTCGAACTTCATCCAGTTCCGTCTGGCCAGCGACCGTCTGTTCGCCGGGCAAATCGATCCGCTGGCCTGGTTCTCGCTGCGTTACCACACCCTGGAACACACCAGCCGCCAGTTGCAATCCTCACTCTGGGGCCTGGGTGGCGTACGTGCGCAACCGATCGCCCACCAGTTGCACATTGCCCGTGAAGTCGCTGACCGTATCGCGCCACGGGTACTGCTGGCGGACGAAGTCGGCTTGGGTAAAACCATCGAAGCCGGCCTGGTAATCCATCGCCAACTGCTCTCCGGTCGCGCCAACCGCGTGCTGATCCTGGTGCCGGAAAACCTCCAGCACCAGTGGCTGGTGGAGATGCGTCGCCGTTTCAACCTGCAGGTTGCGTTGTTCGACGAAGAGCGCTTCATCGAAAGCGATGCCGGCAACCCGTTCGAAGACACCCAGCTCGCGCTGGTTGCGCTGGAGTGGCTGGTGGACGACGAGAAGGCCCAGGACGCGCTGTTCGCGGCCGGCTGGGACCTGATGGTAGTCGACGAAGCCCACCACCTGGTGTGGCACGAAGACCAGGTCAGCCCGGAGTACTCGCTGGTCGAGCAACTGGCCGAGACCATCCCCGGCGTGCTGCTGCTGACCGCCACCCCGGAACAACTGGGGCAGGACAGCCACTTCGCGCGTTTGCGCCTGCTCGATCCCAACCGTTTCCATGACCTGAACGCCTTCCGTGCCGAGAGCGAGAACTATCGCCCGGTGGCCGAAGCCGTCCAGGAGCTGATGGACCAAGGTCGCCTGTCCCCGGCCGCACATAAAACCATCCACGGTTTCCTGGGTGACGAAGGCGAAGCGCTGCTGACTGCCGTCAACGATGGCGACGCCGAGGCCAGTGCGCGCCTGGTTCGCGAACTGCTCGATCGCCATGGCACCGGCCGTGTGCTGTTCCGCAACACCCGCGCCGCCGTGCAGGGTTTCCCGGAGCGCAAGCTGCATCCGTACCCGTTGCCGTGCCCCGACGAATACCTCGAACTGCCGCTGGGCGAACATGCCGAGCTGTACCCGGAAGTCAGCTTCCAGGCCCAGCCGGATGCCAGCGAAGAAGAGCGCTGGTGGAAGTTTGATCCGCGCGTCGAGTGGCTGATCGACCAGCTGAAGATGCTCAAGCGCACCAAAGTGCTGGTGATCTGCGCCCACGCCGAAACCGCGATGGACCTGGAGGACGCCCTGCGCGTGCGTTCGGGCATCCCGGCCACCGTGTTCCACGAAGGCATGAACATCCTGGAGCGTGACCGCGCAGCCGCTTATTTTGCGGACGAAGAGTTCGGCGCCCAGGTACTGATCTGCTCGGAAATCGGCAGTGAAGGTCGCAACTTCCAGTTCTCCCACCATCTGGTGCTGTTCGACCTGCCTTCGCACCCTGACCTGCTGGAACAGCGGATCGGCCGTCTCGACCGGATCGGCCAGAAGCACGTGATCGAATTGCACGTGCCATACCTGGAAACCAGCCCGCAAGAGCGTCTGTTCCAGTGGTATCACGAAGCGCTGAACGCCTTCCTCAATACCTGCCCGACCGGCAACGCCTTGCAGCATCAGTTCGGCCCGCGCCTGCTGCCGCTGCTCGAAGAAGCCGATGACAGCGACTGGCAAGCGCTGATCGACGAGGCCCGCGCGACCCGCGAAAGCCTGGAAGCGGAATTGCACAGCGGCCGCGACCGCCTGCTGGAGCTCAACTCCGGTGGCACCGGCGAAGGCGATGCCCTGGTTGAAGCGATCCTTGAGCAGGATGATCAGTTCGCCCTGCCGATCTATATGGAAACCCTGTTCGACGCCTTCGGCATCGACAGTGAGGACCACTCGGAAAACGCCCTGATCCTCAAGCCGAGCGAGAAAATGCTCGACGCCAGCTTCCCGCTGGGTGACGACGAAGGCGTGACCATCACCTACGACCGCAACCAGGCACTGTCTCGCGAAGACATGCAGTTCATCACCTGGGAGCACCCGATGGTTCAGGGTGGCATGGACCTGGTGTTGTCCGGCTCGATGGGCAACACCGCCGTCGCGCTGATCAAGAACAAGGCACTCAAGCCCGGTACCGTGTTGCTGGAACTGCTCTACGTCAGTGAAGTGGTTGCCCCGCGCTCGCTGCAGTTGGGTCGTTACCTGCCACCGGCGGCCTTGCGCTGCCTGCTGGATACCAACGGCAACGATCTGTCGTCCCGCGTGTCCTTCGAGACCCTGAACGATCAACTCGAAAGCGTGCCTCGTGCCAGCGCCAACAAGTTCATCCAGGCCCAGCGCGACCAACTGACGCCACGGATCAACGCAGGCGAAGAGAAGATCACGCCACGTCACGCCGAACGCGTGGCCGAAGCGCAACGCCGCCTGGCTGCCGATACCGAAGAAGAACTGGCGCGCCTGACCGCGTTGCAAGCGGTCAACCCGACCGTGCGCGACAGCGAACTGGTTGCCCTGCGCCAGCAGCGCGAGCAAGGCCTGGCCATGCTCGACAAAGCCGCACTGCGACTGGAAGCGATCAGGGTGCTGGTAGCGGGTTAACCCCTCCCCCGCCCCGCCAAACGAAAGGCCCGCAGCGATGCGGGCCTTTTTTTGTCTGCTTGTTTATTGTGATGTTGCTGATGCCCTCTGCACGGGCTGGTGAACTTGCCCGCTAAGGCGATCAGGCAATCGCGGCTGAACCCTCAGGCTCAACCACCGCCCCCAGTCCTTCTTTCATCCGCTTGGCATCGCGTACAAAGCAACGCGCCGCCAGGACCAGAAACACCATCGTCAGCAACAACGCCACCGGGATCAGGTACATCGCATCGTGCAGGCCGACGGCCTTGAATGCTTCGCTCATCTGCCCGGCCCCAATCCGCCGCCCAACAGGTACAGCCCGGCAAAGAACAAGGCCATCGCCGTCGCACGCAGACGCGGCTCGACCACATCCTGAATCGCCGTGTAGACGCAGGTATAGAAGTTGTACGCAAACAACCAGCCAAGGCTGAACACGGCCACGAACACACCGATTTCAATACGCCCGGCATGCAGCGCCCAGGCCGTGCACAGCGTCGAGATGACCAGGCTGAAGGCGGCAAACAGTAACCGGCCATTGGCCACTCGCTGGTGAATCCTGTCGGCCACCCAGCCGCCCAGGGTCAAGCCGAACAACCCGGTAACGCCCACAATCATCCCCGTGGCCACTGCCGCATCCTGCAATGGCAACTGGAAGTAGCGTTGCAGCATTGGCACCAGAAACGAGTTACAGGCATAGGTGGCAAAGTTGAAACACAAGCCCGCCATCACCAACCAGAGAAAGGTCGGAATCGCCAGCACCCGACGAATCGGCCGATCCACAGGTTCCTGGGATACGTGCACGGTTTCCGCGGCACCGCGCTTGGGCTCCTTGATGAAGAACATGAACACCGCGAGCATCAGGCCCGGCACCGCCGCGATGAAAAATGGCGCGCGCCAGCTGTCGAACGCCTTGACCATCCAGCCGATGGTAAAGAACGCCAGCAACAGCCCCAATGGCAGCCCAAGCATGAAGATGCCCATGGCCCGTGCCCGCCGGTGCGCCGGGAACAGGTCGCCGATCAATGAGTTGGCAGCCGGCGCGTAACTGGCCTCACCAATGCCGACTCCCATGCGCACAATCAGGAAACTCCAGAAACTTCCCACCAGGCCGTTAACCGCCGTCAGCCCACTCCACACCGCCAGCCCCCAGCCCATCAGCTTGCTACGCGAGCCGGTATCGGCCATTCGCCCCAAGGGCAGACCGGCAATGGCATAGACGATAGTGAATGCGGTACCGATGATCCCCAGCTGAAAGTCGCTCAAGTGCCATTCCATGCGGATCGGCTCGATGATAATGGACGGAATGGTGCGATCGAAAAAGTTGAACAGATTGGCAAGGAACAGCAGGAACAGAATGCGCCAGGCATTCGCCGCTTGGGTCGAGTTCTGCATGGGTCCGTCTCGTTTATTGTTATAGGGGCTTCATTGCCGGCAGCATTCGAGCCCGGAACCTGCAATCTAGTCAGCTGCAAGATACCTGTCTGTCATTATTCGCCTGGCTGATACCCACTCATCGCGCCCGGCCTGGCGCATGAATCAATTTATGTCCAATCGCTCTAAAACCCATTACAAAATCATTTGGGCCAATGTGCCACTATCGCTTGCGCACCGTGCATGACCTCTATACTCCATGCATTCGCCAGCGTTCATGGCGCAGGCAGGATGACTCAGAGACGGGATGTGCTATGGAGTGGCTTGGCTTGCATTTCATGACCGAACTGCCAGAGAGCAGTGCACAGGTTGTACTCAACAGTGGTCATAACACGGTTCTGGTGCTGCTGGCCTATCTGGTTGCCTGCGCTGCCTGCTTTGCCACGCTGGACATGGCCGAACGCGTTGGCCATGCCGAAACCCCGGCCTCTCGACGACGCTGGCGCTGGGTCGGTACTTCCTGCCTGGCGGGCGGAATCTGGGCGATGCATTTCATCGCCATGCTGGCGTTTCACCCCCCCATCGACTTCCACTACGAGCTGTCGATCACCCTGATGTCCCTGCTGATTGCCTTTCTTGCCGCCTTCCTGGCCATGGATACCCTCAGTGATCTCCAGCTACATCCCTGGCAGTACATGAAGGCCTCCATCGGCATCGGCCTGGGTATCTGCGCCATGCATTACGTGGGCATGGCCGCCATGCGCTCCGATGCCCAGATGTACTACCAGCCAATGCTGTTCGCGTTGTCGATCGCGATCGCCATCGTGACCAGTGCCGTCGTCTTGCTGCTTTCCCACTGCCTGCGCAACGGCAACGGCGTATTCCATCAATTGCTCAAATACACCACCAGCCTGTTGCTGGGCGCAGGCATGGTCAGCATACACTTCACCGGCATGTGGTCCATGAGCCTGGTGCTGCCCGCTGGCTCACCAACGCTGCAATCGGTGAACAACGACCACATGCAACTTGGGCTGACCATTGCCGTCATTGCCCTGCTGGTGATCGGCAGCAGCATCAGCGCGGCCTTGGCCGACAAAAAGCTGCAACACAAAGAACACGACCTGCGCCGGGTCAATGCATTGCTCGGCCAGTTGGATCAGGCGCGCGTGTCGCTGCAGCAGGTGGCGCACTACGATGCCCTGACCAACCTGATCAACCGTCGCGGCTTCAATCAGATCTTCGCCGAAAAACTCATCGAGAAAAGCGCCCATGGCGGCATGCTGGCGATCATGTTTCTGGATATCGATCACTTCAAGCGCATCAACGACAGCCTGGGCCATGATGCCGGCGACGAGTTGCTGAAAGTCATCGCCGGCCACATCAAGGCTTCGACCCGTAGCCACGAAGACGTGGTGGCGCGGTTTGGCGGCGATGAGTTCTGTATTCTCATCAACCTGCACGATCGCGAGGAAGCGCGGCACATGGCCCAGCGCATCATGCAAAAAATGAAGGACCCCATCGAGCTGGCTGGCCGACACATGGTCATGACCACCAGTATTGGCATCAGCCTGTTTCCTGAAGACGGCAAGACCTGCGAAGAGCTCCTGAAAAACGCCGACCTGGCGCTCTACCAATCCAAAGGCAACGGCCGCAATGGCCTGCACTTTTTCAGCAGCAACCTGAAAACCAGGGCCACGATGGAATTGCAGCTTGAAGAAGAACTGCGCAATGCACTGCACGATGACAGCGGGCTAGTGCTGCATTACCAGCCTATCTTCGACCTGAAAGCCGGCCGGGTGACCAAGCTCGAAGCGCTGATTCGCTGGCAGCATCCGGTGCACGGCCTACTGGCTCCGGATCGCTTCATTGCCATTGCCGAAGCCAACGGCCTGATCGCCGAGCTCGATAACTGGGTGCTGCGCAAGGCGTGCGAGGATCTCGGCGATCTGTTGCGCAATGGCCACGAAACAATGAACATCGCAGTCAATTGCTCGCCACTGAGCCTGGGGCGCGAAGAACTCGCCAACGAAATCAACAGCGCATTACGCTCAGCCGGCGTGGCCCCCCAACGCCTGGAGCTGGAAGTCACCGAAAATGCACTGATGGGCAATATCGCCAACACCCAGGCGCTGATGCGGCAGATTCGGGCGCTGGGGGTTTCACTGTCAATCGACGATTTTGGCACCGGCTACTCGTCCCTCGCCTATCTCAAGCGCTTGCCGTTGAACACCCTGAAAATCGACCGTTCGTTCATCCAGGACACCCCCTGCTCCACCCAGGACATGGAGATCATCCACGCCATTATCGTCATGGCCCATACCCTGCAGTTAACCGTGGTCACCGAAGGCGTCGAGACGCTGGAGCAGTACCAGTTCCTCGAGCGCTTCGGCTGCGATTTCGTCCAGGGCTACCTGCTCAGCCACCCGGTGCCGTTGGCCCAACTGCAACCGGTCCTGAACGAAATCAACCGGCGAAAACAGGCTCACAGCCTCAACCCTTTGAGCCTGGCTCGCGATACAGATGAATCAATGTCGCAGGATCTTTTTCCAGATAGCCCTGACCTCCATGCAAGCGCATCAACTGGGCGGCCAGTCCACTGATCGGTGTCGCCGAACCCTGCTCGCGGGAAAACTTTACCGCGCCATCCAGATCCTTGAGCAGGGTTCGCACGTGCCACTTGATCGGCTCAAAACGGCTTTCAGCCATTTGCGGAGCCAGAATCTGCAAAGGCCTGGAGTCGGCAAACCCACCACTCAAGGCTTCAGCCAACAGGCTCGCATCCACGCCTGAACGCTCGGCCAGCGCCACCACCTCGGCAATTACCAAGGCATTGCAGGCCACGATCATCTGATTACAGGCCTTGGTCACCTGCCCCGCGCCGACGGGTCCCATGTGCGTCACCCGCTGGCCAAGGTTCTGCAACACCGGGCGAATCCGCTCAACGTCCGCCGACTCACCACCGACCATGATTGCCAGGCTTCCTGCTTCGGCACCTGCGACGCCACCGGACACTGGCGCATCCAGCCAGCCCATAGCCGTGCGACTGGCCAGCTGTTCAGCCATTTCCCGGGTGGCAGTGGGTTCCAGGCTGGAAAAGTCCACCAACAGCTGGCCCGGTTTCGCACCACTGGCCACACCTGCGATGCCGAAGACCACGTCACGCACCACGTCGGTGTTGGCCAGGCACAACATCACCAGATCCGCGTGCTGACACAACTCGGCTGGCGTCGAGACTTGCCGTGCCCCGGCCTCGACCAAAGGCGCGCACTTCTCGGGATTGCGGTTCCACACGGTCAGCGGATAACCCGCCGCCAACAAGCGCCGACACATCGGCAAGCCCATCAGACCGATTCCAGCGAACGCCAGCGAAGGTAACAGTGCCATCAAATTGCCTCTGTTCGATTAAAGATCACCGAATAGTGGCCGATTCAACAAGGCTTAGGAAAGTATTCCCCTAGCGAGGCTCAGGTTAGCCCCCTATCGCTGGAGAGACCGCCGCGCCGTAATGTCGCGAACGCCTCTGGGCAATAGCCAGAGACATCTCACCTCCGAACCCATCAGTCCAGGCACATGGCGCACAATGACTTCTAAAAACAATCCTGCCCCCGCGGTATCCGAACTGACGCTCACCGCCGCCATGGACAGACCCTCAGGCATGAAGCCATTGACCAGCTCGCGCCCGCTTGCGACTCAGCAGTACCTGTATTTCACCGAAACCAACACCGACCGCATCCTCGATAACCTCGACGGCCTGCGCAACATGGTGTTCCCGCAGCCGCCACACCTGGAAGGCGATGCCGAGCAGCACCAACAGGAGTTTCCTTCGGTGTGCCTGATCGGCCTGGGACGTTGCGGCTCGAACATTGCGCTGGACGTGGCAGAGTTGGTGTACAACGCCCGCAAGTTCTACCTCAACGAGTTCAACAACGAAGACAAGTCCTACGCCGACAAGGGCTACAGCCCTGCGCAGTGGATCCGTACCAACTTGCGACTGGGGGCAGGCAAGGCGTCCAAGCCGGTGTTCCTGGTCGAACCCCTGGTCATGCTGGGGGACCTGGACAAGGACATCGCCGGACGCATCCGTTTTTCACGCAAGGGCGAAAAAAGCGGGTTCCTGCGCGATTACAGCAAAATGAAAATCATGGACCTTTCCGAAGTCCATGCCGGTGGTGCCGGTAATGCGCCGATCCTCGGCCAGTACCTGGCCAAGATCATCCTGAACAAGGATACCCAGCGTTTCTCCAGCCCTGACTGGAAGATGATCCATTCGTACCTGATCGACAGTTGCGGCATCAAGGCCAACCAGTCGCGCCTGTACTTCTCGATCTTCAGCGCCGGTGGCGGTACCGGTTCGGGCATGGCCTCGGAATTCGGCCTGGCCCAACAGCACTCGTACATGAACAAGACGTTCGACACCAAGCCGATGGACGAGCACGACAGCAAGAGCGGCCATTCCTTTGTTTTCGAGCCGATCTTCACCAGCGGTATTTGCGTACTGCCGAACATTTCCGATCACCGCAGCGAAATGTCGGAAGCCCTGCATATCAACGCCGGCCGCCTGCTGTGCAAGTACCTGTCGGAAGAGTGGGATTTCTCCTACAACTTCGCCAACGAAGACAGCAGCGAAGCCAGCGTCATGGGGCGCATCCGCCCATGGAACGCCATGATGCTGATCTCCAATGACATCATGCGTTACGCCGAGGAGAACGATGACGGCAACATCCAGAACATTGATGTCAATGCCATGGAGAAGCACGCCAACCAGTACATCTCCCAGCAGATTTTCAACATTCTGACGGCTCAGGCAGTCACCACGGACTACGACCAGAACTACTTCCGCCGGGCCGGCATCGACATTGGCGAAACCATTCGCCTGGACGCCAACGATCTGTTCATGAGTCTGGCCGGCCCCGTGGCCATTGCCTACGCGGAATCCGTGGTGCCGGAACAACCGGCGCCGAGCAGCGACAAATTCAAGGTGTTCGACAAAGAGCCGCAGCGCTTGAACATCGACGACCTGTTCTTCCGCTCCATCGACCTGCCGCACTTCAACAAGGTCACCCAGGCGATCGAGGGCATCAGCCTGTTGCCGATCGAATCCAAGCGCTATCGCGCCGCGTTGGAGCAATACAAGAACTCGGGGTACGACGCTGCTGCCCTGCACGACCTGCACTTCTTCAAGAACTGCTCCTCGGTGGTGTCGATCGTCTCCTTGCCCAAGGACTACAAACTGTCCTACATGGACCTGAACCGGTTGAAGACCCACCTCAACAGCCTCTTCCCCAACACCACGCTCAAGCGTTATGCGCTGGTAATCGGGGCCTCGGCCAACCTGTCGTTGACCACCCTGATCGCCAAGAGCCCGTGTCTGTCGGACGATTTCCTGACCCTGATCGTGGCCTTCATCAAGCGGTGTTTTGCCCGCAACCCGTATCGTTTCGACGACACCCTGGACAACTCGATCCTGGACTTCATCATCCATGAGGACTTCGATGAAGCCATGATCGACGACTTGCTCAACGAATTCGAAAATCCGGCGAAGATCCTCGACACCAACTGGTATGCGATCAAACCGATGTATGAGAAGAAGTACCGCGAGCTGATCAACGACAAGGACAAGTTCGTCTCGATCAACGACATCCGCCTGTCTCGCGATTGCGTGAAAAAGGCCATCAAGTACCTGCGCGAAATCTACCGTCACCGCATCGGCAAGACCAAGGTAATTTCGCTGAACAACCACACCGGCAAAACCTGCTGAGACAGGCTCGGTACCGAGTCGCCCCCTTCCTCTGCCCGCGAAGGGGACCTGGCACTCACCCCGTGACCAACGCCTTCCCTCACACCAGAAACAATTAAGCAGCCGTTAGCTGCTTACTAAACTGTTCCCGTTACGTTTACGTCACCGTGATGCTGGCCCCTCTGTGGTCTTTCTCTACGGCACCGTGCTATCACGCTACTCGGCTACACACTTTTTTCAGCGCCCACCGGGCACCAATAGCGTGCAACCTTTCAAGGTTGCGCCCTTTCCTGAATCAGGATCCACGGCGAAACCACCACCGCCCAGAGTTCAGGATCACGCTCGACCAGATCCAGCGCCCGCGTCGCAGACACTTCGGCAACCTTCCCCGCGGCCAGCCAGGCAGCCACTTTCTCTCGTTGATCCTCTGCCATGGCTTCAGCCGCCACGATCAGATCCAGATCAGCGTCGACCCACAATAGGGCACCCTTGGCAAAGAAGGGTTCCAGTTCCTTCCAGCGGATAGATGCGGTTTCACCAAGCAGCTTGGCATAGAGGGTGCTAGGTTCTTGACTCATGGGCTCTGTCCGGTAAAGAAATCGACGCGAATGATAACGTCGGTGCCCCGGCAGAAAAACCCGGATGCAAATGAGTAACTGACTGAAAACTGCCGGAACGCCAAGGAATGCGCTGAATCAACAGACTGTCCAGCGAAAACCCCGCCGCAATTCTGTCTTTTTCTTTCATAAAAGCGACACCCTCAGGTTTTGCCCCCTGGCGCCAGCTTCCCAGGCCGACAATTGGCGCTCTACACTGTACCGGTACAGTTGCCGGGGGCATTTCCGGAGGATATCCAAGATATCTGACCCGGTTCTGCTGCTACGGCGCCAGGACTATAAAAATTACAACAGCAAGAGTGGAGCACTATGAATAAGGCTACTAAGCAGATTTCCAAACTGTTTGCCGCTATGGTTCTGGCCGGGGTTGCCAGCCATTCGTTCGCAGCTGACACCATCAAGATCGGCATCGCCGGCCCTAAAACCGGCCCTGTAGCCCAATACGGCGACATGCAGTTCAGTGGCGCCAAAATGGCCATCGAGCAAATCAACGCCAAAGGCGGCGTGAACGGCAAGCAACTCGTCGCCGTTGAATACGATGACGCCTGTGATCCGAAACAAGCCGTGGCCGTTGCCAACAAAGTGGTCAACGACGGCATCAAGTTCGTGATCGGTCACCTGTGCTCCAGCTCCACTCAACCGGCTTCGGACATCTACGAAGACGAAGGCGTGATCATGATCACCCCGGCTGCCACCAGCCCGGACATCACCTCCCGTGGTTACAAAATGGTGTTCCGCACCATCGGCCTGGACAGCGCCCAGGGCCCTGCCGCTGGTAACTACATCGCCGATCACGTTAAACCGAAAATCGTTGCCGTCCTGCACGACAAACAGCAGTACGGTGAAGGCATCGCCTCGGCCGTGAAGCAAACCCTCGAGGGCAAGGGCGTCAAGGTTGCCGTGTTCGAAGGGATCAACGCTGGCGACAAAGACTTCTCCTCGATGATCGCCAAGCTCAAGCAAGCCAACGTCGACTTCGTCTACTACGGCGGCTACCACCCGGAGCTGGGCCTGATCCTGCGTCAATCCCAGGAAAAAGGCCTGAAAGCCAAGTTCATGGGTCCGGAAGGCGTGGGTAACGATTCGATCTCGCAGATCGCCAAGGGCGCGTCCGAAGGCCTGCTGGTAACCCTGCCGAAATCCTTCGACCAGGATCCTGCCAACGTTGCCCTGGCTGACGCCTTCAAAGCCAAGAAAGAAGACCCGAGCGGCCCGTTCGTGTTCCCGTCCTACTCGGCGGTTAAAGTCATCGCCGACGGTATCACCGCCGCCAAGAGCGAAGATGCTTCCAAAGTGGCGGAAGCCATCCACGCAGGCACTTTCAAAACCCCGACTGGCGACCTGAGCTTCGACGCCAAGGGCGACCTGAAAGACTTCAAGTTCGTGGTTTACGAGTGGCACTTCGACAAACCTAAAACCGAAGCTTCGCCTCAGTAAGGCTTGCCTGACTGACTGCCAATAAAGCCCACGGCGTGCCGTGGGCTTTGTTTTACGAAGATTTGGGCCGCACTTGCGTGATCCGCGGGTCTGCCCACCTGAAAATCTCAAAACCGTCATCAGCGGTTCGCTGGCAAAACTCACGCTCGAAGTGGATGAAGAACCACGGGGCCTGAGCAGGAAAATGACTCCACCAGTGAAATGCGTATCAGGTTTTTAGGAGCGTTGTAATGCCTGACATCTATCACTTTTTCCAACAGCTGGTTAACGGTCTGACCGTTGGCAGCACGTATGCCCTGATCGCCATCGGCTATACGATGGTTTACGGCATCATTGGAATGATCAACTTCGCCCACGGCGAGGTCTACATGATCGGCTCCTATGTGGCATTCATTGCCATTGCCGGACTGACCATGATGGGACTCGACAGCGTTCCGCTGTTGATGACCGCCGCTTTCATCGCAACCATCGTTGTCACCAGTGCCTACGGCTACAGTATCGAACGGATCGCCTACCGCCCCTTGCGCGGCAGCAACCGTCTGATCCCGTTGATTTCCGCCATCGGCATGTCGATTTTCCTGCAGAACACTGTTCTGTTGGCGCAAGACTCCAAGGACAAATCCATCCCCAACCTGATCCCCGGCAATTTCTCCATCGGGCCAGGTGGCGCACACGAAGTGCTGATTTCCTACATGCAAATCGTGGTGTTCGTGGTGACCCTGATCGCCATGCTCGGCCTGACGATGTTCATCTCCCGTTCTCGCCTGGGCCGCGCCTGCCGTGCCTGCGCCGAGGACATCAAGATGGCCAACCTGCTGGGTATCAACACCAACAACATCATCGCCCTGACCTTCGTCATCGGTGCCGCGCTGGCGGCCATCGCCGCAGTGCTGTTGAGCATGCAATACGGCGTGATCAACCCGAACGCGGGCTTCCTGGTCGGACTCAAGGCCTTCACCGCCGCGGTACTGGGCGGCATCGGCAGTATTCCGGGCGCCATGCTTGGCGGTCTGGTACTGGGGGTGGCGGAAGCCTTTGGTGCCGATATCTTCGGCGATCAATACAAGGACGTCGTGGCGTTCGGACTATTGGTCCTGGTGTTGTTGTTCCGGCCAACCGGCCTGCTGGGCCGTCCGGAGGTTGAGAAAGTATGACTAGGAATCTTAAGCAGGCGCTCTTCAGCGCACTGTTGGTTTGGGCTGTGGCGTATCCGGTACTCGGTCTGAAACTGACCATTGTCGGCATCAACCTCGAAGTGCATGGCACCAGCAACACCACCTTGATCACTATCGCCGTCTGCTCGGTGCTGATGTTCCTGCGGGTGCTGTTCGACCAGAAGATCAGCGCCGCGTGGAAAGCCTCGCCGAGCATGCCGGTCATGCCAGCCAAGGCCAGTAACTTCCTGACCCTGCCAACCACCCAGCGCTGGATCATTATTGCGTTGATCGTTGGTGCACTGGTATGGCCGTTCTTTGGCTCCCGTGGCGCGGTGGATATCGCGACCCTGGTGTTGATCTATGTGATGCTCGGCCTGGGCCTGAACATCGTGGTCGGCCTGGCCGGTCTGCTGGACCTCGGTTACGTCGGTTTCTATGCCGTCGGCGCCTACAGTTATGCGCTGCTGTCGCACTACTTCGGTCTGAGCTTCTGGATCTGTCTGCCGATCGCCGGGATGATGGCGGCCACCTTCGGCTTCCTGCTCGGTTTCCCGGTGCTGCGCTTGCGCGGTGACTACCTGGCAATCGTGACCCTGGGCTTCGGCGAGATCATCCGTCTGTTCCTGCGTAACCTGACGGACATCACCGGCGGTCCGAACGGCATCAGCAACATCGACAAGCCAACGTTCTTCGGCCTGACCTTCGAACGCAAAGCTGCTGAAGGCCTGCAAACCTTCCACGAGTACTTCGGCCTGCAATACAACTCGATCAACAAGGTGATCTTCCTTTACCTGATTGCGTTGTTGCTGTCGCTGTTTGCCCTGTTCGTCATCAACCGCTTGCTGCGCATGCCCCTGGGTCGTGCCTGGGAAGCACTGCGTGAAGACGAGATCGCCTGCCGTGCGCTGGGTCTGAACCCGACCATCATCAAGCTGTCGGCCTTCACCCTGGGTGCCTGCTTCGCCGGTTTTGCCGGCAGCTTCTTCGCCGCGCGCCAAGGGCTGGTGACACCGGAGTCCTTCACCTTCATCGAGTCGGCGACCATCCTCGCCATCGTGGTGCTGGGCGGCATGGGCTCGCAACTGGGCGTCGTGCTTGCCGCCACCGTGATGATCCTGTTGCCGGAAATGATGCGTGAGTTCAGTGAATACCGCATGCTGATGTTCGGTGCATTGATGGTGCTGATGATGATCTGGCGTCCTCAGGGTCTGCTGCCCATGCAACGTCCTCACATGGAGCTGCGCAAATGAGCCGCGAGATCCTGAAAGTCGAAAATCTGAGCATGCGCTTCGGCGGCCTGCTGGCGGTCAACGGCGTGGCCCTGACCGTGAAGGAAAAACAGGTGGTGGCACTGATCGGCCCCAACGGCGCCGGCAAGACCACGGTGTTCAACTGCCTGACCGGTTTCTACAAGCCGAGCGGCGGCAGCATCCTGCTGGACGGCGAGTCGATCGAAGGCCTGCCCGGCCACAAGATCGCCCTCAAGGGCGTGGTGCGTACCTTCCAGAACGTGCGGCTGTTCAAGGACATGACCGCGGTCGAGAACCTCTTGATCGCCCAGCACCGTCACCTGAACACCAACTTCCTGTCCGGCCTGTTCAAGACCCCGTCGTTCCGCAAGAGCGAGCGCGAGGCCATGGAATTCGCCGAGTACTGGCTGGAGAAGGTCAACCTGAAAGAGTTTGCCAACCGTACCGCCGGGACATTGGCCTACGGTCAGCAACGTCGCCTGGAAATCGCTCGCTGCATGATGACCCGTCCGCGGATCCTCATGCTCGACGAACCGGCCGCCGGCCTGAACCCCAAGGAAACCGAAGACCTCAAGGCGCTGATCAGCATGCTGCGTGAAGAGCACAACGTCACCGTGCTGCTGATTGAACATGACATGAAACTGGTCATGAGCATTTCCGACCATATCGTCGTGATCAACCAGGGCACACCGTTGGCCAACGGTACGCCGGATGAGATCCGCGACAATCCTGAAGTGATCAAAGCCTACCTGGGGGAAGCGTAAATGCTGCAGTTCGAAAACGTTTCCACCTTCTATGGCAAGATCCAGGCCCTGCACAGCGTCAACGTGGAAATCCGCCAAGGCGAAATCGTCACGCTGATCGGTGCCAACGGTGCCGGCAAGTCGACCCTGCTGATGACTCTCTGCGGCTCGCCGCAAGCCCACAGCGGCAGCATCCGCTACATGGGCGAGGAACTCGTCGGCCAGAGCTCGGCGCAGATCATGCGCAAGAGCATCGCCGTGGTCCCTGAAGGTCGCCGGGTGTTTTCCCGCCTGACCGTCGAAGAGAACCTGGCCATGGGCGGGTTCTTCACCGACAAAGGCGATTATCAGGAGCAGATGGACAAGGTCCTGGGATTGTTTCCGCGCCTGAAGGAACGCTTCAGCCAGCGGGGCGGCACCATGTCCGGCGGTGAGCAGCAAATGCTCGCCATCGGCCGGGCGCTGATGAGCAAACCCAAGTTGTTGCTACTCGACGAGCCGTCACTGGGCCTGGCACCGATCATCATCCAGCAGATCTTCGACATCATCGAACAGCTGCGCAAGGATGGTGTGACGGTGTTCCTGGTCGAGCAGAACGCCAACCAGGCCCTCAAGATCGCCGACCGCGCCTACGTTCTGGAGAACGGCCGCGTGGTGATGCAAGGTACCGGCGAAGCGCTGCTGACCGATCCGAAGGTCCGCGAAGCGTATCTGGGCGGTTAAACACTGCTGTCATGACAAAAAAACGGCCTTCGGGCCGTTTTTTTTGGCCTGCGCTGTAACGAATCACAGTGAGCTTTCTCTACTGGGATAAGCAAGCACAGACGCTTCCTTGACCCACTCACTGCTGGAGAAACACCATGACCGCTACCACTCGTACCCTGTCTGCCGCCACCCTGGCCCTGGCCCTGGGTTCCGCGCTGAGCCTGGCCACCTTGCCGACCATCGCCCACGCGGCCGACGACATGGAGAAATGCTTTGGCGTTGCCATGAAAGGCAAGAACGATTGCGCCGCAGGTGCAGGCACCACCTGCGCCGGTACCTCGAAGGTCGATCACCAGGCCAACGCCTGGAAGCTGGTGCCAAAAGGCACCTGCGACAAGACCGCCAGCTCCACGTCATCGACCGGCTTTGGTCAATTGGCCGCCTTCAAAGCCAAGTAGTAATCGCCATCCCTGCCTGAGCCCTGATGATGCCGACCTCACCCGCACACTCCACCCGGCCCGTTGCCCAGGCAGGCGCAAACCAGCTCCCGCCCCGCGCCGGACTGGGACTCAAGAGCGAGCACTTCACCCAAGTGCTCGACTCATCACCGGACATCGGCTTCTTCGAGGTCCACGCTGAAAACTACATGGTCGCCGGCGGCCCCTTTCATCACTACCTGGGCCTGATCCGCGACCAATACCCACTGTCGCTGCACGGCGTCGGCCTGTCGATCGGTGCCGAAGGCCCACTCGACACCCGGCATCTCGAGCGCCTTGCCGGGTTGATCGAGCGCTATCAACCCCATTCCTTTTCCGAACACCTGGCCTGGTCCAGCCATGGCCCGGTGTTTCTCAATGACCTGCTGCCACTGGCCTACGACGAACCAACCCTCAACCGCGTCTGCGAACATATCGATCAGGTGCAAACCCGGCTGAAACGTCCAATGTTGCTGGAGAATCCCGCCACCTACCTGCAATGGCGCCAATCGAACCTGAGCGAGTCCGATTTCATCAACGCCGTTGTACGCCGCACCGGTTGCGGCCTGTTGTTGGACGTAAACAACGTCTACGTGTCCTGCATCAATCACCAGCGCGACCCGCTGGCCTACATCGACGCCCTGCCACTGCACGCGGTGGGAGAGATTCATCTGGCCGGGTTTGCCGAAGACACCGACAACCTGGGGGACCGCCTGCTGATCGACGATCACGGCGCCCCCATCGATAACGCCGTGTGGACCCTGTATCAGCAGGTACTGGAACGCGTCGGCCCGGTGGGCACCCTGATCGAACGCGACCATCAGATCCCGGCGTTGTCTGTCCTGTGCGACGAAGCCCGTCAGGCGGATGAGTTGCTGCGTTGCGCCGGAGCCCGGCCATGAGCGATCAAGCCACCTTCGCCGCCGCGCTGCTGGATCCATCGCTGGCCTGCCCATCCGGATTGTTCAGCAGCAACGGCGCCGCCCCCGACAGTCGCTTCGCGGTCTATCGGAACAACGTACAAAGCTCGCTGATCAATGTTCTCACGGACAGCTTTCCGGTGGTCTTGCAACTGGTCGGTGACGCGTTTTTCCGGGCCATGGCGCGCACCTATGTTCAAGATGCTCCCCCGCGCCATGCCGTGATCAATGATTACGGCCATGACTTTGCCGACTTCATCCAGGGTTTTGCACCTGCGGCCAGCGTGCCGTACCTGGCCGATGTTGCCCGCCTGGAGCGGCTGCGGATCAACGCCTATCACGCGGCCGATGCCGGCTGCATTGACCCGATGCAGCTCGCCGCCGCCCTGAATGAGCCCGAAACCTTGGCGCAGCTGCGGTTTCAGCTGCACCCGTCGCTGTTCACCCTCTGCTCGCCTTATGCACTGGTCAGCGTGTGGAGCGCCCATCAGGACGACCAGCCGCCGCCCTCCCTGACCCCTTACCGAGAGCAGTGCGCCCTAATCCTGCGCAACGGCCTGCACGTCGAGGTGTTCGCCATCGATCAAGGGGCTGCCCGCTTTATCGAGCGCCTGCAAGCCGGTGACTGCCTGGAGCAGGCCGCAATCCACGCGTTGGATGTCACACCGGCATTCGACCTGAGCCAATGCCTGGCGCTACTGATCAGCCGTAACGCCATTACCCATCTGCAACAACACGACAAGGTATCGCCATGAACACCCACCGCGAACACATCAACCCTGTTGCCCGCCTGGTCGAACGCGCCATCGAGTGGCTCAGTAGAATTCCACAGGGACTGATCGCCTTCATCGCGCGGTTCTCCATTGCCGCGGTGTTCTGGAAGTCGGGGCAAACCAAGGTCGAGGGGCTGGCGATCGACCTGATCGACGGCACCTTTGAACTCGGTGCGCCGCACCTCGCCGACTCGACCCTTCCCTTGTTCCAGAGCGAGTACCACGTCCCCCTGCTATCGCCGGAAATCGCCGCGCATCTGGCGGCCTTTGCCGAGCACCTGTTTCCAGTCCTGATCCTGGTGGGCTTCGCCACGCGTTTTTCCGCACTGGCGTTGCTGGGGATGACCCTGACCATTCAACTGTTCGTTTACTCCGATGCCTACCCGACCCACGGCACCTGGGCGGCGATCCTGCTGTACCTGATGGCCACCGGCCCGGGCAAGCTGTCGATCGACCACTTGATCGCCAGGCATTATCGCTGAAGGCTATCCAACGCTTCGCCGCTGCGCTTGAACCAGCCAATCAGGTAGTCGGCCAACACCTGCGTGCGCCTGGGCAAGCCCCCCTGATACGGGTGCACCAGGTACATCGGCATGCTGCGGGTCTGGTAGTCGCGCAGCAGCCAGCACAAGCGGCCATCCGCCAGTTCCACCTGTAGCAGATAGGAAGGCAGCCGCGCGATGCCGGCATGGGCCAGTGCGGCTTTCTTCAGCAGGTTGTAGTGATTGCTGGCAAAGGGTCCGCCTACTCGTACTCGCAACAACTCATGTTGTTGGTGGTACAGCCACTCTTCCCGACCGCTGTAATGACTGTTGAGCAGGCACCGATGTTCGGCCAGGTCCGCGGGCGTCCGAGGCTCGCCGAACTGCTCCAGGTAGACTGGACTGGCACAGGTCATTTCGTGCCAGGCCAACAGCGGCCTGGCCACCAGGCGTTCGTCGTTGGCCACCTCTGAGCGGATCGCCAGGTCGAAACCGTCGCGGGACAGGTCGCGGTAGCTGTTGTTGAGTTCAAGCTCGATCTGGACCTGGGGATACTCCCGGGAGAACTCCAGCAGCAGGCCATCGAAAAACGTCTCGCCCAAGGATACCGGCACGGTGATGCGTACCGGGCCGGCCATGTCGTCCTTCAGCCGCGCCAACGCCTGGCGCGCCCGCTCGACCTGGACCACCAGGGCCTGCGCCTGGGGCAACAATGCCGCTCCTGCTGCCGTCAGGCTCAGGCGGCGCGTGGTGCGTTGCAACAACACCACGTTGAATCGGGCTTCCAGCAGACTGATGCGCTTGGACAACTGCCCCTTGCTGCACCCTAGCTGCTGCGCCGCCAAGGTGAAGCTGCCAGCGTCGATCAACACCGCGAAGGCCGCCAGATCATCCATTTCACTCATGGATTGTTTCCTTTTGAAAACCAAAGGTTGCCTATTAGTGCGCTTATCAACAGAAAAAACCACTCTAGACTAAAACCTCGTTTACTTACCCGAGGAAACAGCACGATGAAAATTCTCTTGATTGGCGCCAGCGGTACCGTGGGTTCGGCAGTCGACAAAGAACTGTCACAGCGCCACGAAATCATCCGCATCGGTCGCAACGGCGGCGACTTCCAGGTCGATATCAGTGACAGCGCATCGATCCGTGCCCTGTTTGCAAAAACCGGGAAGTTCGACGCGCTGGTCTGCGCGGCCGGCAGCGTCACCTTCGCTCCGCTGGACGAAATGAGCGAACAAAGCTTTGCCCTGGGCCTGCAAAACAAGCTCATGGGCCAGGTCAACCTCCTGTTGATCGGCCGCGAATACGCCAACGATGGCGCGTCGTTCACCTTCACCAGCGGCATCCTCAGCCATGACCCGATCCGCAGCGGCGCTTCGGCAGCCCTGGTCAACGGGGCACTGGACAGTTTCGTACGTGCCGCCGCCATCGAGTTGCCCCGTGGCCTGCGCGTCAACTCGGTCAGCCCCACCGTGCTGGTAGAGGCCATGGGCAACTACGCCCCGTATTTCCGGGGTTACAAGCCGGTATCGGGGGCCGATGTCGGGCTGGCCTACGCCAAGAGCGTGGAAGGTTTGCAGACCGGCCAGACCTTTCACGTCAACTGAGACCCTCTTGCGTCAGTCCAGGAGCGTGGGTAACAGATCCTTGGCAATGGCGCGCGACATCGCGACCTGAAGCTGCGCACCAAGAACTGAATGCACGGTCGCCGTGGTTATCGCCCGGCCATTGATCAGCAGGGTCAATGGCTGGCCTATCGACTCACGAGAGACTTTCTCCATACGTTCCGCCGCTTGGGGAGAGAGTGTGACAGTCAAACTCACCAGGTCGGGGTTGGATCTGTCGATATCCTTTAACAGCAATTCCATCCTGATGAAGTCCCTAGCCGATGAGAGATCAATCTCGACCGCCTGACTGGACGTGGTCACCGCCATCGTCAGCAATAACAACCAAACCTTGTAGCGCATTCCCACCCCAGCAGACATTGAAAAGACTGATCACAGGGTAGCCGACACACCCGGTCTTCCCCATGCACGAACAATGCACAGAATGTTGCAGCAGACCGTCCTCAAACTCGCCCCGAGTCACACCGGCCTTGTGATTGCCGGCGCGGCTGCGTAACGTGGCGGCACTTGCCTGGAGAGCCATCGATGCGCGCTGCCCGTTCCCTGATGTTTGTCGCCCTGCTGCCCTTGTTCGGCGGTTGCCAGTTGCTTCAGAGTTCGCCGCAGGCGCCCTCCACGGCCGGCCTGACCCGCATGCAGGGCGAACTCAGCATGGCCAACGGCAAGCTGGTGTTTGCGCCGTGCCAGGAAAACCGCCAGTACCTCGTCAATGACGCGGGCGCCACCAGCGTCCTGCAGGAAGCGGCAACACTGGCCGGCACCCAGCACAAAGTGTTCGCCGACCTGCGCGGTCGGGTGCCCTCGGCCACTGTCTCCGGCAACCAGGCACAACTCGACGTCCAGCAACTGTATCGCCTGCAGCGTCTGGGTGCGTCCTGTGACAACCCCGACTTCCAGCGCCTGATCCTGCGGGCCAGCGGCAACACCCCCGAATGGAGCGTCAACGTGACGGGCAAGGGCATGGTCATCCAGCGCGCGGGGCAGCCGGCACTGGCCTTGCCCTACCTGGAAGAACAAGTTGGTGACGGCCGCTTCAACCTCAGCAGCGAAGCCAACAACCAACACGTCGAACTCTGGATCGCCCCGCAACGCTGCGTTGACCCGACCCTGCCCAGCGTCCAGTCCATGAGCGCAGAATTGCGGGTCAATGGCCAGGTTCAGCGTGGTTGTGCGTATTTCGGCGGTGCCCGCAGCGACTGATTCGACGAGCTGCTGTTTTAGCCTCACTGGAACCGGCCATTGGGGCTTATAATCGACGGTTTGTGAAACGCCTTGGCGCATTGGTGCGCCCGCGAACCGGATCCTGTCATGTTACGAATCACCGAACTCAAGTTGCCGATCGACCATCCCGAAGAAGACCTGCGCCCTGCCATCGTGCAGCGCCTGGGCATCGCCAGTGATGACCTGCTCGATTTCACCTTGTTCAAGCGCAGCTACGATGCGCGGAAAAAGTCCTCCGAACTGTGCTTCATCTACACCATCGACCTCAACGTGCGCGACGAGGCGAAGGTGCTGCTCAAGTTCGCCGACGACCGTAACGTCAACACCGCGCCGGATGTCAGCTACAAGGTGGTCGGTCAGGCCCCTGAGGACCTGAACGAGCGGCCGGTGGTGGTCGGTTTCGGCCCGTGCGGGATTTTTGCCGGACTGGTGCTGGCACAGATGGGCTTCAAGCCGATCATTCTCGAGCGTGGCACTGAAGTACGCCAGCGCACCAAGGATACCTGGGGCCTGTGGCGCAAAAGCGTGCTCAACCCTGAATCCAACGTGCAGTTCGGTGAAGGCGGCGCGGGGACGTTCTCCGACGGCAAGCTGTACAGCCAGATCAAGGACCCCAAGCACCACGGCCGTAAAGTCCTGCACGAATTCGTCAAGGCCGGCGCGCCGGAAGAAATCCTCTACGTCAGCAAGCCGCACATTGGTACGTTCCGCCTGACCGGTGTGGTCGAAAACATGCGCGAGCAGATTCGTGCACTGGGTGGCGAAGTGCGCTTCCAGCAGAAAGTCACCGACGTCCTGATCGAAGACGGCCAACTGACCGGCATCGAGCTGGCCGGTGGCGAACAGATCCGCTCCCGGCACGTGGTCCTGGCCCTCGGCCACAGCGCCCGCGACACGTTCCGCATGCTCCACGGCCGTGGCGTGTTCATGGAAGCCAAACCGTTTTCGGTGGGTTTCCGTATCGAGCACCCGCAATCGCTGATCGACAGCGCGCGCCTGGGTAAGTACGCCGGCCACCCGAAGCTCGGTGCCGCCGACTACAAACTGGTGCACCACGCCAGGAACGGTCGCTCTGTCTACAGTTTCTGCATGTGCC
Organism: Pseudomonas sp. Irchel s3b6; assembly: GCF_900187415.1. Taxonomy (NCBI): domain Bacteria; kingdom Pseudomonadati; phylum Pseudomonadota; class Gammaproteobacteria; order Pseudomonadales; family Pseudomonadaceae; genus Pseudomonas; species Pseudomonas sp. Irchel s3b6. The sequence goes on along the minus strand of NZ_FYDM01000015.1, from coordinate 60,506 downwards.
CGGGTGGTACGGTGGTGGCAGCAACGTCGGAACCGAACCGCGTGGTCACCAACGGCATGAGCCAGTATTCGCGTAACGAACGCAATGCGAACTCCGGGATCGTGGTGGGCATCACCCCGGAAGTCGATTATCCGGGCGGCCCGCTGGCTGGGATCGAATTGCAGGAGCGCCTGGAGTCCCACGCGTTTGTGCTCGGTGGCAGCAACTACGAAGCACCGGCCCAACTGGTCGGCGATTTCATTGCGGGCAAGCCTTCGACGGCACTGGGCAGTGTCGAGCCGTCCTACAAGCCCGGCGTGGCGCTGGGTGATCTGGCACTGGCGTTGCCAGCCTTTGCCATCGAAGCCATTCGTGAAGCCTTGCCAGCGTTCGAGAAGCAGATTCGCGGCTACTCGCTGCACGATGCCGTGCTGACCGGGATCGAAACCCGCACCTCGTCACCGCTGCGCATCACCCGCAACGAAACGATGCAGAGCCTGAACGTCAAAGGCCTGTTTCCGGCCGGTGAAGGCGCCGGTTACGCCGGTGGGATTCTGTCGGCAGGCGTGGACGGGATTCGCATCGCCGAAGCGGTGGCGCGGGATATTCTCGGAATCGAAGCCTGACCCTCCCTGTAAGAGCAAGCTTGCTTGCGAAGCCATCACCCGCGTGATCCTTCTTCGCTGGCAAGCCTGCTCCCACAAGGAGCAGGCGGTTGAGCTGTCAGATATTGGCGCGCAGGACTGAAGTCGGTAACGGCTCGCCACGCTCGACACTGGCCGCAACGGCCGCGATCAAACCGTTCAACTCGTACCCCTGCGCCTTCAACCAGTCCTGATCGTAGTAGGTGGTGGCATAACGTTCACCGCTGTCACACAGAATCGCCACGATCGAACCACTCTCCCCTGCCTCCGTCATCTGCTGCGCCGCCATCAGGGCACCAATCAGGTTGGTCCCGCTGGAGCCGCCCACATGCCGCCCCAGGCGCTGCGCCAGGTAATGCATGGCCGCCAGCGACAAGGCATCCGGCACCTTGACCATCGCATCGATCACTTTCGGCATGAACGAAGCTTCCACCCGTGGCCGGCCAATACCCTCGATGCGCGAACCGCAATCCAGGCGCAAGCTCGCATCGCCGCTCTGGTAGTAATCGAAGAACACTGAACGCTCGGCATCGGCACACAACACGCGGGTGCTGTGCTGGCGATAACGCACATAACGCCCCAGGGTTGCCGTGGTGCCGCCCGTACCGGGACTGGAAATCAGCCAGCTCGGCTCCGGATAACGCTCGAAGCGCATCTGCTGAAAGATCGACTCGGCAATGTTGTTGTTGGCTCGCCAGTCAGTGGCGCGCTCGGCATAGGTGAACTGGTCGATGAAGTGCCCGTCATGCTCGCGCGCCAGACGCTCGGACTCGGCGTAGATCTGCGTCGGGTCCTGCACCAGATGGCTTTTGCCACCATAGAACTCGATCTGCGCAATCTTTTCCGGGGACGTCGTTGCCGGCATCACCGCAATGAACGGCAAGCCCAGCAATCGCGCGAAGTAAGCCTCGGAAATCGCCGTCGAACCGCTGGACGCTTCAATCACCGGCGCGCCCGGCTTGAGCCAGCCATTACACAGCGCATACAGAAACAGCGAACGCGCCAACCGATGCTTGAGGCTCCCCGTGGGGTGGCTGGACTCATCCTTGAAGTACAACTCGATCCCCGGCAGGCCTGGCAGCGGCAAAGGGATCAAATGCGTGTCGGCGCTGCGCTGGAAGTCGGCTTCGATGATCCGGATGGCTTCGCGGGCCCACTGTCGGTTGTCGCTCATGGTCTTTTTCTCGTTGAATCGGTTGGCCGTAGGGAAACCTGGCGGTGACAACAGGCACGGTCTGGCCTCGTCAAAGGGCTCAGCCCACAAGCTTAGGAAAAAACCTACATAACGCACAGGTACAGCTGGGGTTCAATACACCAGGCAACTGCTAGGCTCTGTCGAGGCACTGTTGTAACGGTATATAACAAAAAAGAATATAACTTTTGTTTTAACAACTAACCGTACGGGTTAGGGTGTTCCACCTTTTGAATCTATAGATGGAGAGCGACCTTGCCTCTGCGTAGCACTTTCACGCGTTTCTTTCAGTTGGAAGCTGCCAGCGGTCTGTTATTGATTGCCGCTGCAGTTCTTGCCTTGATCATCAACAACTCACCCCTGTCCTGGCTCTACAACGGCCTGCTGGAGACCCCCGTGGTCGCCCAGATCGGCGCCTTGAAAATCGCCAAGCCCCTGTTGTTATGGATCAACGACGGGCTGATGGCGCTGTTCTTCCTGCTGATCGGCCTTGAGGTCAAGCGCGAAGTCCTTGAAGGGCATTTGTCCAAGCCCTCGCAGATCGTACTGCCGGGAGCCGCCGCCGTTGGTGGCATGCTCGTACCCGCACTGATCTACTGGTTCCTCAACAAGGACAATCCTCCTGCCCTTGATGGCTGGGCGATTCCAACCGCCACCGATATCGCCTTCGCCCTGGGCGTGCTCGCCCTGCTGGGCAAACGTGTACCGGTGTCGCTGAAGCTGTTCCTGATGACCCTGGCCATCATCGATGACCTGGGTGCAATCATCATCATTGCGATCTTCTACTCAGGCGCCCTCTCGACACTGTCGTTGATGCTGGCCGCCGCCTGTATTGCCGCGCTGGTGGCGATGAACCGCCTCGGGGTGGTCAAGCTGGGGCCGTACATGATCATAGGCCTGATCCTGTGGGTCTGCGTGCTCAAGAGCGGTGTCCACGCCACGCTGGCCGGCGTGACCCTGGCATTCTGCATACCGTTGCGCACCAGGAATGCCGAGCCATCACCGCTGTTGGGCCTGGAGCACGCGCTGCACCCATGGGTCGCGTATGGCATCCTGCCGCTATTCGCATTCGCCAACGCCGGCCTGCCGCTGGCGGGCGTCACGGTTGAAAGCTTCACCCACTTCGTGCCAATGGGTATCGCCATCGGCTTGCTGCTGGGCAAGACCGTCGGTGTGTTCGGCCTGACCTGGCTGGCCGTGAAAACCGGCATCGCCGCCCTGCCAGCCGGCGCCAACTGGGGTCAGGTACTGGGCGTCGCGATTCTCTGCGGTATCGGCTTCACCATGAGCCTGTTCGTCGGCTCGCTGGCTTTCGTGCCGGGCAGCAGCGAATACGCTGGCATGGACCGCATGGGCATCCTGACCGGCTCGATCCTCGCCGCACTGATCGGTTACACGGTAACAGCCATGGCCAGTCGCAAGAGCCCGGCGATTTCCTCGTAAGCCGCTAGCGTTGCAAGCAACTGAAAACACAAAACCCCGACCAGTCACCTGATCGGGGTTTTGTTTTGAGCGCCAGGAACTCAGTGCGATACGCGGCTGGTGCCATCGACACTGGCAATACGTACGCGCTCGCCGACACGGAACACTTCGTTCTCCTGAACCTGCTGCACATAGGCACGCATGCTGCCGTCGTCTTCACGCACGGTGATTTCCACACCCTGGGTACGGGTCAGGCCTTCTTCGGTAGCCGAACCGATCAAGCCGCCTGCGACCGCGCCGATGATTCCGGCCACAATGCTGCCATTGCCCTGACCAATGGAACTGGCGCCGACGCCACCAACGGCCGCACCGGCAAGGCTGCCGATTGGGGTCTTGGTGCCTTCGATTTTCACTGGACGCAGGGCTTCGATGGTCCCCATGCGAATTGTCTGCACCCGACGTGCCTCGTCACGGGAATAGGAATCACCCGTCAGGCTGGACTGGCAGCCCGTGAGCAACATCGCCATCGTGGAAAAGGAAGCAACCAACAGAACAGACTTACGCATAGCATCAACTCCAAAGGATCAGTATTCATTAAACTCCGCAGCTTGACGCCTGTCACGACGCCGCCCGGATAAAAGTGGTTTCATTCAGGCCCCGTACAGCCGCACCCGAGAACGCCTCATACAGTAGCGGTCATTTTCAGAACCTGCGCCGCAATACCCAAGGACTTTCATGGACTACTTCATCATTGTCGTCACCACCGTTGCCGGCCTGTACTTCCACGGGTGGCTGTATGTGCGGATCAAACGCTGGATGGACCGCGACCTGGCACTGGCGCTGGCGGGCAACGACGAACAGAAAAAAGTCTTCATGCTGCAACAATTGGACAACGCCCGGCAGCAGAAGATCAAACGCAGGGACCTGCCGAAGTGGCTGGAGGCGGCCGCAGCCACCTACCCAGCCCGGTAGAGGATTCAGGGGGCCAGACGCTCACGGCCCCAGCCGCCGTCTTGCAGTCGGTAGTTCAAACGGTCGTGCAGACGGCTCGGACGGCCTTGCCAGAACTCGATACGCTCAGGCAGCAAACGATAGCCGCCCCAGTGTTCCGGACAATGCGGTTGAGTATCAGTGAAGCGCTGCTCGGTAACCTTGAGCAGCTCTTCCAGTTCGGCGCGATCAGCGATCACCTCGCTCTGAGGAGATGCCCAGGCGCCCAGGCGACTGCCCATTGGCCGCACCTGATAATAGGCATCGGACTCCTGAGGCGTCACCTTCACCACACGCCCTTCAATCCGTACCTGGCGCTCCAGGGTCGGCCAGAAGAAGGTCATGGCGGCAAACGGGTTGACCGCCAGTTGTTGACCCTTGGCACTGTCGTAGTTGGTGAAAAAGGTAAAACCCTGATCATCAAGCCCCTTGAGCAGCAGGATCCGGCAATGCGGGCGACCTTGCGCATCAACAGTGGCCAGGGTCATGGCGTTGGCCTCGACCGGAGGTTGCTCGGTCTTCACCGCCTCGGCAAACCACTGATGAAACAACGCGAAGGGTTCGGTCGGGGCCTGAGCCTCGGTCAAACCATCGCGGGTGTAGTCGCGGCGCATATCCGCCAGAGCCCGGGTCATCGCATTTTCCTTGTGCTTGATCAATCAGTGCCTGGCCTGATTACTGGCCGCTGGCTTTCTTTGCCGTTGCATCAGCCGTCGGCGTCACCGGCTTTTTCGCCGCAGTGGTGGTCTTGGCCGGCTGCTTCTTGGCAGGTGCGGCTTTTTTGGCCGGAGCCTTTTTAGTCGCAGCGGTTTTCTTCACGGGTGCGGCTTTCTTCTCAGTTACCGCTGCGGTCGCAGGCTTCGCGCTCTGTGTCGCAACCATTTCAGCGGCTGGCGGGGTCGGCTGGCTGTACTTGCTCAGCAACGCCAACATGGTGGTGCGTTGGGTCAGCACGATTTCCACGCGACGGTTCAAGGCACGACCCTGAGCACTGTCATTGGCGGCACGCGGCATCAGGTCACCCATGCCACGCAACATCAGGCGATCACGCTTCAAGCCGCCGAGGCTGAAGATCGACGCCACGGAGGTCGCACGATCCTTGCTCAACGCTTGTGCCGACGAGGCTGCGCTTGAGGAGTCGCCATGGCCGAGGACCAGGACGGAGGTCTTGGTATCGCCTTCCACCAGCTTGGCGATCCGGGAGAACGGACCCAGCGTCGATGGCAGCAGCATGGTCGGCCGTTTCGGGTTGAAGGTTTCGTCTACCGGCACGATCACCACCAGCACGTTTTCGCGACGCTCTACCTGCAAACGCTTGTCCTGAATGGCACTGCGCAGGCGTGGCTCGTAGTCGTCCAGCCAGGCCTGGGTGATTTTCGGATCAGGCATCGGAACGTCCTTGATGTCTGCCTTGGTCACCGCTTTTGGCTGGTCGTTGAATGGCCACCACCATTTGCTCTCGGAATCGGCCTTGGCCGCCGCTGCGGCGGACGTGCTGGCAGGGATTGGCGCCAGTACCTTGATTTCCGAGGCGGGTGCCTTGTCGGCGGACGCCGAGGAGGCGAACGGCCACCAGCTGCTGCCAGTGTCCTGGGCCTTGGCGACCGGCGTCGGGGTTGGCGCAGGAGCCGCCGCGGGCGCTGCAGCGCTTACACCAGGCTTGGCCTTGCTGGCAGTACTGGCTGCAGTGCTGGCAGGAGCCGGCGCACTGGCTGCCTTGGGATCCGCTTTGACGTCCTGCTTGGCAGTGCCTTTGTCCGCGACCTTGTCGGGACCGGAACCCAATGACCACCAGTGGCCACCGTCTGCGTCATTTTGTGGGGTCTGTGCGCAACCAGTGATGCTGAGACACAGTGCCAAGGCTAGAGATTTGTTCGGTGACATGGGATATCCACAAAATGAGATAAATAGCTGTGGGTCGCTGTGACCCGTATACAACAGACGCTTTGTAACACGGAAAGTTACCAAGCATTTTTTATCGAAAAAGCGCCTTCAGCAACTCTATTTACAGGCATTCAGACAAAACCCGCACCAGCTTCTGCGCACGCGGGTCCATCAAGACGTAAGGCCCCAGGGTATTGGTGACAAAACCGAAGGCTACATCGTGTTCCGGGTCGGCAAATCCGACGGAACCACCCGCCCCGGGATGGCCAAACGCCCGAGGTCCGAGGCCGAAGGTGGCGTTGGGAACGTCCGGTTGATCGAGCATGCAACCCAGGCCAAAACGGGTCCGGGTCAGTAACGTCTTGTCTTCACCCAGGCTGTGCTCGCGGGTCAGTTCCTGGAGCATGTCGCTTTCGAGCAAACTGCCATCGAGCAGACCACTGTAGAACCCGGCCAGGCTACGCGCATTGCCGTGGCCATTGGCCGCCGGCTGCTGCATCCGGCGCCATTCCGGCTTGTTGGTGCTGGTCATGATCGACGGTGGATTGGTGAAGGCTCGCGTGGTCATAGCCGTTGGCTCACGCATGGTCACCTGCAGCAGACGCTGTGCGGCAGCATCACCCACGTTGCCTTTGCCGCGTGCGATGTGCGCCACGCGATGAAACTCTTCATCGGCCAGGCCGACGTGGAAATCCAGCGCCAATGGACGGGCAATACGCGCCACGATCGATTCGCCCGGACCCCGGCCGTCGGCACGGCGCAGCAACTCCCCCACCAGCCAGCCATAGGTAATCGCGGCATAACCATGCCCCTCACCCGGCGTCCACCAAGGCGCCTCGGCAGCCAATGCATCGACCATGGTTTGCCAGTCGTACAGCGCTTCGGGGGCCAGCAACTCACGCAGTGCCGGCAAGCCGGCCCGATGGCAGAGCAACTGGCGCAAGGTAACTGCCTCCTTGCCCGCCGCGGCGAACTCGGGCCAGTACCGGGCAACCGGCGCATCGAGCTGCAACTTGCCTTCGGCAACCAGTTGCAGGGCCGTCACGGCGGTAAAGGTCTTGGTGCAGGAGAACAGGTTGGCGATGGTATCGCTGTGCCAGGCTTCACTACCGTCCTTGTCCGCCGTACCGGCCCACAGGTCGACGACTGTTTCGCCGCCGATCTGAATGCACAATGCAGCACCGCGTTCCTGAGGATCGTCGAAGAGGGCCGCAAACGCTTCTCGTACCGCTTCGAATTTAAGCTCGTAATGACCCTGAATCTGCACCCGCCACTCCCCGGAAAAACGTCTTGATACAAAGGCCCGCATTGTTCCAGCCCTTGAGGGTTTTGGGAACCCGCGCAGGCCGGGCGGTCAGTGCTTTGAAGCATGGAGTTTCAGGGTTCAGTGGCCTTTTCCCGAAAGCCCGCCGACGTGAGTGCCCTAGTCCGAGGTTTTCGCCTCGTGGTCGACTTTCCCGCCCTCTTCGCCAGGGCTGGTGCTTTGCGCTTTTTCGGCCGTTACCCTGGCTTTTTCAGCGGTTTTACGCAACTGATCAACAGCCTGCAGGTTGGCCTTGCGCACACTGTCGACGAAGCCCTGGAATGGCAGATCAGTGATCCCTACCAGTCCGAAATGACCGTTCTCACCATCCAGCAGACGACCGGTCACCGGCTGGTCCAGGTACTGGAACCAGTGCACGCCGACAATCGATGACTCGCTCACCGCCTGCTTGACGAAGTTGGCGTAGGCCGGACCACGATCCTCTTCCCTGGCCACCTCAGTGACACCCGCCCAGAACGGTCCGCGATCGCGCGAGCCGAAGTTGAATTCGGTGATCAACACCGGCTTGTCCAACGCCTGGAGTTGGGCGAAGTCATAACCCTCCTGTGGCTTGAGCGTGTACAGGTTGAAACTCAGCACGTCGCAATACTGCGCGCAGGCCCCCACGGCCTCTGGTGTGCTGACGGCAAACCGGCCCCCAAGCAATAGATGGTTGGGGGCATGCCATTTCAGCGAGTCGGAAATGGTCTTGAAGTAGGTATCGGCGAAGACTTTCTGGAAGTATTTGAAGTCGGCTTCGATTTCCGGGTACTCCGCACTTGGCAGCGGCGGCACGAACCCCGGGTCCTCCATCAACTCCCATGCTGGCAGGTCGATGCCCCAGGCCTTGGAAAGCCCGGCCTGATTACGGTATTTGTCGCGTAATTGCTTGAGGAACGCCCGTTTGGCCGGTACATCGGTGGTCATTTTCAACGTGCCGTAGGCCAGCGCATAACGGGCCTTCGGGTCATCGCCGGGACCTGCCCAGGCCAGTTCGTTGTCGGCAAAATAGCCGATCAACCACGGATCGTCGCGATGATCACGGGCGGCAATGGCCACGGCGCGCTCGGTGGCCATGGCGAAACGCGGGTCGAACGGATCAGGCATGCCGCCCCACCAGTCGTTGCCGGTGCTGATGCTGGTGTAATCGCCAACGATCGACAGCGGCAAGGTGTAGGGCACGCGGTCGTTCAGGCCAAGCACTGGAGCGCTCCAGTTCCCCAGGGTGTTGAAACCCCAGGCCTGCAGGCGGTCGAGGGTGTGGCCGGCCCAGCGCTTTTCATCGAAGGCAGAAGGCACGCAAGGCGCGGTACTGGCGTCGGCCGTGGCCTCATCGACTTTGGCTGCCGTCGCAACGATACACGGCTGGCCATAGGTACGCTGCAGGTTGGCGCCATAGAAGTCGTACCAGCGGCCGGCATTGAACCCACGGCCCCGGTCGGCACCGTTACCGCCACGGTTATCGCCTTCGCCGTAGTAACGGGCCAAAGGCTCGTCGCTTGTCGGCAACGACTGGAACATTCCTTCACGCCCGGCGACGTAAGTCCGAGCGGCATCCGCGGTGACGGTATTGACCCCCAGGGAATAGAACGGATGACCTTCCGGTGTCACCAGATACCAGCGACCATCACGCTTTTCAGTGCGAAAAAAGCCGCTGGCCTTGAAGGCCGGGCCCTTGCTCCAGCCGCCGAACGTGTCCAGGGACGCACGCCCGCGCTCTGCCAGCCAGGTGTTCAGTTGCTGCTGCTCTTTATTCGCCGCGGTCTTGAGCTGATCGTCAGTGGCCACTTTCTCCGGCCACTTTGCCCGGCTGGACTGGCCATAGGCATCGACCAACGAGCCATAGACAGTACTGATCACCGCTTCGCCGTCCTGCACGCCAAAGCGCTCAAGCATGATGCTCTGGGCGACTTTCGGATGATCCATCGACAGCGTGACCGAGACTACCTGGCTGCGATCCAGCTGCCCTTCGCTGCTGGCCAGCAATACCCGCTGGCCATCCACCATCATTGGCATGGGCGGCCCGGCTTTCATCCCCTGGCTCAGTGGCGAGCTGGGGGTCAGCGGTACCAGCAGTGTTTGCGCAGGCCCCGCTGGCAGGTCGACGCGGCTGACCAGAACCTTGCCGTCACTGCTCTGGATCTTCACGTAGAGGGTGACCGCCCAGTTCATCGCACTCTGCAGGCGCAGGCTCATGACCCCGGACTGCGACCAGTCCCAGGCACCGGTTTGCGGCGTCAGGCGCAGGCTCGGTTGCGCCACCGGGTTGAACGTCACCCTACGCAGCACTTCACCCTCGGCTGTTTGCTCCGCATTGGATTGCGGCAGGCTGGCATCCTGCGTCGCCACCTGGACAACGTCGGCGGGTCGAACAAAGTTGAACAGCGTCTGTTGCCCGGCGGGTGCCGCGAGCAGCGGAGCGGCAAACATCAGGGCAAAAACAGCGGGTAACGTGCGGCGAATCATATGAACCAGGTTCTCCCTAGGGCCAGTGTGCAATCGGTGATAGGGGATAGACAACGCGGCGGGCGATTTCGCCCACCGTGAGTCAAGATATTTCGCGACGGAACGGCGGCAACGCGTTGAGGATCGCTTTGCCGTAGCGCTGCGTGACCAGGCGCCGGTCAAGCAGGGTGATGGTGCCGCGGTCTTCTTCGGTACGCAGCAAGCGCCCGCAGGCCTGGACCAGTTTGAGCGAGGCGTCGGGCACCGAGATTTCCATGAACGGATTGCCGCCCCGGGCCTCGATCCATTCGGCCAGCGCGGCTTCAACCGGGTCATCGGGTACCGAGAACGGGATCTTGGCGATCACCACGTGCTCGCAGTAGGCACCCGGCAAGTCGACGCCCTCGGCGAAACTGGCCAACCCGAACAACACGCTGGAGTCCCCGCCATCGACTCGCGCCTTGTGCTTGTTCAAGGTTTCCTGTTTCGACAGGTTGCCCTGGATGAATACTTGCTTGCGCCAATCCCGATCCAGCCCGTCGAACACGTCCTGCATCTGTTTGCGCGAAGAAAACAGCACCAGGGTGCCGCGCGAACCTTCCACCAGTTCCGGCAGGTCACGAATGATCGCCGCCGTATGGGCGGGGGCGTCGCGAGGATCGGCCCGCAAATCCGGCACCCGCAACACACCGGCGTCGGCATGCAGGAAGGGGCTGGGCACCACGGCCGTCACGGCTTTCTTCGGCAGGCCGGCACGCATGCGGAAACGCTCGAACGTGCCGAGGGCCGTCAGGGTCGCCGAAGTGACCAATGCGCCATAGGCCACATTCCACAGGTTGCGACGCAGCATTTCTGCGGCCAGGATCGGGCTGGCGTTGACCTCGATGTCGAACAGCGAACCACTTTCGGCCAGGGTCAGCCAGCGCGCCATCGGCGGGTTGTCTTCCGGGTCTTCCGCGGTGAATGCCGTCCACAACTCCCAATTGCCCTGGGAGCGGGACAACAGGCTGCCAAACAGCGGGTACCACTCTTCCGCCTGGTTACTGGCGATGCCGATGTTGACCTCGCCATCCATGCCTTCTTTCAGCAAATCCGTGAGCCGGGTAAAGAGGTCCGTCAGGCGCGAAAAGCCTTTCTTCAGCTCGATGCCCATCTCGCGCATGTGCTCGGGAACCACTCCGCCCACGAAACGGTGACGTGGACGCTCCCGGCCTTCGACATCTTCACCGGGCTTGAAGTCAGCCACCTGTTCGCAGGCGCTGAACATGAACTGCTGCTGGGTCTTGATCTCCCGCGCCAGCTCCGGCACTTGCTCGATGAGCTTGCCCAGGTCGCCGGGCAACGGGTGCTGGGCCAGCAGTTTGGTGAGGTTCTTGGCGGTTTGTTCCAGCCAGTCCGCGGTGGAACGCAGACGGGTGTAATGGGCGAAGTGGCCGATGGCCTTGTCAGGCAAGTGGTGACCTTCATCGAACACATAGAGCGTGTCACGGGGATCCGGCAGCACCGCACCACCGCCGAGCGCCAGGTCGGCCAGGACCATGTCGTGGTTGGTGACGATCACATCCACCTTGCCCATGCCTTCGCGGGCCTTGTAGAACGCGCACTGGCCGAAGTTGGGGCAATGCCGGTTGGTGCACTGGCTGTGATCGGTGGTCAGGCGCGCCCAGTCGGCATCTTCCAGGGCATTGGGCCAGCTGTCGCGGTCGCCATCCCATTTATTGCCGGCGAGCTTCTCGATCATGCTGGTGAACAGCTTCTGACTGGCCTCATCGACCTCAATCTTGAAGCCTTCTTCTTCGAAAAGTTGCGCGGTGGCGGTTTGGGCGTGGCCTTCCTGCAGCAGCATATCGAGCTTGGAAAGGCACATGTAGCGTCCACGGCCCTTGGCCAGCGCAAAGCTGAAGTTCAGCCCGCTGTTGCGCATCAGGTCCGGCAGGTCCTTGTAGACGATCTGCTCTTGCAGGGCGACGGTCGCGGTGGCAATCACCAAGCGTTTACCGGCGGCCTTGGCAGTCGGGATCGCCGCCAGGCTGTAGGCCACGGTCTTGCCGGTACCGGTGCCGGCTTCCACCGCCACGACAGCGGGGTCGCCACTACGCCGGCCTTCGTCGTCGGTGTCGATGTCCCCCAGGACTTTCGCCACTTCGGCGATCATCAGACGTTGGCCGTAACGCGGCTTCAGGCTCTTGGCTTCGAGAAAACGCGAATAGGCGCCCTGGATCGTGGTTTTGAGTTCAGTGCTGATCATGGATTGTCGGGCGCAAAAAACGCTGGATAAATTTTCAGTGGTTCGGATCGGTCGCTATCATACCCCGCTAATGAATCCCGCGCAGAACGGAGTACCCCAATGACACCTTTCGCTATCATTTATACCTTCCATGTACTGGCTGCAACGATCTGGATAGGCGGCATGTTTTTCGCCTGGATGGTCCTGCGCCCGGCAGCCGTAAAAACACTGGAAGGCCCGGCCCGGCTGAAACTGTGGGTAGACGTGTTTCAACGCTTTTTTGTCTGGGTCTGGATCGCGGTGGTGATCCTGCCGGTCAGCGGAGTGGGGATGATTCACCTGCACTTCAGCGGCTTTGAAACCGCGCCACGCTATGTACAGATCATGATGGGCCTGTATCTGGTGATGGCCGCCCTGTTCATCCGCATTCAAGCCTTGCAACTTCCACACTTGCGCGAAGCCGTGCTGGCCGAGGACTGGCCGACCGGCGCCGCGACCCTTGGCAGCATTCGCCGCCTGGTAGGAATCAATCTGCTGCTGGGACTACTACTGGTAGCCATCGCCGCCGCGCGGCCGATGTTCTAACAACTTCGCTGACAACCCACCACCACCACCACCACTCAACAGGCCGAGCGTTAGCTCGCCTGCCGCCCTTGATCTTGCTTTGGCTCTGGCTCTGGCTCTGGCTTTTGATCTTGATCCACCCGCCCCATCGGCAGGCCGAGCGCAGGCGTTCATCAGGGGAATGGCGCGCAGCGCCCCTCGACGCAGTCGAGGACATCGCATGGAGGTCGAGCGAAGCCGACCGGAGGGCGATGCCCCCTGAGGAATGCCGGAGTCGAGGGAACCCCGAGCCTCGGCGAGGGGCCGGACGCTCGGGGCGAGACCTTTGGTTACTTTGGGGCGTTTGCCAAAGTGACCCGCCGTAAGGGCGGAACCATAAGTAGCCATGACCGCAGCAAAGGATATGTACACCGCACCCGCAAGAGAATGGTTGACTGCCAGGCCGCCTTCGCGAGCAAGCCCGCCCCCACAGAAAATCGGGGGCCATACCAATCAAAGCAGATTTACAGCCGCTGAACCGTCACCGAACCCGGCGCACCAGCCGGCCCAGGCTGCCCCGGTGCACCGGCCCGCCCACTCTTGCCGCCATCAGCGCGATAAACGAAGCACCCCTTGGCCTTGCCTCCCGCCCCCGGCTTACCACCGGCCCCCGCCACGCCACCGACGCCACCCTCGACCAGCACCTTGATCTGTTGCTCCGGATAATCACGCGGCAACTCCACGCGCACCAACGCGCCCGGGGCACCGGCACGACCATCGCCGCCGTTATCACCATCGGCACCTCGCCCCGCCTCTCCCCAAGTACAACCGGGTTCCTGACCATTGGCACCATCAAGCCCCACGTAACCCGGCGCCCCCGCGCCACCACGGGCATCGATCGACAATTCGGGTGCATTGAGCGAGGCAATCCGTAGATTCAGGTTGCGCCCCGCGCGTGCAGCCTTGAGGTAAGTACCAGGCGCACCGCGGGACGTGATCTGGCTGCCCGAGTCCAACTGCGCACGGCTGACCTTCAATTGCAGGCTCTGCTCACCGGGAACAATGGCGATCCGCGCCTCGCGCCCCAGCTGCAATAGGCCCACATTCAACTCGGTGACATTCGAAGGGATCAGCAACGTACCGTAATCCGCCACCTCCAGCCGTTCCAGCTGCAAAACGCTGGCGGTATTGGGCAGGCGCACCAGCGAATGGGTTTCGACCGTGACCACCTGCGCCAAAGCCATCGGACTGACCAGCGCGGCCAGCAAACAGAGCTTACGCATGGGAGGCCTCCGTAGAGTCAGACGTTGCGATGGTCTGCACATGAAAGATGCCGACCACCAGGACCTGCAAACGATCACGCCAAGGGTGCGGCCGGGTTTTAAGGTTGCGGTTGAACAGCACCAGTTCCAGAAGATGGGTCAGCAGCAACAGGCTACCGACCAGATTGACCATCAAATGAATCGGATTGGTGAACGGCTGGATCAGATTGATCAGCACCACCAGCCAGAACATCAGGGTCAACCACTTCCCCAACCCCCAAAACACTTTCATACGCGCCCCCGTGGATCATTATTCTTTGCGCGCACAGTAACGACTTCCACGAGGAATACGCCAGAGGCCAGTGAAAATTCTTCTTGAGCCCGCTGTTTGGCTGCCGGTTCGACGAGGATCGCCGGTCCGGCAGCGGTTGATCAGTGTCCGATCACCAGCTCCACCCGACGGTTTTTTGCCCGTCCTTCTTCGGTGGCGTTGTCGGCCACCGGCTGGCTTTCCCCCACGCCCTGGCTGGTCACTTTGTCCGGCGCAAGGCCCTGTTCCAACAGAAATGCGGCCACACTGCTGGCACGCATCTCGGAAAGCCCCTGGTTAAAAGCATCCGCCCCTTGGCTATCGGTGTGACCGAGCACCTTGATACTCGCCACGTCGGCATTTTTCAGCTTGCCCATCAGCGCCATCAGTTGTTCGTTGGCAGCCGGTGTCAGCTCGGCCGAGCCGGAGGCGAACAGCACATTGCCTTGATCGCTGAGGGTGATGACTTCATCTTGAGGGGCCTCGACCGGCTTGACGGTGGCCGGGTACTGAGGAACCGGGCAACCCCTGTTGTCGACCGGGGTACTGGCGGGAGTGTCGGGGCAATGATCACGGCGATCGAACACGCCGTCTTCGTCGTCGTCGCCATCCTGTGCGTAACAAATCAAGCCACCGGTCAACAGGCCGAGTGCCGCACCGCCCCCTGCCCAACTCGCACTTTCAATGGCCCCCAGACCGCCGCCTACCAAGCCACCGATCAAGCTGCAGATCGGCCAGTTACCTTGATTGAGGGGGGCAGTGCCGTCGCTGTGTGTGGCGCAACCTGTCAACAGGCTGCCGAGCAGAAGAACCGGCATTGCGGCTCGCAGGCGAACACTCATGGTGATTGCTCCTGTGTCACCGGTCCATACCGGTCACACAGGAGTAAAGACCCGCCTCCGCGACTGCACAAGGCGCGGAGGCGAGAGGGTCTAACGGTTGAT
Organism: Pseudomonas sp. Irchel s3b6; assembly: GCF_900187415.1. Lineage (NCBI taxonomy): Bacteria > Pseudomonadati > Pseudomonadota > Gammaproteobacteria > Pseudomonadales > Pseudomonadaceae > Pseudomonas > Pseudomonas sp. Irchel s3b6. The sequence continues at coordinate 45,361 of NZ_FYDM01000015.1, read as the reverse complement.
TTTGATTTCGGTACGACGGTTCATCGAACGGCCGTCAGCGGTTGAGTTGTCGGCCACTGGCTGGCTTTCCCCGGCGCCGCTCACCGAAACGAAACTGGCGCGTGGCACGCCTTCTTCGATCAGGTACTCGACCACCGAACGCGCACGTTTTTCCGAGAGTGCCTGGTTGTAGGCATCGCTGCCGACACTGTCGGTATGTCCGGTCACGCTCAACCGGGCGGAAGGTGCTTCCTGTTTCAGGCGGGTGGCAATGGTTTCAAGCTTGGCTTTGTCGGCTTCGGTCAGTTTGGCCGAGTCGAAGCTGAAATTCACATCGCGGATAACGATGGTTTCTTCCTTGACCACCACGACCTCTTCAACCACAGGAGCCGGTGGAGGGCAACCATCTGCATCGACCTGCGTACCTTTCGGTGTGCCAGGGCACTTGTCACGACTGTCCAGAACACCATCGCCATCTTCGTCACCGTCGCCATGAACCCAGCAATAGGCGGCTGCCAGACTCCCCACGATCAGCGCGCCACTGCCAGCCCAGGCCGAGCTTTCCGTCGCGCCGAGACCGGCACCCACAACGCCACCGACCGCAGCACAGGTCGGCCAGTCTGTTTTCTGCAAACCTGCGCAACCAGTCAACACACTGGTTAGCAGAACCAAGGGTAATGCTGTCCGAACTATGCTCATCGAGTTATCTCCTGAGGGATCGGCTTACGACCGATTCATGGAGTAAAGACCCGGGTTTTAATATCCGCCAGCACTAGGCCACCTCTGTTTCACCCCGTAATCACTGGCTCTGGAAACCTGATGCGCAATCAGGCTCTAGGCCCGAGCGTTCCGGCAGGCTAGTCTCTGCAGTTCTGATTGAGGATCTTCGATGACCGCAGGCATTTCTTCGCGCACACCCCAGCAAGCCCTCGCCGCCCTGCTCGATCGCTATGCGCCGCAGCGACTGCTGCTGATCGGCGCCAGTGACTTCCCGGCACTGCAGGCGTTCAGGCAGGCACACCCCGAGACCCAGATCGCCCAGGCAGCACCTGGCGTACTACCTCCGGAGCTGGCAGCCCAACGTTTCGACCTGGCGCTGGCGCTCGATTGCCTTGAGCACCTGCCCAAGCGCGACGGCCTCAACCTGCTCGGCGGGATCCGCAACCTCAACGCCAGCCGCATCGCGGTGCTCGCGGACCTGAATGCCTGTGGCTGGCAGGAAACCGACTTCTATTCCCTAGCCCTGCAAGCCAGTGAACGCTTCCAGCGCAACGAGCAGGTGTTGACCCTGTTCACCTACGATCTGCTTGACTACAAGCAAGTGCCCGACTGGCTCAACTCACGATTCTGGGCCAATCCGGAAAACTTCGGAAAATACTGGTGGTAACACAATGAGCACATCCATATGTCCCTGCGGCAGCGGCACGCCGCTCGATGCCTGTTGCGGCCATTACCACGACGGCCACCCCGCTCCTTGTGCCGAGGCCTTGATGCGCTCGCGCTACAGCGCCTATGTGCTGGGCCTGGTCGATTATCTGGTCGCCACCACCCTGCCGGCTCAACAACCAGGCCTGGATCGCCAGTCGATCAGCGACTGGAGCGCGCAGAGCACCTGGCTGGGTCTGGAGGTGGAAAGCTCGGAAGTCTTCGGCGGCCAGCCTGAACACGCGTTTGTCACTTTCATTGCCCGCTGGCACGACAACACTGGCGAACACAGTCACCGCGAACGCTCCTCCTTTGTGCAAAACACCAGTCGCTGGTACTTCATCGACCCGACCGTGCCGCTCAGGATCGGGCGAAACGATGCCTGCCCTTGCGGCAGCGGACAGAAGTTCAAGAAGTGTTGCGCGGGGTATTTCGCGTAACCACGAACCTAGTGTGTAGAAAGGAGCCACACCATGCCCGGCCAATGGCGCGCACTGCAGACACTCACCTTGCTGATGGCCCTGGGCCTCGGCGGCTGCGCCTCCTGGTTCACCGACGACGACCTTGAGCCCCAGGTGCATCTGCTCAAGGTCGAAGTGGTGAGGGCCAAACTGCTCGAACAGAAATTCATGCTGCATTTTCGTGTCGACAACCCCAACGACTCCAGCCTGACGGTTCGCGGACTGGAGTACCGCATTCACTTGAGCCAGTTCCTGCTGACCGAAGGTGAGTCCAGCGAATGGTTCAGGGTCGACCCCAACAGCAGTGCCTACTTCGAAGTGCCGATTCGCACCAACCTCTGGCAACACCTGCGCGAGGTGGTGAAATTGCTGAAAAAACCCGATCAACCCATCTCTTATCGCCTCGAAGGCGAACTGAAAACCGGATTATTCATCCGCAATGACGTGCACCTGTCGCGTTATGGCGAGATAATTCCCGGCGATTTTATTCCGGAGTAACCTCGATGACCCAGCAACCTCATGTCCATGGCCCTGACTGCAACCACGATCATGACCATCACGACCACCATGATCACGACCATGGCCATGTACACGGCCCCCATTGCGGCCACGCTCACCAGGAGCCGGTACGCAACGCGTTGAAAGACGTCGGCCGCAACGATCCTTGCCCATGCGGCAACGGCAAGAAGTTCAAGAAGTGCCACGGCGCTTGATGCATTAGGCTTCTGGCGGATCGCGGACATTTGACCGCGATCACAGAATCCCGGCCAGGGGAATGACCGTGGCGTACTCGCCATGCAGGTTGCCCAGTGACATGGCATGCACCTCCCGGGCCGAATGCGGGTTGCCGAAGAAGTCCGCTTTATCGAAGGTGTAGCAGGCATCTTCCACGACCCAGGTTGCAAACCCCAGATTACCGGCCGTCCGCGCCGTAGCCTCCACCGAGTTATGGGTTGCCACACCGACAATGACCAATTGCTCGACCTGCGCCTCGCGCAAATCAAGGGCAAGCGTCGTCCCGCAGAAGGCATCCGGCACCTGCTTCTGGATCACCCGCTCCCCCGCCTGTGGATCAAAACGCTCCTGAAACTCGACCCCAGACTGCCCTGGCCAGAACACCGAGTCCGGTTCGCGGGACAGGTGTTGAACATGAATCACCGGTCGCGCCAATCGCCTCCACTCAGCCAGCAGACGCGCCATACAGTCTTCCGCCTGTGGGTTATTGCGTGGCCCGAGCCTGGGGTGATGAATACCTTTTTGTTGATCGATCAGAATCAGCGTTGCGTTTGCCTGAAACTCCATGGCAAGTGTTCCCTCATAGCAGTCATCGGATTCTGCCTACTTGAGCATCACCGGTTCCGCCAGGCAAGCCTCGGATGGCGGGTCATCGACTGCAAATTCGCTGAATTATCGGACAAACCTTGAAATAAGGTCGGCCCCCGCTTGCGCGGCTCCCGGCCGCTCACTAACGTAGCGCCTTTATTGGTACTACCCCCCTGCAGGAGCTTTGCCATGGCCTCGCCAGCCCTTACATCTTTTCTTCCCCGGTTCGGCGTTGCCGCAGCTGTAGCCAGTGTGCTCAGCCTCTCAGGGTGCCAGACCTGGAACACCCAGGACACGTTGCCACCGACCTCCGGCGTGCAACCGCTCAAGGGGCTGGCACAGAACGTCTCCGTACGACGTAATGCCATGGGCATGCCATTGATTGAAAGCAGCACCTTCCACGACGCGCTGTTCACCCTCGGTTACGTACACGCCAGTGACCGCATCAACCAGATGGTCACCCTGCGTTTGCTGGCCCAAGGGCGTTTGTCAGAAATGTCCGGGGCACAGATGCTGGACGCTGACCGCTACATGCGCGCGGTCAATCTCAAGAAAAACGCCGACGAACTCTATAAAGCCTCCTCCCCACGCCTCAAACGCTTCTTTGAAGTCTATGCTCGCGGGGTCAACGCCTACCTGTTCCGGTATCGCGACAAACTGCCAGCGGACCTGGCGGCCACGGGCTACAAGCCCGAATACTGGAAAGCCGAGGATTCGGCGCTGATTTTCTGCCTGCTCAATTTCAGCCAGTCGGCCAACCTGCCGCAGGAAATAAACGCACTGGTCATGGCGCAAAACGTCACGACCGACAAACTGGCGTGGCTGTCGCCGTCCTACCCGGACGAGCAACTGCCACAGGGCGAGACGGACAAACTTCAAGGCGTGAAGCTCAACGGCGCGATCCCGGGCCTGGCCGATCTGGCGAAAGCCGGCGAGCAACTGTCCGGATTGAATCCACTGGGCACCACCGCCTCGAACAACTGGGCCATTGCCCCACAACGCAGCCGCAGCGGCAAGAGCCTGCTGGCCAGCGACAGCCAGTTCCCGATTGGCGCGCCCTCGCTGTGGAGCCCTGTACAGATCCGCGCGCCGAAGTACCAGGCTGCCGGGATCACCATTGCCGGCTTGCCGATGATCCTGTCCGGGTTCAATGGCAAGGTGGCCTGGAGCATGACGGCGGTCATGGGTGACAACCAGGACCTGTTCCTGGAAAAACTCAAGCGCCAGGGCACTGGGCTGGTTTACGAAGTGGCAGGCAAATGGCAGCCGGTGATGGTTCGCAATGAAACCTACTTCGTCAAAGGTCAGCGACCGATTCGCGAAGCCGTGTACGAAACCCGTCACGGCGCGCTGCTCAACAGTGCCCAAGGCAGCGCACTGGGCAATGGTCTGGGCGTGGCCCTGCAGATGCCTGAGTTCAAGGATGACAGGAGCCTGGATGCGTTCTTCGACCTGTCCCGTGCGCAGAGTGTGGAAAAAGCCTCGGATGCCAGCCGTGAAATCCGTGCCATTGCCCTGAATATGCTGTTCGCCGACGCCAGTAACATTGGCTGGCAAGTCACGGGCCGCTTCCCGAACCGTCGCGAAGGTGAAGGCCTGCTGCCATCGCCCGGCTGGGAGGGTCGTTATGACTGGGACGGCTATGCCGACCCGATGCTCCATCCCTACGATCAGGACCCGGCCCAAGGCTGGCTCGGCACCGCTAACCAGCGGATCATTCCCCACGGTTATGGCATGCAGTTGTCCAACTCCTGGGCGGCACCCGAGCGCGGCGAGCGTATCGCCGAACTGGCGGGCGCCGGCAAGCACGACAGTCGCAGCATGATTGCCATGCAGTACGACCAGACCACCCTGTTCGCCGCCAAACTGAAAAAGATGTTTGAAGCCCCCGGCATGTTGCAGCCGCTGAAACAGGCGATCTCGGCCCTGCCAGGCCTCGAAGCCGGCAAAGCACGCGAGGCGTTCAGCCGCCTGATGGCATTCGATGGCAAGCTCAGCCCGACATCGACCGACGCGGCGATCTACGAACTGTTCCTGCAGGAAAGCATGAAGCAGGTGTTCCTCGACGAACTGGGACCGGACTCCAGCCCGGCCTGGAAAGCGTTCGTTGCCAACGGCACCTTGTCCTACTCGGCCCAGGCCGACCATTTGCTCGGCCGCGAAGACAGCCCGTTCTGGGATGACATTCGCACAGCGCAAAAAGAAGACAAGCCGGCGATACTCGCCCGTAGCCTCGCGGCGGCGATCACCGCTGGCGAGAGCCAGATGGGCGGCGATCGCAAAGCCTGGCAGTGGGGCAAGCTGCACCGCTATGAATGGAAAAACACCCGCGGCCAGACAGTACGCGGGGCCATGGCGGCCGGTGGAGACCACACGACACTGAATGCAGCAGCCTACACCTGGGGCCAGGACTTCAATGCCACGCGGGTGCCGGTCATGCGCTTGATTGTCGACTTCGGCCAGGCCGAACCGCTGATGGTTCAAAACGGCACCGGTCAATCCGGTAACCCGGCCAGCCCGAACTACCTGAACAGTATCGAACCTTGGCTCAAGGGCCAGTATCAGGGCCTGCCGCTACAGCCGCAGAACTTCGACAAGGTGTATGGAAAGACTCGATTGACCCTGATCCCGGGCAAATGACCGGGTCGAGGCTGAGGGTGCCTGGAAACAGGCCCCCCTCATGCAGATTGCCCAGTGTGGGTGCGGTAAACCCGTCACGCCCGTTTTTGGGGCGTGATGCCTGACCAGACGCTTCTTGAATCAACTTTTAAAACGCTTGTTCGGGACTCTGGTTCGGAAATTGCTACTTTCATAATGTCTTACGCTTTCCAGTAACAATACTTACGCGCCACAAGCGCTCATATTGCTTCTTAAGGATTGAATAATGAAAAAAGCATTGCTGACCCTTTCTGCACTGGCCTTGTGCATGGCTGCAGGCTCCGCGCTGGCCAAGGAATACAAGGAACTGCGTTTTGGTGTCGATCCCTCCTATGCGCCGTTCGAATCCAAAGCCGCCGATGGCAACCTGGTGGGCTTCGATATCGATCTGGGCAATGCAATCTGCGCCGAACTGAAGGTCAAGTGCAAATGGGTCGAAAGTGACTTCGACGGCATGATTCCGGGCCTCAAGGCCAATAAATTCGACGGTGTGATCTCCTCGATGACCGTGACGCCGGCCCGTGAGAAAGTCATCGACTTCTCCAACGAGCTGTTCTCCGGCCCTACCTCCTTCGTGTTCAAGAAAGGTTCCGGGCTGACCGAGGACACTGCGTCCCTCAAGGGTAAAACCGTGGGTTACGAACAAGGCACCATCCAGGAAGCCTACGCCAAGGCCGTGTTGGACAAGGCCGGGGTGAAAACCCAGGCCTATGCCAACCAGGACCAGGTCTACGCGGACCTGACGTCCGGTCGCCTCGACGCGTCGATCCAGGACATGCTGCAAGCCGAACTGGGCTTCCTGAAGTCGCCACAAGGCGCTGACTTCGAAGTCAGCAAGCCTGTCGACAGCGAGTTGTTGCCCTCCAAGACCGCGATCGGTATCTCGAAAGGTAACAAAGAGCTGAAGGCGCTTTTGGATAAAGGTATCAAAGCGTTACACGACGATGGCACCTACGCCACCATTCAAAAGAAACACTTCGGTGATCTGAATCTGTACAGCGGCAAATAATGCCCGGCGCCCATCTTCGTGATGGGCGCTTTTTCTACACCATCAGGTCGCTGATTTTATGTTTGAACAACTCCTGCAAGACCTGGGGCTCTCTGCCTTCAGCTTGAAGGGCTTCGGCCCACTGCTGATGCAAGGCACCTGGATGACCATCAAATTGTCGGTGTTGTCGCTGCTGGTGGCCGTGTTACTTGGTCTGCTGGGCGCCAGCGCCAAACTTTCCGCTTCCAGGCTGCTTCGGATACCAGCCCAGTTCTACACCACACTGATTCGCGGGGTACCGGACCTGGTACTGATGCTGCTGATTTTCTACAGCCTGCAAACCTGGCTGACATCCTTTACCGACTTCATGGAATGGGAATACATCGAAATCAACCCGTTCAGCGCCGGGGTCATCACCCTGGGCTTCATCTACGGCGCCTACTTCACCGAAACCTTTCGCGGCGCGATCATTGCCGTGCCCCGTGGCCAGGTCGAAGCAGCCACCGCCTATGGCCTCAAACGCGGCCAGCGCTTTCGTTTCGTGGTGTTCCCGCAAATGATGCGCTTTGCCCTGCCGGGTATCGGCAACAACTGGATGGTGATGCTCAAGGCCACCGCACTGGTGTCAATCATCGGCCTGGCCGATCTGGTCAAGGCCGCCCAGGACGCTGGCAAAAGCACCTATCAACTGTTTTATTTCCTGGTGCTCGCCGCTTTGATCTACCTGGTGATCACCAGCGTGTCGAACATTGTCCTGCGCAGGCTTGAACGCCGTTATGCCGCAGGCAGCAGGGAGGCCGTACGATGATCGAACTTCTGCAGGAGTACTGGCGGCCATTCCTCTACAGCGACGGCTACCACATCACCGGCCTGGCCATGACGATGTGGCTGCTCAGCGCCTCGATCTTCATCGGCTTCGTGGTATCGATCCCGCTGTCGATAGCCCGGGTTTCGCCACACTTCTACATCCGCTGGCCGGTGCAGTTCTACACCTACCTGTTCCGGGGGACGCCGCTCTATATCCAGCTGCTGATCTGCTACACCGGGATCTACAGCCTGGCCGCGATCCGCGCGCAGCCGGTGCTGGATGCGTTCTTTCGCGATGCGATGAACTGCACCATCCTGGCGTTTGCCCTGAACACCTGTGCCTACACCACGGAGATTTTCGCCGGGGCGATTCGCAGCATGGCCCACGGCGAAGTCGAAGCGGCCAAGGCCTACGGCCTGACCGGCTGGAAGCTGTATGCCTACGTGATCATGCCATCTGCCCTGCGTCGTTCGCTGCCGTACTACAGCAACGAAGTGATCCTGATGCTGCACTCGACCACCGTGGCCTTTACCGCAACCATCCCCGACGTACTGAAAGTCGCGCGCGACGCCAACTCGGCGACCTTCATGACCTTCCAGTCGTTCGGCATCGCCGCGCTGATTTACCTGACCGTTACCTTTGCGCTGGTCGGCCTGTTCCGACTGGCCGAACGCCGCTGGCTGGCGTTCCTTGGGCCGACTCACTAGGATTTTCTGCACATGCGCCACCAGATTCATGACTTGCTGGCCCCATTGCCGGGCACCACGCGACAGATCCACAGCTTCCACTTCGGTCCGACACAGGGCCAAGGCAAGATCTACATCCAGTCCTCGCTGCACGCCGACGAACTGCCCGGCATGCTGGTGGCCTGGCACCTCAAGCTGCGCCTGGCGGAGCTTGAAGCCGCCGGTCGCCTGCGCAGCGAAATCGTGCTGGTGCCCGTCGCCAACCCGATTGGCCTGGAACAGGTGCTGATGGATGTGCCGCTCGGGCGTTACGAGCTTGAAAGCGGACAGAACTTCAACCGCTGGTTCGTCGACCTGAGCGAAGAGATCGGCAACGAGATCGAGGGCCGGCTCAGCGATGACCCGCAACGCAACCTGGCACTGATCCGCAGCCACCTGCGCAGTGCGCTGGCACGGCAGACCGCCAGCACCCAACTGCAATCCCAGCGCCTGGCCCTGCAGACACTGGCGTGTGACGCGGACATGGTGTTGGACCTGCATTGTGATTTCGAAGCGGTCACGCACCTGTACACCACCCCTGACGCCTGGCCCCAGGTCGAACCCCTGGCACGCTACATTGGCGCCGAGGCCAGCCTGCTGGCCACCGACTCGGGCGGCCAGTCGTTCGACGAATGCTTCACCTTGCTCTGGTGGCAACTGCAGGAGCGTTTCGGCGAGCACTTCAACATTCCGATGGGCAGTTTCTCGGTCACCGTAGAGCTGCGCGGCCAGGGTGACGTCAACCATCCCCTGGCCAGCCTGGACAGCCAGGCGCTGATCGACTATCTGACACACTATGGCGCGATTGAAGGCCGGGCCCCGCCCTTGCCGGAGCTGCCCTACCCGGCCACTCCGCTCGCTGGCGTAGAGCCAGTGGCCACGCCGATTGGCGGCTTACTGGTGTACCACGTGCTACCGGGTGAATACCTGCAGGCAGGGCAATTGATCGCTGAAATCATTGATCCGATCAGTGACCGGGTCACACCGGTTCACTGCACCAACGCCGGCCTGCTGTACGCCCGCTCCACGCGACGCATGGCCACTGCCGGCATGGTGATCGCCCATGTTGCAGGCCTTGAAGCGTATCGCACCGGCTACCTACTTTCGCCTTGAGGATGTTTGCCCCATGTACAAACTGACCATTGAAGGCCTGCACAAGAGTTACGGCAGCCATGAAGTACTCAAGGGCGTTTCGCTGAAGGCCAAGACCGGTGATGTGATCAGCCTGATCGGCGCCAGCGGTTCGGGCAAGAGTACCTTCCTGCGCTGCATCAACTTTCTCGAGACCCCCAACGACGGCGCCATGAGCATGGACGGCCAGGCCATCCGCATGATCAAGGATCACCATGGCATGCGCGTGGCAGACGAAGCCGAACTGCAACGACTGCGTACCCGCCTGGCCATGGTGTTCCAGCACTTCAACCTGTGGAGCCACATGACCGTACTGGAAAACATCACCATGGCCCCGCGCCGGGTGCTGGGCGTGAGTAAAAAGGACGCTGAAGAGCGTGCTCGCCGTTATCTGGACAAGGTCGGCCTGTCGGCACGGGTGGCGGATCAGTACCCGGCGTTCCTGTCGGGCGGTCAGCAGCAGCGCGTGGCCATCGCCCGGGCGCTGGCGATGGAACCGGAAATCATGCTGTTCGATGAACCGACCTCGGCCCTGGACCCCGAACTGGTCGGCGAGGTGCTCAAGGTGATCCAGGGCCTGGCCGAAGAAGGCCGGACCATGATCATGGTCACCCATGAAATGAGCTTCGCACGCAAAGTGTCCAACCAGGTGCTGTTTCTGCACCAGGGGGTGGTGGAAGAGGAAGGGACACCCGAGGATGTACTGGGCAACCCGAAGAGCGAACGCCTGAAACAGTTCCTCAGTGGCAACCTGAAGTAACTGATCACGCATGAAACGGGAGTCGGCCTGGCCGACTCCCGCCCCCCCCTGGGCTATGTGCTTGCTTTTGAGGGATAACGGCTCGGCCCCAGCCTTTTACACAAGCAGGCATGACGAGCAGGCCGCGATCAAAACACGGCCCACCTACCTGAAGGTTCCACAGGCACACACCGTTATTTCCGAGTATGAGCGGCCAGTCTGGGTTATCACACTACTGGAGCAGGAGGCGGCTCATCCGGCAAGGTCGGCTCACCGGGCTCGTTGGGCTGTTCGTTGGGGGTGTCCGGGTCGGGTTGGCCGGGGATCCCGCCAGCCTGAGTGACGGCCGGATGCGCCAACAATGACCACGCCAGCACACCCACTTGGTTGGGTTCGAGCCTGGCCAGTTCGGCACTTATTCGAGGATCGATTTTCATTGCGCACTCCTGAGCGATGGCCCGACCCGCCTTGCGCGGGTCGGAGCAGTACACTCCATAGAGTGTACGCTCGCTCAAGAATTCATACGCGTTGTCAGACGGTTGACTCAGGTGCGCGGCAAGGTCACGCCACGCTGGCCCTGGTACTTGCCGCCACGGTCCTTGTAAGACACTTCGCACTCTTCATCGGATTCGAAGAACAGCATCTGCGCCACGCCTTCATTGGCATAGATCTTGGCCGGCAGCGTGGTGGTGTTGGAAAACTCCAGGGTCACGTGACCTTCCCATTCCGGTTCCAGCGGCGTGACGTTGACGATGATGCCGCAACGCGCGTAGGTGCTCTTGCCCAGGCAGATGGTCAGCACGTTGCGCGGGATCCGGAAGAATTCGACGGTACGGGCCAGCGCGAACGAGTTCGGCGGGATGATGCAGACATCGCTTTTGACGTCGACGAAGCTCTTCTCATCGAAGTTCTTCGGATCGACGGTCGCCGAATTGATGTTGGTGAACACCTTGAACTCATCGGCGCAACGCACGTCGTAGCCGTAGCTCGACACCCCGAAGGAAATCAGCCGGTCGGCGCCTTCGCCACGCATCTGGCGCTCCACGAAGGGCTCGATCATCCCGTGCTCTTGCGCCATGCGGCGAATCCACTTGTCCGATTTGATGCTCATGGCGGGTGTCCTGAAATAGCGAGGTGGAAAAATTCTGTCCGGCATCTTACCGGGCACGCAGCAGGGTTCAAAGTCCGGGGATGGATAAATCGCCGATCCCCTTAATATCAGAAGCCGTGCGTCGCTGATGCGCACCGTCAGTCACGAAAACAGAGAAACCTTCGCAAAGACCATTGGCACGTTCCGGAAAAAGGGTTAAGGTGGCGCCACTGTGCTGCTTGTGTCACTGAGAATCTCTACACGATATGTTGAATTTCGATCCAACCATCTACAAGAATTTTTCCTGCTCTTTGCACTCAGTCTCGGCCAGGGTTCTTCCTGAGTCGCAGTTATCTTTGTCCAAGGAGTTACACCATGTCTAATCGCCAAACCGGTACCGTTAAGTGGTTCAACGATGAAAAAGGCTTCGGCTTCATCACTCCACAATCCGGTGACGACCTGTTCGTTCACTTCAAAGCTATCCAATCCGACGGCTTCAAAAGCCTGAAAGAAGGCCAACAGGTTTCTTTCATCGCTACCCGCGGTCAGAAAGGCATGCAAGCTGAAGAAGTACAAGTTATCTAACTTGTACTGATTTAGTAAAAAGCCCCGCCCTCAAAGCGGGGCTTTTTTGTGCCCGGGTGTTTTGTACAGGCAAAAAACTGCAACACGGCCAGCCGCACCACTGCGCGCCTTACCAGGTCACCCCAAACCCAGCGGAATAATGGGTCTTGTCCAGGTCGCTATCCTGTGTACCTTTGATTTCATTGCGCTCGGCCTTCAGATTGAGCGACGCCCAGTCCGTCACCCTGTAACGCAACCCGGCCTCGGCATCGAGTGCGTAGTCCGCCACACTGGACAGGGGCTTGCCGACCTCGCCGGTGGTGAACAGCTCGACCGACCTGCCAATCAGGTAGCGGTTGTAGTCCCACTTCATCGCCAGGGAGTAGAAATTATCCCGCCCTCCCTGCGTGTACTCATAGTCGGTTCGATTCAACAGCGAACCTAGCGAAAACGCACCTAGCTCATCATCCCAGAACTGATAGCCCGGCCCCGTACCCACAGTGCGCTGCAGCTTCAAGTCTTCAACCTTGTCGCGCTTGTAGTTGAATCGCCCTTGCCAGAACCACTGCTCGGTAACGAAGCGGTCAAGGGCGTATTCCGCACGCCAATTGTCCGAAGTCACCACCTCATCCTGGAACTCGCGGTTATATTCGCCTTCCGCCGTGTGACGCCAATGACCATGACGCGCACTGGTCTTGAAATCGATGGCGTAGTCATCCGTCTTGGTTTCCGAGCGCTCGTAATCCAGCGCGACGTCGACATTGCCCTTCCACACCATATCCTCGACCACCGGTCGGGGCTTGAGCATTTGCTGAATACTGGCCAGCTCCACGGTCCTGGGCGCATCACCGTTGGCCAACGTGACCTTGCCTGCATCGGCCGCCTGCAACGATTTGGCCACCTCTGCACTGTAATCGCCCTGTTTGACCAGCAGTTGCTGATCACTTTCCAGGGTCTTGACCTGCTTCCAGTCGATCGCAACCGCCCCGGCGTACTCGGTCTGGATCAGCAACTTGCCGCCGTCGAAGAGCCTGATCTTGCCACTCAAGCGATCACCGTTCTTCAACCAGACAGTGTCGGCGAGTGCTGGCGTGCAGACAGAGAGGACGGCGAGGCATAACAAGGTTCTGGACAGCATAAGCAACGACAACACTCGGGTTCGCGAAAAAAGGCGGCATTATCCCATAGAGAACGCCCAAGCAAGGACTGACCGGGGTATTTGCATCGAGTTCATTTATCATTGGATCATTGGCGCCTCGAGCTACCAACGGTACGACGCCCCCCTTTCCAAGGAAACCCGGACGTGAGTGACGACGAGAACGATTCCCAGGACCCGGCACACATCCGCCGAACGGCACTCTACGTCACCCTGGCGCAAGTGCCGGAAGGCAAGGTCGTCAGTTACGGCCAACTCGCGGAACTGGCCGGCCTTGGTCGCGCCGCTCGCTGGGTGGGACGTGCCCTCAGCCAATTGCCCGCGGACAGCACGCTGCCCTGGCACCGCGTACTCGGCGCGGGCGGCCGGATCAGCCTGCCAGCAGGCACCCCATCGGGCGACGAACAACGGGCGCGCTTGCGCATGGAAGGCGTCAGTATCCTGAACAATCGTGTTGATATTCAGCGCCATGGCTGGCGCCCGGTAGAGCACAGCGGTTAGAGTGCGCGCTTTGTTTCCGTATATTTTGAGGCAGACTCCAGCCCATGCCCCGTAAAACCTGGCGCGCCGCGCTCGCCGCTTATGCCAGCCCCTCGACGCTCGTGCTGTTGCTGCTGGGCTTCGCCGCCGGCCTGCCCTACATGCTTGTGTTTTCGACGCTTTCCGTCTGGTTGCGTGAGGCCGGCGTGGCCCGCGAAACCATTGGCTACGCGAGCCTGATCGGGCTGGCCTATGCCTTCAAATGGGTCTGGTCGCCACTGCTCGACCAGTGGCGCCTGCCGTTGCTGGGCAAACTGGGTCGACGACGATCCTGGCTGGTGCTGTCGCAAGTCCTGGTGATCCTGGGCCTGATCGGCATGGGCTTCTGCGACCCGCAAAAACACCTGTCCTGGTTGATCGCGATTGCCGTGGTGGTGGCCTTTGCCTCGGCCACCCAGGACATTGCCGTCGACGCCTACCGCCTGGAAATCGTCGACGACACACACCAGGCCGCACTGGCCGCCAGCTACATGTCCGGCTATCGGGTTGCTGCCTTGCTGGCCACCGCGGGCGCCTTGTTCTTTGCCGAAGGCTTCGGCTCCACCGGTTTCAATTACAAACACTCGGCCTGGACCGGTACCTATGTCCTCTTTGGCCTGCTGATGATCCCGGCGCTGGTGACCTGCCTGCTCATGCGCGAACCGCCAGTGCCGCTGCGCACACAACTGTCCGCCGGCCGCTACAGCTTTGCGCACCAACTGGCGTCCGTGTTCGTCCTGATCGTGCTGCTGGTGTCCGTACCGGCGATGTTCACCCAGCTCTACAACACCGACTTTGCCAGCGTACTGTTCGGCGACGCCAGCCTGCTCGACCTGCTGCTGGAAGACCGCGCTTTCCTGCGCGCCATCCTCTACATCACCTTCACTGCCATGTGCCTGTCGACCATGGGCCGACGGGGCCTGGCCCCGGTGCTGACACCGGTCAACGACTTTGTCATGCGCTATCGCTGGCAAGCCTTGCTGCTGCTCGGCCTGATTGCCACCTACCGCATGTCCGATACCGTGATGGGCGTCATGGCCAACGTGTTCTACATTGACCTGGGCTTCACCAAGGACCAGATCGCCGGGGTGAGCAAGATCTTCGGCCTGATCATGACCCTGATCGGCGCCGGCATGGGCGGCCTGCTGATCGTGCGTTTCGGCATCCTGCCCATTCTGTTCATCGGCGGCGCGGCCTCGGCCGGCACCAACATTCTGTTCGTGATGCTCGCCGACATGGGCGCCAACCTGCAGATGCTGATTGCCACCATTTCCCTGGACAACTTCAGCTCCGGCCTGGCGACATCGGCCTTCGTGGCCTACCTGTCGAGCCTGACCAACCTGAAGTTCTCGGCCACCCAATACGCCCTGCTCAGCTCGATCATGCTGCTGTTGCCACGCCTGATCGGTGGCTACACCGGGGTCATGGTGGAAAAATTCGGCTACCACGACTTCTTTATCATCACCGCCCTGCTTGGCATCCCGACCCTCGTCCTGATCCTTGTGCACTGGTATCAGGAAAGCCGCCGTGAAGGCCCGACGCCGACACAGACGCCGGAGCCCACCCAGACGACTAACGCCATCGAGTAATCCCGGACAGCGCGGGGCTTTCCCCGCGCCCGGGTGATACCCTAGGCTGCACGCCTGTACGTCAGCGGATCTCGCCCGTACAATGTTCCGTCATTTCTAGTCTTCAGCAACCGACAACGGCCTACCATGCGCACCAGTCAATTTTTGCTCGCCACACAGAAAGAAACGCCTTCCGATGCGGTCGTCATCAGCCACCAGCTGATGCTGCGTGCCGGCATGATCCGCAAACTCGCCTCGGGCCTGTACACCTGGCTGCCCATGGGCCTGCGGGTAATGCGCAAGGTTGAAGCCGTCGTTCGCGAAGAAATGAACGCCGCCGGCTCTCTCGAAGTGTTGATGCCGAGCACTCAACCGTCTGAGCTGTGGCAGGAATCCGGTCGCTGGGAGGAGTACGGCCCTGAACTGCTGCGCTTCAAGGATCGCCATGGTCGCGACTTCTGCGCAGGCCCGACTCACGAAGAAGTGATCACCGACCTGATGCGCAACGAGTTGAGCAGCTACAAGCAGCTGCCGATCAATCTGTATCAGATCCAGACCAAATTCCGTGATGAGATCCGCCCACGCTTCGGCCTGATGCGCGGCCGCGAGTTCATCATGAAGGACGCCTACTCCTTCCACGCCGATCAGCCATCGCTGCAGGTCACCTACGACCGCATGCACCAGGCTTATTGCAACGTGTTTACCCGCCTGGGCCTGAAGTTCCGCCCGGTTGAGGCCGACAACGGCTCGATCGGCGGCGCCGGTTCCCACGAGTTCCACGTACTGGCCGAGTCCGGTGAAGACGACATCGTTTTCAGCAACGGTTCCGACTACGCGGCGAACATCGAGAAAGCCGAAGCCGTGCCACGGGAAACTTCCCGCGCCGCAGCCACCGAAGAACTGCGCCTGGTCGACACGCCGAACGCCAAGACCATCGCGCAACTGGTCGAAGGCTTCAACCTGCCGATCGAAAAGACCATCAAGACCCTGGTGGTACACGCCGAAGAAGCCGGCAAGCTAATCGCGCTGATCATTCGCGGCGACCACGAGCTCAACGAAATCAAGGCCGCCAATCAGCCTGGCGTTGCCAGCCCGCTGGTCATGGCCTCCGAAGCCGAACTGCGTGACGCCATCGGCGCCGGCGCCGGCTCCCTCGGCCCGCTGAACCTGCCGCTGCCAATCATCATCGACCGCTCGGTCGAACTGATGAGCGACTTCGGCATCGGCGCCAACATCGACGACAAGCACTACTTCGGCGTCAACTGGGAACGCGACCTGCCGGTTCCGACCGTGGCCGACCTGCGCAACGTCGTGGCCGGCGACCCGAGCCCCGACGGCAAAGGCACCCTTGAAATCAAGCGCGGCATCGAAGTCGGACACATCTTCCAGCTGGGCAACAAGTACAGCAAGGCGATGAAGTGCGAAGTGCTGGGCGAGAACGGCAAGCCGGTGACCCTGGAAATGGGTTGCTACGGTATCGGCGTGTCCCGCGTGGTGGCGGCAGCCATCGAGCAGAACAACGACGAGAAAGGGATCATCTGGAGCGACACCCTCGCACCTTTCCAGATTGCCCTGGTGCCATTGCGCTACGAAACCGACCTGGTTCGCGAAGCCACCGACAAGCTCTACGCTGAATTGACGGCGGCCGGCTTCGAAGTGCTGCTGGACGATCGCGACAAGAAAACCAGCCCGGGCATCAAGTTCGCGGACATGGAGCTGATCGGCATTCCTCACCGGATCGTGGTCAGTGACCGCGGCCTGGCCGAAGGCAACCTGGAATACAAGAGCCGTACCGAGGCCGAGCCGCAAGCGCTGCCGGTCGCCGACGTGCTGTCGTTCCTTCAGGCTCGTATCCGCCGCTGACACCAGATAGAGACCTCATGTTCAAGCGAAACACCTTAAGCCTCGGTGGTGCCGCCCTGTGCGGCACCCTGCTGATCAGCGGCTGCGCCAATCAAATGTCGCAGCGCAGCGAGCACGAGGAGCGCATCGAGCGAAAACTGCTCGATCACAGCCTTCAGATCGATGTCGGTGAGCCTAAGGTGCTTGAGCTGCCGCAACGCCGGGTACGGATAAACGAACAGAAGACCTTCGAGGTCACCGAGTTCGAAGTCACCCGTCGCTATGATCGCTATACGCCGTACCAACCCTGGCGGGAGGTCTACGAGATCCCGCTGGGCGCGGTCGCGGTGGTGGCCGGCGTCGGCGCCAACGTGGTCAATGTCTTCGCCCTGGGCAACCTGCCGGACAGTGCCACCAAGGACTGGATCAGCTACGGCTTTGCCGGGCTCAACCCGTTCATGAACGTACAGTCCCACGGACGCGCGCAACAGAACCTGGCGGGCATCGATGAAGTCCAGCGCGACAAGCGCACGGAGTACTCGAGCCTGCCCTGGAGCGAACGCCCGGTAGAGGTCAAGACCGGCAAGCAGACCTTCGAGCTCACCACCGACCGTAATGGCCTGTTGCGCTTGAACCTGCTCGACAGCCCGTTCTCGGAAAACGACCTGAGCCACATCAGCAAGCTGCATATTTCCGTAGCGGATGCCCAGGATGACGTGCACACCGACTCATCACTGGCCATTAGCGGCAACTTGCGCAGCAAGCTGCTGGAAGCCCATGAGCTGATTTACGACGACCTCGAAGACGACGAAGTCAGCCAGTGGGTACACCGGGTCAAACGTCTGTCGGAACTGGGTCTGGAAGAGGAAGCCAGCGAGCTTGAACAGAGCCTGATCGAACTGACTCGCAACGATCCTGAACTGCAGAGTGAGTTCCTCAAGTCCCTGACCAAGGATGCCGGACGGCTAGTGGCCGACCCTGGCCCGAATTGATCTGACGCTTCACGGGCAAGCCTCGCCCCTACCCTGGTAGGCGCGAGGTCTTACCAGCCAAATAGATCCAGTTGCTCGAACCCGCCCCGCAGATCCTGCAAACGCACGCCAATCCCCAGCAATCGCACCGGCTTGCCACCCCGGTTGAATGCCTGTGTCAGCAACAGCTGAAAACTGCCCAAATCCCGCCCCGCGCCGGCCTGCTCCAGTGTCGTCTGGGTGAAGTCATGAAACTTCACCTTCACGAACGGCTTGCCCGGACGGTAACTGCTGTCGATGCGAGCCATGCGCCCATTCAGCGACTCCAGCAACGCTGGCAGCTTGTCCAGGCAGCTGACCAGGTCTGGCAGATCAACGTCGTAGG
The DNA here is from genome assembly GCF_900187415.1 of Pseudomonas sp. Irchel s3b6. Taxonomy (NCBI): domain Bacteria; kingdom Pseudomonadati; phylum Pseudomonadota; class Gammaproteobacteria; order Pseudomonadales; family Pseudomonadaceae; genus Pseudomonas; species Pseudomonas sp. Irchel s3b6. Next base: position 27,029 of record NZ_FYDM01000015.1, on the reverse strand, counting down.
TGTTTTCCACGCTCACCGACTGCCGCCGACTGTCATTCTGCACCTGCCGCTCATCAATCCCACGAGCCAGACTCCATAACCGTTCGCCGAAACTGCCGAACTCGCGCACCAGCGCCAGCTTGTTCCACTCGCGCAACTGCAGGCAATCGACAATCCCCAGCCGGGCCAGCTTGTCCGCCGTGACCTTTCCCACCCCGTGCAACTTGCTTACCGGCAGTTGCGAGACAAAATCCTCGACCTGATCCGGCGTGATCACGAACAACCCGTTGGGTTTTTTCCAGTCACTGGCGATCTTCGCCAGGAACTTGTTCGGCGCCACGCCTGCCGACACCGTGATGTGCAACTGATTGGAGACCCGGCGCCGGATATCCTGGGCAATTCGCGTGGCACTGCCCGCGAAATGGCTACTCTCGGACACATCGAGGTAAGCCTCGTCCAGCGACAGGGGCTCGATCAGCTCGGTGTAATCGCGAAAGATGGCCTGGATTTCCTTCGACGCCTCTCGATAGGCTTCCATCCGCGGCTTGACGATGACCAGGTCCGGGCACAGCTTCAGTGCATGTCGCGAAGACATCGCCGACCGTACCCCAAAGGCTCGCGCCTCATAGTTGCAGGTTGCAATGACGCCCCGCCGGTCCGCCGAACCACCCACGGCCAGCGGCTTGCTGGCCAGCGTCGGGTCGTCACGCATCTCGATGGCAGCATAAAAGCAGTCGCAGTCGACGTGGATGATTTTGCGTTGCGTCATATCAAGGCGGTGTTCAATGAAGGAAAAGGAACCCAAACAAGCCAGATCACCAGTATCTCACTGACAACTGTATATAGCACCAGTACCTTGAATCTTCTCTACTGAGCGTAGGACAGGTGACTGATGGATTTATTTTTCTAATCAAGTTCAAGCCACCAATAGAGCTGAAAGCCTTGCACAGCAAGCCTTCAAGCCCATAACCCTCCTGACAAAAAACGCTAACCGATTGAACAGACAGCATTTTTTATGAATCAATCGTTGACAGCACCCTGATCCTCTGTAGAATGCCGACACACAGACGCGGGATGGAGCAGTCTGGTAGCTCGTCGGGCTCATAACCCGAAGGTCGTCGGTTCAAATCCGGCTCCCGCAACCAAACATCAAAAAAGGCTACTCGAAAGAGTGGCCTTTTTTGTGCGCGCATGTTTTACCTCTCCCCCTGCGGAGCAAACATCGAGATGCGATAATTTTTCTTTGCACATCTGATACTTAACCGCAAAGCCACAACCGCTTGGGGTGAATTTACGTTTATTTGACCCCGCGAACAACTAACGGTTGACACTCAGGCATTCACCTGTAGGATGCCGACACACAGACGCGGGATGGAGCAGTCTGGTAGCTCGTCGGGCTCATAACCCGAAGGTCGTCGGTTCAAATCCGGCTCCCGCAACCAAACATCAAAAAGGCTACTCGAAAGAGTGGCCTTTTTTGTGCGTGCGTGTTTTTACTTCTCCCCCTGCGGACCAAACGCCGAGACACGATAAATTCTCATTGTGCGTCCGAGACTTAACCGCACACCTACGACCGCTTGAGGCGATTTTACGTTTACTTGACCGCGCGTATAATTAACAGTTGACACTCCGGCGTTCGCCTGTAGAATGCCGCCACACAGACGCGGGATGGAGCAGTCTGGTAGCTCGTCGGGCTCATAACCCGAAGGTCGTCGGTTCAAATCCGGCTCCCGCAACCAAACATCAAAAAAGGCTACTCGAAAGAGTGGCCTTTTTTGTGCCTGTCGAAAAACCCTTTCGTAACAATGGCTTGGCAATTCACTGCCCGGTCTCCCCATGCCCTCCCCACTCCAACATCTCAGGCTATGCTCAAGCACAAGCCTGCCTTGCCCATTGGCAACGCACATCCGCGGGGCAATACGCGTTAATATTTGTAACTATATTTTTCTGCAGGGATTGGTAACTTGGCTGGATACCTCCATCCTGTCGCGCACAATCCAAGAGGTGATTGATGCGCGCCAACTCGTCTGACTCACAAGACACCGTGACAGGAACTCAACCGATCAACGCCAGCCGCTTGCACTGGCTGGACCTGATCAGCAAATACCGCCAGCCCATTGGCCTGGCAGTGACGCTGCTGCTGTTCGCGATCGCCCTGATTGCCTGTCGTCATCTATTAAGCGAACTCGACCTCTACGCCCTGCACGACTCGATCCTGCAAGTCCCGCAGCCAGCCTTGCTCGGTGCATTGGGCGCAACGATTATCGGCTTCATGGTGTTGCTCGGCTATGAATGGTCGGCGACGCGTTATGCCGGCGTGACCCTGCCAGCACGCACTCTGTTTCTGGGGGGCTTCACCGCATTCGCGATCGGCAATGCCATCGGCCTGTCGCTGTTGTCGGGCGGCTCGGTGCGCTATCGCCTGTACGCGCGCCACGGCCTGGGGGCGGCAGAAGTCGCTCGCATGACGCTGTTTGCCAGTTTATCGCTGGGCTGCGCCCTGCCGCCGCTGGCCGCCCTGGCCACGTTGAGCAACCTGCCCGCCGCGTCTGTCGCACTGCACGTGTCGCAACCTGTGCTGGCGGCGATTGCGATTGCCGTACTGCTGTTGTGCGCGATCCTGGCGATCGGCCTCTACCGTCGTCGCCTGCCCGAGCAGCCGTATGCGGATAATTTGCTGGTGCGTATCGGTCGGCGAACCCTGCGCCTGCCAGGCCGGCGCCTGACCTTCCTGCAACTGATCATCACCGCGCTCGACGTGGCCGCTGCCGCGATCGTTCTGTACCTGCTGCTACCGCAGGCGCCACCCTTCGGTGCGTTCCTGCTGGTTTATCTTCTGGCCCTGGCCGCGGGCGTACTCAGCCACGTACCGGGGGGCGTCGGGGTATTCGAAGCCATCTTGCTGGCCGCGTTCGCCGACACGCTCGGTGCCGCGCCACTGGCCGCCGCGCTGCTGCTGTATCGCCTGATCTATGTGGTCCTGCCGATGCTGGCGGCGTGCATTCTGCTGTTGATCAATGAAGCCCAGCGGCTGTTCACCACCCGCGAAGCATTGCGCACGGCCTCTGGCCTCGCCGCGCCGGTACTGGCCGTGCTGGTATTTCTCTCCGGCGTGGTCCTGCTGTTCTCCGGCGCCACGCCGGAGATCGATACCCGCCTGGAACATATCGGCTTTCTGATCCCTCATCGCCTGATTGACGCGTCGCACTTCGGCGCCAGCCTGATCGGCGTGCTGTGCCTGCTGCTGGCCCAAGGCTTGCGCCGCCGACTGTCGGCCGCGTGGATGCTGACCACCGTGTTGCTGCTGACCGGCGCCCTGCTTTCGCTGCTCAAGGGGTTCGACTGGGAAGAAGCCAGCCTGCTGATCCTGACGGCCAGCCTGCTGGCCATTTTCCGTCGCTCGTTCTATCGCCCCAGCCGCCTGACCGAACTGCCCTTCTCGCCCCTGTATCTGGTGGCCAGCGTCTGCGTACTCGGCGCCTCGATCTGGCTGCTGCTGTTCGCCTATCAGGACGTGCCCTACAGCCACGAACTCTGGTGGCAATTCACCCTGGACTCCGATGCGCCCCGTGGCCTGCGCTCGCTACTCGGCGCCGCCGTGGTACTGGTGGTCGTGTCGTTGACCTGGCTGCTGCGAACCGAACGCCCGGTGATCCACCTGCCCGACAGTACCGAACTGGATAAAGCCCAGAAGATTCTGCTGGCCTCGGCGCAGCCGGACGGAGGCCTGGCCCTGACCGGTGACAAGGCGCTGCTGTTCAACCCCGACGACAACGCCTTCCTGATGTACGCGCGCCGTGGCCGCAGCCTGGTGGCGCTGTACGACCCGATCGGCCCGCCCCAGCAAAGGGCCGAGATGATCTGGCAGTTCCGCGACCTGTGCGACCTGCATCACGCCCGCCCGGTGTTCTACCAGGTCCGTGCCGAGAACCTGCCCTACTACATGGACATCGGCCTGACCGCGATCAAGCTTGGCGAGGAAGCCCGGGTCGACCTGCAGCGCTTCGATCTCGACGCCAAGGGCAAGGAGATGAAAGACCTGCGATACACCTGGAACCGTGGCACCCGCGATGGTTTGTCGCTGGAGATCTTCGAACCAGGGCAGGCACCGATGGACGAACTGAAAGTCATCTCCGACGCCTGGCTCACCGGCAAGAACGTGCGCGAGAAAGGCTTCTCGCTCGGCCGTTTCAGCGACGACTACCTGAAGCACTTTCGCATTGCGATCATTCACTTTGAAGGCCGCCCGGTGGCGTTCGCCAACCTGCTCGAGACTTACAGCCACGACTTGGCCAGCCTCGACCTGATGCGGGCGCACCCCGAAGCCCCGAAGCTGACCATGGAGTTCATGATGGTCGGCCTGATTCAATATTATAAAAGCCATGGCTATGCGCGCTTCAGCCTGGGCATGGTCCCATTGTCGGGCCTGCAGCCGCGTCGCGGTGCGCCACTGACCCAGCGCCTCGGCTCGATGGTGTTCCGCCGTGGCGAGCAGCTCTACAACTTCCAGGGGCTGCGCCGCTTCAAAGACAAGTTCCAGCCTGACTGGGAACCCCGCTACATGGCCGTGCCCGCCGGACTCGATCCGCTGGTGGCGCTGGCCGATACCGCCGCCCTGATTGCGGGCGGCTTGACTGGATTGGTGAAACGCTGATGATTCGACGTGCCTGGCGGTATGTACTGGCCACTCTGGTGGTACTGGCTGTAATACTCGGCGGTGGCTACTGGTACTGGAACCGCCCCGCCCCCGAACCGACCCTGGAAGTGCTGGCGCCGCCTGATGGCGCACCCATGACCCGGGTCATGCCTGGCTCGACGCCCCACGCCCGGGTGGTGGTTGCGGTGACCGATGAACAGAAGCTGAGCGACAAGCAACTGATTGCCCTGAGCCGTGGCGGCGCCGCGCAGATCGTCCAAGTGATCCTGCCCAAGGACTGCCTGCTGCAAGGGCGGGCGCTGCAATCGGCACTCAGGGAACTCAAGGGCCCGGCGACGCTGGTCAGCGGCATAGGCCCGGGCGCGGTACTGGCCTGGCGCTGGCTGGCCGAACAAAAGGACGACAAGTCCCAGGCGGTCTCGGTCGACCTGGCCCTGGAAAAGCCCGGCTGCACCCACCTGCTGCCAAAAAGCGCCGCCCATGGCCATTGGCTGGTGGCCTGGAACGACAACCCGGACGATACCAGTGCCGGTTTCGTGCGCGACCAACCCAATGCGCAAACCAGCATCAGCGACTATGACATCAACTTGCCGCAAGTCCTCAACAACGAGCTGCGCAAGATCCTGGTCGGCTCCGACAAGGGCAATGGCGGGCTCAGCATCCCCGTGGTCGAGGTGCCTGCCGGCCAAGCCAGGGACACCGTCACCCTGTTCCTGTCCGGCGACGGCGGCTGGCGCGACCTGGACCGTGACGTGGCCGGAGAGATGACCAAGATCGGCTATCCGGTGGTCGGCATCGACACCCTGCGCTACTACTGGCAGCACAAAAGCCCCGAGCAAAGCGCCATCGACCTGGGCGAACTGATGCAGCACTACCGGCAAAAATGGGGCACCAAGCGCTTCATCCTCACCGGCTATTCGTTTGGTGCGGACGTACTGCCTGCCATCTACAACCGCCTGCCCGAGTCGGAGCAGCAGCGCGTCGATGCGATCATTCTGCTGGCCTTCGCCCGCACTGGCAGCTTCGAGATCGAAGTCGAAGGCTGGCTAGGCAATGCAGGCAAGGAAGCCGCCACCGGCCCGGAAATGGCCAGGCTGCCGGCGGCCAAGGTCGTGTGCATCTACGGCGTGGAAGAGGCCGATGAAAGCGGCTGCACCGACAAGACGGCCGTCGGCGAAGCCGTGAAGCTGCCCGGCGGACACCACTTCGACGAGAACTACCCGGCCCTGGCTCAGCGCCTGGTCGACATCATCGAAAAGCACCAGGACAAGCGCAAGGTCGCTGAGGAGTGACCTGAGCCGCGCCCAAAAAGAGGCCCCCGCTGCCGCAAGGTAACGGGGGGCTTTTCACATGGCTTACATCTCGACCTGAGTGCCCAGCTCAATCACCCGATTCAGCGGCAGTTTGAAGAAGCGCAGGTTGCCGTTGGCGTTTTTCAGCATGAAGGCGAACAACACCTCACGCCAACGGGCCATTCCCACCAGTTTGGAGGTGATGACCGTCTCGCGACTGAGAAAATAGGTAGTGCGCATCGGACTGAAATCCAGCGCCTCGAGATGGCACAGTTTCAGGGCCTGCGGCACGTCCGGCTCATCGATGAAACCGAAGTGCAGGATCACCCGGAAGAAGCCTTCACCATAGGCATCCACCTCAAAGCGGCGTTGCACCGGCACCCGTGGAATGTCTTCGTAGACCACCGTCAGTAGCACTACCTGCTCGTGCAACACCTGGTTGTGCAGCAGGTTGTGCAGCAAGGCATGAGGTACCGCATCCGGGCGGGCGGTGAGAAACACGGCGGTACCCTGAACCCGATGCGGCGGCTGCACGCGAATACTGCTGATGAAAATCGGCAGTGGCAGCCCGCCCTCATCCATTCGATCCACCAATAGTTCCTTACCGCGCTTCCAGGTGGTCATCAGCACGAATAGCACAATCCCCGCCAATACCGGGAATGCACCACCCTGCAAGATCTTGGGCACGTTAGCGGCGAAGAACAGGCCGTCCACCAACAGGAAACCCAGCAGAATCGGCACGGTAAGAATCGGTGACCATTTCCACAGCAGCAACATCACCGCCGATACCAGAATACTGGTGATCAGCATGGTTCCGGTCACTGCAACGCCGTAGGCCGACGCCAGCGCGCCGGACGACTCGAAACCGAGCACCAGCAGAATCACGCCGACCATCAACGCCCAGTTCACAGCGCCGATGTAAATCTGCCCCTGTTCGGCACTCGAGGTGTGCTGAATGTACATGCGCGGGATGTAGCCAAGCTGGATCGCCTGACGCGTCAGGGAGAATGCGCCAGAGATCACTGCCTGGGAGGCAATCACCGTCGCCAGGGTCGCCAGAACGACCAACGGTACCAGCGCCCAGCTTGGCGCCAACAGGTAGAACGGGTTACGCGCGGCCTCCGGATTCTCAAGCAGCAGTGCGCCTTGGCCAAAGTAGTTGAGCACCAGGGCCGGCAGCACCAACGCGAACCAGGCGCGGGCAATCGGCTTGCGCCCAAAGTGGCCCATGTCGGCATACAGCGCTTCCGCTCCCGTCAGAGCCAGCACTACCGCACCGAGGATCGCCACCCCCATACCCGGGTGAACGATGAAGAAGCGCACACCCCAGACCGGGTTCAATGCATGGAGTACTTCGGGATGCTGAGAAATGCCGTTGATGCCCAACACGCCCAGCACCACAAACCACAACACCATCACCGGGCCGAACAGTTTGCCGATGCGATCAGTGCCGTGTTTCTGAATCAGGAATAACCCCACCAGCACAATCAGCGCCAATGGCACGACCCAGCGCTCCAGCCCGTCAAATGCCAGCTCCAGCCCTTCCACCGCAGAGAGTACGGAGATCGCCGGGGTGATCATGCTGTCCCCGTAGAACAGCGCTGCGCCGATCAACCCGAGGATGACCAACACCGTGCGCAGCTTCGGATAGGGAGAGGCTGCACGTCGCGCCAGTGCCGTCAGTGCCATGATCCCGCCCTCGCCCTGGTTATCGGCGCGCAGGATGAACAGCACGTACTTGATCGAAACGACCCACACCAGCGACCAGAAAATCAGTGCGAGAATCCCGAACACGCCATCGTGATTGACCGGCACCCCATAATGACCGGCAAACACCTCTTTAAGGGTATAAAGCGGGCTGGTACCGATATCGCCATACACCACCCCGACCGCCGCCACCAGCATCCCCAAGGGTTTTGCTACCCCGGAATGCTCCGTGCTCACCGCCTGACTACTTGCCTGCCCCATCAACCACTCCTGCCCACCAAGACCGGGGCTTCATTCAAAGCACGGCGCAGATCGTGCGCCTGCGCTGTACAAACCGGTACAGACTGATGTGCAGCCTGCGCTGTTTTACCTGTTGATACAGACGATTCATTGACGAACAAAATACACTTGGGTGTAACGGCGCGAAGCATAGCGCAGCACTCGTCGTATTTCCCTGCATAAAGCTGGTCAAGCGCGCTGACCATCGCTAGAATTGCGCACTTTTTGATCAGAGGCAGGCGTCCTGTCTCGCGAATCACTGCTGACTTCTTGACGAATGACTGTTGTTGCCATGCTGCCTTGCCTGGCAACAACAGTCATTCGTCAAAAAACGGCGTATTCACGAGACAGGACGCTAAGCGCCCATCTGTCGCCTTGCCGTCTTCGGCTGGAGGCGTCATAAAACACCGAGGTTAGACATGTCCACCACTCCTGCGTCAGCCAATCCCAAGGTTGGCTTCGTATCCCTGGGTTGCCCGAAAGCGCTGGTCGACTCCGAGCGCATCCTTACCCAACTGCGCATGGAAGGCTATGACGTCGTGTCCACCTATCAGGACGCTGATGTCGTGGTGGTCAACACCTGCGGCTTCATCGACTCGGCCAAGGCCGAATCCCTGGAAGTGATCGGCGAAGCCATCAAGGAAAACGGCAAGGTCATCGTGACCGGCTGCATGGGCGTCGAAGAAGGCAACATTCGCGACGTGCACCCAAGCGTACTGGCCGTCACCGGCCCGCAGCAGTACGAACAAGTGGTCAACGCCGTCCACGAAGTCGTGCCGCCACGCCAGGACCACAACCCGCTGATCGACCTGGTGCCACCGCAAGGCATCAAGCTGACACCGCGCCACTATGCCTACCTGAAGATCTCCGAAGGCTGCAACCACAGCTGCAGCTTCTGCATCATCCCGTCGATGCGCGGCAAACTGGTCAGCCGCCCGGTGGGCGACGTGCTCGACGAAGCCCAGCGCCTGGTCAAGTCCGGCGTCAAGGAACTGCTGGTGATCTCCCAGGACACCAGCGCCTATGGTGTTGACGTCAAGTACCGCACCGGTTTCTGGAACGGCGCGCCGGTGAAAACCCGCATGACCGAGCTGTGCGAAGCCCTGAGCACCCTCGGTGTCTGGGTTCGCCTGCACTACGTCTACCCGTACCCGCACGTTGACGAACTGATTCCGCTGATGGCCGCCGGCAAGATCCTGCCGTACCTGGACATCCCGTTCCAGCACGCCAGCCCGAAAGTGCTCAAGGCCATGAAACGCCCGGCCTTCGAAGACAAGACCCTGGCGCGCATCAAGAACTGGCGCGAAATCTGCCCGGACCTGATCATCCGCTCGACCTTCATCGTCGGCTTCCCGGGCGAAACCGAAGAAGACTTCCAGTACCTGCTGAACTGGCTGACCGAAGCCCAGCTCGACCGCGTCGGCTGCTTCCAGTACTCGCCGGTTGAAGGCGCTCCAGCCAACGACCTGAACCTGGACATCGTGCCGGACGACGTCAAGCAAGACCGCTGGGACCGCTTCATGGCGCACCAGCAGGCCATCAGCTCGGCGCGCCTGCAAATGCGCATTGGCCGCGAGATCGAAGTGCTGGTCGATGAAGTCGACGAGCAAGGCGCCGTTGGCCGCTGCTTCTTCGATGCCCCGGAAATCGACGGTAACGTGTTCATCGACAACGGCAGCAACCTCAAGCCAGGCGACAAGGTCTGGTGCAAGGTGACCGACGCCGACGAGTACGATCTGTGGGCTGAACAGATCTAATCGTAAAAAATACGCAAAGCCCCGCTCTCCAGACGAGATGCGGGGCTTTTTTACGACTATTGTTTGGTTCAGTGAACTCACTCACCACAAGGGGCAGGCGGGCATGCGCCATCATTCGGTCATCCACACGCCGAAACATAGCGACTACGAAGAACTCACCCGGGTCTGGGAGGCGTCGGTACGCGCCACCCATGATTTTTTGCCGGACCCTTACATCGAGCGCTTGAGAACCCTGGTGCTGACCTGCTACCTGGACGCCGTGATGCTGATTTGCACCCGTGACAAGCATCAGCGCATCACCGGGTTCGCCGGCGTGGCCGCGGGCAAGATCGAGATGCTGTTCATTGCCCCCGAACACCGCGGCGAAGGCCTGGGCAAACAACTGCTGCGCTATGCCCTGGAGCACCTCAACGCCGATGAACTGGACGTCAACGAACAGAACCCGCAAGCCCTCGGCTTCTATTTGAAACAGGGCTTTGAAGTCATCGGACGCTCGGAAGTCGACGGCATGGGGCAGCCCTATCCCTTGCTGCACATGCGTTTTAAACAGCCTCAGCAGCAGGCCCTGCGCGGCTAAAAGCCACACGAGGCAAATGGACCCGCGATTAACCGGCGCGAGGCAGGTACAATGCCTGCCCCCTTTTTGTTACGGCCTTGTCATGACTGACCCCATTCGCCTCTCCAAACGCCTCATCGAGCTCGTCGGCTGCTCCCGTCGGGAGGCTGAGCTGTTCATTGAGGGCGGCTGGGTCACCGTGGACGGCGAAGTCATCGACGAGCCCCAGTTCAAGGTCGACAACCAGAAAGTCGAGCTCGATCCAGAAGCCAAGGCCACCGCGCCGGAGCCGGTGACCATCCTGCTGAACGTTCCCGTGGGCATGGATGCGGACACCGCCATGGCGACGATCAGCGCCGAAACTCTGAGCGAAGAGCACCGCTACGGCAAACGTCCGCTCAAGGGCCACTTCCTGCGGCTGACCGCCAGTACCGACCTGCAGGCCAATGCCAGCGGTTTGCTGGTGTTCACCCAGGACTGGAAGATCCTGCGCAAACTCACTGCCGATTCCAACAAGATCGAGCAAGAGTATGTGGTCGAGGTTGAAGGCGACATGGTGGCTCACGGCCTCAACCGCTTGAACCACGGCCTGACCTACAAGGGCAAGGAACTGCCAGCGGTCAAAGCCAGCTGGCAGAACGAAAACCGCCTGCGCTTTGCGATGAAGAACCCACAACCGGGCGTGATTGCCCTGTTCTGCCAGGCCGTCGGCCTGAAGGTCGTCGCCATCCGCCGTATCCGCATCGGCGGCGTGTCCATCGGCAAAGTGCCGTTGGGGCAATGGCGCTACCTGTCCGGCAAAGAGAAGTTCTAAGACTTTTCACGCCGCCATACATTTCGGCACCGCAGTTTTGTGCGGCGCCCACTGCTGAATATCAGGATTGCACACCATGATTCATAACGACGTACTGCGCAGCGTGCGCTACATGCTCGACATCAGTGACAAGAAAGTCATCGAGATCATCAAGCTCGGCGGCATGGACGTGACCATGGAAGACCTGGTGACGTACCTCGATAAGAAAGAGGAAGACGAGGAAGGCTTCGTACGCTGCCCGGACGACGTCATGGCGCACTTCCTCGATGGCCTGGTGATCTTCAAGCGCGGCAAGGACGAAAGCCGTCCGCCGCAGCCCATCGAGCTGCCGGTGACCAACAACATCATCCTGAAGAAGCTACGCGTGGCTTTCGAACTGAAAGAAGACGACATGCACGCCATCCTCAAGGCGGCCGAGTTCCCGGTGTCCAAGCCTGAACTGAGTGCGCTGTTCCGCAAGTTCGGCCACACCAACTACCGCACGTGCGGCGACCAGTTGCTGCGTAACTTCCTCAAGGGTCTGACGTTGCGCGTCAGAGCGTAAGACAGCGACAAGCTGCAAGCTACAAGTCAAGGCTTGTCGCTTGCAGCTTGTAACTTGAGGCTTCAGTAATGACCTACAGCGTTTCCCCCATCGGCTTCGTGCGCTCCTGCTTCAAGGAGAAGTTCGCCATCCCCCGTCAACCGCAACTGGCCCCGGCCGCCCGCGGCATTCTGGAGTTGGTGGCACCGTTCGATCAGGGCGATGCCGTGCAGGGCCTGGAACAGGTCAGTCATGTCTGGCTGCTGTTTCTGTTTCACCAGGCACTGGAAGACAAGCCACGACTCAAAGTCCGCCCGCCGCGCCTGGGTGGCAACAAATCCATGGGTGTATTCGCCACCCGTGCGACCCATCGCCCCAATGGCATCGGTCAATCGGTGGTCAAGCTGGACAAGGTTGAAGGCAATCGCCTGTGGATCTCCGGCATCGACCTGCTGGATGGCACACCGGTCATCGATATCAAGCCCTACGTGCCCTACGCCGACATCATTCCTGAGGCCTCCAATGCGATCGCCAGCGCGGCGCCGCAGTTGATTGCGGTGCAGTGGGCCGAGAGCGCACTGCAACAGGCTCATACGCACGCTCAGCGCCTTGAAGAACCCTTGGTGGAGCTGATCGAGCAGTGCCTGGCCCAGGATCCGCGCCCGGCCTACCAGACCCCGACGCCCGAGCGCGAGTACGGTGCACAGTTCTGGGACCTGGACGTGCGCTGGCACTACCCGACGCCGGACTCGATTCGGGTCCTTGAGGTCATCCCCGCCAGCGCCTGATCCCCAGCAACGAAAAAGCCCGCGCAGCCTTGTCAGGCAACGCGGGCTTTTGCTTGGACATGCATCCAGTGACGCTCTGCGTCACTGGAACAACCGCTTACTTCTCGACGAACGCACGCTCGATCAGGTAGTCGCCTGGCTCGCGCATCCGTGGCGAAACCTTCAGGCCGAAGCTGTTGAGCACTTCGCTGGTTTCGTCGAGCATGCTCGGGCTGCCGCACAGCATGGCGCGGTCGTCTTCAGGGTTGATCGGCGGCAGGCCGATGTCGCTGAACAGCTTGCCGCTGCGCATCAGGTCGGTCAGGCGGCCTTCGTTCTCGAACGGCTCGCGGGTCACGGTCGGGTAGTAGATCAACTTGTCACGCAGCGACTCGCCGAAGAACTCGTTCTGCGGCAGGTGCTCGGTGATGAATTCGCGGTAAGCGACTTCGTTGACGTAACGTACGCCGTGGCACAGGATCACTTTTTCGAAACGCTCGTAGGTTTCCGGGTCCTGGATGACGCTCATGAACGGCGCAAGGCCAGTACCGGTGCTGAGCAGGTACAGGTGTTTACCCGGCTTCAGATCGTCCAGCACCAGGGTGCCGGTCGGTTTCTTGCTGATGATGATCTCATCGCCTTCCTTCAGATGCTGCAACTGGGAAGTCAACGGGCCATCAGGCACCTTGATGCTGAAGAACTCCAGATGCTCTTCCCAGTTCGGGCTGGCAATGGAGTAAGCACGCATAAGCGGGCGGCCGTTGGGCTGTTGCAGGCCGATCATCACGAACTGACCGTTCTCGAAGCGCAGGCCCGGATCGCGGGTGCACTTGAAGCTGAACAGAGTGTCGTTCCAGTGGTGAACACTGAGGACACGCTCGTGGTTCATGTTGCTCATGTACGTGGGACTCCTGGAGATTTTGCCTGCGCCGATGCAGTGCGCAATTGCATCGCATTCTAATGGCGGCGACAATATCTGTTAAATGGATTATTAAGATAAGGGTTATCGGTTATATCGATATGCGATTTACTCTACGTCAACTTCAAGTCTTCGTCGCCGTCGCTCAGCAAGAGAGTGTGTCCCGTGCTGCGGGCCTGCTCAACCTCTCGCAATCAGCGGCCAGCACCTCCATCACCGAACTTGAGCGCCAGTCGAGCTGCCAGTTGTTCGATCGCGCCGGCAAACGCCTGAGCCTCAACGCCTTGGGCAAGCAGCTCTTGCCGCAAGCGGTGGCCATGCTCGACCAGGCCAAGGAAATCGAAGACCTGCTCAACGGCAAGTCCGGTTTCGGCTCACTGGCGGTCGGCGCCACGCTGACCATCGGCAATTACCTGGCCACCCTCCTGATCGGCGGCTTCATGCAGCGTCATCCGGAAAGCCAAGTGAAGCTGCATGTACAGAACACGGCTCATATCGTGCAACAGGTTGCGCACTATGAAATTGATCTGGGTCTAATCGAAGGCGACTGCAGCCACCCGGACATCGAAGTGCAGAGCTGGGTCGAGGATGAGCTAGTGGTGTTTTGTGCCCCGCAACATCCGCTGGCGAGCCGTGGCCAGGCAAGCATGGAGGAGCTCACTCATGAGGCGTGGATCCTTCGGGAGCAAGGCTCCGGCACGCGCCTGACCTTTGACCAGGCCATGCGCCACCACCGCAGCACGCTGAACATCCGCCTGGAACTGGAACACACCGAAGCCATCAAGCGCGCGGTCGAGTCGGGCCTGGGGATAGGCTGCATTTCCCGACTTGCGCTGCGTGACGCCTTCCGCCGTGGCAGCCTGGTGGCCGTCGAAACCCCGGACCTCGACCTGGCGCGGCAGTTTTACTTCATCTGGCACAAACAGAAGTATCAGACCTCGGCCATGCGCGAGTTCCTCGACCTGTGCCGCGCCTTCACCGCCGGGGTTCAGCGCAGCGACGAGATCGTACTGCCGACCATTGCCTGAAGGCTCAGATCAGAATGACTGCCCACACCAGCGCAATCATGCTCAGGGCCACGAACTGAGCGGCGCTGCCCATGTCCTTGGCGTTCTTCGACAGCGGGTGCAGCTCGAGGGAAATCCGGTCGATGGCCGCTTCCACGGCGGAGTTGAGCAGCTCCACGATCAACGCCAGCAGGCAGACGGCAATCAGCAGCGCCTGTTCGACGCGGCTGACATCCAGGAAGAAGGTCAGCGGAATCAGGATGACGTTGAGCAACACCAGCTGACGAAAAGCCGCTTCGCCCGTAAAAGCTGCACGCAGGCCGTCCAGGGAGTAGCCGGAAGCGTTGAGGATGCGTTTGAGACCGGTTTGACCTTTGAAAGGTGACATAAGAGTAGGCAACTGAACAAATAGGAATGGAAAAGCTAGATCAACAAAAGTCAAAAAAGCGTGAATGTAGAGCCGTTACAGGTTCGAAATTGACTCAAGTTGTTGCAGGAGCAACGCCGCCTGAGTCCGGGTGCGCACACCCAGCTTGCGGAAGATCGCCGTCACGTGCGCCTTGATGGTAGCTTCCGAAACATTCAGCTCGTAGGCAATCTGCTTGTTCAGCAACCCTTCGCAGACCATGGTCAGTACGCGGAACTGCTGCGGGGTCAAGCTCGCCAGGCCTTCACTGGCCGCCTTGGCCTCAGCCGACACACTGACCTCTTCGAACGCCTGTGGCGGCCAGAAAACATCGCCATCGAGTACGGCACGCACGGCCTGCTGGATCACTTCCAGTGAACTGGATTTAGGGATGAAACCGCTGGCGCCAAACTCACGGGACTTGACCATGATCGACGCTTCTTCCTGCGCCGAGACCATCACCACCGGAATCTGCGGGTACTGCCCGCGCAACAGCACCAGTCCGGAAAACCCGTACGCGCCAGGCATGTTCAGGTCCAGCAGTACCAGGTCCCAATCGGCCTTTTCAGTCAGGCGGGTTTCCAGTTCGGCAATGCTTGCCACTTCCACCAGGCGCACGTCGGGGCCAAGGCCCAGGGTTACCGCCTGATGCAGTGCGCTGCGAAAGAGGGGGTGGTCATCGGCAATCAGGATTTCGTATGTGGCCATTTTTCAAATGATCCTGTTTTTCATGGCAGGCCTGATGCATTCAAGCCTCACCAAAGCAACTCAAGGCACCGCCAATCAGCGGCACCAACAGGGCACGTTCAACGCCAAGAGCCCATGAAACCGGCGTTTCAATCTTCGGCCGCACCCCAATCGGCGCCAAGGATGCCCAGCGAAGCCGGGGTGGTCAAGCCGCATCCTTTGCGGCATCTTAGCTGGCTAACTAATAAGAGTGCCATCATGCAGACCAAAGCCCTGCGTGCCGATGTCCTGATGCTGATTACCGCCATGATCTGGGGGTCGGGATTTGTCGCACAAACCTCCGGTATGGATCACATCGGTCCTTTTCTCTATTCCGGCCTGCGCTTTGCGCTGGGTTCGCTGTGCCTGCTCCCCCTGGTCTTGCGTGGCCCCCGGCACCAGGCCAAGGCCGAGCCCTTCCTGACCCGGGGCCTGTTGATCGGTGGCGGCCTGATGGGCCTGGCCCTGGCCCTGGGAATCAACCTGCAACAAGTCGGCCTGCTGTTTACCAGCGTGACCAACGCCGGTTTCATCACCGGGCTCTACGTCATCGTGGTGCCTCTGCTGGGCCTGCTGATTGGACACAAGACCGGCCTCGGCACCTGGTTCGGGGCGATCCTGGCGGTCTTGGGGATGTTCCTGCTCAGCGTTGGCGATCAGTTCCAGGTGGCCTCCGGCGATTGGTTGCAACTGATCGGGGCATTTGTCTGGGGCGGTCACGTGGTGCTGGTCGGCGTGTTCGCCAGCCGCCACGACCCTATTCGCCTGGCGTTTGTGCAGTTCGCGACGTGCGCGGTGGTCAGCCTGATCCTGGCGTTGTGCCTGGAGACCTTTGACCTCAGCGCAATCATCGCGGCCGGCCCGGCCATCTTGTATGGCGGCCTGATTGCGGTCGGTATCGGCTATACCCTGCAGGTGATCGCACAAAAGGACGCTATCGCCTCGCACGCGGCGATCATTTTTTCCATGGAGGCCGTGTTTGCCGCCATTGCCGGCGCCTGGCTGCTGGATGAACAACTGCAACCACGCGGCTACATCGGTTGTGCACTGATGCTGGCCGGCATGCTGATGGCCCAGCTCTGGCCAAGGAAACCGGCGCTGGCCAAGGCGTGAGACTTACAGGTACGGCTTGAGACGGCTGTGGGTTTCGTCTTGCGGGTCGATGGGAAGCTGGAACTTGGCTGACAGGTAGTGAGTGCTGAAAACGTCCAGGTAGGCGTCCAGCACTTCGCTGGCCACTTGATCATCGGCCAGTTCCAGGCACAACGCTGCGACTTCCGCGGTGCAGAAATGGTCGTCACGCTTGGAGCGGCGCAGCTTGTAGCGCGACAGCTGCTCGGGGGCGAGACTCAGGACCGGCAAGTGTTCCAGATACGGACTCTTGCGAAACATCTTGCGCGCTTCGCTCCAGGTCGCGTCCAGCAGAATAAACAGTGGGCGCTTGCCCTCCTGCAGCCTGACCTCGGACACCACCCGCTCCGGGGCAACGAACTCCCCCGGGAACACGATGTACGGCTGCCACTGCGGGTCCGCGATCAGCGCCAGCAAGCCCGGCTCGACCTCGGTACGCGACCAGGGAAAAGCACTGGTCTCGCTGATTACATCCGCAATCAGCCAGCCAGTATTGCTCGGTTTCAACGGCTCGACATCGTGCATCACCAGGCACATGGCCGACTTCGCCGCCACTTTCGGTCGCCAGGCGCACATGCAATGGCTGGGGATCACTCGGCAACCGGCGCAACGCTCAGCCCGCGAGCCGCGCGCCACAAAAGGTTTGACGGCGCGAGCCAGACGCTGGGCGCGCAAACGGGAAACGGCATGGCTCATGGCAGGCTTCGATGCAAAGGGGATTGATTCGACACAAAAAGCGCTCGGCAAGGCAATAAAGTCGTGGCAGTTTACCAGAGCCTCCTGCGCAAACCTGTACCGCCCGCCCGCAGCCCCCTATAATTCGCCGCCACTGAACGCTCAGCCCCGTGACGGGTCGAAGCACCAGTCACTGAATCAGGAGAGTTTCATGCTGCGCCTTATCGTTCCCACCGCTGCCCTGTTGCTGGCCCTGCCCCTCAGTGCCCAGGCGGCGTCCAAGCAGGACTACGACCTGAACAAAATGCTGCAAAAGGTCGCCCAGGAAAGCAACGTCGGGCTGCCGCGCGAGGTCAGTGACAACATTCTCGACCAAGGCTATACGGTCGAGGGCAAGGAACTGATTGACCATCTGAGCGTACAAGCCGGTTACGCCGATCAGATGCGCGCCAATCCGAAGGCGGTTTATCTGCAACTGGGTGCCAGTGTCTGCCGCAACCCCAACTACCGCAAGCTGATGGCCAAGGGCGCAATCATGCGGTACGAGTTCACCGAGAACAAAACCAACCGTCCTGTGGCCTCGGCCAGATTCCAGGAATCGGACTGCCCTGCCCAGCCTGCACAGAAGAAAAAGTAATCACCGCGAGCCGGCGCGCCGTTGCTCATCAGCGGCGCGCAGCTCCGCCAGCAGCGCCTGCAAGTACGGCGAACACTGTTCATTGCCCTGCAGACGCCGGCGACACGCCTCTTCGAGGCTGACGTGATGCTCATCGGCCGCCGACTTCAGCAATCGATACAATGGCGTGTCGATCTCTAGAATGACCTGGGTCATGACCTGCCTCCCTGCATAGGTATCGCACCCCACGATTCCTGATGCCTTGTTCCGGGGTCCGGACGCATGGCGACCTTGCTGTGTCTGTTGCTGAGTAAATCAGAGCCCAGGCCATCGCGCGCAACGCCTGACCGGCGGTGAATGCCAATGACAAAGCGCTAACCCGCTATTGCCAGCATCGACTTTTGAAGCCCATGATCAAGCCAGCGCAATTCACTGCAAAGGTCTAGATTCATATAGGTTGATACTCAACGCTCAAGGCAGAAAAGGGGCTGCCCTCAAGTGTCTGTCGTGCGAACATTTCTTTCATCCAAGGGATAAACAGAACCCGTCTGGATGACCCGATTACCCTTGCTAGCCTGTCGGGTCGGGTTTAGCGCCCAACCTTTTTTACAGGCTGACAGCGACACAAGCCGTGTCGCGGCTCAAACGAACTGCTCGTTCGGGCCGAGGTTCTGTGTAGAAGGAGAAGTTGAATGCCTTACCAACCGAATGACCTTCTGATACGTCATTTCCAAAGCAACGGCGTCGATCTCACCAGCAAGATCGAAGAACAACTCAACCAGCTTTCACCCAACAGTCCGAATATTCCGATTTATCGCGACATGATATTAACGGTCCTGCGCATGGCCCAAGAGGACCATAATCGCTGGAATGCCAAGATCACCCTGCAAGCCCTTCGCGAACTGGAACATGCCTTTCGCGTACTGGAGCAGTTCAAGGGGCGACGCAAGGTGACCGTTTTCGGCTCGGCACGAACACCGGTCGAACACCCGCTGTATGCCCAGGCCCGGGAGCTGGGGGAAAAACTCGCGCAATCGAACCTGATGGTCATTACCGGTGCCGGTGGCGGCATCATGGCCGCCGCCCACGAAGGTGCGGGCAGGGATCACAGCCTCGGATTCAATATCACCCTGCCATTCGAGCAGCATGCGAATCCGACCGTCGGCGGCACGGCAAACCTGCTGTCCTTTCACTTTTTCTTTACCCGCAAGTTGTTCTTCGTCAAAGAAGCCGATGCACTGGTGCTGTGCCCGGGCGGTTTCGGCACCCTGGACGAAGCCCTCGAAGTCCTGACCCTGATCCAGACCGGCAAAAGCCCCCTGGTGCCGGTGGTGTTGCTGGATGCACCCGGCGGCACGTTCTGGGAAGGGGCGCTGGACTTCATTCGCAATCAACTGGAGGCCAACCGCTACATCCTGCCAAACGACCTGAAGCTGATTCGACTGGTGTACACCGCCGAGGAGGCCGTGACGCAAATCAACCAGTTCTACAGCAACTTCCACTCCAGCCGCTGGCTGAAACACCAGTTTGTGATCCGCATGAATCACCCGCTCAACGAACGGGCACTTGAGCACATGCAGGAGGCGTTTGCCGACCTGTGCCTGAACGATCACTTTCACCAGCATGCCTACAGCGGCGAGGAGCATGACGAGGCTCAATTCAGCCACCTGGCGCGCCTGGCATTCACCTTCAGCGCCCGTGATCACGGACGCCTGCGTGAACTGGTCGACTACATCAACCTGCCGGAAAACTGGGCCACGCCTCAGCCGGCTACGCCAAAGCGCAAACGGGAGCCGAGCAAGGTGACATAAAAAAACCCGACTATTGGCATAGTCGGGCTTCTTTAGTCTTCCATTCCCCGGCCGCTGAACAAGCGGCCGATCATCTCCATGGAATAACCACGGTAGGCGAGAAAGCGCCCCTGCTTGGCACGCTCGCGGGCATCTGTCGGTAAATGCCCGGCGAACTTGCGCCGCCAGGTCTCTTCCAGGCGCTCTTGCCAGCTGATTCCGCTCTCGCGCAGGGCGAGTTCGATATCGGCACGCTGCAAACCACGCTGGCTGAGCTCTTCGCGAATACGCAGAGGGCCATAGCCGGAACGGGCACGGTAGGAAACGAAGCTTTCGAGGTAACGGGATTCGGACAGCAGCCCCTCTTCCGTCAGGCGATCGAGGGCTGTTTCGATCATTTCATCTGGAGCGCCGCGCTGACGCAGTTTACGCGTCAGCTCGACTCGACCGTGCTCGCGACGCGCGAGCAGGTCCATTGCGGTTCGCCGCACCGCGACGAGGGTATCGAGTACGGCGGTCATTGGATCAATCAGATATCAGCATCAGCCAGGTCAGCTTCGGTCTCTTTGACCGGAGAAGCCTTGGTGTCGCCTGCCGGCGTCAGCAGCTTGTCGCGAATCTGCTTCTCGAGAGTGGCGGCGATGTCCGGGTTGTCCTGCAGGAACTTGGCCGAGTTGGCCTTGCCCTGACCGATCTTGCTGCCGTTATAGGCATACCAGGCACCGGATTTCTCAACGAAGCCGTGCAGCACACCCAGGTCGATCATCTCGCCGTTGAGGTAGATACCCTTGCCGTAAAGGATCTGGAACTCGGCCTGACGGAACGGCGAAGCCACCTTGTTCTTGACGACCTTGACGCGGGTTTCACTGCCCACCACTTCGTCGCCTTCCTTCACCGCGCCGGTACGGCGGATGTCCAGGCGAACCGAGGCGTAGAACTTCAGCGCGTTACCACCGGTGGTGGTTTCCGGGCTGCCGAACATCACGCCGATCTTCATCCGGATCTGGTTGATGAAGATCACCAGGCAGTTGGCGTTCTTGATGTTACCGGTGATTTTACGCAGTGCCTGGGACATCAGTCGGGCTTGCAGGCCCACGTGCATGTCACCCATTTCACCTTCGATTTCAGCCTTTGGCACCAAAGCTGCCACGGAGTCGACGATGATCACGTCAACCGCGTTGGAACGCACCAGCATGTCGGTGATTTCCAGGGCTTGCTCGCCGGTATCTGGCTGGGAAACCAGCAGGTCATCGACGTTAACCCCCAGCTTGCCGGCGTATTCCGGATCCAGTGCGTGCTCGGCGTCGACGAATGCGCAGGTCGCGCCGGCTTTTTGAGCCTGGGCGATCACGGACAGTGTCAGTGTGGTTTTACCGGAGGATTCAGGACCGTAGATTTCAACGATACGGCCTTTTGGCAGACCGCCAATGCCGAGCGCGATGTCCAGACCCAGAGAGCCTGTGGAAATAGCCGGGATCGCCTGACGGTCCTGATCGCCCATACGCATTACGGCACCCTTGCCGAATTGACGTTCGATCTGACCCAGGGCCGCAGCCAAGGCTTTCTTCTTGTTGTCGTCCATTAAAGTCCTCACGTAATCAATAAGGCCTGACGGCCAACACCTGTATAAGTAGCCAGTATTATTCCACAGCGTTTGTGGATCGCCTACCCCTGATTTGAGATTTCTGCGTCGGCATGCTGTAGCAACCCCTCTAGCGCGGCCTTCACCGTTTGTCGGCGAACCTCATCGCGGTTACCCGGGAAGTGCCGGCACTCGCTGAAAACCGCCTCGCCAATGCCCCAGGCCAGCCAGACAGTGCCCACCGGCTTGTTCGGCGAGCCGCCGTCCGGCCCGGCAATACCGCTGACCGCCACGACGAAACGCGCCTGACTGTTGCGCTGCGCGCCCCGGACCATGGCTTCGACCACCTCGCGGCTGACCGCCCCGACCTGGACGAACAACTCGGCCGGCACTTTCAGTAGCTGGGTCTTCTGGCGATTGGAATACGTGACATAGCCGGCCTCGAACCACGCCGAACTGCCGGCAATCCGGGTGATCGCTTCGGCGATACCGCCACCGGTACAAGACTCGGCGGTGCTGACGTGGGCATTGAGAACCTGTAGGCGTCGCCCAAGTTCCGCGGCAAGCTGGGTGATTTCGTTCACGACTCTCTCCTTAAATCAGGCGGGCATGAGCGCTACCGTACACGAGCGGATTGCGCTTGCAAGACGCAGGCTGGATCAAATTGTGAGTAGGTCGGCACCGCTCTACTGCGGGTCCGAAGGGTCGTGATGCGCTGCCGGTTCAGCCACACCGATACGCTTGGCCGCCCAACGCTCGTAAAGCCCGATGGCCACATCGGCACCGGCCATGGCCGTCAGGCAACCCAGAGCCCCCGCCGTCCAGGCCGAAAGGTTGGCGGCATACAGCAGCATGACGATCGAGACGCCGCAGATCATGCTGGAGCCGGAGCGCAGGAGCAGGCGTCGAAACAGTGGCCAGCCGCGAGCGCCCGCCTTGTCGGCCCGCCACATTTCACCTGAGACACCACCCAGCAACGTGAGGGCAATGACAATCCAGACAGGAATTTCCAGCAATGCTTGCTGTTCGTTTGTCATCTCACTACTCCCGAGTGGAAAAATCGCCATGAACCTGCCTTTCCCTGGTCGAGCAACATTTTGCTGGCGGGTTCGAATACAGACTATGCATGTATGCATATACAGTCAATGCATCAATGCATTCCTAAATACCAAATAAATGCACAAGCGCATCAGAGCATCGACAGGCAAGGCCTTTTGATATCCGCAGGCAAAAAAATGCCCGCCGTATGGCGGGCTCTACCGGATAGTTAAAGGTTAGCGGGCGTACATACCCCACCAGAAAACGTGCCCGAGGATGACAATCTGTTCTTCCTGGACTTCCTGGAAGCTGTAGTCCTCGTCCGGGTGCTCATCACGATTGAAGCTACGCAGGCGAATCCCTGTCGGCAGACGATAGAGCTGTTTCACCCGCAGTTGGCCGTTATGGTTAATGGCATACAAGTCACCGTCGACAATGTCGCCGATTGCGCACTTCGCTGCATTCACCCCGACCGTGGCGCCATCGCGCAGCACCGGCAACATGCTATTGCCGCGTACTGTCACGCACTTGGCCTGGTCAAACTGCACACCGTTGTGGCGCAGGCTGCGCTTGCCGAAACGCAGACTGGCGCGCTCGCTTTCTTCAATGACAAATCTTCCTGAACCGGCAGCCAATTCAACCTCGCGAAGAAAGGGCACCGACACCTCGTCGTCATCAACGGGCGTGTCGTCATCCCACAGGCTTATATCCTTGAGTTCCGGATGCACCGGGCCGCGAACAGGCGCCGTGAACGCTGCCAGGTCGGCACGGCCGCGCAACTGATCAGTACTCATGCGAAAGTACTCGGCAATCTTCGAGATGTGTTTATCCGAAGGATCCGCGATCTTGCCGCCGAGAATCCGCGAGAGGGTGGACTGAGGCACGCCGGTGCGACGGTGAAGCTCCGTCGGGGAGATCCCGTGCTGGTCGAGCAGCGCTCTGAGGACTGTGGAAACGTTGCGTTTTTGCATAATGCACATAGTGCGAGTTCTGTTCGACGATGACAATTGCTGATTTGCATAAGCGCCACGTCAAGAGCAGAAAACCATCCCGTACTGTTCATCCCTGAGTCGTCCGGACCGGCCCATGGTAACCTTGCGCCCATCGCGGAAAAGCCGGGCCGATGCCCCACCTTTACCCCACCCCTTTGAATGAAGTCGCCTGATTACCTGATGAATAAAGCACTCTCCGATCTGTCCTCCCACACGCCGATGATGCAGCAGTACTGGCGCCTGAAGAACCAGCACCCTGATCAGTTGATGTTCTACCGCATGGGTGACTTCTACGAGATCTTCTACGAAGACGCGAAGAAGGCCGCCAAGCTGCTGGACATTACCTTGACCGCCCGTGGGCAGTCGGCCGGGCAGGCGATTCCGATGTGCGGGATTCCATACCACGCCGCCGAAGGCTACCTGGCGAAGCTGGTCAAACTCGGTGAGTCGGTGGTGATCTGTGAGCAGGTCGGCGACCCGGCGACCAGCAAAGGTCCGGTGGAGCGCCAGGTGGTGCGCATCATTACCCCCGGCACCGTCAGCGACGAGGCGCTGCTGGACGAGCGCCGCGACAACCTGATCGCCGCGGTGCTCGGCGATGAGCGCCTGTTCGGCCTGGCCGTGCTGGACATCACCAGCGGCAACTTCACCGTGCTGGAAATCAAAGGCTGGGAAAACCTGCTGGCAGAACTGGAGCGGGTCAACCCGGTCGAGCTGATGATTCCCGACGACTGGCCAAAAGACCTGCCAGCGGAGAAGCGTCGTGGCGTTCGTCGTCGTGCACCGTGGGATTTCGAGCGCGATTCGGCGCTGAAAAGCCTTTGTCAGCAATTTTCCACCCAAGACCTCAAGGGTTTTGGCTGCGAGAACCTGACCCTGGCCATCGGCGCTGCTGGCTGCCTGCTGAGCTACGCCAAGGAAACCCAGCGCACCGCCCTGCCCCATTTGCGCAGCCTGCGTCATGAACGCCTGGACGATACCGTGGTACTGGACGGTGCCAGCCGCCGTAACCTGGAGCTGGACACCAACCTGGCCGGGGGCCGCGACAACACCCTGCAATCGGTGGTCGACCGTTGCCAGACCGCCATGGGCAGCCGTTTGCTGACCCGCTGGCTGAACCGCCCGCTGCGCGACCTGCAGGTGTTGCAGGCGCGCCAGAGCTCGATCACGTGCCTGCTCGACGGCTATCGCTTCGAACGACTGCAACCGCAATTGAAAGAGATCGGCGACATCGAGCGGATCCTCGCGCGGATCGGCCTGCGCAATGCGCGCCCACGTGACCTGGCGCGCTTGCGCGATGCGCTGGGTGCCCTGCCGGAACTGCAAGTGGCGATGGGCGAGCTGGAAGCACCGCACCTGAACCAGTTGGCCGTCACCACCAGCACCTATCCCGAGCTGGCTGCCCTGCTGGAAAAAGCCATCGTCGACAACCCGCCCGCCGTCATCCGTGACGGGGGGGTGTTGAAGACCGGTTACGACACCGAACTCGACGAGCTGCAATCACTGAGCGAGAACGCTGGCCAGTTCCTGATCGACCTCGAAGCCCGCGAGAAAGCCCGCACCGGCCTGTCACACCTTAAAGTCGGTTACAACCGGATTCACGGCTACTTCATCGAGTTGCCGAGCAAGCAGGCGGAACAGGCACCTGCCGACTATATCCGCCGCCAGACCCTCAAGGGTGCCGAGCGCTTCATCACGCCTGAGCTCAAAGCCTTCGAAGACAAGGCCCTGTCGGCCAAGAGCCGTGCACTGGCTCGCGAGAAGATGCTCTACGAAGCGCTGCTTGAAGACTTGATCAGCCAACTGCCACCGCTGCAGGATACCGCTGCCGCCCTGGCCGAACTGGATGTCCTGAGCAACCTGGCCGAACGCGCCTTGAACCTGGATCTGAGTTGCCCGCGATTCGTCAGCGAGCCGTGCATGCGCATCAGCCAGGGTCGTCACCCGGTGGTCGAGCAGGTGCTGACCACGCCGTTCGTGGCCAACGACCTGAGCCTGGATGACAACACGCGAATGCTGGTGATCACCGGCCCGAACATGGGCGGTAAATCCACCTACATGCGCCAGACCGCGCTGATCGTACTGCTGGCCCATATCGGCAGCTTCGTACCGGCCGCCAGTTGCGAATTGTCGCTGATGGACCGCATCTTCACCCGGATCGGCTCCAGCGACGACCTGGCGGGCGGGCGCTCGACCTTCATGGTCGAAATGAGCGAAACCGCGAACATCCTGCACAATGCCACCGAACGCAGCCTGGTGCTGATGGACGAAGTCGGCCGCGGCACCAGCACCTTCGACGGCCTGTCGCTGGCCTGGGCGGCAGCCGAACGCCTGGCACAACTGCGTGCCTATACCCTGTTCGCTACGCACTACTTCGAGCTGACGGTACTGCCGGAAAGCCAGCCGCTGGTGGCCAACGTGCACCTCAATGCCACCGAGCACAACGAACGCATCGTGTTCCTCCACCACGTACTGCCCGGGCCTGCCAGCCAGAGCTACGGGCTGGCGGTTGCGCAGTTGGCCGGCGTACCAACCGAGGTCATCGTACGGGCACGTGAGCATTTGAGCCGCCTGGAAACCACCAGCCTGCCCCATGAAGTGCCGACACCGGCCAAGGGCAAACCGGCAGCACCACAGCAAAGCGACCTGTTCGCCAGCCTGCCCCATCCGGTGCTCGACGAACTGGCCAAGCTCAGCCTGGATGACATGACGCCGCGTCGAGCACTCGAAATGCTCTATACACTAAAGACACTGATCTAACGCACAGGCTTGCAAGCTGATAGAATCTCGCGCGGTTTGGGATGCTGCAGGCACATAGCCTGGTCTGCAGACTATCGCTCCCAAACCTGGCGACCCCACCGTGAAGGGGCGCTGCAAGCCGCGCCTGAGGAGAGAATTAGAAATGACCTTCGTCGTCACCGACAACTGCATCAAGTGCAAGTACACCGACTGCGTAGAAGTCTGTCCGGTGGACTGCTTTTACGAAGGCCCGAACTTCCTGGTGATTCACCCGGATGAGTGCATCGACTGCGCCCTGTGCGAGCCAGAATGCCCTGCCGTGGCCATCTTCTCCGAAGACGAAGTCCCGGAAGAGATGCAGGAATTCATTCAGTTGAACGTTGAGCTGGCCGAAATCTGGCCAAACATCACTGAAAAGAAAGAATCGCTGCCCGATGCCGAAGAGTGGGATGGCGTCAAAGGCAAGATCAAGGATCTCGAACGCTGATCCTGACGGTACCCTCGAAAAGGCCCCCTGCGGGCCTTTTTGCATTTCCGGGTTTCGATACTTTTTCACAGGCAAAAAAAGGGGCGGTATGACCCGCCCACATTTTTTCCCTATTCCCTGTATTCCTTTTCATCATCCTGATGAATCGCGTCCTTGAGATGCTCCTTGACCATCATCCTTGAAGGCTGTGTCTGTCCGTCGACACAGGACCGATACTAGAGAGTTCCTCGGCAAGAGCAATCACAGGTAATGGCCAAACGTTCCGTATAGAAACTTGCCAGACTGTAAAAATATCTTTTAAAAACAACAGACTAGAAACTTAAATAGAGTCTTGCGGACGACTGCTACCGAACATAAAAACCGAACACTTACGAAAGAGTAAGCCAAGGCTTACATCAAGCTAAGAAGGTGTACGGGCAGCCCCCGAACGATTAAACATTCCACTGAATCGAGCCCAACAAAATGTAGTGGTCTAATGAAACCGGACACCCATTTAGGTGAGAATGCTCGCCAGATCGAGGTGTCAGATGACCAAACAACGCCGTTCCTTTTCTGCTGAATTCAAACGCGAGGCTGCCGACCTCGTGCTC
>NZ_FYDM01000014.1:0-111547 GCF_900187415.1 Pseudomonas sp. Irchel s3b6 | reverse complement strand
GAGCATTGGAACCACCTGATCCCATCCCGAACTCAGCAGTGAAACGATGCATCGCCGATGGTAGTGTGGGGTTTCCCCATGTGAGAGTAGGTCATCGTCAAGATTAAATTCCGAAACCCCTATCTGCGTATGCAGGTAGGGGTTTTGTTTTGTCCGTAGAAATGTACATTTCAGGATTGAGACAAAATTGCTCAGTTATTTCTGAGCCAGAACACTAGAATAGAACCCTTATTTTCAGAGCAAGAGCCCTTTATGCCAGATCCGGTTGACGCCTCCGGGCTGTCAGATTTACCGCTGGAGAACTTGGTGGCGTGCCATGAGTGCGACTTGCTGATGCACAAGCCGCCACTTGCCCATGACGAGAAAGCCCTGTGCCCGCGCTGCGGTTATGAACTCTATGCGCATCGGCACAATGTCGTGGAGCGTAGCCTCGCCCTGGTGATCGCTGCGTTGCTGCTGTTCGTTCCGGCGAACTTTTTACCCATCATGGAACTCCATTTGCTCGGACAGTCGTCGCACGACACGGTCTGGAGTAGTGTCCTTGGCCTGTTCGACACGGGCATGCAAGGTGTGGCAGTGGTGGTATTCCTGTGCGGCATGGGAATCCCGTTGCTCAAGCTGCTCTGTCAGTTGTCGGTGTTGCTCAGTATTCGTTTTGATACCGGACGCAGCTACGGCCTGTTGCTCTATCGCATTTATCACCATATGCGCGACTGGGGGATGCTTGAGGTCTATTTGATGGGCGTGCTGGTGGCCATCGTCAAGCTGGCCGACCTCGCCTCGATCACGATAGGCGTTGGCCTGGTGTGCTTTATCAGTTTGTTGTTGACCCAGGTCTGGCTAGAGGTGGTGATGTCGCCCCATCAGATTTGGGAAGCGCTGTCAGGGGAGGATGCTCATGCGGGCGATTGATGCGGGCATTCTGATTTGTGCTGAGTGCCATCAACTGAACAAGCAGGAGCCGGGCACCGACGAGCAGACATGCACGCGTTGCGGTGCGTTGGTTCATGCTCGCCGGCCAGACAGTCTGGCACGTACCTGGGCGTTGTTGATCACGGCCGCCATTCTCTATATCCCCGCAAATGTGTTGCCGATCATGACGGTCAGCGCGTTAGGGCAGGGTCAGGGGGATACGATCATGTCCGGTGTGATCGCTCTCGTTCAGCATGGGATGTTGCCCATCGCTGCCGTGGTGTTCATCGCCAGTATCCTGGTGCCGACCTTCAAGTTGGTCGGTATCGCCCTATTGCTGTTTTCGGTGCAGCGCCGCCAGCCTTTATCCGCCCGGCAACGCATTGTGATGTACCGCTTTATCGAGTTCATTGGCCGATGGTCAATGCTGGATATTTTCGTCATCGCCATTCTGGTGGCGGTAGTCAACTTTGGTCGGCTCGCCACTATCGAGGCAAACTTCGGTGCGGTGGCCTTCGCCAGTGTGGTGATTCTGACAATGCTTGCTGCAGTAACTTTTGATCCCCGACTGATTTGGGATAACACGGAGTCGGACGACGACCATGACTGATTTGCCTAAAGCTAAAACCCGACCGGCTTCCAACTGGTCGGCCATCTGGGTGTTGCCCCTGATCGCCTTGGTGATTGGCGGATGGTTGGGCTGGCGTGCCTACAACGAGACCGGGATAGAGGTACAGGTCCGTTTTGAAAGCGGTGAAGGCATTCAGGCCAACAAGACCGAGGTCGTTTACAAGGGCATGTCGGTCGGCAAGGTCAAAAGCCTGACTCTTGATGATGCCGGCAAAAGCCGCGGGGTGATTGCCACCATTGAGATGAACAAGGATGTAGGGCAGTACCTCAAGACCAGCACGCGCTTCTGGCTGGTCAAACCGAGCGTGACTATGGCCGGGATCACCGGTCTGGAAACCCTGGTATCGGGTAACTACGTCGCCATCAGTCCCGGGGAGGGGGAACCGACTCGCAGGTTCAAGGCCCTGGCGCAGGAGCCACCGCTTTCCGATTCAAAGCCGGGTTTGCACCTGACCATCAAGGCTGATCGACTGGGTTCCCTGAACCGCGGCAGCCCGGTGTTCTACAAGCAGATCCAGGTCGGTCAGGTGAAGAGCTACCTGCTGTCCGAAGATCAGAACACCGTCGAGATCAAAGTGTATATCGAGCCGACTTACGCCAGCCTGGTGCGCAAACATACGCGTTTCTGGAATGCCAGCGGGGTCAGTATCGATGCCAACCTGTCGGGTGTGAAAATTCGCAGTGAGTCGCTTGCCAGCCTCGTTGCCGGCGGTATCGCCTTCGCCACACCGGAAACCCGCAAAGACAGCCCGCCGACGGACCCGAGCCTGCCGTTCCGTCTCTTTGAAGACTTCGATGCCGCTCAGGCCGGTATTCGCGTGAAAGTGAAACTGGGCGATTTCGAGGGCCTGCAAGCCGGCCGTACACCGGTCATGTACAAAGGGATTCAGGTCGGTAACCTCAAGGCGCTCAAGGTCGATTCCGACCTGTCCAGTGCCACTGCCGAGTTGACCCTTGACCCACTGGCCGAGGATTACCTGGTCGAAGGCACTCAGTTCTGGGTGGTCAAACCGTCGATTTCGCTGGCCGGTATCACCGGACTGGAGGCCTTGGTCAAAGGTAACTACATCGCCGTGCGGCCTGGCGACAAGGGCAGTGCCCCCAAGCGCGATTTCGAGGCTCGGCCAAAGGCGCCGCCGTTGGACCTGCGCGCACCGGGCTTGCACCTGGTGCTGTTCACTGAAAACCTGGGGTCGCTGGAGGTCGGCAGTCCGATTCTCTACAAGCAGGTCAAGGTTGGTTCGGTACAGAGTTATCAGTTCTCGCGGACCAAGAAGCAACTGGTCATCGGCGTACACATCGAAAAAGAGTACGAAGAACTGGTCAACGCCTCGACGCGATTCTGGAATGCCAGCGGCATCACCCTGACCGGTGGCCTCAACGGGATTCAAGTCAAAAGCGAGTCCCTGCAGAGCCTGATGGCTGGCGGTATTGCCTTCGATACACCGGAAGCCAAGGCCCCCCTGCAAAAGCGTATCCCGCGTTTCCGTCTGTTCGCCAACCATGAAGAGGCGACTCAGAAAGGTGCCGTGGTCACGATCAAGCTCGATCGTGCAGACGGTCTGCGCACCGGTACGCCGATTCGCTATAAAGGGCTGGATGTCGGCAAGGTCGAAGATGTTGATCTCAGCGATGACATGCAGTCCGTGCTGCTCACCGCGCGCATCACCGAAGTGCCGGAACGCATTGCCCGGGTCGGCAGCCAGTTCTGGGTGGTCAAGCCGGAGCTTGGGCTGATCAAGACTTCCAATCTGGAAACTCTGGTGACCGGGCAGTACATCGAGGTTCAACCCGCCGCGAAGAGTCTCGGTCCGCAGAAGGACTTCGTAGCGCTGCCCCAGCCTCCTGAAGCCGTGGCCCAGGAAGCGGGCTTGAGCCTGGTGTTGAGCGCTGCTCGCCGTGGTTCGCTGAAGACCGGTGTGCCAGTGACTTACCGGGAAATCACGGTCGGCAAGGTGACTGGCTACGAGCTGGGTCAAACCGCGGATCGGGTGCTGATTCATATCCTGATCGAGCCCAAGTACGCGCCTCTGGTGCGTAGCGGCACGCGCTTCTGGAACAGCAGTGGTTTTGGCCTGGACTACAGCCTGTTCAAGGGCGCGACGGTACGCACCGAATCGCTGGAAACCCTGATTCAGGGCGGTATTGCCTTCGCCACACCGGATGGGGAACGCATGGGCAACCCTGCGCGAGCGCAGCAGACCTTCCCGTTGTTCGACAAGTTCGAAGACGAGTGGCTGGTCTGGGCGCCGAAGATTCCTCTGGGCAAGTAGTCTGGAGGCCGTTGGGCGTCGGTGAGGTCGCCTTCATAGAAGGCTGAGCGATGCCCACAAAAAAGGCCGCGATCCATGGGATCGCGGCCTTTTCATTGGAGCCGGTTAAAGCAAGTCAGACCGCATCCAGCTCGGGCTCGTCCGCCTCGACCTTGACGGTGGTTTTCACCTCGTCATGGCGGCGGATGAACTTCCAGTCCTCCTCATCAATGTAGATGCCGTTCGGCCCACTGCCGCCTTCCAGGTCGATGGCCACACTGGCGCAGACCTGTGGTTTCACACTGGCCAGAATCGGCACGAAGCCCAGTTGCAGGCTGGTTTCCAGCAGAGCCGCCTGGTTCTTCTCGTCAATGTCGGCGGCCTCGTCGAGGTAGTACGGCAAGCGCACCCGTCCGGCCAGGTCACGGTCCATCAAGTGCAGCAACAAGTACATGTTGGTCAGCGCCTTGATGGTCATGGTGGTGCCGTTGGAGGCCGCGCCATCGATGTCGGTGTGAATCACGGGCTGGCCGTTGACCTTGGTGATCTCGAACGCGAGCTCGAACAGGTCCTTGAGGCCGAGTTGGTTGTGGTTCGCCGCCACCAGGCGCGCCAGGTATTCCTTGGCTTCTTCGTTTTTGTTGTCCTGCTCGGCGCTTTGGCTCAGGTCGAACACCGACAGGGTTTCGCCTTCTTCATATTGACCGGCGCTGTGGATGATCTGGTCGATATGCTTGAGGGCTTCCTTGTTCGGTGCCAGCACGATGCGGAAGCTTTGCAGGTTGGAGACCTGACGCTTGTTGATCTCGCGGTTGAACAGGGCCAGTTGGTGCTCAAGGCTGTCGTAGTCGCTGCGGATGTTGCGCAGGGTGCGCGCAATGTCGGTGACCGCCGCGCGACGCGCCTTGCCCAGGGTCAGGGCTTCGTCGGTGCGGTGTGCGTAAGCGTTGATCAGCAGTTGCAGGCGACGCTCCATGTCGTCTTCGCTGTCGAACTTGGCCACGCCCTTGAGGCGCACCTGGGCGTACAGCGCATCGATCTGGCCGTCAGCCCGCTGCAAACCCTGCCAGCTGTCCTGATAGTCATTGAGTAGCGGCAACAGGTTATCCATGGAGTCGTCGACAGGATCCATGAACGGCGTGCCGAACGGCAGGTCGGCGGGCAGCAACTGACGGCGGCGAAGGGCGTCGTCGAGGGTGCGCTGCTTGGCTTCCATGTCGCCGATCTGCCGGCCGACCAGTTGCAGCTTGGCCGACAGTTGCTGGACGCGTTCGGTGAAGGCGTCGCTGGAGCGCTTGAGTTCGTCCTGCGCGGCTTCCATCTGTGCCAACTGTTCCAGCTTGTCACCTTCTTCGGCACTCAGGGTTTGGGTGCGACGGAAGTCCTCCAGGGCTTTCTGCGCATCCAGTACCTGCTGGTACAGCGCTTCGGTCTGGGTCTTGCTCGCGGCGCGGTCGGCCGCAACCGCTTGCTGGGTCTTCAGTTGCTTGAGTTCTTTGTCCAGGCGCTCTTTCTGATCACGTAGCGCGGCGCGGTCAGCCAGCGCTTGCAAGGCCGGCGGCTCAATGTGCGACAGGTCGATGGAAAGGCCCGGGACTTCGAAGCGTTCGCCTTTGAAGCCATCCAGGATCAGCTCCATGGATTTGACCCACTGACCGTCTTCGTCCAGCGCGATGCCATGTTCGCCCAGCGGCAAGCTGAACAATGCACTGTTGAACAGGCGCATCAAGCGTTCGACGTCCTGTTGCGAGAACTCTTCACGCAGGCGGGCGTAGCTGTTGTTGTCGGCGTGGTCGAGTTGCTGCTTGACCGACTTCAGGCGCTTTTCCAGATCCCGCAGACGCTCATCAAGGTCTTCGGCGCTGAACTGGCGCGATTGCGCCAGCGCACCGGCCAGTTCGTCGTGGGCATCCTTGGCGGCCAACAATTGCTGTTCAAGCAGTTTGACGTCATCCACCAACGCGAAGCGATGCTTGAGGACCGACAACTCGCCAAGCCAGCGCTGGATGCCAGTGATCTCACGCTCCAGGCGCATCAGCTCCTGAGTGCCGCCACGCTGATCGTTCTGCAGCGCGTCCTGCTCATTGCGATAGTGCTCGGCCTGGATCGTCAGCTCTTCCTTGCGTGCGCTGGCGTAGTCCGACCAGGTGCCGAGCAGGGAGTCCAGCAGCGGCGAGATGCGGTGCAGTTTGCCACGCAGGATATTGCGCTGGGTAACGCCTGACGCGAGGGCTTCGACCAAGGGACCGGCGGTGACCAGCGAGTTGTAGTCCTGCTCCATGCGACGTACATCGCGGAAGGCTTCTTCGCACGCGGCAATGTAATCGACGCTGCCGGAACGCAGGCTGTGCTCAAAGGCATCGAGGAACAGTTGCTTGAGCTTGGCCGCGGTGATTTCGCGCATGTGCAGCAGGTTGATGAACAGCGCGCGGAAGGTCTTGAGGCTCTGTTCGCTGGTGGAGCGCAGTGGGATCAGCGTCAGGTCCAGTGGAATCGAGGTGTGACCACCCACTAGCAGGCGACGCAGTTCGTCCGGCTTGAGCTCGTAGGCTTTGAGCCCCTCGCGCTCAAGGTTGGTGAACAACTCTTTCTGGCGCAGGCAGGTGTCGTTCTTCTGGTAGTGGGCCAGGTCCAGTTTGCCGGCGTAGGCAAAGAACTGGTGACCGAAACCACCGCCCGGGCCGCGCCCGACCACGCCGATCACATGGGGGCCGTGAGGCAGCGAGACCTCCACCAGGATGTAGCTGGTGTCGGAGGCAAAGTAGAAACGCCGCGATTGTTCCAGGCTGTACTTGCCGAAACTCATGTCCGACATGCGCGCCAGAATCGGGAACTGCAAGGCGTTGATAGAAGCGGACTTGCCGAGGTTGTTCGCGCCGTAGACCGACAGCGGCTCTTCCAGCGGGAACAGGCCGAGGCTGTAGCCGGCGGTGTTCAGAAGGGCAAAGCGGCGAATGCCGTAACGTTCCTTGCTCATGCGTCGATTTCCTGTTCTTCGGCAATGGCGCGGGCGAGGGCGTCTTCGTCGCTTTCCTCACCTTCGAATTCGCTCAGGTCCAGCGGATCATCGGTTTGCAGCAGTTTTTCATCACTGTCGTCGATCAGCACCGGAGCCGGCAATGGCAGCACGCTGTGCAGGCTGGCCGCCAGGTCGCGGTCCTGCTGGACCGACAGGCAAACGTCGAGGAAACGGTGCATGGGGGGCAGAAAGCGGTAGATGCCGTTCTCTTCGTTGGCGAAACCCAGCTGGGTCATGCGGCGCATGATTTTTTCTTCCAGCTCTTCCTGGGTTTGCACTTCGGCCTGGATGAACAGGTCACGGTACTTTTCCAGCAACGACGGCAGCTCGTCGCGACCGAGGCTGCCGCCATCAAGGACGGCAATCGGGTCACGCCCCTGGTCGGCCAGGTGCTCGACCAGGATGAAGGTGAACAACGCCAGGCGCTGGGCGGTCTTGTTCACCGCCGCGGCGGCGAGATCCGGCACAAAGTAGTAGAAACCACGGGTGTCGCACACCAGC
Source organism: Pseudomonas sp. Irchel s3b6 (assembly GCF_900187415.1). Taxonomy (NCBI): domain Bacteria; kingdom Pseudomonadati; phylum Pseudomonadota; class Gammaproteobacteria; order Pseudomonadales; family Pseudomonadaceae; genus Pseudomonas; species Pseudomonas sp. Irchel s3b6. Next base: position 104,233 of record NZ_FYDM01000014.1, on the reverse strand, counting down.
TCGAAGCCCAGGGCCTTGAACAAGGTGCGGTATTGGTCCTGGAAGTTCGACAGCTGGGCATACAGCTCGGGATCACGGCGGCTGACGTGGTAACCCTTGAACAGTTCGCGAAAGATGGGGGCCAACTGAGACAGTTCACAAAGATCAAGATGCATGAGGAGTGCTCGCGGAATTCTCGGTGGCGTCTGTGCCTGCCGAGAGCAGGGCGAAGGAGCGCAGGCTGACCTGGTGCTCGTGAGTATGGTAGTCGCGACGTTCCAGGCGTTCGCGCTGGAAGCGCTTGTCCCGTGACAGGCGGGAGAACCAGTACAGCAACTCGTCGGTTGCGCCGTCCGGTTCCTGCTCCAGCAGCCAGGTCATCAGGTCCGGCATCGGCAGCGCGCCTTCGCAGCGTTCGAGCATTTCCCGAACGGTACGCGGGGCACGCGGGGCTTCGCCTTTCTGTGTCTTGTGGGCCTTGGGAAAGCGCGCCGGTTTCGGCTCGAAACGCGCCAGGGCATACACGTAGGCCTCGACCTGGCTGGCACTGCCCAGGAAGGTGCTTTGCGGCCGGGTGAACATCGGCATGGCGGCTTGCGGTACGGCGTCGATGCCCTTGCGGCGGATCATCGACAAGGCCAGCGCCGCGCCACGGGTCACGGCATTGTGCCGACGGGCCTCTTCACGCAACGGCAGCAGCAGTTCGCGAGCGTGACGCAAGGTCAGCTGGGCGCTGGTCTGCATTTCCAGAATCCGCGCATGGGTACGCAGCAGCATGTCATCGTCGACCAGATGACCAAGGCGTTGCTGCTCGGTGAGCATGCGCAACAGCACGTTTTCGACCTTGCGCACCCCCTGTTCGAAGGCGCCGTCGGCGTTTACCAGCTGGATCATCGGCTCGACGTATTCGTCCCAGGTCGCCAGTACCTCGGCATAGCGCTGGCGCAGCGGGATCTGCCGGTCGCTGGTCTTGGCCCGCTCGGCGACGGCCACCAGGGCCTGTTCATCGTTGGCGAGCTTTTTCAGCACGTCACGCACGCGCATGTCGAGCAAACGCAACTGGCGCGCCAGGTCGTTGCCGTCACGGATGTCGAAGGCGTCTTGAATGTAGCCGGCCAGCCGCTCCAGGTGCCGCAGGTAGGCTTCGATTTCCAGACACAGGCCCAAGCGGTGCTCACGGCGCAGGTAGGCGAGGAAGTCGTGGATCTGCGCGTTCAGTTCAAAACGGTTCGGGCTTTTGGCCACCGGAACCAGAATATCGAGGCGGATCCACACGTCCAGCAGGCTGGTAATGTCCTGTGGCGTGCTGTCCAGTTGCTGGGCGGCCAGCTGTAAGCGCAGTTCGTTGAGGCTCAGTGTGCCTTGGTCGAAATGCTCGCACAGCGGCTCCAGAAGTGCCCAGTGTTCGGCGAGGGCGCGCAAGACGCGCTTGGGTTCGATCATTGGATTGGCCGGCTGGTTGGCGATTAAAAGCAGCGATTGTACTGCATCGCGTGCGATGGGCATCACCCTCGCGGGATTGACGGGACGGACAGTCGTTTTTCTATTGATCAACAGCGGGCGATCTTCAGCGAAGGGCGGTAGAATCCCGTACCTCAGTTATCCACAAGTGGCCGACCTTTGCTTATCGAGTCCCGCCGTCGCGCTTATCTGACCGCCATGCAGGTGGTCAGCTGGCTGCCGCGCACCGAATTGCCCTTTGCTGCCCCGTCGCGGCCCGAGCTGCTGCAAGCGCTGGAACCTTTGGTCGAAGCGCCGGTTGCACAGGCTCCGGTGGCGAATACCGTTGCAGAGCCGCTGGCCAGGCCGGCTGAACGGGTCAAGATTGAGGTGCCGCGCCCGACACCCACAGTGGCACGCCCGGCAAGCAAACCGGTCGAGGAGGCTGACGCCGCACCAGTGGCGGCCAAGGCCCCACAGGTCCCGCCGCCGCGTTTCGCCCTGCAATTACTGCGTGCCGGCCGCTGCCTGCTGTTGGTGGAGTTACCCACAGGCGAGGCGTTCCAGAGCCGGGATCCGGCCTATTTGCTGCTCAAGGACATGCTGCGCGCCGCCGGACTGCCGGACAGTCCGCAAATTGTCGGTGAGCCGGTGCGCTGGCCGCTGCTGGCCCGCGGCACCCTGGATCAAGGGCCGGAAGCGGCTCGCGACTTTGTTCAGGGCTTCTTGTCGGCTCGTCTGGAAGACGCTCCCTGCGTGTGCCTGTGGTTGATCGGCCTGCCGGCGGTGCGTTTTGCCGGTGAGACCAATGCCGAAAGCTACAACCGTGAACTTCAGGTCGAAGGCCTGGGGTCGGTCTGGGCGCTGCCTGGCCTGGAGTTATTAATGGAAGAGCCACAGCGTAAGGCTGAAGTCTGGCAAGCCATGCGTCGGCTGATGGCGCGTTGGAAAGAATCAAATGAGTGATGCTGTATCGTTCCGCCCGATGACCGAAGCGGATCTGGACGCTGTACTGAGGATCGAATACGCGGCGTTCAGTCATCCCTGGACCCGTGGGATTTTTCTCGATGGCCTGGGCAAGTACCAGATCTGGCTGATGTTCGAGGGGCAACAACAGGTGGGCCACGGGGTGGTGCAAATCATCCTGGATGAGGCACACCTGCTCAATATCACGGTCAAGCCTGAAAATCAGGGGCGCGGCCTGGGCCTGATGCTGCTGGAGCACCTGATGTCCCGCGCCTACGCCGCCGAGGCCCGGGAGTGTTTCCTGGAAGTGCGCGACAGCAACCGCGCCGCCTTCCGCCTGTACGAGCGTTATGGTTTTAACGAAGTCGGCCGCCGTCGTGATTACTATCCGGCGGTAGGCGGGCGTGAAGATGCTGTCGTCATGGCCTGTACGTTGGTGGATTAAGGCGAGCCCCGCGAGGGCGCGAGGGCCCTCGCCAGGGGATCAGCGCTTGCGGTCGAGCGGATCGCGCTGCGCCAGTTCGGCTTCATCCAGGCCTTTGCCACCCCCGATGTCGGCTTCATTGACAATACTCAGGTCCCAGTCGGGGCTGAAGCTTTCATCGGCTTCCTGTGCGTCGCGGGCACCGTCTTCGCGAATCAGGGTTTCCGGGCTCAGGTCATCGTCGGTGGCGTCATGCTCCTCATCTGTCGTCCCTGTCGGTGCTTCGCCGGCGGGTCGCCGTTGACGCTCGGGTTGCGGTTCGGTATCACCGATTTTTGCCCTGGATGGCTTTTCATTGAAGTCCAGCTCGCGCATCGAACCCATGCGATCTTCGTTGTCGTCGATGGGTTCCGGTTGCACCGAATTGAACGGACGTCGTGATTCGGTCATGGCAACGCCTCATACTGCGTATCTACTTATAGTGTGGACAGGTACCGGGTAGGAAGATTCCCGCACAGCCTGTACCTGAGGTTATCTGCATCACCTGCGTGACCCGGGCGGACGCTTGTCTGTCATATCAGCGCACCATTCTTGAGGCTTCAGAGCATGAACGAATTACAAGATCTGATTGATAACAACGAGCGCTGGGCCGATGCGATCAAGCAGGAAGATCCTGACTTTTTCGCCAAGCTGGCCCGACAGCAGACGCCTGAATACCTGTGGATCGGTTGCTCCGATGCACGGGTGCCGGCCAACGAAATCGTCGGCATGTTGCCGGGTGATCTCTTCGTCCACCGTAACGTTGCCAATGTGGTGCTGCACACCGACCTCAACTGCCTGTCGGTGATCCAGTACGCAGTCGACGTGCTCAAGGTCAAACACATCCTGGTGACCGGCCACTACGGCTGTGGCGGCGTGCGCGCCTCGATGCAGGACCGCCAGCTGGGCCTGATCGACGGCTGGCTGCGCTCGATCCGTGACCTGTACTACGAGCATCGCGAAGCCCTTGGCCAGCTGCCGACCGAAGAAGAGCGGGTCGATCGTCTCTGCGAGCTCAATGTCATCCAGCAAGTGGCCAATGTCGGTCATACCAGCATTGTCCAGAATGCCTGGCATCGCGGGCAGAGCCTGTCGGTTCATGGTTGCATCTACGGCATCAAGGACGGTCGCTGGAAAAGCCTGAACGCGACCATCAGTGGTTTCGAGCAATTGCCGCCGCAGTACCGCCTGCGCCCGGTTGGCGCGGTGTAAAAGACCCCGGCTCCCTGCTATTGGGGGCCGTGCCGATGCCAGTGTTGCAGAAACAGCCGACCTTCGGCGTTTGGCGGTTCATCGTAGCCGGTGATCCAGCCTCGGCATTCCGGCGAGCCACACCGACAGGCGAACTGGCGCAGCAGTTTGTCTTCGGTGCTGGTGTAGTCCATGCACAGCCAGATGCCCGGCTTGATGTCGTGCAACGCCCATAACCACAGTTCACTCATGTCGAGAAAGACATTGGGGTCGCATGAGTGTGATAGCCGCCCGCAGAAGTCCGGGTCGTAGACATGAATGCCTGGAACCAGCTGAACGGTATGCAATTGCCGGGTATGTGTCAGCTGGCCGGAGACGCGGCACATTCGCGTGATGCGCTGGTAATGGCGCTGGGCCCTGATGCCCGAAGGGGGAGGATCATTGCTGCCGACGACTTCGAAGTCGGCCAGGGATGGATAGCCCTGATTCGTACTGAGCGTTTCATAGGGGTAAATACAGGTACTCGGGTGTGGCCGAGCCGTGGCCTGGGTTTTCATGACGGATCCTTGTCTGGTCAGCGCTGCGACTACTGTCGACGGGCCATCCTGTCAGCCCTGCAGCCCCTGGGGTACTAACCAAGCGTCTCGCAAATGAAATCGCAGGTCTACTGTCAGTATTGACAGGAGAGAGTGCCTGCTTGCTGCGTCAGTGAAGGCTTACGCAGCAAGCCGGCAAGCAGGTTTAAAGTTGAGGGGTCGCCAGCGCAAGCGCAGGCAACGGTGCCCGGAGCTGCTCGAGTTGGGGTTTGATGTCCGGGGCCGAGCATTTGGCTGTGGCCTGTTCAGGTGTCAGCCCGCGGATTGAGGTATAGAACAGCTCGCAGGTCTTCACTTTCTGGGCCACCTGCCAGTTTTGTGTGCAGGATTTGAGCTGTGCGCTCGGGTCACTGGACGGTTTGCTGCCCATGCCGGCCTGCCAGCATGCGGCGCTCAAGTCCTGGCCCATCACTTTCAAGCCCACTGCATCGGCCTTGGCCTGATCGCCGTCATAGTTCTCGGGGTCGGCGGCGTACCAGATATAGCTGGGATGGTTGGAGCCCAGCACCGGCACCGTCACGCTTGGGGTCGGGTTGATGTGTGCCAGGCCCAGTACGGCCACGGTCGGCCCATACTGTTCCTTGATCCAGTTACGCACCGGTGCGCCGAACGCCACCATCGGCAAGGTCACGCCGCTGGCGGTCTGGCTGAATTGCCTGACCATGGTGGTCTGGTAGTCCTTGAAGTAACCGTAGACGCCTTCAAGGTCCTTGCCGGCATTGGAAGGGGCCGCAATCGGCGCGATATCGATGATGGTCTGGTAGGCCGGTGTTTGTTCGGCGGCAATGCCATTGACGGTCAACAGCGTTGCCCAGCGGTCAGTGGTCTTCGACTCCAGGTAGTCCTGGGCCTGAGTCAGCGAATAGTCCGGCGGGAAGTGCAGCAACTCGATGCTCTTGCGGTTTTCCAGTGCCATGCCCAAGGGCAGGAACAGGTACCAGCTGTACGCCCACTTGCCGTCGGCATTGAGTTTGTTGGCGCCATTGTGGGCCAGGTCCCCGGCATCGAGTAATGCCCTCAGCGGTTTTGCATAGCCCTTGGGTACGCCGCTGATATCAGCGACGAGCTGCTGCTTGTCGGTTCTTACCCTGACTGTTGCACTGGCGTAGCCATCGCGCCGAACGCTTTGGGTCAGGTAGTGCTCGACCGTTTGTTCCAGCGTCCAGTTGCGATAGCAGATCACATTGCAGTTGTTGGGGTAGGCGAACAACCGCGTGACCCGCTCGGTGCTGCCCAGCTTCAGCTGGGTATCGGCGAGGGCGGTGGTACTCAAGGCAAGGGCGGCGAGGGTGAGGCTCAATCCAGGGAGTTTGAACATGCTCAGATCCTTTTCAGCGTTGGCCCCGGAAACGGGGAGTAAGACATACTGAAACGATTGATAGCGCAAGGTCCAGTATCAGTCTGAAACCCTGCACCTGTTACGTGCGCCACCCTTGCGCGGCCTCGGACTAAGGCATCACCGGCGCCACATACTGGAGCGTCGTCCCCAGCACCCACAGCAGAAACAGCACCAGTGGCGTATGTACCAGCAATTGCACGAAAGAAAACCCGATCAAATCCCGCGCCTTCAATCCCAGTACGCCGAGCAGCGGCAGCATGTAGAACGGGTTGATCAGGTTGGGCAGCGCTTCGGCGGCGTTGTAGATCTGCACGGCCCAGCCCAGGTGGTACTCCAGGTCGTTGGCGACCTGCATCACATACGGCGCTTCAATGATCCATTTACCGCCGCCGGACGGAATGAAGAAGCCGAGAACGGCCGAATACACGCCCATCAGCACCGCGTACGTGTCATGGGAGGCAAAACTGACGAAAAAGCTCGAGATATGGTGCGCCAGAGACTGGCCATCAGTGCCTTTGACCACGGTCATCAACGCGGCGATGGAACCGTACAGCGGGAACTGGATCATCACACCGGTGGTGGTGGGCACCGCACGGGCCACGGCATCGAGGAAGCTGCGCGGACGCCAGTGCAGCAGCGCCCCGAGCATCAGAAACAGGAAATTGTAGGTATTGAGCCCCGAGATCGCGCTGATCGCCGGTTTCGTCGAAAATTCATGAAACAACCAGCCGGCCGCCAGCAGCACCAGCAAAATGGTCAGCAGCGGGCTGTATTCCAGCCATTCGCCGGGGCGGGAGCGAGGGGCCAGCGCCGGCAGGCTGAAGCTGGGATCGACGCCGCAGTCTTTGGCGTCACGGGCAGAGTTCGGGCCGGGGGCGGTGGCGTAGGCGACCACCAACGAGACCACGACCAGCGCCAGCAACAGGACGCCGGACTGCCAGAGGAAAATCGTCTCGGTGAATGGAATGACGCCAGTGATCGACAGGATCGAAGGCGGCAAGCTGGCCGGGTTGGCCTGTAACTGGGCCGCCGACGAAGACAGCCCCAGCGCCCAGACCGCCCCGAGCCCCAGGTAAGCGGCGGCACCGGCGGCACGGTAATCCATGCGCAACTCGGTGCGCCGGGCCAGCGCGCGTACCAGCAAACCGCCAAACACCAGCGACAGCCCCCAGTTCAACAAGGATGCGACCATGGAAATCAGTGCGACCCAGGCCACGGCCGAGCGGCCATTTTTCGGCAGGCGAGCCAAGCGGTCGATCAGTTTCACCGCCGGTGGCGAACTGGCGACCACATAACCGCCAATCACCACAAAGGCCATTTGCATGGTGAACGGGATCAGGCTCCAGAAGCCGTCGCCGAAGGCCATGGCGGCATCGGTGGGCTTGGCGCCCATGGCCATGGTGGCGACAGCGACGATGATCACCGCGAGCGCAGCGAAGACCCAGGAGTCGGGAAACCAGCGCTCGGCAAAGTTCGAGCAGCGAAGGGCAAAGCGGGCGGAGCGGCTGTCTTCGATATCGGTAGACACGCAAGTACCTCGATTTTCTTATGTTTATTGGGGTGCCAGCAGGGTCCTCGGGGCCCTTTTGGTCAGCCGGCAACAGTAATTCAATCAAGGCGTTTTTGCGGTGCTGTTTTGCACATCTAGGACTATGGTCTAACGGGTTGTCCGGGAGCGCGTTTGCGTAGACCATGGGCGCCGTGTTTTTTGTCTATTTTTCGAGCCTGTTCATGACTGCCATCCCTGTCACTCGTCCCGCGCCGTTTTCCCGGTCCGACTACAAGACCCTGGGCCTGGCGGCGCTCGGCGGAGCGCTGGAAATCTACGACTTCATCATTTTCGTATTTTTCGCCCTGACCCTCAGTCAGCTGTTCTTCCCGCCGGAAATGCCGGAGTGGCTGCGCCTGCTGCAAAGCTTCGGGATTTTTGTCACCGGCTACCTGGCGCGGCCCCTGGGCGGGATTCTGATGGCGCATTTTGCCGATCGACTGGGGCGCAAGAAGGTGTTCAGCCTGAGCATCCTGATGATGGCGTTGCCGTGCCTGCTGATCGGGATCATGCCGACCTATGCCCAGATCGGCTATTTCGCGCCCTTGCTGTTACTGCTGCTGCGGGTGTTCCAGGGGGCCGCAGTGGGCGGTGAAGTGCCCAGTGCCTGGGTGTTCGTGGCCGAGCATGCCCCCGTCGGTCATCGGGGATATGCCCTGGGCTTCTTGCAGGCTGGGTTGACGTTCGGCTACTTGATCGGCGCATTGACTGCGACCTTGCTGGCGCAGGCCTTCAGCCCGGCGGAAATTCTCGATCACGCCTGGCGCTATCCGTTTCTGCTGGGCGGGGTGTTCGGTGTGATTGGTGTGTGGTTGCGCCGCTGGCTCAATGAAACCCCGGTGTTCATGGCCATGCACGCCAGTCGCGAACGGCACACCGAGTTACCGTTGCGCACCGTGCTGCGTGAGCATCGGATGGCGATGCTGCCAGCGGTGATCCTGACCTGCGTGCTGACCTCGGCGGTGGTGACCTTTGTGGTCATCACCCCGACCATGATGCAGAAGACCTTCGGCATGACCGCCAGCCATACCTTTGCCCTGAGCAGCCTGGGTATCGTGTTCTTGAACATCGGTTGCGTGATTGCCGGGGTCATCGTCGACCGAATCGGCGCCTGGCGCACCGTAATGCTCTATAGCCTGCTGCTGCCGCTGGGGATTGGCGTGCTCTACACCAGCCTGATCGGTGGTGCGCAGTGGATTGGCCTGGCGTATGCCATTGCCGGCTTGAGTTGCGGGGTGGTGGGCGCGGTACCGTCGGTGATGGTCAATCTGTTTCCGGCGCGAATCCGGGTCTCGGGGATTTCGTTCACGTACAACATCGCCTATGCGATCTGGGCCAGCATCACGCCGTTGTTGCTGATTGGCCTGATGCCCTGGAGCCCTTGGATTTGCGTGATGTTCTGCGCGGTGATGGGGGTGGTGGGCATGAGCGCGGCGCTGTACTTCGGCTCGCGTTTGCCACAGGTCGCCCTACAGCCTGGCGCGACCTGTTGCCCTTGAGGCCTCTCAATCGCAGATATCGTCTTCGCCAACCGGCGCCGTTGCAGGCTTGAGTGCGACAATCATGTCGACCTCGACCGCGGCGCCCTTGGGCAACTGATACACGCCGACCGAGGTGCGCGTATGCACGCCGGCGTCGGCAAAGATCCCGTAGAGCACTTCCGAGGCGCCGTCGGCCACTTCACTTTGTTGGGTGAAGTCTTCGGCGCTACGTACGTAGACGTTGATGCGCAATACCTTCTGGATGGCATCCAGGTCGCCGAGCCGCTGCGCGAGGATGGCCAGGGCGCGCATCGTGCAAATCCTGGCGGCGTGTCGGCCCTGCTCCAGGGACACTTCGGCGCCGACCCGTCCTACCACCATCACCGTATTGTCGATACGCGGGATTTGCCCGCTGACGTAGACCTGATCGCCCTGCTGTACGGCGGGCACGTAGTTGCCGCCAATCCGTAGTTCACCATCAAAACGATGGCCCAGTTGGTGGGCGATGCCATCGAACAACGCTGCGCGTGATTGATCCATGCGTGACTCTCCTGTGATAGACGGTGGTGCAGGGCGGACTATAGCGCGTTGTCTCTGCCCGCAAAGCCACGGACGACATTCTCGGTGTCGTACTTCAGATCCACTGATCATTCAGCGCCGTGCGCTCGCCACCTTCATGGCCGGTATTGAGCACGCCCTTGGGCTCGATCAGCAGCAGCCGGACTTCCTGTTCGGCAAAGGGCTTGTGCTCGACGCCCTTGGGCACGACGTACATTTCGCCTGCGGACACCAGCACCTGGCCATCGCGAAAGTCGATGCGTAGCTGCCCCTCAAGGACGATGAAGGTCTCGTCGGTATCCTGATGATCATGCCAGATGAAATCCCCCAGCAGTTTCACCACCTTGAACTGATAGTCGTTCATTTCGGCGATGACCCGTGGCGACCAATGCTCGTTGATCTGCTGCAGCTTGTTGGCGAAATTCAGGCTTTGATAGGACTTCATGGCCAGGCACTCATCGGTTTATTCAGCTCGACACTAGCGAGCGCGGCCGGGTACTTCTTGCACGATTGTGCGTCGCTCAGGGACGGTGCATTTTCATCCAGCGCGCGGGCGACAGGCCGTAGGCTTTGCCGAATTGCCGGGTCATGTGGCTTTGATCGCTGAAGCCTGCGGTCAGTGCCGCCTGGGTCAGTGACTCGCCCGAGATCAGCAGCGAGCGCACCAGGTCCAGGCGGCGCATGGTCAGGTAGCGGTAGGGGCTGGTGCCGAACAGCAAGCGAAAATCCCGCGACAGGCCCCAGCGATCGCGCCCGCTGTGTTCGGCCAGTTGGTCCAGGGTCACGGCCTGGTCCAGGGCACTGTGCATGAACTCACGAGCGCGCTCGGCCGCTACATAGTCGAAGTGCTGGCGACGGGCTGGGACGCCAGATACCGCGCTCATGGCCTGGGCCAGGTCGAACAGCGCGTCCTGTTGCTCCAGTGGATCGAGCGGGCGGTCCAGGCTTTGCAGCAACACACCGGTCGCGGCGAACAGGCGCGGATCATTGGAAATGCCGGTCTTGATGAACGGCAGCGGCTGGCCGCCGAGCATCTGCTGGATCAGCGCCGGTTCGACGTACAGCATCCGGTACTTGAAACCATCTTCGGTGCCGGCTTCGCCATCGTGGACTTCATCCGGGTGCAACACCATGGTTGCGCCCGGCAGGTTGTGCCGCCAGCCACCGCGATACTGGAAGCTTTGTACGCCGGACAGGGTACGGCCAATGGCATAGGTGTCGTGGCGGTGAAGGTCGTAGCCATGCCCCGAGAAAAAGGCCTCGATACGCTCCACGCCACCCGTTTTGGGCGCGCGATGGAACCAGTCGGTGAGGAGGTTTGGCTTGCCCATGGGAAGTCTTCGTGGCCGGGTTGGCGATGACGGACACGTTAGCTCAGGCGCAGGTTGGCTGTCAGCCGGATTCCCGGTTGATCGATGGACTGAAGGTCGAGTAAAAGCTATGGGGATGGTTGAGCCCCCAAGGGACAAGGAGACCCGAACATGAGCATCAGTTTTCGAGCGGTAAACGAGCAGGACATCCCGCGTATTTGCAGTTTTGCCCGTGACCGGACGGAGCAGTTCTTTTTCTTTCCCGCCGCGACCTGGCCGCTTACCCCAGCGCAACTGCAGGGTTCGATCGACAAGCGCTCGGACTCCACGGTGATCGAGCGGGATGGCGTCGTGGTGGGGTTTGCCAACTTCTATCGCTGGGAAACCGGCGGCACCTGCACCCTCGGCAATGTGATTGTCGATCCGCAGGCCAGGGGGCAGGGGATCGGTGCGCAGTTGATCGAGCACATGATCGCCATTGCCCGGACCCGGCACCAGGCGGGCGAGGTGACGTTGTCCTGCTTCAACACCAATGTGGCCGGCTTGTTGCTCTATCCCAAGCTCGGGTTCACACCGTTTTCGATCGAAGAACGTCAGGACAGGCAGGGCCAGCGGCTGGCGCTGATTCATCTGCGTCTTGCTGCGTCAGGATGAGGGCGCAGCCTGCAAAGGCTGCGCTGGTCGTCAGTTTTTCAGCGGGATGTACAACTCGGTCACGCTGTCCGGGTGCATCGGCCCAAGAAACCGCTCACCGCTGTATTCGAACTCCACCCCCTCGTCGGGCGCCATGCCCGCGGCCGGCAGCCATTCGCTGTAAGCCGCGCGGAAGGTCTCCGGCAGGGTGGTGACGCTGCCGTGGTGCTCGACCCGAGCGTAGTGCCGAGCTGGAATCTGCAGCTCCACCATGCCCTGCACCAGCGGTGCATCGGCACTCACCGGCAAGCCTGCGACATAGCGCCATTGACCGTCGTCCAGCGGCTGGCAGACGCCAAAGGTGCCGACTGGATCCTGCAACCGGTCGATCTCCTCTTCCCGTGGAAAGAACCGCTCCCACATCTGCGCAATGCTGCCTTCGTCCTGCTGTTGCCAGCTCATGCCCATGATGCGCAGGGCGGGATAAAGGATTCGCTCGGGCGTCTGCGGTGCCGGCAGGCTGCGTTCCGGTTGCGCCAGATAGCGGGTGAGGCGGTCGAGCACCTGCTGATCGCGGGCAATCGCACTTTGCAGTGTGCGGGCATGCGTTTGCAGGGACTCGCGCAGGCTGATGACGCTGTCCAGGCTGCCGTTGTCGACCAGCATGCGGATATCTTCCAGCGCCATGCCCAACTGCTTGAGCCAGACGATACGCCCCAGGGTGATGATCTGCTCGGGGCGGTAGTAGCGATAGCCGTTGTCACGCCCGGTCAGTGCGGGGGTGAACAGACCGATGCTGTCGTAGTGGCGCAGGGTCTTGGTGGTGAGCCCGTGAATACGGGCCATTTGGCCGATGGTCAGCATGTAACCTCCTTTTTTGGCTGCTGGAACCCAGCCTATTCCTTGTCCTAGGGTAAAGCTCAAGCCTGTGGTGTGGCTAAGTCACAGGGGGGCACTTGTGGCGAGGGAGCTTGCTCCCGCTCGGCCGCGAAGCGGTCGCGATCCGGCCATCGCGTACTATCTGAATAGTCGCGGTGGCCGGTATCAGGGCTGCTATGCAGCCCAGCGCGAGCAAGCTTGCTCGCTCGCCACAGCCCCGTGTTTGACTGAGCGTGCTCATGCTTTGGTCGCACGCCCGATCAATCCCCCAACGCTGCTCCCTCGCGCCGTGGATCGGCCCCGCCGGCCCATGAGGCGTTGCCCTGTGCATCACGCACCCGGACGATGGCCTGGGTCCCACTGGTCATGTCGATTTCGTTCACCGCGTGCCCTTTATTCTTGAGCGCCTGGATCAGCGTCGGGCTGAACTGGCCTTTTTCCAGTTCGGTGGGGCCATTGCGGCTGCCGAAGTTCGGCAGGCTGATGGCCGCTTGCGGGTCGAGGTTCCAGTCGAGCATGCCGACCACCGACTTGGCGACGTATTCGATGATTTGTGAGCCGCCGGGCGAGCCGACGGTCGCGAGGAGTTTGCCGCTCTGACGATCGAAGATCAGTGTCGGCGCCATGGATGAGCGTGGGCGTTTGCCGGGTTCGATGCGGTTGGCCACTGGCTGGCCGTTTTCTTCGGGGATGAACGAGAAGTCGGTCATCTGATTGTTCAGCATGAAGCCCTGCACCATCAGGTGCGAGCCGAACGCCGCCTCAACCGTGGTGGTCATGGACACGGCGCCGCCCAGATCGTCCACGGCCACCACTTGCGAGGTGGAGATGCGCAGTGGCGAGCGATCTGGCGCATAGGCCAGTTGGACGCCCGGCGGTGTGCCCGGTTTGGCAATGCCCATGCTGCGCTCACCGATCAGCGTTGCGCGACTGGCCAGGTAGGCGGGGGAGACCAGGCCGGCGACTGGCACCGGGACGAAGTCTGAGTCCGCGACGTATAGCGCCCGGTCGGCGTAGGCCAGGCGCTCGGCTTCGGCGATCAGGTGCACGGCTTCAGGTGCCGGCTCGAGGCCGGCCGGCTTGCTGCTCTTGAGCGGTTTGAGAGGTGCCAGGGCGAAGCGCTTGTCGCGGGTCTCCAGGGCCTGCAAGGTGCCGAGGATCTGCGCCACGGCAATCCCGCCCGAGGACGGAGGCGGCATGCCGCACACCTGCCAGCGCTTGTAGTCGGTACACAGCGGAGCACGCTCCTTGGCGCTGTAGCCCTTGAGGTCATTGAGCGACAGGCTGCCGGGGTTGGCGTGGCCCTGAACCCTGGTCACGATTTCCTCGGCCACAGGGCCTTGATACAGTGCGTTCGGGCCTTCTGCGGCGATGCGCGTGAGCACCTTGGCCAGCGCCGGGTTCTTCAGTAGGGTGCCGACGGCTTTCGGGCTGCCATCGGCATTGAGAAAGTACGCGGCCATGTCGGGTGAGCGTGGCAGGAACGGATCGGAAGCGATCATTGTGTGCAGGCGTGGCGAGATCGCAAAGCCCTGTTCAGCCAGCGCGATGGCCGGTTCGAACAGCTTTGCCCAAGGCAGGCGGCCGTGTTTCTGATGGGCCAGTTCCAGCGCGCGCAACACACCCGGTGTGCCGACCGAGCGTCCGCCAATCTGCGCCTGAGGGAATGGCATCGGTTTACCGTCGGCTTGCAGGAAGAGTTTTTCGTTGGCGGCGGCCGGTGCGGTTTCGCGGCCGTCGTAGGTGCGCACGGCCTTGCCATCCCACAGCACGATCAACGCACCGCCACCGATCCCCGAGGATTGCGGCTCTACCAGCGTCAACACCGCTTGCATGGCAATCGCCGCGTCGATGGCCGAGCCACCCTGGCGCAGCATCTCACGCCCGGCTGCGGCGGCCAGCGGGTTGGCGGCCGCGGCCATGTGTTTGCCGGCGTATTGAGTCTGCAGGTCGGTGCGATACCCCGACGCCACCTCGGGCGCGGTGGGCAGGGAGCTGACCGGTGGGGCGTTGCAGGCGGCGAGGGTCAGGGCGCAGGCGATGAGCGACAGGGCGCAGAGGCGATAGCGGCTCAAGGGGAAGGCTGGAAACACGGGGCACTCCGTCCGTTGGATAAAAGATTCGGGGGGACTGTATCGGCGTGAAGAGTCAGCTGCAACGCCGGGTTGCTGCACGCTGGAACAGGGAAGGTGGCTTTTGTCCTTCATCAGCGGGCGCATTTTCTGTAGGGTCGAGGACGCGGGACCTTCATCCAGAACAACAAGAGGCCGACATGCAGACCGAGTTTCCAGATCAGCCAGGCTACCGTGCCCAGCGTGAACGTTTCCTCGCGGCAGCGACGGCCGCCGGCGCCCGGTTGACCGAGTACCCGCACCCGCTCAAGGGGCCGTTCGGTGAGGCCTTGAGCACTGACGTTGCGGTGCTTGGCGACCCCGGTGCCAAACGCCTTCTGGTGGCCTTGAGCGGCACGCACGGTGTGGAAGGCTTCTATGGCTCGGATTGCCAGAGCAAATGGCTCCAGGCGCTGGGCAAGCGCTCGCTGCCGGACGATGTCGCGGTGGTGATGATCCATTTGATCAACCCGTGGGGCACCGCATGGCTGCGTCGAGTCAACGAAGACAACATCGACCTGAACCGCAATCACCTGAACTTCGACTCACTGCTACCGGACAACCGGGCCTATGCGGCGCTGCACGCGATCTACGCGTTCGACCCGTTGCGGGGGCCGGAGCGTGATCGTGCCGATGCCTTGCTGGCCGCCCAACTGGGCGAGCAGGGCTGGCCGGCGGTGATGGCGATTGTCGAAGGGGGCCAGTACAGCCATCCCGATGGCCTGTTTTACGGCGGGCGGGCACCGAGTTGGTCGAATCGCACCTTGCACCAGATTATCGCGGCGCATCTTTCCCGGGCCGAAGTCGCCCTGTGCTTCGACCTGCATACCGGTGCCGGCGAGTATGGGCATCCGATGTTGCTGACCGTCACCCAGGCCGCCTATCCGGCGTTGCAGGAGGCGCAGGCCCTCTATGGTCCGTGGCTCTACACCGTGCAGACGGGCGCGCGCAGCCACAGCGAAACAGGGATCGCCGCCAGCGCCACTGGCTACACCTCCCAGGCGCTGCTCGATGCCTTGCCGCAGGTGCGCTTGATGCCCTTTGTCATCGAGTGCGGAACCTACCCGGGGGAGGCGGTGCATGAACACCTGCGTGACGATCACTGGCTGCACTTGCACGGCGACCCGTGTGACGCAGCAGGGCATCGGATCAAGCTCGATCTGCTGGAGCAGTTTTATCCGGCGGACCCTGACTGGCAGGAAATGGTCTGGGTCCGCACGCGGCAAATCTGGGAGAAGGCGTTGTCCGCCTTGCCGACGCTTTAGGAGAGTCGTCGATGGCCAGCACCGCGAATGTACGGTGCCGGCCATTGGGCAGGCACTTTTCTGCGGGCATAAAAAAACGGCCTACCTTGCGGTAAGCCGTTTTTAGTACTTGGTGGCTACACAGGGACTTGAACCCCGGACCCCAGCATTATGAATGCTATGCTCTAACCAACTGAGCTATGTAGCCAAGTGGCGCGCATTATTGGCTTGGAACGACGATGTGTCAAGCATAAATCTAAAATATTTCTCTACACTTTCAACCGCTTATCCTCCGACCTCGTAAAAACCATGAGTTTTGCGCTTTAGCTGTGCCCAATCCGTCCCGAGTAATCGCTTGCCCTGCTACAGGTGCGCGTTATTTAAAGTCGTTAGCAGGCTAAGGGGATGGCGCTGCTACCGTGAAAAATGGCACATTGGCGCACCGGCAAATGCGCTCCCATCCGCTGTATGGAAACTCTCATGGCAACCAGTCCCCCCCAAGCGGCCGTTTCAGCCGCGTCCGCAACCTCACACAGCAGCCCCTTGGTCATGCGCATCATCGGCGCGGTGGCGCTGGCGCATTTGATCAACGACCTGATTCAGTCCGTGCTGCCGTCGATCTATCCGATGCTCAAGGCCAATTATGGCCTGACCTTCACCCAGGTCGGCCTGATTACCTTGACGTTCCAGCTCACCGCCTCGCTGTTGCAGCCGTGGGTCGGTTATTACACCGATCGCCACCCCAAGCCCTATCTGCTGCCAATGGGCATGATCTGCACCCTGATCGGTATTCTGATGATGTCTCAGGTCGGCAGTTTTCCGTTGATCCTGCTGGCGGCGGGGCTGATCGGCATCGGCTCCTCGACCTTTCACCCGGAAGCTTCCCGTGTGGCGCGACTGGCCTCGGGCGGGCGCTTCGGTCTGGCGCAGTCGACCTTCCAGGTCGGTGGCAACGCCGGTTCAGCGTTCGGGCCGTTGCTGGCGGCGGCGATCATCATTCCGTTCGGCCAGGGTAATGTGGCCTGGTTCGGGCTGTTCGCGGTATTCGCGCTGGTGGTGCTGTATGGCATCAGCCGCTGGTACGCCAATCACTTGAGCCTGTTCAAGCTCAAACAGGGCCAGGCGGCGACTCACGGCCTGTCGAAGGGCAGGGTGATCAGTGCGTTGGTGGTCCTGGGGCTGCTGGTGTTCTCCAAGTACTTCTACATGGCCAGCCTGACCAGTTATTTCACCTTCTACCTGATTGAGAAATTCGACCTGTCGGTGGCCAGTTCGCAATTGCACCTGTTCCTGTTTCTCGGGGCGGTAGCGGCGGGGACCTTTTTCGGTGGGCCGATTGGCGACAAGATCGGGCGGAAGGCCGTGATCTGGTTCTCGATCCTTGGTGTTGCGCCGTTCACCCTGCTCATGCCTCACGTCGACCTGTTCTGGACCAGCGTCCTGAGCGTGGTGATCGGCTTCATCCTGGCCTCGGCGTTCTCGGCCATCGTGGTCTACGCCCAGGAACTGGTACCGGGTAATGTCGGCATGATTGCCGGGGTGTTCTTCGGCCTGATGTTCGGTTTCGGCGGGATCGGTGCGGCCCTGTTGGGGTACCTTGCAGACATCCATGGCATCGAATACGTGTACTTCTTGTGTTCGTTCCTGCCGTTGTTCGGGCTGTTGGCGATCTTTCTGCCTCGCACCAAAAAGGCCTGATACAACGCCAATCCCTGAGGGAGCGAACAGGCTCGCTCTCTCAGGGAGGATTTTCAGGTACAAAAAAGCCGCGAATAAACGCGGCTTTTTCGTGGATGGGTGTTTTACACGTTGAAACGGAAGTGCATCACGTCGCCGTCTTTGACGATGTAATCCTTGCCTTCCAGGCGCCATTTACCGGCTTCCTTGGTACCGGCTTCGCCTTTGTACTGGATGAAGTCGTTGTAGGCGATCACTTCGGCGCGGATGAAGCCTTTTTCGAAGTCGGTGTGGATCACGCCGGCAGCTTGTGGTGCGGTGGCACCGACGCGGACGGTCCAGGCGCGGACTTCTTCGACACCGGCGGTGAAGTAGGTCTGCAGGTGGAGCATTTCGTAGCCGGCGCGGATCACGCGGTTCAGGCCCGGCTCTTCAAGGCCCAGGGCCTCGAGGAACATGTCTTTCTCTTCACCGTCATCCAGCTCGGCGATTTCCGCTTCGATCTTGTTGCATACCGGAACCACGACCGCGCCTTCTTCTTCGGCAATGGCCATGACCACGTCGAGCAGCGGGTTGTTTTCGAAGCCGTCTTCGGCAACGTTGGCGATGTACATCACCGGCTTGGTGGTCAGCAGGTGGAAGCCCTTGATAACCGCTTTCTCGTCGCTGCTCATGTTCTTCATCAGGCTGCGCGCTGGCTTGCCTTCGGTGAAGTGAGCGATCAATTGCTCCAGCAGGCCTTTCTGGACGACTGCGTCCTTGTCACCGCCCTTGGCGTTGCGGGTGACTTTCTGCAGTTGCTTCTCGCAGCTGTCGAGGTCGGCGAAGATCAGTTCCAGCTCGATGATCTCGATGTCGCGCTTCGGGTCGACGCTGTTGGAGACGTGAATCACGTTATCGTCTTCGAAGCAGCGGACCACGTGGGCGATGGCATCGGTTTCACGGATGTTGGCCAGGAACTTGTTGCCCAGGCCTTCACCTTTCGAGGCGCCGGCAACCAGGCCTGCGATATCGACGAATTCCATGGTGGTCGGCAGGATGCGCTTTGGATTGACGATGGCCGCCAGGGCGTCCAGGCGTGGATCCGGCATCGGCACGATACCGCTGTTCGGCTCGATGGTGCAGAAGGGGAAGTTCTCGGCCGCGATACCGGATTTGGTCAGGGCGTTGAACAGGGTGGACTTGCCGACGTTAGGCAGGCCGACGATGCCGCAATTGAATCCCATGGTGTTTCCCCGAGGAGTTAGAGTCAGGCCTTCTGGCTGTGCAGGTTTTTCATCGCGCGGTTCCATTCACCGGCGAAGATATCCGGCAGCACGCCGAGGGCAAAGTCGATGCTGGCATCGAGTTTTTCCTGTTCGGCGCGAGGCGCGCGACCCAGGACAAAGTTTGAAACCATACTGGCAACGCCTGGGTGGCCAATGCCGAGCCGCAAGCGATAGAAGGTATTCTGGTTGCCCAGTTGCGCGATGATGTCGCGCAACCCGTTGTGACCGCCATGCCCGCCGCCCTGTTTGAGCTTGGCAACACCGGGAGGCAGGTCGAGTTCGTCATGCGCCACGAGTATTTCTTCCGGCTTGATGCGGAAGAAACCGGCAAGCGCCGCTACGGCCTGGCCGCTACGGTTCATGTAGGTCGTGGGAATCAGCAGGCGAACATCCTGACCTTGATGCGAGAAGCGTCCGGTCAGGCCGAAATATTTGCGATCGGCCACAAGGTTCACACCTTGTGCGCGCGCGATGCGCTCAACAAAAAGGGCCCCTGCGTTATGCCGGGTCTGTTCGTATTCGGCGCCTGGATTTCCCAGGCCAACGATCAGTTTGATGGCAGTCACGTCAGGGGCCCTTCTATGGAGTGGTGGATAACATCGCAGCAATAGGTGTGTGCGGCGAAAGTGGACGAAAAGTGCTCATTTACCATGATGTAAACTCCGCGTTCCCGCCCGCTTTCTCGCTACGTTCCAGTCCGCGATGTTACTTGATCACTCCGGCGTACAGAGTGAATTACTCTGCAGCGCCTTCTGCAGCTTCTGGAGCAACACGTGGAGCGTGAACGTTGGCAACAGCCAGGTCGTTACCGTGAGCCAGAGCAACAAATTCAACGCCTTTAGGGGCCTTGATGTTGGACAGGTGAATGATCGAACCGATTTCGGCGTCAGCCAGGTCGACTTCGATGAACTCAGGCAGGTCTTTTGGCAGGCAGGAAACTTCGATTTCCGAAGCAACGTGCGAGATTTCGCCGCCTTTCTTGGCCGGAGCAGCTTCGTTGATGAAGTGCACTGGAACGATAGCGGTCAGTTTCTGGCCCGCTACAACGCGTACGAAGTCAGCGTGCATCACGTGGCCTTTGGCCGGGTGACGTTGCAGGGCTTTGATCACGACGTTCTGCTTGGTGCCACCAACGTTCAGCTCGATGATGTGGCTGTAAGCCGCTTCGTTTTCGAGCAGTTTGGCAACTTCTTTAGCCAGCATGCTGATGGATTCAGGGGCTTTGTCGCCACCGTAAACTACAGCTGGAACCAGGCTTGCGAGACGACGCAGGCGGCGGCTCGCACCTTTCCCCAGGTCGGAACGCGCTTCAGCATTCAGAGTAAAATCGTTCATGTTGTATCTCCAAAATAACCACATTCGCCCCAGCGTTTGCGACCAGCGCTAAAGGCGATATGGGCAAAAAAGCCCCGCCCCGACAGGAATGCCGGGGCGGGGCGCTTTTCGTCATTGAGATGTGTCCGAAGGGCAGGGCCCTTAGCGGAACATCGCGCTGATCGATTCTTCGTTGCTGATGCGGCGAACCGCTTCGGCAACAACCGGTGCGATATCCAGTTGACGGATACGTGCACAGGCTTGTGCTGCTGCGGACAGCGGGATGGTGTTGGTCACCACCAGCTCGTCCAGCACGGAATTTTCAATGTTCTCGATGGCCCGACCCGACAGCACAGGGTGTGTGCAGTAGGCAAAGACCTTGGCGGCGCCATGCTCTTTCAAGGCTTTAGCCGCGTGGCACAGGGTGCCGGCGGTATCGACCATGTCGTCAACCAGGATACAGGTACGCCCTTCGACATCACCGATGATATGCATCACTTCAGAGTGATTGGCTTTCTCACGGCGCTTGTCGATGATCCCGAGATCCACGCCCAGGGACTTGGCAACGGCACGTGCACGCACGACGCCGCCAATGTCCGGGGACACGATCATCAGGTTTTCGAAGCGTTGGTCTTCGATGTCATCCACCAATACAGGGGAGCCGTAGATGTTATCTACCGGAATATCGAAGAAGCCCTGGATCTGGTCAGCATGCAGATCAACCGTGAGAACACGATCGATGCCGACGACGGTAAGCATGTCAGCGACGACTTTCGCGCTGATAGCCACACGTGCGGAACGCGGACGGCGATCCTGTCGGGCATAACCAAAGTAGGGGATCACCGCAGTGATTCGAGTGGCTGAGGAGCGACGGAAGGCATCAGCCATCACGACGAGTTCCATCAGGTTATCGTTGGTCGGAGCGCAAGTCGGCTGAATAATGAAGACATCTTTACCGCGGACGTTTTCATTGATCTCGGCTGTAATTTCGCCGTCGGAGAACTTACCGACAGAGATGTCACCGAGAGGGATATGCAGCTGACGTACGACACGCCGAGCCAGATCGGGGTTAGCGTTCCCCGTAAAGACCATCATCTTGGACACGCGCAGTACCTGAAGGCTGAGGGTATACCTGGATGAGTATAGGAAAATGGCAGGGGCGGCTGGATTCGAACCAACGCATGGCAGGATCAAAACCTGCTGCCTTACCGCTTGGCGACGCCCCTGTATCTGTTGCAACGAGTACCCAGTACCCGGTTCCTTTTAGAGCAGACCTTGTAGCTTGCGATGCAACATCGAAACGTTGCTTCCTTTTGCTACAAACCCTGTAAGGGTCTCTGTAAGAAGGGCCGAGACTTTATCAGCTTCAGCTTTGCTTGGGAAGCCCCCAAACACACAACTTCCAGTTCCGGTGAGTTTTGCTTCGGTAAATTTACCTAACAAATTCAAAGCGTTACGTACTTCTGGATAACGCCTTGTGACCACCGGCAAGCAGTCATTTCGACTGTTTCCCTTGGGAACGGGGCGCACTTTAATGGGAGATGAGTTACGTGTCAACAATGGATCTGAAAAAATTTCTGCTGTACTTACAGAGACTTGCGGTACAAGCACGACATACCAAGGCTCGGCAGGGTCTACAGGGGTGAGTTTTTCTCCCACACCCTCTGCGAAAGCTGCGTGGCCACGCACGAAAACCGGGACGTCCGCGCCCAGCGTCAGGCCCAGTGTGGCCAGGCGATCTTCATCCCAGCCCAGTTGCCAGAGATGGTTCAGCCCCAGCAGGGTGGTGGCGGCATTCGAGCTACCACCACCGATTCCACCGCCCATGGGCAGGACTTTTTCGATCCAGATATCAACACCCAGCGAACAACCGGATTGCGCCTGGATTTTCCTGGCGGCCTTGACGATCAGATTGCTGTCATGGGGGACGCCTTCGAATTCGGTGTGCAGGTGAATGACGCCGTCATCGCGCACCGCAAAGGTGATTTCGTCGCCGTAGTCGAGAAATTGAAACAACGTCTGCAGTTCGTGGTAACCGTCTTCACGGCGACCGAGAATATGCAGCATCAAATTGAGTTTTGCCGGCGAAGGCAGCGTCAGGCGATGTGCAGGCATGTCATTGCCCCAACTTGCGAGGTTGCCAGGCCTTGATCACCAGCGTGACATCGAGGTCGCGGCCGTGCAGCTTGATTCGCTCGGGCAGCCAGTAACCGTTTTGCTGTGTATAGGCGGTGTATTCGACCTTCCAGCCGTCTTGCTCGAGGCTGGCCAAGCGGCTGTCGGCATCCAGCGACAAGCGGCTTTTGCTGCTCGGTGCCGGGAGTCCGCGAACCCACCAGGCCAGATTGGACACCGGCAACTTCCAGCCCATCTGTTCTTCGAGCAGGGCGTCCGGGCTTGGCGCGGTGTAGCGACCCTGGTTGGCGACTTCCAGCGTGACGTCGCCGGGGCGACCGGTCAGGCGGGCCGCGCCACGACCCAGAGGGCCGGAGAGGCGGATATCGTAGTAGTCCTGGCGCTGCAGCCAGAACAAGGTGCCGCTGCCCGAGTCTTTCGGGGCGCGAATACCGATCTTGCCGTCGATCTGCCAGCCATCGAGGGCTGTCAGCTGTTGTTTTTGCACGCGCCATTGCGCGGGGTTGCCTTGACCCTCGAGGGATTCACGGGCGCCAAAGCCCGCACAGCCGGCGAGCAGGGCGATGAAGCTGAAAACGATGACGTGGCGCAAAAACATGATGTTAAAGGGTCTCGGATCCGGTCAGGCGCTTGATGGTGCTGCGCAGGATGGGGCTGTCAGGCTGTTCCTTGAGGAACTTGGCCCAGATTTTTCTGGCTTCGCGTTGTTGGCCCTTGGCCCACAGGACTTCGCCCAGATGCGCGGCGACTTCCTGGTCGGGGAAGCGTTCCAAAGCCTGGCGCAAATAGCGCTCGGCGTCATCGAGATTGCCCAGGCGGAAGTTCACCCAGCCGAGGCTGTCGAGAACCGCCGGGTCTTCCGGGCTCAATTGATGGGCTTTTTCGATCAGGGACTTGGCTTCGGCGTAGCGGGTCGTGCGATCGGACAGGGTATAACCCAGGGCGTTGAGTGCCATGGCGTTGTCCGGGTCGCGCTTGATGATCTGTCGCAGGTCTTTTTCCATCTGCGCCAGGTCATTGCGTTTTTCCGCCTGCATGGCCCGGGTGTATAGCAGGTTCAGGTCATCCGGGTACTGCTTCAAGGCTTTGTCGAGGATGGCCCAGGCACGGTCTTCGTGTTTATTGGCGGACAGGGTCTCGACTTCGATCAGGTACAGCTGGATCGCATAGTCCGGTTCTTCATCGCGCTCTTTCGCCAGGCGGGCCTGGGCTTCGGCGGCACGCCCGTTGTCCATCAGGATGTCGGCCTGGCGCAACTGGGCCGGCAGGTAATCGGCACCCGGGGCAACCTGGCCATACTCGATCAGGGCACCTTGGGGATCGTTGCGCTCTTCGGCGATACGCCCCAGGTTCAGGTGCGCGGAGTCGACGTGGCTGTCCCGGGCAATCAGGTCTTCCAGGTAGCCCTTGGCTTCTTCCCAGGCCTTGGCTTCCAGGCAAACGAGGGCCAGGGAGTAACGCAATTCGTCGTCTTCCGGGTACTGCTGGACCAGGCTTGAAAACTCGGTTTTCGCGTCGTCCATGCGGTCCTGTTCAACCAGCAGGCGGGCATAGGTCAGGCGCAGGCGTTTGTCGTCCGGGTACTTGCGTATGGTTTTTTTCAACAGCGGCAGAGACTCATCGCCACGATTGAGGCTTTGCAGCAAGCGTGCGCGCAGGAGGATCGGCGCTATTTCGCCTTCTTCCGGCGGATGGTTTTCCAGCAGGGTCAGTGCTCCCTGAGAGTCACCGTCCTGTTGCAGCAGCAAGGCCTTGCCGAAAATCAGCTGACTGTTGTTGGGGTGGCGCTGCAACAAACGGTCGAAACTTTTCATCAGGCCGTTGCGGGTGTCCTGGTCCGTATCGGCCGCAGACAGGGCAAGGAAGTCGAAATGGGTGTCGCCCTTGCCTTGCAGGACTTTCTCCATATAGACCATGGAGTCGTCATAACGCCCACTGCGCGCCAGTTGTATGGCGGCGGCGCGTTGCGCTTCGAGGTCGTTCGGGGCGTTTTTTGCCCAGATCAGTGCGCTGTCGAGCGCGGCCTGGTCGGCGCCCAGGTACTCGGCGATGCGAAAGGCGCGCTCGGAAATGCCAGGGTCCTGGGTATTGATGGCCTGGGTCACGTAGTTGTCCAGGGCAATGTCGTAGCGATTGCGCTGGCCGGCCAGTTCGGCACTCAACAGGCTGAAGATGGTTTCTTCGCTGAACGAGCCGTAGACCTTGGGCTTTTCAGGGGCTGGAGTGCTGCCTTCGACCGGCGGCGTACCGTCCGTCGAAACGGGTGCCAAGACCTGGCAGCCGCTTAGGAAGACAAAAGCGAGGAGCAACGCGGAAGATCTATTCATATAGGAAGAGGACGACTAACCTGCGGTCGGATCATCATGACACAAGCCTTCGGCCAAACATAACCGGGGCGCTCTTTATCTCTTTATGTAGGAGCGAGCTTGCTCGCGATGGTCGTCGACGATGAAGCGGACACCCTGAATAAGCGCGATGCCCTTGAGTTTTTCGCGAGCAAGCTCGCTCCTACAGGGTGCCTTTAAAGACACAAGGCATTAGGACAATAATCAACGGTGGTTGTTCTGAGTCTGGCGAAGTAGGACAATTGTCGGCTTCTCGACATCATCAGCGACCTTGAATGGCCTTCCTTGCACTTGGTATTAACCACAAGACTGCTTCCGTAGACGTCCGCGAGCGCGTGGCGTTTACTCCGGAACAGCTGGTTGAGGCCCTGCAGCAGCTCTGCCGACTCACCGACAGCCGCGAAGCTGCGATCCTCTCCACCTGCAATCGCAGCGAACTCTATATAGAACAGGATCATCTTTCGGCGGATGGGGTGCTGCGCTGGTTGGCCGATTACCATCATTTAAGCCTCGATGAGCTTCGCGCGAGTGCTTATGTGCATGAAGAGGATGCGGCAGTTCGTCACATGATGCGGGTCGCCTCCGGGCTCGACTCGCTGGTGCTGGGCGAACCACAGATTCTCGGCCAGATGAAGTCGGCCTATGCCGTGGCGCGCGAAGCCGGCACCATCGGCCCGCTGCTGGGGCGTTTGTTCCAGGCGACCTTCAACGCCGCCAAGCAAGTGCGCACCGACACGGCGATCGGTGAAAACCCGGTGTCCGTGGCGTTTGCCGCGGTCAGCCTGGCCAAACAGATCTTCAGCGACCTGCAGCGCAGCCAGGCGTTGCTGATCGGCGCCGGCGAGACCATTACCCTGGTCGCCCGCCATTTGCATGAGCTGGGGGTGAAGCGGATCGTCGTTGCCAACCGGACCCTGGAGCGCGCAAGCCTGCTGGCCGAGCAGTTTGGTGCCCACGCCGTGTTGCTCTCGGACATCCCGGCAGAGCTGGTGCGCAGCGATATCGTGATCAGTTCCACGGCCAGCCAATTGCCGATTCTGGGCAAGGGCGCGGTGGAAAGCGCCTTGAAATTGCGCAAGCACAAACCGATTTTCATGGTGGATATCGCCGTACCTCGGGATATCGAGCCGGAAGTGGGCGAGCTGGACGACGTCTATCTGTATAGCGTCGACGATCTCCACGAAGTGGTTGCCGAGAATCTCAAGAGCCGCCAGGGTGCAGCCCAGGCGGCGGAAGAGATGGTGTCCATTGGCGCCGACGATTTCATGGTTCGCCTGCGCGAACTGGCGGCGGTCGATGTCCTTAAAGCCTATCGTCAACAGAGCGAACGCCTGCGTGACGAAGAGCTGCTAAAGGCCCAGCGCATGCTCGCCAACGGCAGCAGTGCCGAGGATGTGCTGGTGCAACTGGCTCGTGGCCTGACCAACAAACTGCTGCACGCTCCGAGTGTGCAGTTGAAAAAGCTGACTGCCGAAGGCCGCCTCGATGCGTTGGCCATGGCCCAGGAACTCTTTGCCCTCGGTGAGGGCGCGTCGGATAGCTCTTCGGATAAAAAATCGCAATGAAAGCGTCACTGCTCAATAAGCTGGACATCCTCCAGGACCGCTTCGAGGAATTGACTGCCTTGCTCGGCGATGGCGAAGTCATTTCCGATCAGAACAAGTTCCGTACCTACTCCAAGGAGTACGCGGAAGTCGAGCCGATTGTCGCCACCTATAAACAGTTGCTCAAAGTGCAGGGTGACCTTGAGGGCGCTCAGGCGCTGCTCAAGGACAGCGACCCGGACATGCGCGAAATGGCCGTGGAAGAAGTCCGCGAAGCCAAGGAGCAACTGATCGAACTCGAGGCCAGCCTGCAACGCATGCTGCTGCCCAAGGACCCGAACGACGGACGCAATGTGTTCCTGGAGATTCGCGCCGGCACCGGTGGTGACGAGGCGGCGATCTTCTCCGGCGACCTGTTCCGCATGTATTCGCGTTACGCCGAACGGCGTGGCTGGCGGGTCGAGATTCTCTCGGAAAACGAAGGCGAACACGGTGGCTATAAAGAAGTCATCGCCCGCGTTGAAGGCGAAAACGTCTACGGCAAGCTGAAGTTCGAATCCGGCGCGCACCGCGTGCAACGGGTTCCGGCCACTGAGTCCCAGGGCCGTATCCACACCTCGGCCTGCACCGTGGCGGTATTGCCGGAGCCTGATGAGCAGGAAGCGATCGAGATCAATCCATCGGACTTGCGCGTCGACACGTATCGTTCCTCCGGTGCCGGTGGCCAGCACGTGAACAAGACCGACTCGGCCATCCGGATTACCCACTTGCCGTCGGGCATCGTGGTCGAATGCCAGGAAGAACGTTCCCAGCACAAGAACCGGGCGCGGGCGATGTCCTGGCTGTCGGCCAAGCTCAACGATCAGCAAACCAGTGCCGCGGCCAATGCCATTGCCAGCGAGCGCAAGTTGCTGGTGGGCTCCGGTGATCGCTCCGAGCGGATTCGGACCTACAATTTTGCCCAAGGCCGGGTCACGGACCACCGGGTCAACCTGACGTTGTATTCCCTTGATGAAATCCTTGCCGGTGGCGTTGATGCCGTGATCGAGCCGTTGCTGGCCGAGTATCAGGCTGACCAACTGGCAGCGATAGGTGAGTAAATGACCATCATTGCCAGTTTGTTACGCGCAGCCGACCTGCCTGACTCGCCGACCGCGCGTCTGGATGCCGAGTTGCTGCTGGCCGCGGCCCTGGGCAAGTCCCGTAGTTTCTTGCACACCTGGCCCGAGCGCATCGTACCCAGCGAAGCCGCGCTGGTCTTTGCCGAGTACCTGCAGCGTCGTCGCTCCGGCGAGCCGGTGGCCTACATTCTCGGCCAGCAGGGTTTCTGGAAGCTGGACCTGGAAGTGGCACCGCACACGCTGATCCCGCGACCGGACACCGAATTGCTGGTGGAAACCGCGCTGGACTTGTTGCCCGCGACGCCGGCCAAGGTGCTCGACCTGGGCACCGGCAGTGGCGCGATCGCCCTGGCGCTGGCCAGCGAGCGGCCGGTCTGGCAGGTCACTGCCGTGGACCGGGTCCTCGAAGCCGTGGCTTTGGCCGAGCGCAATCGCCAGCGTCTGCACCTGAATAATGTCAGTGTGCTCAGCAGTCACTGGTTCAGCGCGTTGAAAGAACATCGCTACACGCTGATCATCAGCAACCCGCCTTATATCGCCGCTGCCGACCCGCACCTGGCGGAAGGGGATGTGCGTTTTGAACCGGCCAGTGCGCTGGTAGCCGGCACCGATGGCCTTGATGACTTGCGCTTGATCATTGGCCAGGCACCGCAGCATCTGGAAGCCGGTGGCTGGTTGATGCTCGAGCACGGTTACGATCAAGCCGACGCCGTGCGTGACCTGTTGCTGAGCCAGGGCTTTGAAGAGGTCCACAGCCGCAAGGACCTCGGCGGCCATGAACGTATCAGCCTGGGGCGTCTACCGTGCTGAATGATCAGGAGCTGTTGCGCTATAGCCGGCAGATTCTGTTGCAACACGTCGACATCGACGGTCAATTGCGACTCAAGCAAAGCCGTGTACTGATCATCGGCCTCGGTGGGCTGGGGGCGCCGGTCGCGCTGTACCTGGCGGCGGCCGGGGTTGGCCAGTTGCATCTGGCGGACTTCGACACGGTCGACCTGACCAACCTGCAACGCCAGATCATTCATGACACCGACAGCGTCGGCCTGAGCAAGGTCGACTCGGCGATGGGCCGTCTGAAGGCGATCAACCCCGAGGTCCAGTTGATCCCCCATCGCGCTGCGCTGGACGAAGACTCACTGGCCGCCGCGGTATCGGCGGTTGACCTGGTGCTCGACTGCTCCGACAACTTTTCCACCCGTGAGGCGGTGAATGCGGCCTGCGTGGCGGCCCGCATACCCCTGGTCAGTGGCGCGGCCATTCGTCTGGAAGGGCAGCTTTCGGTGTTTGACCCGCGTCGTGCCGACAGCCCGTGTTACCACTGTTTGTACGGACACGGCAGTGAAGCCGAGCTGACCTGCAGCGAGGCGGGAGTGGTCGGCCCGTTGGTGGGACTGGTGGGCAGCCTGCAAGCGCTTGAGGCGCTGAAGCTGCTGGTGGGGTTCGGTGAGCCGCTGGTTGGACGCTTGTTGTTGATCGATGCCTTGGGCACCCGCTTCCGCGAACTGCGGGTCAAGCGTGATCCGGGTTGTAGTGTGTGTGGGGGCAAGCATGCGTGAGGCGCCTATCGGCGTATTCGATTCCGGCGTCGGTGGGTTGTCGGTGCTGGCGGAAATCCAGCGATTGCTGCCCAATGAATCACTGCTGTACGTCGGTGATTGCGGGCACATTCCCTACGGCGAGAAAACCCCGGAGTTCATTCGCCAGCGTTGCAGCGTAATGGCCGATTTTTTTGTGACGCAAGGCGCCAAGGCGGTCGTCGTGGCGTGCAACACGGCCACCGTGGCGGGGGTCGCGGATCTACGCCGTGATTACCCGCACTGGCCCATCGTTGGCATGGAGCCAGCGGTCAAGCCGGCAGCGGCGGCGACCCGCAGTGGCGTGGTCGGTGTGCTGGCCACTACCGGCACCTTGCAGAGTGCCAAGTTCGCGGCCTTGCTCGACCGTTTCGCCACCGATGTCCGGGTCGTTACTCAACCTTGCCCTGGCCTGGTGGACTTGATTGAAGCGGGGGATCTGCACAGCCCGGCATTGCGCTCCCTGCTGGGCGGTTACCTCGAACCCTTGTTGGCGGCCGGCTGCGACACCATTATTCTCGGCTGCACCCATTACCCCTTTCTCAAGCCGTTGCTCAGGCAACTGATCCCGACCGACATCAGCCTGATCGATACCGGCGCCGCGGTGGCCCGGCAACTCCAGCGCTTGCTGGCCGAACGCGAACTGCTGGCCGACGGGCCTGCAAGCCCTGCGCAGTTCTGGACCAGTGGCAGCGCGCAGCACTTCAGAAATATCTTGCCGATACTCTGGAATAACGCCGGGGTTGTGCGAAGCTTCAGCCTGTAGATCGTTGTCAGGAAGCGATTCAATCGGGTCGAACGTTCACGCGAAGGCTTCATTCTATTGCGGCGACTATCAGGCCAAAAAACTACAAAAATGTTCGCGAAAAGGATGTTTCTGATGAAGCGACTGTTCTGCCTGGCTGCGATTGCAGCTGCACTTTTGGGGCACAGCTACAGTGCGCAAGCGGCGGGTGTGGAGTTCGCAGTGGGTGAGACCAGCGAATCGACCATGGTCTACCGCCTGGGCATGCAATTCGATTGGGACAAGAGCTGGTTGCAGAGTGACATCGGCCGCGTGACCGGTTACTGGAGCGGGGCCTACACCTTCTGGGATGGCGACGAGGCATCGAGTAACCATAGTCTGTCGTTCTCGCCTGTATTCGTTTATGAATTCTCCGGGGAAAACATCAAGCCTTACCTGGAAGCCGGAATTGGCGTGGCGGCGTTTGTTCATACGGAAGTGGAAGACAACCAGCTCGGATCGTCTTTTCAATTCGAAGACCGCTTTGGCTTCGGCCTGCGCTTTGCCGGCGGACATGAGGTCGGCATACGCGCGTTCCATTATTCCAATGGCGGCATCAACCACCCGAACGACGGTGTCGAGAATTACTCGTTGCACTACACGATGCCGCTGTAACGTCCAAAGCGTCGCGGACCCGTCTTGCCCAAGGCACATGGCGTCTACAGGGGCGAAGCTTGCCCGCGATGGCGCCCGATTTCACATCAGGCCTGAAACTCAGCGGTACGCCGTCGCAATTCCCTGACGCTCCTCGATGCACTCCGGTGCCCCCATCTCGAACTCCCGGCAGATCAGCGGGCGTTTTTCGTAGATGGTGCACATCATCGTGTCGCGATCGAGTGCGGCGCACCAGCCGTCGTCCAGGCGCAGCATGACTTCCCCGCCCCAATCATCAGTGTCGATAAACCGGTCAGGTACGCCAGTGTCGGTGATCAGCATGACTTCGAGCTGGCAGCAGCAGGCAGCGCAGGTCGAGCAGGTGACCGCCGGCTCGACGATTTCGGTGAGGGGGATGGTGTTCATGGCAGGCAGTGTAAGGCAGCGAGCCATGGCTGTGTGAACGCTCTGACGGACGTTTTGCCGCAGCCTTGCGGCCGGCGACATTCATGGCGAGTCCTTGATGGGCGGCGAGCTCCTGAGCATGGGTTTGCCGATCACCAGTTTGACCTGGTCAGTCGGTTTCGACAGTGGCCACAGTTGCGACATATGCAAGGCCGGGAAGGCGATTTCCAATGGGCGCTGTTTAAGTTTTCCGACGATGTACCGCGCCGCCATGTCGACGGGCCAACTCAGGGGCATCGGGAACTCCGTTGCATCGATCAGCTGGGTGTCGACGTCGCCGGGGCTGACCACAGTGACTGCGATACCCTCCGGTGCCAGTTCGATACGCAAGGATTCAAACAGGTAACGCAGGCCGGCCTTCGACGTGCCATGGGCTTCTGCCCGAGGCAGCGGCAGGTAAGTCACTGAGCTGGCAATGCCCACCAGATGGGGGGCAGTGCCGGCACGTAGCAAGGGCAGGGCGGCTTCAGTGCAATAACTGCAGGCCAGCAGGTTGGTGCGCACCACATGTTCGATGATCGATGGGTCGAACGGTTGGGGGTCGACGTATTCACAGGTGCCGGCGTTGAGAATCACGCTGTCCAGCGCGCCCCACGCCTGCTGGATCTGTTCGCCGATTTCGCGCACGGTCTGGCTGTTGGTCAGGTTACCGGGGACCACCAGCACTTGCCCGGGATAGCGCAGTGCGAGCACCTTCAAGGATGCGCTTTTGCGTGCACTGACCGCCAGGTGCGCACCGGATCTCAACAATTCTTCGGCCAGCGCGGCGCCAATGCCGTTGCTGGCGCCCGTCAGCCAATACCGCCGTGGAGGCGTGAGACTCATCCCGTTCTCCTTTCAGTCAGCCAATAGCTCGGTCCAATGTGGGTACAGGTACATCACGCTATGCCCCGACACCCATCCAGGGACGCAGGCAGGTGTTTGAACGCCGCCAGTGCACGCTCGCGCGATTGGCTGAGGTTGACGATGGGTAGTGGATAGCCTGCTACGGCAAACAATCCGCCCGAGGCCGCCGGGTTGTGGATATCTTTGTTGTCCAGCCCGGCCAACTCAGGCAGCCAGTGTTTGATAAACAGCCCTTCGGGGTCGAATTTTGCCGATTGGCTCAACGGGTTGAAAATCCGGAACCAGGGCGCCGCGTCGGTGCCCGTGGAGGCACTCCACTGCCAGCCTCCGTTGTTCGCCGCCAGGTCGCCGTCGATCAGGTGGCGCATGAAAAAGCGTTCGCCCTCACGCCAGTCGATCAACAGGTTTTTGCTCAGGAACATCGCCACCACCATCCGCAGACGGTTGTGCATCCAGCCGGTGGCCAGCAGTTGGCGCATGGCCGCGTCGATGATGGGCAAGCCGGTGCGCGCCTCTTTCCAGGCGGCCAGTTCGTCAGGCGCTGTGCGCCAGGCCACGGCTTCGGTTTCCGGGCGAAAGGCCTGGTGGCGGGAGACCCGTGGGTAGCCCACCAGAATGTGTTTGTAGAATTCGCGCCACAGCAGCTCGTTGATCCAGGTCACTGCGCCAACGCTGCCACTGTCGAATTCACCCTGATTCGCTTGCAGTGCGGCGTGCAGGCATTGCCGGGGCGAAATCACGCCGGTGGCGAGGTAGGCCGACAACTGGCTGGTGCCGGGTTTGGCCGGCATGTCGCGTTCGTCCTGGTAGTAATGGATCTGTGCCTGGGCGAAAAACTCAAGCCGTCGGTGCGCTTCGTCCTCGCCTGCCGGCCAGAGTGCGTGCAGCTGCGCGCTCGGCGTCTCAAAGCCCGGGATCTGCTCGGGAACCGGGTCGCTGTTGATTGCCATGGGGGACTGAGCCTTGGGGGGCGCCACCAGCTGGGGCAGCGCGCCCTGCAAGCGGGCATGACAGACTTTGCGGAACTGGCTGTAAACCTTGAACCAGGTGCCGGTCTTGGTCAGCACACTGCCTGGCTTGAACAGCAATTGATCCAGGTAGTGATGGAAAGCGACTGCGCTGGCGTCGAGGGCCTGGCTGACGGCCGTATCCCGGCGTGTCTCATGAACGCCGTATTCTTCGTTGACGTGGACGGCCTCAACGTTCAGCTCGTTGCACAATGCAACCAGTACCCCGGGGGCGTCGTCCCAGCGGGGGGCGCTGCGGATCAGCAGGGGAATGTTCAGCTCGCCGAGCGCCTGGCTCAATGGCCGCAGGTTACGCAGCCAGAAGTCCACTTTGCACGGTGCATCATCGTGGGCCAGCCATTGCCCGGGGCTCAACAGGTACAACGCTACACTCGGGCCGCGCGCCGTGGCGGCCGAGAGAGCCGTGTTGTCATGCAAGCGCAGGTCGTTGCGCAGCCAGATCAATTGCAGGGTCGGTTTCGCCTTGGGCATTTAAATGAGTCCGCGCGCAAGCAGCATCTGGTGGGCCGCCAAGGGGTCTTTGGCGAGGAGTAAATCAGTGCAGTCTGTAGTGCTCACGGACAACTCGGTGTGGTGGATGCACACCGTGGGGCCGGCGATGAGTGTTGGGCAACTGACGTTGTGCAGAAGTTTCGTCAGCTGTTTGAGATTGATCGATGTGCTCGAGTACAGCAGTACCGCGCGTGCTTGCAGGTGCTCGACCGCCAGGGCCAGTTCGCCCGCCGGCAGCGGCCCGTCGAACACTTCCACCGGGCAGTCGGTGCTGCTGATCAGCCAGGCGGCCAGCCACAGTTGCGGCTCCAGTGGCAGGTCGGAGTGGTTGATCAGCAACAGCGGCGCACCGCGCAGCTGGCGGTTGTTGTGGTAGAGCCTGGCGCCCAATTTGCTGCGCAACCAACCATGGAAGAACCGTTGTTCCATCCGTGCGCCGAACTGCCCCTGCCAGCGCTGCTCGAGTTCGCCCAGTAGCGGCATCAGCAGTTGCTCGCACAAGGTCCGGGGCGGGTACAGCGACATGGCCTGGTTGATCAGGTCGTCGACCTCCCGCTCGGCTAGCTGACTGATGGCCCGGGTCAGTTTCTGGCGCAGGATCTTCCACTCGTTTTCCACCGTCGTGCTGAACGTCTGTGGCGTGTCGAGCAGCGGCTTGACCTGGCTCACGGCTACGCCACGGTTGAGCCAGGTCACAATGGTGTGGATGCGTTGTACATGGTCGGCCGAGAACAGGCGGTGCCCCTTTGGACTGCGCTGCGGCACGATCAGCCCGTAACGGCGCTCCCAGGCACGCAAGGTGATGGCATTGACGCCGGTCACGCGGGCCACGTCGCGGATCGGCAGCCAGCCTTCAGCCAGTGCCTGTTGGTAACCGGCGCTGCAATCCTGAGCATGGGTATCGGGTTGGTTGTTCATTTAAATCGCATTTCGCAGGCTGAGATTTTCCGGGTGCGGCTGCAGGTAGACCTGTTGCGCAACGTACGGGTCGGGATGTTGGCGCAAGTGATGCTTGAGCAGGGTCAGGGGAACCACCAGCGGCACGATGCCGTGGCGATACTGGCTGATCAGGTGCTGCATTTCCTGCTTGTCCTCGTGGCTGATGACTCGTTTGAAATAGCCGGCAAGGTGTTGCAGTACGTTGCTGTGAGTGCGGCGGGTGGCGCATTGCGTGAGGGCTGTCATCAGCGCCTTGAAGTAGCGCGGGCCCAGCTCATCGGGATCGCTCTGGCCCGGGCGACCCAGCAGATTGCCCAGGGCTTTGTATTGCACCGGGTTGTGGGCCATCAGCAGGTACTTGTAACGGGCGTGGAAGTCGGTCAGACCCTGGCGGCTCAACCCGGCTCGCAACACTGTCTGCCATGCGGCGTAGACGAATACCCGGGTCAGGAAGTTCTCGCGCAGTATCGGATCGTTGAGCCGGCCGTCTTCCTCCACCGGCATGCTTGGGTGTCGGGCGCAAAACGCCTGGGCGTAGATGCCACGTGCGCCGCCGTCCTGGAGGTTGCCGTTGGCGTGATAGACCCTGACTCGCTCCAGGCCACAGGAGGGTGATTTCTGCATGAAGACATAGCCGCAGATATCGCCGAGCTCACTGGCCATGCGCTGCCCGTAATCGGCCAGCAGGCGGGTGACATCGCGTTCAGGGTTCAGGGTGCCGACGGCGTGTGGTTGCCGCAGATCGCCGACCAGGCGAATCGGCTCGCGAGGTACCCCCAGGCCAATGGCGACTTCGGGGCAAACCGGGACACACTCGACGTAATCGCCAAGGGTCTGGCTGCACAGCCGGGACGCTTTATGCCCGCCGTTGTACCTGACCTCGGCACCCATCAGGCAGGCACTGATGGCGATTTTCGGTTTGCTCGTGCTCTGACTGTTCATCGAAGTGCCTCGGATCTAAACCTGTACAAGTAGTTGGTGTTGTACAGCTTTGTTTGATCA
This sequence comes from Pseudomonas sp. Irchel s3b6, assembly GCF_900187415.1. Classification (NCBI taxonomy): domain Bacteria; kingdom Pseudomonadati; phylum Pseudomonadota; class Gammaproteobacteria; order Pseudomonadales; family Pseudomonadaceae; genus Pseudomonas; species Pseudomonas sp. Irchel s3b6. The sequence goes on along the minus strand of NZ_FYDM01000014.1, from coordinate 69,362 downwards.
TAGATTCGATGTTGTACAAGTCAAATTTTTTGTATAGGTTTTTGTCGGGCAGGGGCATAGGGCGCTACAGATACAGGGTGTTGGCCTGCGTGGCGTCACTTCCAGCCCGTCTATCCGGTCGCAGCGTTCACTGCAGGTGCGCATGCAAGCGGCGTGCAGCTTCCTGGCCGCTCAACCAGGCGCCTTCTACGCGTCCGGACAGGCACCAGTCGCCGCACACGTACAAGCCCAGGTCGGCATCTGCCAGTGCACCCCACTCATGGTTGCCGGCCGGGCGAGCATAGAGCCAGCGATGGGCCAGGCTGAAGCTGGGAGCGGGCATGGCGCTGTGCAACAGCTCGGCGAAGGCACCGTGCAGTTGCTCGATCACCGCTTCCTTGGACAGGTCGATGTGTTGTCGGCTCCAGGCGCTGGTGGCATGCAGGATCCAGGTGTCCAGGGTATTGTCGCGCCCGGGTTTGCTGCGATTGCGAGCCAGCCAGTCGAGCGCGCTGTCCTGGACGAAGCAGCCTTCCATGGGCGTTTCCAGCGGCGTTTCGAAGGCCAGGGCTACGGCCCAGGTCGGGTCCATTTTTACCCCCGCGGCAACCCCGGCGAGTTTCGGTGCCGCCGCCAGCAAGGCCGTGGCCTGTGGTGCCGGCGTCGCAATCACGACATGGCTGAAGGGGCCATGGGTGAAGCCCTCGGCGTCCTGCAGGTGCCAATGTTCTTCGCCGCGGTAGACCTCGGTGATGCGGCAGGCGAAGTGCACTTCCGTATCGCCGATCAGGGCGCGAGTGATGGCGCTCATGCGGGGTGTGCCCACCCAGCGGGTCTGTTCATCCGGCGAGGTACTGAGCTGTCCGCCATGAAAGTTGTAGAGCTGAGGCGCCCATTCAGCGACCCAGCCATTGGCATGCCAGCGCTGGACTTCAGTGACGAATCGGCGATCGCGGGCGGTGAAATACTGTGCGCCCATATCCAGTGAGCCGGCATCGCTGCGCTTGCTCGACATGCGGCCGCCACTGCCTCGGCTTTTATCGAACAATTGCACGACGTGCCCGGCTTCCTGCAGGGCTTGTGCTGCAGAAAGTCCGGCGATTCCGGTGCCGATGATTGCGATGGGTACAGTCATAGGGGGCCTCGTTTACCTTTCTCTACAGGCTACGCTTCGGGCCAAACCTGTACAATTTTATTTTTTGGTATAACTTTCAGCGTTCTCGTTCTGGCAGCTTGGCCTATTGTTAATCACAGAGCCGCCCGATCCGAAACATCCCTGCCTATAAAAATAGACTAGTGATCGGGGTAAAACGCCACGCGAGGAACACGTCATGCACATATTGCTGACCGGCGGTACTGGTTTGATAGGACGCCAGCTGTGCCGACTCTGGTTGAGCCAGGGGCACAGCCTGACGGTGTGGAGCCGCAAGCCGGAAAAGGTGCCTGCCTTATGCGGTGCCAAGGTGCGTGGCATTGGCCGCCTGGAAGACATTGGCCCCGCATCGGTGGACGCGGTGATCAATCTGGCCGGGGCTCCCATTGCCAGCCGACTCTGGACCCATCGACGCAAGGCAGTGCTCTGGAGCAGTCGGATCAGCCTGACAGAAACCCTGCTGGCATGGCTGGACAGTCGCGAACAAAAACCACGGGTGATGATTTCCGGATCGGCCGTGGGCTGGTACGGCGATGGTGGAGAACGTGAGTTGAGCGAGGACTCGCCCCCGGTCAGCGAGGATTTCGCCAGCCAATTGTGCATTGCCTGGGAAGAAACCGCGCAGCGGGCCGAGGCCTTGGGCATTCGCGTGGTGCTGGTGCGTACTGGCCTGGTGCTGTCGGCGGAGGGCGGCTTTTTGTCGCGGCTCTTGTTGCCCTTCAAGGCCGGGCTGGGCGGGCCGATTGGCAATGGTCGGCAGTGGATGTCGTGGATCCATATCGAGGATCAAATCGGCCTGATTGATTTTCTTCTGCATCAGAATGATGCCAGTGGTCCTTATAATGGCTGCGCGCCCAAACCGGTGCGCAATCGCGAGTTTGCCAAGACATTGGCCGGTGTACTGCACCGGCCGGCGTTCATGCCGTTGCCGTCCCTTGTGCTCAAGGTCGGTCTTGGCGAGTTGTCACTGTTGTTACTCGGTGGCCAGCGGGCAACACCGTCGCGTTTGATGGCGGCGGGTTTCACTTTCCGGTTCACTGATTTGCGTGCGGCTCTGGATGACTTGTCCAGCCGCCTTTGAAATAGGACGTTGCATGACCGATCACGCGTTGCTCCTGGTCAACCTGGGCTCGCCCGCTTCCACACAAGTCGCGGACGTGCGCAGCTACCTCAATCAATTTCTGATGGACCCCTACGTTATTGACCTGCCCTGGCCGGTTCGACGCTTGCTGGTTTCGCTGATTCTGATCAAGCGCCCCGAGCAGTCGGCCCACGCCTACGCCTCGATCTGGTGGGAAGAAGGCTCACCCCTGGTGGTGCTCAGTCGTCGCTTGCAGCAGGTAATGACTGCGCAATGGACCCAGGGGCCGGTCGAGCTGGCGATGCGTTATGGCGAGCCGTCGATTGAGACGGTACTCACACGCATCGCTGCGCAAGGTATCAAGCAGGTCACGCTCGCACCGCTGTACCCGCAGTTTGCTGACAGCACCGTGACGACCGTCGTCGAGGAAGCCAGGCGGGTCGTGCGTGAGAAGAAGCTGGATGTGCAGTTCTCTATTCTTCAACCGTTCTACGATCAGCCTGAATACCTAGACGCCTTGGCTGCCAGCGCCAGGCCGTACCTTGAGCAGGACTACGATCACCTGCTGCTGAGTTTTCACGGGTTGCCGGAGCGACACCTGAAGAAGCTCAACCCGGGCCATCGCTTTGAAGGCGGCGGCGATTGCTGTGCCGGTGCGCCTGCCGAGGTGGTTGCCACCTGTTATCGCGGTCAATGCCTGCGCACGGCGGCTGCACTGGCCGAGCGCATGGGGTTGCCCGACGGCAAATGGTCAGTGTCATTCCAGTCGCGGTTGGGGCGCGCCAAATGGATCGAACCCTACACTGAAGCCCGTCTCGATCAGTTGGCCAAACAAGGTGTGAAGAAGGTGCTGGTGATGTGCCCGGCGTTTGTCGCCGACTGCATCGAAACCCTGGAAGAAATCGGTGATCGTGGGCGGGAGCAGTTCCGCGAGGCGGGTGGCGAGGAGTTGGTGCTGGTACCGTGCCTGAACGATGACCCGCAGTGGGCGCAGGCGTTGAACACATTGTGTGAAAGGGCGCCGATCGCTGTGTAGGCGCATACATTGAAGTGACGGCAGGCTTGTTGTTGCGAGGGAGTAAGCTCCCTCGCAACAGACGATTGAGTCGCCGGTTACAACAACGGCTCATCCGGCAGTTTTTTCTTCCAGCCATCATTCCCCGGCAGGATCAGGTTCAACGCAATCGCCACAATGGCGCACAACGCGATGCCCTTGAGGCCGAAGTCATCCGGACCGGTACCGGTACCGACCAGCACACCGCCAATCCCGAATACCAGCGTGACCGAGACAATCACCAGGTTACGCGCTTCGCCCAGGTCGATCTTGTGGCGGATCATGGTGTTCATGCCCACCGCCGCGATCGAACCGAACAACAGGCACAGAATCCCGCCCATGACGGGCACTGGAATGCTTTGCAGCAGTGCGCCGAACTTGCCGATGAACGCCAGGCTCATGGCAAAGATCGCCGCCCAGGTCATGATTTTCGGGTTGTAGTTCTTGGTCAGCATCACCGCGCCCGTGACTTCGGCGTAGGTGGTGTTGGGCGGGCCGCCGAGCAGGCCGGCTGCGGTGGTGGCGATCCCGTCACCAAACAGTGTGCGGTGCAGGCCAGGCTTTTTCAGGTAGTCACGACCGGTCACACTGCCGACCGCGATCACGCCACCGATGTGTTCGATGGCCGGGGCCAGGGCCACCGGGACAATAAACAGAATCGCCTGCCAGTTGAACTCGGGGGCGGTGAATTGCGGCAGCGCGAACCAGGGCGCGGCGGCGATCTTCGCGGTATCGACGACACCGAAGAAAAACGCCATGCCAAACCCGACCAGCACGCCGGAGATGATCGGCACCAGGCGGAAGATACCTTTGCCGAACACCGCCACGATCAGGGTGGTCAGCAGCGCCGGCATGGAGATCATCATTGCCGTCTGGTAAGGAATTAGCTCGGTACCGTCGCCGGCCTTGCCCATGGCCATGTTCGCGGCAATCGGCGCCATGGCCAGGCCGATCGAGATGATCACCGGGCCAATGACTACCGGCGGCAGCAAGCGGTCGATGAACCCGGTGCCCTTGATCTTCACGGCCAGGCCCAGGAAGGTGTAGACGAAACCGGCCGCCATGACCCCGCCCATGGTCGCTGCCAGGCCGAACTGGCCCTTGGCGAGAATGATCGGAGTGATGAAGGCAAAGCTCGACGCCAGGAACACCGGGACCTGACGTCCGGTCACGACCTGGAACAAAATGGTCCCCAGGCCCGCCGTGAACAGCGCGACATTGGGGTCGAGGCCGGTAATCAGCGGCATCAACACCAGGGCGCCAAACGCCACGAACAGCATCTGCGCACCCGACAACACCTGGCGCCAGAGCGGATCGTTGAACTCATCCTGCATGCTCACGCGTCCTTCTGCTTGGTGCCGAAGATCTTGTCGCCAGCATCGCCAAGCCCAGGAATGATGTAGCCATGTTCGTTCAGTTTCTGATCGATGGAGGCGGTGTAGATGGTCACGTCCGGGTGAGCCTTCTCTACCACGGCGATGCCTTCGGGGGCGGCCACCAGGACCATGGCACAGATGTCCTTGCAGCCGGCCTTTTTCAGCAGGTCGATGGTCGCGACCATCGAGCCGCCAGTGGCGAGCATCGGGTCGATGATCATGGCCAACCGTTCGTCGATCTCCGGAACCAGCTTCTCCAGATAGGTGTGCGCTTCGAGGGTTTCCTCGTTGCGAGCCACGCCCACGGCGCTGACTTTGGCGCCCGGGATCAGGCTCAGGACACCTTCGAGCATGCCGATGCCGGCGCGCAGGATCGGCACGACGGTAATTTTCTTACCGGCGATTTTCTCGACCGAAACGGTGCCGCACCAGCCCTCGATGTCATAGGATTCAAGGGGCAGGTCTTTGGTAGCCTCGTAGGTCAGCAGTGCACCGACTTCCTGAGCAAGCTCACGGAAATTCTTCGTGCTAATGTCTGCGCGGCGCATAAGGCCAAGTTTGTGTCGGATCAGCGGGTGGCGGATCTCACGGATGGGCATAGGGAAAGGCTCCGGCGGCGGGCAAAAAAACCGGCCTAGATTAATCTATCCGAGGGTGTTGTCCTATAGACATACAGCACGTTAGTCCAGAAACGCTTGATCTGGCTCGTCTGGATGCGTACCTTTGCCCGCTTTTCCGAATCCGCCACCCCCTTGGAGAGCGCCATGTCCGCTGATCTCGAGCATATCCGTCAAATCATGCGAGAGGCTGACTGCCTGTACACCGAAGCTGAAGTCGAGGCGGCCATCGCCCGCGTCGGTGCACACATCAACGAACAACTGGCTGACAGCAATCCGGTGGTGTTCTGTGTCATGAACGGCGGCCTGATTTTCTCCGGAAAGCTGCTGACTCATCTGAAGTTCCCGCTGGAAGCTTCCTACCTGCACGCGACCCGCTATCGCAACGAAACCAGCGGCGGCGACCTGTTCTGGAAAGCCAAGCCGGAAGTGTCGTTCATCGACCGTGACGTGCTGATCATCGATGACATTCTCGACGAAGGTCACACCCTGGGTGCGATCATCGACTTCTGCAAGCACGCCGGCGCCCGCAAGGTCCACACCGCCGTACTGATCGACAAGGACCACGACCGCAAGGCGCGTCCTGATCTCAAGGCGGACTTCGTCGGCTTGCCATGCATCGACCGTTACATCTTCGGTTACGGCATGGACTACAAGGGTTACTGGCGCAACGCCAACGGGATCTATGCCGTTAAAGGAATGTAAACATGACAACGCCGAGCTTTCTCGATCAAACACTGTTTGCTGACTTGGCCGAGAAAGCCGCGGCCAGTCCTCGCGGGCGTCAGCACCACAACTTCCATCAAATGGAAGAGCCGTGCCATCGCATGGCCGTTGGCTTGCAGCCAGCGACTTACATCCCGCCTCATCGGCACCTGAGCGACGATAAGGCTGAAACCCTGTTGGTGCTCAAGGGGCGTCTCGGCGTACTGATCTTTGATGAGCATGGCGAAGTCGTTGCAAAACGCATTCTGCAGGCGGGCGGCGAGACGTTGGGTGTGGACCTTCCCGCCAGGGTCTACCATGGCCTGGTGGTGCTGGAGGCTGATAGTGTCATGTTCGAATGCAAGTCCGGGCCTTACCGGCCGGTAGGTGAGGGCGAGCACGCGTATTGGGCTCCCCGCGAAGGTGAGCCTGGCGTCGTCGAGTATCACGCCTGGATGCGCGCGCAGTTCGATTGACGGCGCGCTTCACGCTGCTACAGTGCTGGGCCCCCCTTCGGAGCCTGTCATGAGCCTTTTGATTCGCAGTTGCGCTGCGCTGTTATTGAGCGTCAGCCTGCCGCTGGCGGCCGCCCCCGCGCTGATGCACGGGCAGTTTCTGCCTCCCGATGACCTGACCCTGCGTGATGCGGCGCCCGAACAGCAGCAATTGTTGCAGGTTACCGAGTATTCGGTGGTGGTCGGCAGCCAGCGTCAGTCCAGCCAGCAACCGATTCCGATTACTTCACCCCTGATGATTCGCCTCAAAGGCAAAGCCATGAACAAAGGGGCGAGCATCAGTCAGGTGTTGGTGAATTTTGATGGCGAAAGCAAAAGCCTGAAAAAGCCGATTTACGACGAGCAGACCAAGACCCTCACGCTGTATTACCCAATGGCCCAATACCGGGTGGTGATCGACTTGCTGCGCAGCGGGACGGTGTATTGCCAGTTCCTCAGCTATGGCAATGGCCATGTCTGGGCGGATCTGCACACCGGGGCCGTGCGCTCGCGCTGAAGGTTGGTCGTTGAGGCCTGGGTCAGGGCAGGGGTAAACTGCTGGCCCCGTGAAATGTCTGCGAGCTGGAGTCGGCAATGCGTAAAGATAAGAAGCAGTTGATTGGTGACGAGATCGGCGATGCGCAGATCAAGTTGTTCCTCGATTTCGAGCCGGCTGACGCGACTTCACCGTCCCTGCACAAACTGATCAAGGCCTACCGCGGCCTGCGTATCGACGATTTCGAGCGTTTTCTGGTGTTTTTTGTCGAGGCTGGCCATGACCTAGATGGCAAGGACGAGCACGGCAATGACTTCATTGCCCTGATTTCGGACCAGCGCAACGCCGAGGACTACATCGAACTGATCCGCAAAGCGCGCGGCTAAGGTTTTCGAAGCGACAAAAAAAACGCCCCGCTCTCAAGGAGAACGGGGCGTTTTTCATGGGCGAGGATCAAGCGAAGCTTGGGGTCTCGCTGCTTTCTTCTACCAGTTCCAGTGCGACATTGTTCTGCGTGTTGATCTTGCGATACAGCGCAGCGTCGGTTTCCAGAACCTTTTCCCGGGCCGGGAAGATTTCTGCCAGCTTGGCCGCCCATTCACCGGAGGCTTTGTTCGGGAAGCATTTCTCGATCAGCTCAAGCATGATCGAAACGGTCACCGAGGCACCCGGCGAAGCGCCGAGCAAGGCCGCAAGCGAACCGTCCTTGGCCGCCACCAGTTCGGTACCGAACTGCAGGACGCCGCCCTTTTTCGGGTCTTTCTTGATGATCTGCACGCGCTGGCCTGCAACTTCCAGGCGCCAGTCTTCGGCCTTGGCTTCAGGGTAGAAGCGACGCAGCGATTCCAGGCGTTGTTCCATCGATTGCATCACTTCGCTGACCAGGTACTTGGTCAGGTCCATGTTGTTTTTCGCGACCGCCAGCATCGGGCCGATGTTGCCGGCGCGTACCGACATCGGCAGGTCCATGAACGAACCGTGCTTGAGGAACTTGGTGGTGAAGCCGGCATAAGGTCCGAACAGCAGGGACTTCTTGCCATCAACCACGCGGGTGTCCAGGTGCGGCACCGACATCGGCGGCGAACCGACGGCTGCCTGGCTGTAGACCTTGGCCTGGTGGTGCTTGACCACTTCCGGGTTGTCGCAACGCAGCCACTGGCCGCTGATCGGGAAGCCGCCGAAGCCTTTGCTTTCTTCGATGCCCGAGGCCTGCAACAGCGGCAAGGCCGCACCGCCGGCACCGAGGAAGACGAATTTTGCATCGACATCACGGGTGTTGCCGCTGTTGACGTCCTTGATGCTGACAGTCCAGCCGTTGGCGTTACGCTTGAGACCGGTCACGCGCTTGCAGTACTTGACCTGGGCATCGGGTGCGCTGGTCAGGTGCTTGAGCAGTTGATTGGTCAGGGCGCCGAAGTTGACGTCGGTACCATTGATCACGCGGGTCGCGGCGACGGTTTCATCAGCCGGACGACCAGGCATCATCAATGGCATCCACTGCGCCATTGTTGCCTTGTCTTCGGTGTATTCCATGTCCGCGAAGGCGTGGTGCCTGCTCAGCACCTTGAACCGTTCCTTGAGGAACGAAACGCCAGCGTCACCCTGCACGAAGCTCAGGTGCGGGACCGGGCTGATAAAGGATTTCGACGAGCCGAAGGTGCCTTTTTTGGTCAGGTACGACCAGAATTGCTTCGACACCTCGAACTGAGTGTTGATGTGCACGGCTTTCTTGATGTCGACGCTGCCGTCAGCGGCCTGTGGCGTGTAGTTCAGCTCACACAGCCCGGCGTGACCGGTGCCGGCGTTGTTCCACGGGTTGGAACTCTCCGCGGCACCGGAATCCATCAGCTCGACGACTTCCAGTTTGATCGCGGGGTCGAGCTCTTTGAGCAGCACGGCGAGGGTGGCACTCATGATGCCCGCCCCAACCAGTACCACGTCGACTGCTTCGTTATGCGCCATTTAACGCGTCTCCAAAATCTGCAGCACCAAATTGTCGGCATAGCTGCCAGGAGTTACAGGGCATGTTCTGTTGTGCCCCGGGTCACTCATGGCCAGGATCGCCATGTCCGAATCTTCGCAATTTTTCGCAACTTCGACAGACGCTACCCACCGGCTTCAGGGTTCCTATGAACTCACTTCAGCGCGCGGGAGGCAATTCGACTTATGGTCGATACGTCTGTTTGTGCAACCAAATCCGTAGCGGACAGGCTTCAGGCTCCGGTTCTTGAGGAGTGCTCGGTCCTGTGTAATTGGGCTGTTGTAGACGCTAATGGTGCATGTTCAGACGCAAAACTATTCATTTGCTCGCCACACTCTTGTGAAGTTGTGAAAACCCGTTTTTTCACGCTCTTTTGAAGACGTGAACCTCAAAAAAGGGCTATCTGCGCCTGGCACCGGGCCCGAGGATAGATTGCCAGCATGGGTTACATGGCAGGCAAAACGGGCAAACAGCTCAGTGACCGAGCGTCATGACAGCTCTGGCAGATGCGCGAAAAGTGGTGGTTTGCAGGGTAAACAGCAAGCTCGCCAGCTTTACTCGATCTGTGTGGGCGGCTCTCTGTGGGCGGTGCGGGGAGCCAATACGCGAGTATTAGCGATGCTGCGAGGCCCGATCAGGAGACGTCCTTATAATCGGGGGGAGATTGTAGCGAAGAAACGCAGGGAAATGGTCGTGTTTAATGACTTTTATTAGCCGTTCGGTCAGGTGGCCAACACGCGGTGCAACCGTGCGCGAGCAATGCGTGGGGTCACGCGGGCGCTGGCGGGTAGGGATTGGTGCAACCAATGAGGGCGAATCTCGTTGATTTCCACCCAACCGTCGCCCATTGGCGGCACACGACAGTGCTTGAATGCCAGGCAGCAGTCGTTGCTGTCGAGCCGGACGAAGCTGCGGAAATTACGGTGTGGAGCAAACAGCGACCAGAAAAACTGCATGGCAATGCCCTCGAGCGGTGACAGCGTTGACGTTAGCAGTGTGGCATGACACTCGGGTTACCAGGGGCTCGCTCGGCGTAACATTGCGCAAGTCTTCAGCCTATGTTCAGGGTCGCTGGTTTGAAGCGAGTGGCCCCCGCTATACTGCCGCTCTGTTTGTGCCTGATTCTGGAGAGAAGCGCATGTTGCAACGCCTGTTGTTCGGTTTGATCACTGTGACCAGTTTGACGCTGGTTGGCTGCGCCCACAGCCCGCAGCAACTAGCCCCGGAGCCGAAACTGACGACTCAACTGGCGCCGGTCGGTCATGGTCAGCCGGTGGTGGTGAAGGTGGTTGACGGTCGTCCGTCGCCGACCTTGGGCACCCGTGGCGGCCTGTACCCGGAAACCAGCGCGATTACGGTGCAAAGCGCGCAGATCCTGCCGAAGTTGCAGGCTCAGGCTGAAGCGGCTGTGCGTCTGTTGGGTTTCACGCCGACAGCCAATGCCTACAACGCGCCGCAGTTGACCGTGACCTTGGCCGAGCTGAAGTATCAGTCGCCTAAAGAAGGCATGTATGTGACCGAGGCGACCATCGGTGCGACTTTCCGTTCTGATGTGCAGAATGCCAACCGTCGCTATAGCGGTCGTTACGGTGCGTCGCTGGATCAGCGTTTTGGTATGGCGCCGAACCAGGAGACCAACACTAAGCTGGTCGGTGATGTCTTGAGTGATGCGTTGACTCGTCTGTTCAAGGATCCGACGGTGGGTCAGGTCCTGGGCGAGTAACGGTTTGCGGTGTGTCTGAAGAAGCCCGGTTTCAGTGATGAGCCGGGTTTTTTTGTTTCTGTTGAATGATCTGTGGGAGTGGGCTTGCCCGCGAAGGCGGCTTGGCAGCCAACCAATCTCTTGCAGGTGCGGTGTACATATCCGTTGCTGCGGTCATGGCGACTTATGGTTTCGCCTGACGGCGACTCACTTTTTTTACAAGCGCCTAAAAAAAGTAAGCAAAAAAACGCTTCGCCCCGAGCGTCCTGCCCCTCGCCAAGGCTCGGGGTTCCCTCGACTCCGGCATTCCTCAGGGGGCATCGCCCTCCGGTCGGCTTCGCTCGACCTCCATGCGATGTCCTCGACTGTGTCGAGGGGCGCTGCGCGCCACTCCCCTGATGAACGCCTGCGCTCGGCCTGCCGAAGGGGCGGGTGGATCAAGAGCCAGAGCAAGATCAAGAGCGGCAGGCGAGCTAACGCTCGGCCTGTTGAGTGGTGGGGCGGGTGTACGTTGGTTTGTTTTTTTTGGCGGGGTAGCGGTATTGCGCTTGTACGTGAAGGCGGCCTGATTGCTGATCAGGCACACCCTGTATTCACCCAGATGCGTCAGCAACTGTCTTCACGCGGCTTGCGAGTAGAAGTCCAGTACGCTGACGCCGGTCAGCAGGTCGGTTTCCGGCAGGTCGGGGTGCTGGTGTCCGCCCAGGGCGCAGTAGACGAGCCAGTGGCGGTCTTGAACGTTGAAGGCCAGGCTGCCGACGAGGGTTTGTTGTTCGTCGGTCGGGGTAATGAGGTAAAGGCGATCCTGGTTTTCGGCGTGCAGCATGACAAGCTCCGTGTCGGTTTCGAGGGGCGACAGCTTGGCGTGTTTAGATGACGAAGACGTGACGCAGGGCATGAGTCGGTCGAATGGCCGGTTTTTTGTCGGAAAGCGAGGGCAGGGAGCAGGGCTTTGGGTAGAATCCGCGCCGCGGGTGTTGTTTCGATGTCCCGTATGCCCCGTTTCGCATGAGGTTCACGATGTCGTTGCAAATGATCTGGTCGTTGTTTACCGCTCACCCCGCCAAACTGATCAATATCTTCGCGCTGCTGGTGGCCTGCCCCGGTGGCTGGTTGTTGCACGCGACCCGTCGTCGCGAGCAGCAGGCCCGGGCCAGTCTCGCCGCGCAGGCCGGGCGTGCGGATGCCGACACGCAGGTGCACTTGTCGAGTATCGCAACCCTGCGCATGAACCGCTTTTTCTACGCGTTCGGCTTTGCCTGCCTGGGCCTGGCGTTGCTGGTGTCGTGGATCAGTACGCGGATCTGACGGCGGCCGGGAGCCTGTCCCGGGCAAACAAAAACGGCGCCCCGAGGGGCGCCGCTTTTGTTTGAAGCCAAAGCCTTACAGCGGTAAACCCGCCTTGACCCGGTACTGATTGCGCACCGGTGTCGCGTATTGCAGCACCAGGAACGGGCGGTGTTCCTCGGGGCAGGCGTCGAGGCGGTTTTGCCATTCTTGCCCGGCCTTGGCCAGTTCTTCGGCCGGGAACAGTTCGGCAGCCTTCGGCACCTGCAATTGTGGGTCGGCGTCGTTCCACTGGGCGTACGCCAGGTAGTGCACCGGGAACAACCGGTAACCGCCGAGGATCTGCTTGTCCATCTCGACCGCCAGTTGCTTGGTGTCGTCGAACAGCTCGGTGATGGGCGCTGCAAAGTTGACGTGGACCCGGCCCTTGTAGCCGGTAATGCCCTTGGCGATGCTCACATCGTCCTCGCCCGGTGCTTTGGTGTAACTGCCGGTGGTGGCGCGGATGTACAGCTCGCGGGCCTTGGCCTGGTCGCACGGGTCGTACTCGTAGCTGATCGACACCGGGGTCAGGTTCAGCGACTGGATGACCTCGCCGAACGGCTCGTCCTTGCGGCTCATGTGAAACATCTTGAGGATCGCCGACTCGGTGCGATCGTCTCCGTCCTTGGCGCGGCCTTCGGCCTGGGCGATCCAGATCGAGGCGCAATCGTTGCGGATCGAATGGTTGATGTACGCCGACAGCAACTGATACGCCGCCATCTTCTCGCGCCGGCCGGTAATGGAGCGGTGTACGATAAAGCTCTTGTTCAGGCGCATCAGGTCGCTGACGAAGGGCTTTTGCAGCAGGTTGTCGCCAATGGCGATGCGTGGCGTGGGCAGGCCGGCGTGGTAGATCGCGTAGTTGACGAACGCCGGGTCCATCACGATGTCGCGATGGTTGGCCAGGAACAGATAGGCGCTGCCGGACTTGAATTGCTCGACGCCGGTGTAGGTCACACCGTCGGTTGCGCGCTCGATGGTGTGGTCGACATAGAACTCGACCTTGTCCTGCAGCGTTGCAACCGAGGTGACACCGGCAAACTCTCGGCGCAGCCGATGAGCTATAAGTGGTTTGAGCATCCAGCCCAGGGCGCCGGCAAAGCGCGGGAAGCGAAAGTGGGTGAGGATATCTAGAAACGCCTTGTCGCTCAGCAGCCGTGCCAGCACTGCCGGGACTTCGCTGTCGTCGTAAGGTCGGATGGCATCGAATTCGCCCATCATGCTCTCTTGTTAGAAACGGCTAGGGTAAGTAATGGATCGGATCGAATCCACACAGGGTACGGTCTGAAAAAGCAGCTCAAACAAAAATAGCCCTGCAAATAGACCGGCGATTATACGCACAAGTCACTTGGGAGACCGCGATGCTGGAAACCGAGCGCTATGAATGCCCTTACTGTGGTGAAGAAGTGGAGGCTGTTCTGGATTTATCTGGCGGTGACCAGACGTATATCGAGGACTGTCCAGTGTGCTGTCGCCCCATCACCTTTGTTCTGCAGACCGACGGTCATGAGTGGTTGCTCGAAGTTCACAGCGAAAACGAGTGAGGGGTGGCTTTTATGCAGCGCATCTACGAACCGGAAAACCTGATGGAAGGTGAGTTGCTGCAAGGCATGCTGGCCAGCGAAGGCGTGGAAGCGCACCTGGTGGGGCGCGATTTGCTCGGTGGCACGGGTGAGTTGCCGGCGTCTGGGCTGCTGGGCCTGGCGGTGGACAATGACCAGGCCCAGTACGCCCGAGAGCTGATTGCGGCCTACAATGCCGCTCTGCCGCTGCCCGGTGACGAACCGGATAGCTTTCCCGGCGTGCTGGTCTGTTAGGCTGGTGTTCGTTTGATCAAGAGTCGTGTTGCCCCATGTGTGGACGTTTTGCCCTGTTTCGTTGGAACCCCGCGTTTGCGGCCTTGCCCGGTTTTCCGGCCGATCAGCAGGCGCAGTGGAATATTTCGCCCAATGATTCGGTGCTGATCCTGCGCGCCGAGGCGGGCCAGCGTACCCTTGCGCGTGCCCGCTGGGGGTTGACGCCGGCGTGGCTGACCGATTTGTCGAAGACGCCGGCCCATGCCCGGGCGGAAACCGTCGCCGAGCAGCCGATGTTTCGCGAGGCCTTGCGCCTGCGCCGTTGCCTGTTACCGGCCAACGGCTTCTACGAATGGCGCGGTACCACCCGCAAGCGCCCGTACTGGCTGACGCCAGGAGAAGGTTCGGCATTGTTTTTTGCCGCGATCTGGGAAGCGTATCCGGTGCAGGAGCAGGTCTGGTTGAGTACGGCGGTGGTGACTCAGGCCGCCGCCAGCCAACGCCGGCCGTTGATTCTCGATGCGGCAGGGCAGGAAGCCTGGCTCAACCCCGAAACCCCGCTGCACGCCCTGCAGGCGCTGCTCGCCAGCGAGCCTGCCGCCTTGCGCGAGCGGGTGCTGGCGAACCTGGTGAATGATCCGAAGCTCAATGCACCGGAGTGCCTGACCCCGGGTTGAGTTTTTCGCAATCTGGCCGATCATTCCCACGTTCCGTGTGGGAATGCATCCCGTGACGCTCTGCGTCGCACCCATGGACCTTCAGTTAAACTCTGAACTGATTGATCAACCGTCGCTGCTGCTCGGCCAGCTTGGTCAGGTCCGCACTGGCCGCACTCGACTCATCCGCGCCGCCGGCCACTTCATTGGCCACCTGACCGATATTGATCACGTTGCGGTTGATGTCGTCGGCCACTGCGCTTTGCTCTTCGGCGGCGCTGGCGATCTGGGTGTTCATGTCGTTGATCACGGACACGGCCCGGGTAATGGTCTCCAGCGCCTGCGCCGCCCTGGCGGCGTGTTGTACGCTTTCGTCGGTCCTGTTCTGGCTGTCCTCCATCACCCGCACCACGTCGCGCGTGCCTTGTTGCAACTGTTGAATCATCGACTGGATTTCTTCGGTGGCCTGCTGGGTTTTCTGCGCCAGGTTGCGCACTTCATCGGCTACTACTGCAAAGCCGCGGCCCTGCTCGCCGGCCCGCGCCGCTTCAATGGCGGCGTTCAGGGCCAGCAGGTTGGTCTGCTCGGCAATCCCGCGAATGGCGGTCAGGATCGCATTGATGTTTTCGCTGTCCTTGGCCAGGGTTTGCACCACGCCGACGGCATTGCCGATTTCCACCGCCAGGGCGCCAATCGAGATCGAGGTGTCGCGCACGATCTGCATGCCCTGGGTGGCCGCCTGATCGGCGTGGCTGGCGGCCTGCGCGGCCTGGGTTGCATTGCGTGCCACGTCCTGGGCGGTCGCGGTCATTTCCTGCACGGCAGTGGCCACCTGATCGATTTCGGCCATTTGCTTGTGCACGCCCAGGTTGGTGCGAATGGCGATGTCTGCGGTGTGCTCCGATGAGTCGCTGACGCTCTGCACCGAGGTCACCACCTGGGTGATCATCGCCTGCAGTTTTGCCAGGAAGGTGTTGAAGCCCTTGGCGATCGAGCCGAGTTCGTCGGCGCGGTCGCTGGTCAGGCGACGGGTCAGGTCACCTTCGCCCTGGGCGATGTCATCGAGCATCGCCACCATCTGCTTCAGCGGTCGGGCGATGCCATGGCCTACGAGCCAGATCACCAACAGTCCCAGGCCGGCAATTCCCAGGCCGACCATGGCCATGCCAAACGTGTCGGCCTTGCGCTGGCTGTTCAGGTCGCCCTGCAGTTGTTGCAGGTCGGCCATCACGGCGTTCAGCGGCAATTGCAGCAGCAGGGTCCAGCGCGCGTCGGTCTGGCCGATGCCGAACGGTAGGTACAGTTCGATCTTGCCGTTGGTTTTATCGACGTTGTAGGTCACTTCGCCGCGACTGAGGTTGCCCAGGTTGGCCAACTGATTGGCGTCCAATATGTCGCTGACTTTTTCGCCGAACTTGCTTGGGTCCTTGGTGTAGGCCACCAGGCGCTGGTTGCCGCCAATCAGGGCCATTTCACCGGCACCGTTGTACAGCTTCTGGTTGGCGGCCAGGAGCATGTCCTGAATGAAGTTCACCGACAGGTCGGCGCCGACAATGCCCTGAAAGGTGCCGTTGAGCATGATCGGTTCGATGAAGGAGGCGAGCATGACGATCTTGTCGCCGACCTTGTAGGGCGCGGGGTCGATCACGCAGGATTTTTTACTCTCCTGGGAGCACAGGTAGTACTCACTGGCGCGCACGCCGGTGGATAGCACGGTGCGGTCGTTCACGTCCGCCAGTTTATCCAGGCCCAGGCTGCCGTCATCATTGCGGAACCACCACGGCAGGAAGCGTCCGGTGGTGGCGTCGACTCCGATGTCCTTGCTGCCAACGTAGGCCGTGTCGTTGTGATCCAGCGCATTGGGTTCCCAGCCGATGTAGGCGCCGAGAATTTTCGGGTTCTTCGCGACGTTCTCCTTGATCAGGCTGACCAGTTGCTCACGGCTGAGACTCAACACGGGCTTGCCCTCGGCATCCTGGGAGCCGATCAGTGTGTTGACCCGCACCAGGCCACCGGCGATCAGCAGCGGCGCTTCCAGTTCGCGCTGGATCTGGCTGACCTGGGTCTGTGCCAGGCCGCGCAGGCGTTGCTCGATGACTTGTTCGAACTGGGCCTGGGTCCGTTGCTGGACCATTTCCTGAGTGCGTGCACCGGCAAACAGCGCGTACAACACCAGCGCAACCACCACGCTGAGCACGATGGCTCCGGCGAGTGCGGCGACGGAAAACTGAATCGACTTGAATTTCATAAAGGCTCCGGACGCAGGAGGGCATCTGCCGAGCTTTATCGGCGGGGGGATGGCGGTCCATGAGCGGAAATTTCATGAATGACTGTTTTTGGCCCGGATGTGTCGCATCGAGACCGGTGTCGGGCCTTGATGCCATTGACCGAGGGGTGTTTTATAAAGGGATTGAGACTTGGGGATGGGGCCGGGCGGGAAATGGCGTGTTACACGTCTGTTGCATCTGGCGCAGATACAGCGCACCGCCTACGATACGCGCCATGTTTTCAGGGAGAGCTTTCATGAGTAAAAGTTGGGTTTTGTGTGCGCTGGGTGCCAGTTTGCTGATCGCTGGCTGTCAGTCGGTCAACACCACCAGCGGTGGCGCCGTGGGTGTGGAGCGCTCGCAGTGGATGTTCAGCATGCTGTCGACCGATGAGGTCAACCAGATGTATGCCCAGTCCTACCAGAAGACAGTGGGCGAGGCGGGCAAAAAAGGCGTGCTGGACCAGACCAGCAGCGATGCCAGGCGGGTCGATGCCATCGCCACGCGCCTGATCGCCCAGGCGCCGAACTTTCGCCCGGATTCGGCGCACTGGAAGTGGGAAGTCAACCTGATCAAGAGTGACGAACTCAACGCCAATTGCGGCCCCGGCGGCAAGATCATTTTCTACACCGGGCTGATCGACAAGCTCAAGCTCACCGACGACGAAATTGCCGCGATCATGGGCCATGAAATCGCCCACGCCCTGCGCGAGCACGGTCGTGAAGCGATGTCCAAGGCCTATGGCATTGAAATGGCCAAGCAGGGCGCTGGCGTGTTGCTCGGCCTGGGCCAGGATACCCTGGCGCTGGCCGATACCGTGGCCAACTACGGCATGACCTTGCCCAACAGCCGCGCCAACGAAAACGAAGCCGACCTGATCGGCCTGGAACTGGCCGCGCGCGCCGGCTACAACCCGAACGCAGCGATCACCCTGTGGAACAAAATGAGCAAGGTCTCCGGAGGTTCGCCGCCTGAGTTCATGAGCACTCACCCGGCTTCCAGCAGCCGGATCGAGTCGCTGCAGGCGGCGATCCCGAAAGTCATGCCGCTTTACAACAGCAGCAAGAGGTAAGCGGCAAGCTGCAAGTAGAAGCCGAGTCGCTCTGCTTGCAGCTTATGGCTTGCCGCTTAAAGCTGCAGAGCTTTGTACACCGCAACAATAGCCAGGATGAAGAACGCCGACGCTGCCAGGCGCCGGATCAGGGTCAGGGGCAGTTTGTCCGCGGCAAAGTTACCGGCCAGGACCACCGGCACGTTGGCGATCAGCATGCCGAGGGTGGTGCCGATAATCACCAGCCACAGCTCAGGGTATTGCGCTGCGAGCATTACGGTGGCGATCTGGGTCTTGTCACCGATTTCCGCCAGGAAGAAGGCAATCAGCGTGGTGAGGAACGGTCCGAACTTGCGGGCCGTGCTGGCTTCGTCGTCATCCATCTTGTCCGGCACCAGGGTCCACAGCGCGGTGGCGGCAAAGCTGGCGGCAAGGATCCAGTGCAGCACCGAATCCGAAAAGAAGCTGCCGAACCAGGCGCCGACGGCACCGGCGGCGGCATGGTTGGCCAGGGTCGCAGCGACGATACCGGCGATGATCGGCCAGGGTTTGCGAAAGCGGGCGGCGAGAATGAGAGCGAGCAGTTGCGTCTTGTCGCCGATTTCGGCCAAGGCAACGACTGCGGTGGGAACGAGTAGAGAATCCAGCATCAGGGCATTCCTAAGGGGCGGGTCGACACGGCTATGACACGTACAGCCTTCCCGCCCCGGGTAAGGTGTGCGTGTCATAGGTCTTGTCAAACCCTGCGGTCCGTCTGTGCGGACGCTTGGGTCGCATACGCCATGATCTGAGGATCAAGTATGTTGACGTATGCCGGACGAGCATGGCGCTCGTGGGAGACTACTCCCCTAGGACGGAGCGGATTCTGCCTAGGCAAAATCCATTCGGCAAGCGTTCTTTTTCAACAGGGTATTCAACCGCGCTTGGCTCGGTAGATACGGAAACCCTGTCCTTCGGCCTTGATCGAACAGGCGCCCAGATGCTCTTCGATCAGCGGCTGGTACTTCAGGAAACTATTGGCTACCAGGCGAAGTTCTCCACCATTTTTCAGATGTTTGGCCGCTTTTCGCAGCAGGTTTTCCGTAGCGAAGTAATCGGTATGAACCCCGACATGGAACGGTGGATTACTCAGGATCGCGCTCAAACCCATGGGCGCGGCGTCGATGCCATCTCCGGTCAACACCTCGGCTTCCAGGCCGTTAGCGGCCAGTGTCAGGCGGCTGCTGGCAGCGGCGAACGCATCGACGTCCAGCAGGGTGACGGTGTTGTGCGGGTAACGACGCTTCACCGCGGCCCCCAGAACTCCAGCACCGCAACCGAAGTCCAGCAAGTGACCGCTGGGCAGTTTGTCCAGGTGTTCAAGCAGCAGGGCGCTACCGCGATCCAGGCGACCATGGCTAAACACGCCCGGCAGGCTGATGACTTTCAGCGGGCCTTCGGCCAATGGCAGCTCATAGGTTTGCGCCAGGCTCTCCAGTGATTTGGCCTGCGGTGCGTTGGCCACGGTCACTTGCCAGAGCTGGCAATGCCGCGCGCTGTCGAGCTTGCGCGGTTTGCCAAAAGGGTTCAGCTGCTTGGCGGCGCCCTCGATGCCGCTGCGCTTTTCACCTACCAGGTACAGTTCGCGACCGGCCAGGCGCGAGGCGAGGGCGTTGAGGATGTAATCGGTCAGGTCCTTGGATTTGGGCAGGAACACCACGGCCGTTTCAAATTCGCGGCTCGGGGCATTCACGCCAAAATGGCTGCGCTCGGCAAAGCGCGCATCCAGCGCCGCCTGATCGCCGGCATGCCAGCACCAGCCGTGGGCCTTGGGTAACTTGCCGAGCAAGTCATCGGCGGGCAAACCGGCCAGTAGCAATTGACCTTGAAACAATTCGGCCTGACGAAGCAGTACTTCACTGCGCGGATCCATAACCTGCTCCTTGAAAAAAAGTGCGGCAGTTTATCAACTGACGACCCGCAGCGCTGTACCGCTGAAAAAACCTTGGGCGTTCTCGCTCAATTGGCCGACGATCCGTTGCCGAGCCTCGCGGCTGCCCCAGGCGTTGTGCGGGGTCACGATCAAGCGGGGAATATCGTTGGCCAGCAGGGGGTTGCCTGCGGTCGGCGGTTCGACGCTCAGCACGTCGGTTGCCGCGCCACCCAGATGACCACTGCGCAAGGCATCGGCCAGGGCCTGTTCGTCGATCAGGCCACCGCGCGCGGTGTTGACCACGAAGGCGCCGGGTTTGAGCAGCGCCAACTCGCGCGCTCCGATGAAGTGACGAGTGTGTTCGTTGAGCGGGCAATGCAAGGTCAGGGCGTCGACCTGCGCGAGCAGTTCATCCAGCGGTACACGGTCGGCGCGCGCCGGGCGTCCGGGAATCTGGCCCGTGATGACCCGCATGCCAAAGGCTTCGGCCAGCCGGGCAACCGCGCCACCCAGTTCGCCATGGCCGAGCAGGCCGAGGGTCTTGCCTTGCAGTTCGACGATCGGGTAATCCAGCAGGCAGAACTGGCTGGCTTGCTGCCAGCGACCTGCACCGACGGCTTTCTGATAGTCGCCCAGGCGGGTGGCGAGGTTGAGCAGCAACATGAGGGTGTGCTGCGCCACCGATGGCGTGCCGTAGCCCTGGCAGTTGCTCACGGTAATGCCTTGGGCACGGGCGGCGACCAGATCCACGTTGTTGGTGCCGGTGGCGGCGATCAGTATCAGCTTCAGGTTCGGGCAGGCCTTGAGGGTGGTGGCGTTGAGCGGGACTTTGTTGCTGATGGCCACGCTGGCGCCTTGCAGCCGTTCAACGACGTTATCAGGGGTGGTCAGCGATTGCAGTTGCAAGTCATCGAAGCACTGTTGCAAGCCACTGAGGTCAAGGTCACCCAGGTCAAGCGAGCTGTGGTCGAGGAAAACGGCGCGGCGATTGTTCGTCATTAACTGTACCTTTTGCGCATAAGTCTGAAGGCGTAATCTGCCGAGCCTACCAGATGAAATAACTAGTTACGCTTGGCCTAAAGGAGCCCCACCATGTACTGGACAGAGTTTTTGACCGTTGCCCTGATTCACCTGCTGGCCGTCGCGAGCCCGGGCCCGGACTTTGCCGTGGTGGTGCGTGAGGCGGTGACCCACGGTCGTCGCGCCGGGACGTGGACGGCGCTGGGTGTCGGCAGCGCGATTTTCCTGCATGTGGGTTACTCGTTGCTGGGTATCGGCCTGATCGTTTCGCAGTCGATCGTGCTGTTCAACGCGCTCAAGTGGCTGGCGGCTGCCTACCTGCTGTACATCGGTTTCAAGGCCTTGCGCGCGCAACCGGCGAAGCCTTCGACCGAAAACCTGCACAAGGAAGCCGGCGAGCGCACGGCCCGTGGCGCGTTCACCTCGGGCTTCGTGACCAATGGCCTGAACCCCAAGGCCACGCTGTTCTTCCTGTCGCTGTTCACCGTGGTGATCAACCCGCACACACCGCTGGCGGTGCAGGCCGGCTACGGGATCTACCTGGCCGTCGCCACCGCGATCTGGTTTTGCCTGGTGGCGATGTTGTTCAGCCAGCAGCGTGTGCGCGCCGGTTTCGCCCGCATGGGGCACTGGTTTGATCGCATGATGGGCGCAGTACTGATCGCAATCGGCGTAAAACTGGCCCTTACCGAGATGCATTGATCAGATTGTCGATGCGAATGCTGGCGCAAAGCCAGTATTTGCGCCGCTCTGCAAATCATTCCTTTGGCTGATTTGGCGCGCGTCCAGGCTGATTAAAGTGCCTACTTTACGCCACGACCGTGCAGTCAGATAAAGGGATGCTTATGTTGCAGACTCGCGTTATTCCGCCAGCTGAAGGTGCTTATCAATACCCGCTGTTGATCAAGCGATTGCTGATGTCCGGCAGCCGTTACGAGAAAACCCGCGAGATTGTCTACCGCGACCAGTTGCGCTACAGCTATCCGACCCTGATCGAGCGTGTCGCGCGGCTGGCCAACGTGCTCACGGCAGCAGGGGTCAAGGCCGGTGATACCGTGGCGGTGATGGACTGGGACAGCCATCGCTACCTGGAGTGCATGTTTGCCATCCCGATGATCGGTGCGGTGATTCACACCATCAACGTACGTCTTTCACCCGAGCAGATCCTCTACACCATGAACCACGCCGAGGACCGCTTCGTGCTGGTCAACAGCGAGTTCGTCGGGCTGTACCAGGCCATCGCCGGGCACCTGACCACGGTCGAGCAGACCCTGCTACTGACCGACCTGCCGGAAAAAACCGCCGACCTGCCGAACCTGATGGGCGAGTACGAACAATTGCTGGCTGCCGCGAGCCCGGAGTATACCTTCGAGGATTTCGACGAGAACTCGGTGGCAACGACCTTCTATACCACCGGCACCACCGGCAATCCCAAGGGGGTGTACTTTACCCATCGGCAACTGGTGCTGCACACCATGGGTGTTTCGACGATCATGGGCAGCATCGACAGCGTCCGCTTGCTGGGCACCAGCGACGTGTACATGCCGATTACCCCGATGTTCCACGTGCATGCCTGGGGGCTGCCGTATGTGGCCACCATGCTGGGCCTCAAGCAGGTCTACCCCGGCCGTTACGACCCGGAATACCTGGTGGAGTTGTGGCGCAAGGAAAAAGTCAGCTTCTCCCATTGCGTGCCGACCATCCTGCAAATGCTGCTCAACGCCAAGGCGGCGCAAGGCACGGACTTCGGTGGCTGGAAAATCGTCATCGGCGGCAGCGCGCTCAATCGTGCGCTGTACGAGGCGGCCAAGGCCAAGGGCATTCAATTGACGGCGGCCTATGGCATGTCGGAAACCGGTCCGCTGGTGTCCTGTGCGCACCTTAACGATGAGTTGATGGCCGGTACCGAAGACGAGCGCACCACCTACCGGATCAAGGCCGGGGTGCCGGGGCCCCTGGTGGAAGCGGCTATCGTCGATGCCGACGGTAACTTCCTGCCGGCGGACGGTGAGTCCCAGGGCGAGTTGGTGTTGCGTGCACCGTGGCTCACCGAAGGTTACTTCAAAGAGCCGCAGAAGGGGTCAGAACTGTGGGCCGGGGGCTGGTTGCACACTGGCGACGTGGCGACCCTGGACAGCATGGGGGTGATCGACATCCGTGACCGGATCAAGGACGTCATCAAGACCGGCGGCGAGTGGGTTTCTTCCCTGGACCTGGAAGACCTGATCAGCCGTCATGCAGCGGTACGTGAAGTAGCAGTGGTCGGTATTGCGGACCCGCAATGGGGTGAGCGTCCGTTTGCCCTGCTGGTGCTTCGTGAAGGCCACATACTCGGGGCCAAGGAACTCAAGGAACACCTCAAACCGTTCGTCGAGCAGGGACACCTGAGCAAGTGGGCCATCCCGAGTCAGATTGCCCTTGTTACTGAAATTCCCAAGACCAGTGTCGGCAAGCTGGACAAAAAACGCATTCGGGTCGACATCACCGAATGGCAGGCCAATAACAGCACCTTCCTCTCGACGCTTTAAGCCCCCCTTGCCGTGCCCGAAAGGGCGCGGCAGGCCCACCAAGCAAGCGCTTGGCTTGTCAAATCCATATTTTCAGCCATCCTTGCCGTGCCGGCATCTGCCGGACTGGCAGAAGGACTGTTCCAGAGTGGTCGGGGGCTGCAAATCACACTTTAGAGGGATCATGCAGTACAGCCTGCTGGATATAGTCCGTTCAAGGATTTTTAAGAACGGGGCACACGCACGAACAGGGGCGATGCAACTTTGAACGATTTGGCGAGCGCATGGCTCACTGTCCTTCAGAGCGTTTTTAAAAGTGCTAAACGCCATAACAATAAAAGCACATGGAGTAGCGTCGATGACATCAGTAAACCAGTTCTGGCGCCGGGCGAAACTGCCTCTGGCGGTCAGTCTCGCCTCTACGCTCGCCGGGCCTGCATTCGGCGTCAGTTTCAACATTGGTGAAATCGAAGGTCAGTTCGACTCGTCCCTTTCGTTGGGTGCAAGTTGGTCTACCGAGAGCGCCAACAAGAACCTCATCGGCGTCAACAACGGCGGTCACGGCCTGTCCCAGACCTCCGACGATGGCCACTTGAACTTCAAAAGCGGGGAAACCTTTTCGAAGATCTTCAAGGGCATCCATGATCTTGAATTGAAGTACGGCGATACCGGCGTCTTTGTGCGGGGCAAATACTGGTACGACTTTGAACTCCAGGACGAAAGCCGTCCGTTCAAGGACATCAGCGACGACAATCGCAAGGAAGGCGCCAAGTCCGCAGGCGGCCAGATCCTCGACGCTTTCGTCTACCACAACTACGCCATCGCCGAGCAGCCGGGTTCCGTGCGCTTGGGCAAACAGGTCGTCAGTTGGGGTGAAAGTACCTTCATCGGCGGCGGCATCAACTCGATCAACCCGATCGACGTTTCCGCGTTCCGTCGCCCGGGCGCCGAGATCAAGGAAGGCCTGATTCCGGTCAACATGTTCTATGTGTCCCAGAGCCTGACCGAGAACCTCTCCGCCGAAGCCTTCTACCAGCTGGAGTGGGATCAGACTGTCGTCGATAACTGCGGTACCTTCTTCTCCCAGCCAGACATCATCGCCGACGGTTGCGATAACAACCTGCGGGTGCTGAACAAGCGTTCGACCATTCCGGCCATCGCGCTGGGGCCATTGGCTGCCAACGGCGTCGACGTCAACGAGGAAGGTGTGCTGGTGCGTCGCGGGCCAGACCACGATGCGCGGGACAGCGGCCAGTGGGGCGCGTCCTTCAAGTACATGTTCGACCCGCTGGACACCGAGTTCGGTGCCTACTTCATGAACTACCACAGCCGTGCGCCGATCTTCAGCGCCACCGGTGCTCCGCAGTCGGTCTATAACACCGCGGCATCACTGCCAGGACCGTTCGCCGCGCTCGGGCCACTGTTGGTGGCCGGCAACTCGGAGTACTTCGTCGAGTACCCGGAAGACATTCGCCTCTACGGCCTGAGCTTCTCCACCACCTTGCCTACCGGCACGGCGTGGCAAGGCGAGGTCAGCTACCGTCCGAATGCGCCGGTGCAGCTGAACTCCACCGACATTCTGTTCGCGGGTGTACGTCCTTTGGGTGGCGCGCTGGCCAACGCTTCGCTGCTCTCGGCCTCGCCGGGTTCCGACCTGAACGGTTATCGCCGCAAGGAAGTGACTCAGTTCCAGACCACCCTGACGCACTTCTTTGACCAGGTCATGGGCGCCAGTCGCCTGACCCTGGTGGGTGAAGTCGGCGTGACCCACGTAGGTGGGCTGGAGAGTACTTCAGATGTGCGTTATGGCCGTGACCCGGTTTATGGTCCGGGCGAACTGCCCAACGGCTCCTGTGAATTCCTCAACGGGAGGACCATTGCTGGCGCCGGTCCAGGTACGGCGACCAACAATGCTACCCGTAACTGTAACGACGAGGGTTTCACCACGCCAACCTCGTGGGGCTACCGTGGTCGTGCCATCTGGGATTACAACGATGCCATCGCCGGCGTCAACCTCAAGCCGAACGTGGCCTGGTCCCATGATGTGGAAGGTTACTCGCCAGGCCCTGGCGGAAACTTCGAGGAGGGTCGTAAAGCGGTCAGCCTGGGGCTCGATGCCGAATACCAGAACACCTACACCGCAAGCCTCAACTACACCAACTTCTTCGACGGCAAGTACACCACCGTGGATGACCGTGATTTCGTCGCGCTCAGCTTCGGCGTGAACTTCTAAGCACTGCTTTTTCAGGACGAACAAGAAATGAAAATGACCAAGAATCTGTTGCACGTCGGGGTACTGGGGCTGTCGTTGCTGGCGACCGGTGTCATGGCCGCGGTCCCGGCAGCTGAAGCGGACAAGCTGGGCAAGAGCCTGACGCCGATGGGCGCGGAAATGGCGGGCAATGCCGATGGTTCGATCCCGACCTGGAAACCCCTGGCCAAGAACGCCGGTACCGTTGACAGCAAAGGCTTCCTGTCCAACCCGTATGGCAGCGAGCAACCCCTGTTCACCATCACCGCGCAGAATGTCGACAAGTACAAGGACAAGTTGGCACCGGGCCAATACGCGATGTTCAAGCGTTACCCGGAAACCTACAAAATGCCGGTGTATCCGTCCCATCGTGGTTCCACCGTGCCGGCTGACGTATTTGCCGCCATCAAGCGCAATGCCACCAACACCAGCCTGGTCTCCGGTGGCAACGGTCTGGAAAACTTCGAAACGGCCATCCCGTTCCCGATCCCGAAAAGTGGTGTGGAAGTCATCTGGAACCACATCACCCGCTATCGTGGCGGCAGCGTGACCCGCCTGGTGACCCAGGCCACGCCACAAGCGAACGGCTCGTACAGCCTGGTGTACTTCCAGGACCAGTTCGTGTTCCGCGACAAGATGAAGGACTACGACCCGAAAAACCCGGGCAACATCCTGTTCTACTTCAAACAGAAAGTGACCGCGCCAGCGCGTCTGGCCGGTGGTGTGCTGCTGGTTCACGAAACCCTCGACCAGGTCAAGGAACCACGCTCGGCGTGGGTCTACAACGCTGGTCAGCGTCGTGTGCGCCGGGCCCCGCAAGTGTCCTACGATGGCCCGGGTACCGCGGCCGACGGCCTGCGTACGTCCGACAACCTGGACATGTACAACGGTGCACCGGACCGTTACGACTGGAAGCTCGAAGGCAAGAAGGAAATGTACATCGCCTCCGACAGCTACAAGCTCGACGATCCGAAGCTCAAGTACGCCGACATCATCAAGGCCGGCCACATCAACCAGGACCTGGCGCGTTACGAGCTGCGTCGCGTCTGGCATGTGGTCGCAACCCTGAAGGAAGGTCAGCGCCACATCTATGCCAAGCGTGACTTCTACATCGACGAAGACACCTGGCAAGCCGCGGTGATTGACCACTACGACGGTCGTGGTCAACTGTGGCGCGTGGCCGAGGCCCATGCCGAGGACTACTACGACAAGCAAGTGCCGTGGTATGCCCTGGAAACCCTCTACGACCTGCAGTCCGGCCGCTACCTGGCGCTGGGCATGAAGAACGAAGAGAAGCAGGCCTATGACTTCGGCTTTACGGCCACCACCAGCGACTTCACCCCGGCGGCACTGCGCCAGGAAGGTGTTCGCTAATACGCTGTAACGAGGCCGCATCCTCGAAAAACGCCCCGACTGGTTCGGGGCGTTTTTTTGCGTTCCGCAAACCGGCCCGGCAACCTGCCTGACACACCGCGCCGTTACATTGGCCGGTGTTTGTAACGCCATACGGTCGATATGACAGAGTCGCCATGCACTTTTTGTAGCCATTTGTAGCAATAACCTTCAATCCGCCTCTGTTTACCGCTAGTCTGCGGACATCTGCAATGCCGACAACAGCACTTCAATAAGAGTTGGCTATGACTGACCTGTTCCGAATCCAGCCCCCCACCAGCACGGCACTGCCGATGCCGGAAGGGCGTTTTTACCGCCCACCCTTGCCTGATGGCTATGTACTGCGGCCTCGCTTGTGCGAGCGGCTGAGTGCTGGCCTGCAGGGGCGATTGCTGCTGGTCAGTGCGCCGGCCGGCTTCGGTAAAAGCTCATTGGCGGTGGAGTTCTGTCAGAGCCTGCCGGCGCACTGGCAAAGCCTGTGGCTGGGGCTAAGCGCGCGGGACAGTGATCCGGGGCGCTTCCTGGAGCGGCTGCTGGAAGGCCTGCAACACTATTTCCCCCGATTGGGCAGCCAGGCCCTTGGCCTGTTGAAGATGCGTCAGCGGCATCAACCGTTCGCCTTCGAAGAGTGGCTGGACGGGCTGCTGGATGAGTTGGCCGGCCAGTTGTCGACCAACAGGCCGTTGCTGCTGGTGCTGGATGACTATCACCTGGCCCAGGGGCCGGTACTTGATCGCTGTCTGCAATTTTTCCTCAATCACTTGCCCGATGGCCTGCTGGTCATGGTGACCAGTCGCCAGCGTCCGGACTGGCATCTGGCGCGTTTGCGCCTGTCGCGCCAGTTGCTCGAACTGCATGAACAGGACCTGCGCCTGACCCACGACGAATCCCTGGCCCTGCTTGACCGGCACAGCAGCTCGCTACGCGGCGAAGCGCTGGAGAGCCTGATTTCGCGCAGCGAAGGCTGGGTCGCCGGGCTGCGATTCTGGCTGTTGGCGGCCTCTGAGGCAGGGAGTGGAGGTGCGTTGCCGCAACCGCTGCACGGGGGTGAAGGACTGATCCGCGACTACCTGCTCGAAGAAGTCATCGATTGCCTGCCTCCCGAGGTGCAGTCGTTTCTCTACGATACGGCTCCGCAAGAACGCTTTTGCAGCGAGCTGTGTGACGCGGTGCGCGAGGCGCATGACAGCGCCGAGATCCTGCGCTTTCTGCTGTCCCATCAGGTGTTTCTGGTGCCACTGGACGAACATGGCCACTGGTATCGCTATCACCACCTGTTTTCCGACCTGTTGCGCAGTCGGCCGACCGCCAATGCGGTGGTCCCGACCGCCAGCCTGCACCTGCGCGCTTGTCGTTGGTTCAATGCCCAGGGGCTGCTCGACGAAGCTGTCGAACAGGCGTTGCGCGCCGGGCATCTGGACGTTGCGGCCAACCTGGTGCAGAACCTGTCCGAGGAGCAACTGCTGGCCGAGCAGAACGTGGGCATGCTGTTGCGCTGGAAAATGGACTTGCCCGACAGCCTGCTGATCAGCACCCCGCGCCTGATCGTGCTGTACAGCTGGGCGTTGGGGATGGCCTGCCAGCTGGATGCCGCCGAGGAGTTGGCCAGCCATTTGAGCCGGTTCCTGCCGGCCCCTTCGGCCACTGCACAGAAGTCCATGCTCGCGCAGTGGCTGGCGCTGAGCGGGATCATTGCCCGGGGGCGTGGCCAGCGTGAACTGACCTTGCGCTACTGCAGCGAAGCCCTGGAGAGCCTGCCGCAAAAACGTTACGGCCAGCGCTTGATGTGCCTGTCGACCTTGTCCAACCTGGCCATCGTCGATGCCGACCTGTGGCGTGCCCGTGGCCTGAACCGTGAGTCGCTGGAGCTGGCGCAACGGGTCGGCAATCCATTATTCGAGGCGCTGGCCCATTACGACCGGGCGCGGGTGCTGCAGGCGCGGGGGGAAATTCTCCGCTCGCTGGAGGAAGTGCATCAGGGCCAGAAACGCTTGCAGGGGCTGGCACCGCAGCGCCTGTATGCGGTTCGTGCACGCCTGACCCTGTATGAAGGTTTTTTGCTGACCCTGCGCCTGCAGCCCGAAGCCGGGTTGGCGCGATTGCACCAGGGCCTGAGTGAGGCGCGGGCCTGTCGCGACATCAGTGTGTTGATCGGCCACTGTGTGATCGCCAGGCTTGAGGGCGGTAAAGGCGAGTTTGCCAAGGCATTCGCCGAATTGGGTGAGGCCGAGCGGCTGATGCATATCTGGGACGTGCCGCCTATCTACTACCTGGCGATGATCACGCTGGTCAAATGCGAACTCTGGCTGGCCCAGGGCCGTACCGACCTGGCCGAGGCCTGGCTGATGCGACTCGGCCAGACCTACAACGGCGAACAGGCCGCGGCGCCCCCCGAATTCCACCCACAAATGCCGTTGCACATCGAGTTGCAACAAGCCCTGCTGGAGTCCATACAAGGGCAGCCGATGCTGGCCGAAGGGCGACTCAATGCCTTGTTGGAGCATGGACAGAAAACCGGCCGCCAGTTGCTCAGCGTCATGGCGCTGAGTCAGAAGGTTGCCTTGTTACTGAGCACTGGACGCGAGCCGCAAGCGCGACAGGCCTTGGCGCAAGCGTTCGAAGCGGCCGCCGTCGGCGGCGCATTGCAACCCTTTGAGTGGCTGCTGCGCGAGCGTGCGCACTGGTTGCGCGAACAACTGGCGCACTGTCCAGACAGCTCGTTGCGTCAGAGCCTGATGGAGCGTTTACCGCACGCCGCGATCCGCGAAAGTGCAGAGCCGCAGCACGGCGCGGAAACCCTCAGCGTCCGCGAACACGCGGTGCTGCAACTGATCGCCCGAGGCTGCTCGAACCAGGAAATCAGCGATCAGCTGTTCATCTCGCTGCACACGGTGAAAACCCACGCCAGCCACATCAACAGTAAACTGGGGGTCGAGCGCCGTACACAAGCCGTGGCCCGGGCGAAAGAATTGGGACTACTGGCATAACCCTCGGTCCTATTGCCCGCGGAATCTCAAGCTCGCGCGCTGCAATGTCCTGTCCATCCAGCAGTTCAACCGCAAGAAACGTAGTTCTTGCGGTTGAATCACCCATTATTGTGAATGTGTCCCCTGACAACGATGAACGATCGCTCTTGAGCGTCGGATCAAGGAGTCTCCCATGTCATACGTGTTTAAGCGGATGCCTTCACCGGTCGGCACCCTCACCCTGATAGCCAAGGGCAACAAGCTCTGCGCCATTCTCTGGGAAAACGAAAAACTCAACCGGGTACGCATCGGCCCGCTGCAGGAAGATATCCACAGCCCGGTTCTGCAGGAAGCCGAACACCAGCTCAAGCAGTACTTTGCCGGTCACCGCGACCGCTTTGATCTGGAGCTGGACTTTGCCGGTACTGAGTTCCAGCAAAAGGTCTGGCGCGCGTTGTTGACCATTCCGTTCGGGGAAACCCGCAGCTATAGCCAGATTGCCCAACAGATTGGCAGCCCCAGGGCCGT
Organism: Pseudomonas sp. Irchel s3b6; assembly: GCF_900187415.1. Taxonomy (NCBI): domain Bacteria; kingdom Pseudomonadati; phylum Pseudomonadota; class Gammaproteobacteria; order Pseudomonadales; family Pseudomonadaceae; genus Pseudomonas; species Pseudomonas sp. Irchel s3b6. The sequence goes on along the minus strand of NZ_FYDM01000014.1, from coordinate 39,049 downwards.
ACGGGCAGTGGGGGCGGCCAATGGCAAGAACCCGATCTCGATTGTCACGCCCTGTCATCGGGTGATTGGCGCATCAGGAAGTCTGACCGGGTTTGCCGGTGGGCTGGCGGCGAAGCAGTTTTTGTTGGGGCTGGAGGGGAAGGAGACGTTGCCTTTGGGGTTCTGACGGGGAGCGGGGGGCTGTTTCCGTGGTTCCGGAGGCGGCTACCCGTCTGCGGTCAAGGCAAGACGTTATAGCCCCGCTGTTGCAGGCAACTGGTATAGACCGAGTTGCTGGCGTTGACGTTTTGTTCGGAGGTGCTCATGTTCTGCCGGCGTTCCTGGCGTTGTCTCGATGCTCCGACGACAGCACCGGCAGCCGCTGCGCTCTGGGCACGATTCTGGCGGTAGTCTTGCTTGACGTCATCGTCGACCTGATCGTACAACTCTTCATGCTGGCGGCCCCGGACCTCCGCTGCCACGCTCCCGGCGACAGCCGCGGTGGCCGCGCCTTTTACACGACCGCCTGTCGGCACCGTGTTTTGTGTCGGGTATTGGGCGTTGGCCTGGGATTGGCAAGCGCTGGTGTCTTGCTGGATGGTCTGGGAGGTCTGGTTGTTGAGTGGGACAACCGTGACCGCCAGGGCGCTGGAACTGGCGAGTAGCCCGAGCACCGACAGAATAGACGTCAATTTTTTCATGAACTCGGGCCTCTCATGGGTCCAGTGCGATGACGGATGGCTTACTGCTTGGAAAGCAGGGCTTGCATGTCAGCGGAGACGGTCTTGATCGCTGCCTTGAAGTCTTTGGCGGTAATCGGCGTGTCGGAGTTTTCCAGACCTTCACCGAAAACCTTGCGCACCATCTTGGCGACCGGCAAGCCGGATTTGGCGTCGATCAGGTCGGCTTCGATATACACCTCGGCAATCTGGTCGCGGGTACCCATGGCTACCTGAGTGGTGCCGACAATTGCTGCGATCGGAACGGCTTCATACCAGTGCATGGGTTCGTTCGAGGCAGATACCTCGGTGATCGCCGCGTGCATGATCAGGGTCCGGGAGCCCTCAGGCGCCAGCTTGGTGCTCGAAACGACCTTGTACTGCTGTGCAAGGGTGTTTCTGGTGCTTTCGTTCGCCATGAATTGCAGGTCTTTCAGGGTGCTCAGGCTGACCCGGTCGGTCGGCTTCGGCTCTGGATACAGTTCCAGTTGGTCGAATACCACCGTGGAGTACGCCCCAGGCTTGAAGCCAGGCGCTACCCAACGCAGCACTTTCTGGCCACTTGGCGAGGTGGTCTCTTGCAGGCCTTCGTAGTTAGGCAGGAAGCCGGAGTATTGCTCCTGTTCCGTCACTTTCGAGACGCAACCGGTCAGCAGCACGCTGCTCAGTGCAATACCCACCATCCATTTACTCGACATACTCATAAAATTCGTACCCTGGTCAAAGAGCCGGGAGGGTGCCCGAACCCGATCGGCAATTCGAATCATTGATTCTCAAAAAAAGATCAAATGAGCGCTCTTGGCCCGGGGTTGCCTGCCAGGTATCGCCATTCCATGACGACCTGGGTCAAAATGGGCGATCCACTCTTCAGGAGTCTCCATGGACGTCGCAAAACCCGCGCTCATCCGCGAAACCTTTCCCGTCGGCCCTTTGCAGTGCAACTGCACGATCATCGGCGATCCGATCACTAAAAAGGCGATTGTCGTCGACCCGGGTGGCAATCATGAGTTGATTCTGGCGCGGCTGGAGGCCTTGGGGTTGAAGGTGGTGAGCATCATTCATACCCATGCGCACCTGGATCACTTCCTGGCCTCCGGTCAGTTGAAGGAAAAAACCGGCGCCACCTTGCACCTGCATAAGGAAGATCAGTTCCTCTGGGACAATCTGGAGATGCAGTGCGGCATGTTCGGGGTGCCCTATACGCCGGTGCCGCCACCGGATCGCTGGCTGGCCGATGATGAGGAACTGGCTTGCGGTTGTGGCGTGGCGTTGCACACGCCGGGGCATACGCCGGGTTCCATGAGTTTCTGGTTTTCCGAGGCTAAGCTGCTGATTGCCGGTGACACGCTGTTTCGGCGCGGGGTAGGGCGCACGGACTTGTGGGGCGGTGATCAGGCGACTATCGTGCGCTCGATCAAGCAGCGCCTGTACACCCTCGATGAAGAGGCAACGGTGGTAACCGGACATGGTCCGGATACCCGCCTGGGTGATGAAATGCGTGACAATCCATTTGTACGAGCCTAGATCCCCTGGTGTTGGAGGCGGCCACGGAATTTTTGCCGGTCGCTGTGTTCCAACTTCCGCAAGGGTCTATTGCCAACGTCCGTTGCACCACAGAATGTAAAAAAGTAGGAGCTTTCCATGTTCACCTCGCGTCGTTTGATTATTGTCGCTACTGCCGTGGCCTTGTTGTCTGGCTGTGCGTCCCCTAACACCTATGACAACCAGGGTCAGGCCGACGGCGGCTCCACGGGCATGAGCAAGACCGCCAAATACGGCGGCCTGGGTGCGCTGGCAGGTGCCCTGGCGGGCGCGGCCATCAACCACGACAACCGTGGCAAGGGCGCGCTGATCGGCGCTGCCGTGGTCGGTGCTTCCGCCGCCGGTTACGGCTACTACGCCGACCAGCAGGAAAAGAAACTGCGCGCCAGCATGGCCAACACCGGTGTTGAAGTGCAGCGTCAGGGTGATCAGATCAAGCTGATCATGCCGGGTAACATCACGTTCGCCACCGATTCGGCGAATATCGCATCAGGCTTCTACCAGCCGCTGAATAATCTGGCCGGCTCCCTGAAGGAGTTCAACCAGAACCAGATCGAGATCGTCGGCTACACCGACAGCACCGGCAGCCGCCAGCACAACATGGACCTGTCCCAGCGTCGTGCCCAGAGCGTGGCTACCTACCTGACGTCCCAGGGCGTGAGTGGTGCCAACCTGAGTGCTCGTGGTGCCGGCCCGGATAATCCGGTCGCCAGCAACGGTGACACCAATGGTCGTGCGCAGAACCGTCGCGTCGAGGTCAATCTCAAGGCGATCCCTGGTCAGCAGTACGGCCAGGTCCAGTAATACCCGCAAGTGCCTGACTGAACCCCGGGCGTAAAAAAGCCCGCCCGATCCTCAGCAGATCGGGCGGGCTTTTTATATTGCGCGAAACCTGATTACTTTTTCAGACCGTAATGCTCATCGAGCATGCCCGGTGCGTTCGGCGTTTTGGGAGCGTAGTCGCGAGGCGGTTCCTGATCGCGCGGCGGTGTCAGGCGTTCCCGTGGCGCTTGCACGGCATCGGCCTGCAGGGCCGCCAGCAGGCGTTGGCGAGTCTGTTCGTCCAGGGCCAGGCGGTTGGCGCCCTCGGCGAGGTGGTCTTGTACTTCCTGATAGCTCTGAGTGAGTTTCTTCACCAGCATTGCGGTGCTGTTGAAGTGGGTGACCACTTCATTCTGATAGCTGTCAAAACGTTCCTGAATGTCATCCAGCTGTCGTTGCGTGCTGTTAGGCACGGCATTGGGCAGCAAGCGAGCAACCAGGAATCCAATGGCGACACCGGCAACCAGGGCAAGAGTCGGCAACAACCAAACTAAGAGCGAGTGTTCCACGAGTCCTTCCTCTATAAACGGCTTTGCTTTACGTTAACGGCTCGAACCTGCGCTGTATACCGCGATTCACTCGCAATAGATTGGCACAGACAATTTGCTAGACGAGTCGACCCGATTCGAGGTCACGGAGTTCCTTCCTTGCTGATGCGTGAAACCCCTGTAGTGATTGATGGCCCGGTCGGCCAGCTCGAGGCCCTTTACCTGGACAACGAGCAACCACGCGGCCTGGCGCTGATCTGCCATCCCAACCCGGTGCAGGGTGGCACCATGCTCAATAAAGTCGTGTCGACCTTGCAGCGCACTGCCCGCGATGCCGGTCTGATCACATTACGTTTTAATTATCGGGGTGTAGGCGCCAGCGCCGGCAGCCATGACATGGGCAGCGGTGAAGTCGACGACGCGCAAGCCGTGGCCGAATGGTTTCGCGCCAAACACCCTGGCTTGCCGATGACGCTGTTCGGTTTTTCCTTCGGTGGGTTTGTCGCGGCCAGCCTTGGCGGGCGCCTGGAAGCCAAGGGGGAGAACCTGGATCGGCTGTTCATGGTGGCGCCGGCGGTGATGCGCCTGGGTGATCAGGATCAGTTGCCCAGGCACTGTGCACTGACGTTGATCCAGCCGGAAACCGACGAAGTCATCGATCCGCAGCTGGTTTACGACTGGTCCGAGGCCCTTGATCGCCCCCATGAGCTGCTGAAAGTGGCAGAATGCGGACACTTTTTTCACGGCAAGCTGACCGATCTCAAGGATCTGATCCTGCCGCGCCTTTCGAATTGATTGCAGTCAGATAAGCGATTACCCATGACTACTCGTACGCGCATCCTCACCGGTATCACCACCACCGGCACTCCGCACCTGGGCAACTACGCCGGCGCGATCCGCCCGGCAATCGTCGCCAGCCGTGACAGCAATGCCGATTCGTTCTACTTCCTGGCCGACTACCACGCCCTGATCAAGTGCGATGACCCGCTGCGCATCCAGCGCTCGCGTCTGGAAATCGCCGCGACCTGGCTGGCCGGTGGCCTGGATGTGGATCGGGTCACCTTTTACCGCCAGTCCGACATCCCGGAAATCCCCGAGCTCACCTGGTTGCTGACCTGTGTCGCGGCCAAGGGCCTGCTCAACCGTGCGCACGCCTACAAGGCGTCGGTGGATAAGAACGTCGAAACCGGGGAAGACCCGGATGCCGGTATCACCATGGGCCTGTACAGCTACCCGGTGCTGATGGCGGCGGACATTCTGATGTTCAACGCGCACAAGGTGCCGGTCGGCCGCGATCAGATCCAGCACGTGGAAATGGCCCGCGACATCGGCCAGCGTTTCAACCACCTGTTTGGCCAGGGCAAAGAGTTCTTCACCATGCCCGAGGCGTTGATCGAGGAGAGCGTCGCCACCTTGCCGGGCCTCGACGGCCGCAAGATGTCGAAAAGTTACGACAACACTATTCCGTTGTTCTCAAGCGCCAAGGAAATGAAGGACGCGATTTCGCGGATCGTCACCGACTCCCGCGCCCCAGGCGAAGCCAAGGACCCGGACAACTCGCACCTGTTCACCTTGTTCCAGGCCTTTGCCACTCCGGCGCAGGCCGACGAGTTCCGCAGCGAACTGTTGCAGGGCCTAGGCTGGGGTGAGGCGAAGAACCGTCTGTTCCAGCTGCTCGACAGCGAGTTGGGCGAGTCCCGCGATCGATACTACAAGCTGATGGAGCGTCCATCCGACCTGGAAGACATTCTGCAGATCGGTGCGAAAAAGGCCCGTGCGGTCGCCACGCCGTTCCTGAATGAACTGCGTGAGGCGGTCGGCCTGCGTTCTTTCGTCAACCAGACGCAGGTGGCGGCGACCACCAAGAAGAAAGCCGTGAAAGCCGCGCGCTTTGTCAGCTTTCGTGAAGAGGACGGTAGTTTCCGTTTCCGTCTGCTGGCCGCTGATGGCGAGCAACTGCTGTTGTCGCGTCACTTCGCCGACGGTAAAACCGCAGGTCAGGTGACCAAGCAGCTGCAATCCGGCCAGGCGCTGGATGTGCGCAGCGAAGACCTGAGCTTCAGTGTCTGGCTGGAAGGCGAGTGTGTCGGCGACAGCCCAGCCTTCGCGGACAGTGCGGCGCGAGACGTCGCTATCGACGCCCTGCGGGTTGCTCTGACGCCCGTACAGGAATAATCAGCGGCTCGGCCCGACCAAGGGCCGATTGCCATTCTTCAGGGCCGTCGCTACAGTGTCGGCCCGTTTTTGTTGCCTTGCTAACGAATTATGACGCCCCTAGAACGATATCAAGCTGATCTGAAACGCCCGGAGTTCTTCCACGACGCGGCCCAGGAAACTGCTGTGCGCCATTTGCAGCGCCTGTACGACGATCTGGTCGCGGCTTCGCAGAGCAAGCCGGGCCTGCTCGGCAAGCTGTTTGGCAAAAAGGACCAGGCGCCGGTCAAGGGCCTGTACTTCTGGGGCGGCGTAGGTCGCGGCAAGACTTACCTGGTCGACACCTTCTACGAAGCGCTGCCGTTCAAGGAAAAGTCCCGTACTCACTTCCACCGCTTCATGAAGCGTGTGCACGAAGAGATGAAGACCCTGGGCGGCGAGAAAAACCCGCTGACCATCATCGCCAAGCGTTTTTCCAACGAAGCGCGGGTGATCTGTTTCGATGAGTTCTTCGTGTCCGACATCACCGACGCGATGATCCTCGGCACCCTGATGGAAGAACTGTTCAAGAACGGCGTGACCCTGGTGGCCACGTCGAACATCGTGCCGGACGGCCTGTACAAGGACGGTCTGCAGCGCGCGCGGTTCCTGCCGGCTATCGCGCTGATCAAGCAGAATACCGACATCGTCAACGTCGACAGCGGCGTCGACTACCGTCTGCGTCACCTGGAGCAAGCGGAGCTGTTCCACTGTCCGCTCGACGAAGCGTCCCACGAAAGTCTGCGCAAGAGTTTCCGCGCGCTGACGCCGGAATGCACGGCCGCGGTCGAGAACGACGTGCTGATGATCGAGAACCGCGAGATTCGCGCCTTGCGCACCTGCGACGACGTTGCCTGGTTCGACTTCCGCGAACTGTGCGACGGTCCGCGCAGCCAGAACGACTACATCGAACTGGGCAAGATCTTCCATGCCGTGCTGCTCAGCGGCGTAGAGCAGATGAGCGTCACCACCGATGACATCGCCCGGCGTTTCATCAACATGGTCGACGAGTTCTACGACCGTAACGTCAAGCTGATCATTTCTGCTGAAGTCGAACTCAAGGACCTCTATACCGGCGGTCGCCTGAACTTCGAGTTCCAGCGCACCCTCAGCCGCCTGCTGGAAATGCAGTCCCACGAGTTCCTGTCGCGGGCACACAAGCCGTAGGGCGTTTCGGAAAATAAAAAAGGGCCTGCATTGCAGGCCCTTTTTTGTGCGCTGAAGAACCCGAATCTTGATTGGTGTTGAGCCTTACGAGCTATGCCGCTTGCTGGAATTGCTGCCGATACTGGTTCGGCGACAGCTCGGTGTGCTGGCGGAACAGACGGGCGAAGAAGCTCGCGTCGTCGTAGCCGACTTCGTAGCTGATGGTCTTGATGCTCTTGCGGCTGCCCGAGAGCAGGCCCTTGGCGGTTTCGATGCGCAACCGTTGCAGGTAGTGCAGCGGCTTGTCGCCGGTGGCGGTCTGGAAGCGGCGCATGAAGTTGCGGATGCTCATGCCGTGTTCACGGGCGACGTCTTCGAAGCGGAACTTGTCGGCAAAGTGCTCTTCGAGCCAGTGCTGGATCTGCAGGATGATCACATCCTGATGCAGCTTCTGTCCGCCGAAGCCAATGCGGCCGGGGGAATAGCTGCGCTGCACTTCATACAGGATGTCACGGGCCACGGCCTGGGACACGTTGGCGCCACAGAAACGCTCGATCAGGTAGATATAGAGGTCGCAGGCCGAGGTGGTGCCGCCGGCGCAGTACAGGTTGTCGGCGTCGGTCAGGTGCTTGTCCTTGTTGAGTTGGACATTGGGGAAGCGTTCCTCGAAGGCGTTGAAAAAGCGCCAGTAGGTGGTCGCTTCCTTGCCATCGAGCAATCCGGCTTCGGCCAGCCAGAACACCCCGGTGGCCTCGCCGCAGAGCACCGCTCCACGGGTGTGTTGCTCGCGCAACCATGGCAGCACTTGTGGATAACGTTGGCACAGGGTGTCGAAATCGTCCCAGAAGGCCGGGAGGATGATGATGTCAGTGTTTTCCAGGCCGCCGTCCACCGGCATGAGCACATCGCTGAAGCTGTTGACGGGTTTACCGTCGGGGCTGACCACGCGGGTTTCGAATCCGGGAGTCAGGCCATGACCCTGTTGTTTGCCGTAGCGCAGGCTGGCCAGGTGGAAGAAATCCTTGGCCTGCATGAGGGTGTAGGCAAAAACCCGGTCGATAGCCAGGATACTGACACGCCGCAAGGGCGAGGAGGGTTGGATAGACATAATTCAATTTATTCTTATAGGGGAAAGTGGTCACCAAGCGGCTGGATCGTCTTATTTTTTGGCTGATGTGTCCAGTGTCCTGTTCCGGGCGTGGGGCTTAGGCTCTGGGATTCAATTTTCGGCCAACAATAATCACAGGTGCCCCGATGATTCCAAGAACCTTGTTCAGTTCCGAGCACGAACTGTTTCGCGACAGCGTACGAACCTTCCTCGAGAAAGAGGCCGTGCCCTTTCATGCTCAATGGGAAAAGCAGGGTTACATCGACCGTGAACTCTGGAGCAAGGCAGGGGAGGCGGGGATGCTGTGTTCCCATCTGCCGGAAGAGTACGGTGGCCTCGGTGCGGATTTTCTCTACAGCGCGGTGGTCATCGAGGAGGTGGGGCGGCTGGGGCTGACCGGCATCGGCTTCTCCCTGCATTCGGACATCGTGGCGCCGTACATCCTGCATTACGGCAGTGAAGCCTTGAAACACAAATACCTACCCAAGCTGGTCTCGGGGGAAATGGTCACCGCCATTGCCATGACCGAGCCCGGTGCCGGTTCCGACCTGCAAGGGGTGAAAACCACCGCAGTGCTGGACGGTGATGAGTACGTGATCAACGGCTCGAAAACCTTCATTACCAACGGTTTTCTCGCGGACCTGGTGATTGTCGTGGCCAAGACCGATCCCAAGGCCGGGGCCAAGGGCACCAGCCTGTTCCTGGTGGAAGCCGACACCCCGGGCTTCGACAAGGGCAAGCGCCTGGAAAAGGTCGGTATGAAGGCCCAGGACACCTCCGAGCTGTTCTTCCAGGACGTGCGGATTCCCAAGGAGAACCTGTTGGGGCAAGCCGGGATGGGTTTTGCCTACCTGATGCAAGAGCTGCCACAGGAGCGCCTGACGGTGGCCGTCGGTGGCCTGGCCTCGGCCGAGGCGGCGTTGCAGTGGACGCTGGACTATACCCGCGAGCGCAAGGCGTTCGGCAAGTCGATCGCCGACTTCCAGAACACCCGCTTCAAGCTGGCGGAAATGGCCACCGAGATCCAGATTGGTCGGGTGTTCGTCGACCGCTGCCTGGAGCTGCACCTGCAAGGCAAGCTCGACGTGCCGACGGCGGCGATGGCCAAGTACTGGGGCACCGACCTGCAATGCAAGGTGCTCGACGAGTGCGTGCAACTGCACGGCGGCTACGGCTTCATGTGGGAATACCCGATCGCCCGGGCGTGGGCGGATGCGCGCGTGCAGCGGATCTATGCCGGGACCAATGAAATCATGAAGGAGATTATTGCGCGGTCGCTTTGATTCGGTGTTGAGCGTTCCCGCGCTCTGCGTGGGAACGCTGTTATGGACGCTCTGCGTCCGCCGTTGATGCTGTGACGTAGAGCGTCACGGGACGCATTCCCACGCGGGAGCGTGGGAATGATCATCATCTAAAGGTCAATCAGGGCGCAGGGTTCGGGTGATCCTTGTGAATCGCCTCGATTCCCGCCAGCACTTCGTCGGACAACTTCAGGTCGACGCTGGCGATGTTGCTGTCCAGTTGTTCCAGCGTCGTTGCGCCGATGATGTTGCTGGTGACGAACGGTTGCTGGTTCACGAACGCCAGGGCCATTTGAGCCGGGTCCAGGCCGTGCTCGCGGGCCAGCGCCACATAACGACTGCACGCGGCTTCCGACTGCGGGTTGAAGTAGCGGCTGAAGCGACTGTAGAGGCTCAGGCGGCCTTTTGCCGGGCGAGCCCCACCTTCGTACTTGCCTGAGAGAAAGCCGAACGCCAGCGGCGAGTAGGCGAGCAATCCGCACTGTTCGCGAATGGCGATTTCCGCCAGGCCCACTTCAAAGCTGCGGTTGAGCAGGTTGTAGGGGTTCTGGATCGAGACCGTTCGTGGCCAGCCGCGGGCTTCGGCCAGGGCGAGGAAGCGCATGGTGCCCCACGGGGTTTCGTTGGACAGGCCGATGTGGCGAATCTTGCCGGCCTTGACCTGTTCGTCCAGTGCTTCAAGGGTGTCCTCGAGCGGCGTCAGGTTGACTTCACTCTTGTGCTTGTAGCCCAACTGGCCAAAAAAGTTGGTGCTGCGCTCCGGCCAGTGCAGCTGGTAGAGGTCGATCCAGTCGGTCTGCAGGCGCTTGAGGCTGGCATCCAGGGCCTGGACGATGTGTTCGCGATTGTGCTTGAGATGGCCGTCGCGGATGTAGTCGATGGTGTTGCCCGGCCCCGCGATCTTGCTGGCCAGGACCCAGTCGGCGCGATCGCCGTGGCGTTTGAAGTAGTTGCCGATGTAGCGCTCGGTGCTGGCGTAGGTTTCGGCCTTGGGCGGTACCGGGTACATTTCGGCGGTGTCGATGAAATTGATCCCGGCGCGCTTGGCCCGTTCAATCTGCGCGAAGGCTTCAGCCTCGCTGTTTTGCTCGCCCCAGGTCATGGTTCCGAGGCAGATGGCGCTCACTTTCAGGTCGGTGCGGCCTAGCTGGCGATAGTCCATCGGGTGCTCCCTTGGCAAAACATTCATAAAAGCAGGTTGAAAAATTTTTTACAATCTGCATAATTGCGCACCTCTTTCTGCAGTGGAAGTGATGCGCCGCCGCCGAAGAATCTTGCCGTTGAACGGACGCGCCGACCCGAGCCCCCGAAAGCGTCTGTATCCGGCTGCCTTTGACTTGTCAAAGTACGCACTATTCAGTAAGATCCGCCGTCTAATTTACAGGGCGGCCCCTGAGGCTATAAAGAATGAAAACTTTTACTGCTAAACCGGAAACAGTACAGCGCGACTGGTTTGTCGTCGATGCTGCAGGTCAGACCCTGGGTCGTCTGGCCACTGAGATCGCGAGCCGTCTGCGTGGCAAGCACAAGCCTGAGTACACTCCTCACGTTGACACCGGCGACTACATCGTCGTTATCAATGCCGAGCAGATCCGTGTTACCGGTGCTAAAACCACTGACAAAATGTACTACTCCCACTCCGGTTTCCCGGGCGGCATCAAGTCGATCAACTTTGAAAAGCTGATCGCCAAGGCCCCTGAGCGCGTGATCGAGACCGCGGTTAAAGGCATGCTGCCTAAGAACCCACTGGGTCGCGACATGTATCGTAAGCTGAAAGTCTATGCGGGCGCTGCTCACCCTCATACTGCTCAGCAGCCCCAAGAACTGAAGTTTTAACGGAATAGTTCATTATGTCGGCGACTCAAAATTACGGCACTGGCCGTCGCAAGACCGCAACCGCACGCGTTTTCCTGCGTCCGGGTACTGGTAACATCTCCATCAACAACCGTTCGCTGGATAATTTCTTCGGTCGCGAAACTGCCCGCATGGTAGTTCGTCAGCCGCTGGAATTGACTGAGACTGTCGAGAAGTTCGACATCTACGTCACCGTGATCGGTGGTGGTGTAAGTGGTCAAGCTGGCGCAATCCGCCACGGTATCACTCGCGCTCTGATGCAGTACGACGAAACCCTGCGTGGCGCTCTGCGCAAAGCTGGCTTCGTGACTCGCGATGCTCGTGAAGTTGAACGTAAGAAAGTTGGTCTGCGTAAAGCGCGTAAGCGTCCGCAGTACTCGAAGCGTTAATTCGCTTTCGCGTTCAAAGGCGCCCAGTCTCCTCACGGAGCTGGGCGTTTTTTATGGGCCAAGATTTGTGGTGTGACAACTTGCCACATCCGTAGAGGCCCTATACTACAAGGCTTGGCGGTTGTGCCGGGTGGTAATTACCTTGTCAGAATTGGGGCTTTTCATTACCATTCGGCAAAATTTTTATAAGTTCAGATTTTTACTTAGTAGATGCCTGATTTAACAGGCCACAAAGCTGATGGGAGAGGACTGAATGAGCAATGACGGCGTGAATGCAGGCCGGCGTCGCTTTCTGGTAGCAGCCACATCCGTGGTGGGTGCTGCAGGAGCGGTGGGGGCTGCGGTCCCGTTCGTGGGGTCGTGGTTTCCCAGTGCCAAGGCGAAGGCCGCAGGTGCACCGGTGAAAGTGAATGTCAGCAAAATCGAACCAGGTCAGCAAATGATTGCTGAATGGCGCGGTCAGCCGGTGTTCATCGTCCGCCGTACCCAGGAGATTTTGGGGAATCTTACGAAGATCGAGGGTGATCTCTCCGATCCGGACTCCAAGAGCTCGGTACAACCGACCTATGTGGACCCCAAGACGCGTTCGATCAAGCCAGAGGTTCTGCTGCTGATCGGTATTTGCACGCACCTGGGCTGTTCTCCGACTTTCCGTCCAGAAGTGGCGCCAGCGGATCTTGGTCCGAAATGGGTAGGGGGTTATTTCTGCCCTTGCCACGGTTCCCACTACGATCTGGCTGGCCGTGTCTTCAAGTCGCAGCCTGCGCCTTTGAACCTGCCAGTTCCCCCGCATTCCTATGAGTCGGATGACATCATTGTCGTCGGCGTCGATACGGAGAAAGCGTGATGAGCAAGTTCATGGATTGGGTTGATGCGCGCTTTCCCGCCACCAAAATGTGGGAAGACCATCTCAGCAAGTACTACGCCCCGAAGAACTTCAACTTCTTCTACTTCTTTGGCTCCCTGGCGCTGCTGGTTCTGGTTAACCAGATCGTAACCGGCGTCTGGTTGACCATGAGCTACACCCCGTCGGCGGAAGAGGCGTTCGCCTCCGTCGAATACATCATGCGCGACGTCGAGTACGGCTCGATCCTGCGTCTGCTGCACTCCACCGGCGCTTCGGCGTTCTTCATCGTGGTTTACCTGCACATGTTCCGTGGCCTGCTCTACGGTTCGTACCAGAAGCCGCGTGAGCTGGTGTGGGTGTTCGGCATGCTGATCTACCTGGCGCTGATGGCAGAGGCCTTCATGGGCTACCTGCTGCCTTGGGGCCAGATGTCCTACTGGGGTGCCCAGGTGATCATCTCGCTGTTCGGTGCGATCCCGGTCATCGGCGACGACCTGACCCAGTGGATCCGTGGTGACTACCTGATTTCGGGCATCACCCTGAACCGCTTCTTTGCCTTGCACGTAGTCGCCTTGCCGATCGTGATTCTTGGTCTGGTGGTGCTGCACGTTCTGGCGCTGCACGAAGTCGGTTCGAACAACCCTGACGGCGTGGACATCAAGAAGTACAAGGACGAAAACGGCGTACCGCTGGACGGCATTGCCTTCCACCCATACTACACCGTGAAAGATATCGTCGGCGTTGTGGTGTTCCTGTTCATCTTCTGCTCGATCGTGTTCTTCTTCCCGGAAATGGGCGGTTACTTCCTCGAGAAGCCGAACTTTGAAGTGGCGAACGCATTCAAGACTCCTGAGCACATCGCTCCGGTCTGGTACTTCACCCCGTTCTACGCGATCCTGCGTGCGGTTCCGGACAAGCTCCTGGGCGTCATCGCCATGGGTGCCGCGATTGCCGTGCTGTTTGTCCTGCCTTGGCTTGACCGCAGTCCGGTCAAATCTATGCGCTACAAAGGCTGGCTGAGCAAGATCTGGCTCTGGGTGTTCTGCATTTCGTTCGTGATTCTGGGTGTGTTGGGTGTGTTGGCTCCAACACCGGGTCGTACGCTGCTGTCGCAGGTATGTACCTTCCTGTACTTCGCCTACTTCATTCTGATGCCGTTCTACACCAGGCTCGAGAAGACCAAACCGGTTCCGGAAAGGGTGACTGGCTGATGAAAAAGCTATTTGCTGTACTGATTCTTGCGGCTATGCCTGTGTTCTCGTTCGCGTCTTCGGCGGGCGGTCCTGAGCTGGAAAAGGTCGATATCGACGTTTCCGACAAAGCGGCAATGCAAGATGGCGCACGTACGTTCGCCAACTACTGCATGGGTTGCCACAGTGCCAAGTTCCAGCGCTATGAGCGCGTTGCCGACGATCTGGGGATTCCTCACGATCTGATGTTGAAGAACCTGGTGTTCACCGGCGCCAAGATTGGCGATCACATGAGCATCGGTATGCAGCCGGCAGACGCCAAGGCCTGGTTCGGTGCTGCGCCGCCTGACCTGACCCTGGTGGCTCGCGTTCGTGGTACCGACTGGCTGTACGGTTACCTGAAGTCGTTCTACGAAGATCCGTCGCGCCCTTGGGGTGTGAACAACAAGGTGTTCCCGAACGTGGGCATGCCTAACGTGCTGGTCGGCCTGCAAGGTCGCCAGGTCGTAGGTTGCAAACAGGTTCAGGTCGTCGAAGACGGCAAGAAGCAATATGATCCGCTGACCGGCACGCCGCTGACTCATGAAGCGTGCGATCAGTTGACCATCGTGCCGAAGTCCGGTGCTCTGACTGAAGAGCAGTTCGATGAGAAGGTCAAGAATCTGGTAACCTTCCTCGCTTACTCGGCTAACCCGGTTAAGCTGGAGCACCAGCGCATTGGTACCTATGTGTTGCTGTACCTGGCGTTCTTCTTCGTATTCGCCTATCTGCTCAAGCGCGAATACTGGAAAGATGTGCATTGATATAGCTTCAAGTAATTGCTGTTAACCGCGCGCGCCCAAGGGCGCCTCCGAAAGTGTAACGAGTCTGGTCATCCAGGCGTTACGGGAGGCGCCCTCTGGGCGCGCTCGTTTTTCCGCTCCGATAATTTCAACAAGCGAGGAGGATCGCCATGGGCGTGACCAATCGGTTGGCCTGTTACTCCGACCCCGCCGACCACTATTCCCACCGAGTGCGAATCGTACTGGCAGAGAAGGGTGTCAGCGCCGAGATCATCAGTGTGGAGGCGGGCCGTCAGCCGCCAAAACTGATCGAAGTGAACCCCTACGGCAGCTTGCCCACCCTGGTCGATCGTGACCTGGCGTTGTGGGAGTCGACGGTGGTGATGGAATACCTGGATGAGCGTTACCCGCATCCGCCTTTGCTGCCGGTTTATCCCGTGGCGCGTGCCAACAGCCGTCTGCTGATACATCGCATTCAGCGCGACTGGTGTGGCCTGGTGGATCTGATTCTGGATTCGCGGACCAAGGAGCCCGCGCGCGTACAGGCTCGCAAGGAGTTGCGTGAAAGTCTCACCGGGGTTTCGCCGTTATTTGCCGACAAACCTTTTTTCCTGAGTGATGAACAAAGCCTGGTGGATTGTTGCCTATTGCCAATACTCTGGCGTTTGCCGATGCTAGGTATCGAACTGCCGCGGCCTGCCAAGCCGCTGCTTGATTATATGGAGCGCCAGTTTGCGCGTGAGGCATTCCAGGCGAGCCTGTCTGCTGCCGAACGCGATATGCGCTAAGGCTTAAGGAGCCGCTATGAACTCCAGTCGACCTTATTTGGTCCGCGCGCTCTATGAGTGGATTGTGGACAACGACTGCACACCGCACATGCTGGTCAATTCCGAGTTTCCATCGGTGCAGGTCCCCCAGGGGTTTGCCAGTGATGGACAGATTGTTCTGAACGTCTCTCCTGCGGCTGTTCGTCATCTGCACATGGATAACGAGGCGGTCAGCTTCGAGGGGCGCTTCGGTGGTGTTCCTCATACCCTGTACGTGCCTGTAGGCGCGATCCTGGGCATTTACGCCCGGGAAAATGGTCAGGGTATGGTGTTCGATCTGGAATCGCCTCTGGATGACGAGGAAGAGATCGAGCAGGAAGGTGATCAGTCTCCACCCGATGACGAGCCGCCGCGCCCAAGCGGTCGACCCAGTTTGAAGGTGGTGAAGTAATAAAAAAGGCGATCCGGATGGATCGCCTTTTTTGTGCCTGGCGTTCGGGTTACATCAATCGATGTACTCGAACAGCTTCACAATCTTTTGTACGCCGGAAACACCCTGTACCAAATTGGTCGCCTGGGCGGCTTCCTGCTTGGTCAGCAGGCCCAGCAAGTAGACGATGCCATTCTCGGTCACGACCTTGATGCGTGAGCCGGGAATGCTCGGGTCGGTGAGCATCTGGGCTTTGATCTTGGTGGTCAGCCAGGCGTCGTTATTACGGGCCAGCAACGACGAAGGCTGCATCACTTGCAGTTCGTTATGCACGGTCTTGACCCGCTGGACGGCAGCCGCGGCCTGCTCGGCTTGAGCCTTGAGGTCGGAGCGGGGTGTTTGTCCGGCGAGCAGCACGACGCCGTTGAAGCTGGTCACGACGATGTGCGAGTTGCGATCCAGGTCCGGGTTGGCCTTGGCCACGTTCACGCCGACCTTGGTTTCGATCAGGGAGTCGTCGATCTTGCTACCGAAGGTGCGAGTGCCACGGTCATCTTGAATAGGGCTTTCACGGCTGGCGCTCACCATCGAGGTGCAGCCGCTGATGGCAAGGCTCAGGGTCAGGGCCACAAGGCCGAGGCGATTAAGGGTCATTCTTCACTCCCGAACAATTGGCTGTCGATCAAGTCGCAGAGGCAGTGGATCGCCAGCAGGTGAACTTCTTGAATGCGTGCGGTGACGTTGGCCGGTACGCGAATTTCGACGTCTTCAGGCAAAAGCAGCGAGGCCATGCCGCCGCCGTCGCGACCGGTCAATGCTACGACAATCATTTCGCGATCATGTGCGGCCTGGATCGCTTGAATAATGTTGGCCGAGTTGCCGCTGGTGGAAATCGCCAGCAATACGTCGCCGGGTTGGCCCAGTGCACGGATTTGCTTGGAAAATATTTCGTTGTAGCTGTAGTCGTTGGCGATCGAGGTGATCGTCGAGCTGTCGGTGGTCAGTGCGATGGCTGGCAGGCTTGGGCGCTCGCGCTCGAAACGGTTAAGCAATTCGGAAGAGAAATGCTGTGCGTCGCCGGCCGAACCGCCATTACCGCACGAAAGCATTTTGCCTTCGTTGAGCAGGGCGTTGACCATCACTTGGCTGGCTTGCTCGATGTGCGGTGCAAGTACGTCCATCGCCTGTTGCTTGGTATCGATACTGGCCTGAAAAAGCTGGCGAATTCGGGATTGCATGTCCATCTGTGTGACCTTAAGTGGCGCGGCTTGGTGGCACGGCAAAGTGCGGCCCGCAAAGCAAAGAGCAAAAGTATTGGGTTAAAGGCGGCCTTGCCCGAGAGCGGTCAGCTATCAAAGGCATTCCGTAGCCAGTTCAGCTGTGTTGCGGTGCTGTCTATGGCAACTACATCAAAGCGGCAGGGGGAATCGGCCCAGCGCGACTCGCTTTGCAGAAAGTACTGCGCGGCGAGAATCAGTTTTTGACGCTTGCGCGCATCGATGCTGCCGAGCGCGCCACCCCATTGGGTGTTTTGTCTGTAGCGGACTTCGACGAATACTACTGTATCGCCGTCAAGCATGACCAGATCAAGCTCACCGCGTTTACACAGCCAGTTCTGCGCCAGGAGGCATAGGCCCTGTTGCTGGAGATGCTGGAGCGCCTGGCTTTCAGCATCTCGCCCGCGTTGTTGGCGTGACCTGTCAGGCATTAACGTTGGGTGTCTGGCAGGCGCTGAACCTGCCCGTTGACGAACTGTGCCCAAGGCAACTGACGTTGAATACGCTGTGTCGGGCTCATGCTCAGGTTGCCCGATTGGCCTTCGATGGTGCTGTCAGGCAATGCCTTGAGCTGACCCAGGCGTGGAGCCAGGCGGTAGGCATCGACACCCATGGCATACAGGCGGCCCAGGCTGCCACTGGCTTGCGGCCATTGAGCGGTCACTTGCTGGCGCAGCGGATCATTGATGTTCAGCAGCCATGGGGTATCGCAGAAGCGAATGCCATTCATGTCGTTGTACTGGTTCTGGTCGCCGCTGGCGCTGTACACATGGGACGTGGCGTAGACCGGTACGTCGCCCGCGTACTGGAAGTTCAGCGTGGGCTTGATCTGTTGGGCCTGTTGCGGGGTCGAGGCCAGGAAGATGAACTCGATGTCCTGGCGACGCGAAGGTTGTGCGGCGACCTGGGAGCCCAGGGTGCTTTGCAGACTCTTGGCGCGACCTTCGCTCTGGCGCAGCTGGAACAGGTCGGCGATTTGCTGGGCCAGTTGCACGGGCTGGTCGACACGTTCGACACCGATGATGGTGCCGCCGTTGCCTTGCCAGTCCTGACTGAACGCCTTGAGGACGCGATCGCCCCATTCGCCTTTTGGTACCAGGACGGCGGCGCGATGCAGGCCGTCGGCCCGTGCGCGACGGGACACTTCGCGGGCTTCGTCCTCGGCGGCCAGGCCGAACTGGAACAGTTGGGCGGGGACTTGATCGCCTTCGCTGTAGTTCAGTGCCAGGGTGGTGATGGGCAGTTGTGGGCGGGCGCTGAGTTGTTTGACCAGTGGTTTTTCCAGTGGGCCAACAACCAGTTGCACCCCATCGGCCTGCGCCTTGCGATAGAAGTCGTCCAGCGAGGTCAGACGCGAGCTGTCATAAAACTCGATGGCTGGTGGCTTCTGTCCGGCCTGTTGAGCCTGATAGTGAGCGGCCATGAAGCCTTCGCGCAGGGCCTTGGCCACCGAGGCCAACGGGCCTTCCTGGGGCAGCAGCAGGGCGATTTTGCTGACGGGCTGGCTGGCCAGTTGCTTGAGCTGGGTCAGGGGCAGAGGCAGTTGAATGGCGGCCGGGTGTTCCGGGTGCTGGGCACGCCATTGCTCGATGGCAGCCTGTTGCAGTTCCAGCGTGCCCGCGGTTTTCACCGCCACGGCCAGGCTCATCCAGCCACCGAGTTCGTCGTCGGTGATCGGTTGCAGTTGATCGGTTGGTAGGGACGCGATAAGTCCCCAGATGGCCTCATGGTTCTTGCTGGCGGCGTCACCTTCGAGCATCGGTGCAATGGCGATGCGCTGGCGGACGGCGGCCAGGGTCTGGCCATCGGCTTCGAGGGCGCGGGCGCGGACGGTGCCGGTGCGCACTTGCTGCTCGTCGGGCAACTCGTCCAGGCGTTGCAGGCTTGGATGGCTCAGGGCGGTTAGCGCCGCCTTGGGCTGGTTGCGAGTCATGGCCAGTTCCGCCGCCAGGGTGCTGGCGAAGACCTGTTGGCCGGGCTTCAGCTGTTGCACTGGAACCTGTTGAAGTATTTGCGCGGACTGGTCGGCGTTACCTTGACGGTAGGCCAGGTCGGCGGCGCTCAGGCGCAGCAGGGCAGCCTTTTCCGGATTGTCTGAGGTGGCGGCCTGTTCGAGCAGTTGCTCGATACTGGCATCCGCAGTCCGTGGAAGGTCGCCAAGGCTGGACGAGGGCGAGCTGGCGCAAGCCGCCAGCAAGGCAGCAAGGCAGAGGGCAGTGAACAGCCGCAGGCAAGCGATCATGTAAGTGTTCCTGATACTCGATCAAATTAGCGTGGAATTGTACCCAAGCGCTGGCCGGGGCGCGATGTTGCTGGTGTGAAACGTTCAATTTAGGTCGTGTAAATGTTACGGGGCTCAACAGTGGCGGGTGTCCAATGACGACAGTGACGCTCATCCGAGGGGCTACTACGCGCTACAATGGCGGTTTTACCAACCATGAGGTGTGCGCTTTGACTGCTCCAGGTGCTTTGAATTCCGCTGCTGGCTCGCTTTATGTGGTGGCGACGCCCATCGGCAACCTGGATGACATCAGTGCCCGCGCGCTGAAAATCTTGCGTGAGGTGGCGTTGATCGCAGCTGAAGATACCCGTCACTCCTTGCGGTTACTGCAACATTTCGGGATTGGTACGCCTTTGGCCGCTTGCCATGAGCACAACGAGCGCGATGAGGGCAGTCGCTTCATTACGCGTTTGCTGGCAGGCGACAACGTCGCGCTGATTTCTGACGCGGGTACTCCACTGATCTCTGATCCCGGTTATCACCTGGTGCGTCAGGCGCGGGCGGCCGGTATTAATGTAGTCCCGGTTCCGGGTGCTTGCGCGTTGATTGCGGCATTGTCTGCGGCGGGGCTGCCGTCGGACCGCTTTATCTTCGAGGGTTTCCTGCCGGCCAAGGCCGTTGGGCGTCGTGCGCGTCTGGAGTCTATAAAGGAAGAACCGCGCACCTTGATCTTTTACGAGGCGCCGCACCGGATTCTGGAGTGCCTGCAGGACATGGAACAGGTGTTTGGCGCAGGCCGTCCGGCGTTGCTGGCGCGTGAGCTGACCAAGACCTTCGAGACGCTCAAGGGGCTGCCGTTGGCCGAGTTGCGTGCCTTCGTCGAGGCCGACAGCAATCAGCAGCGCGGCGAGTGCGTGGTATTGGTGGCTGGCTGGACGGCCCCGGAAAGCGAGGACGCGGTCAGCAGTGAGGCGATGCGTGTCCTCAATCTGTTGCTCGAGGAGATGCCCCTCAAGCGTGCGGCAGCCCTGGCGGCGCAAATAACCGGTGAGCGCAAGAACGTGCTTTATCAAGTGGCCCTGGAAAAGCAGAAAGGCGAGTAAGCGCGCGGGCTGTAGAGCGGTAAAAGGCTTTTATTGCTTGTTCTTCGGGCGTTGTGCCGTTAACCTTCGCGGCGGAGAGTCGATCGGACAGTCGCTGCCCTCTATGAAAATTAGGGGGGGGAGGAAAGTCCGGGCTCCATAGGGCGAAGTGCCAGGTAACGCCTGGGAGGCGCGAGCCTACGGAAAGTGCCACAGAAAATAACCGCCTAAGCACTTCGGTGCCGGTAAGGGTGAAAAGGTGCGGTAAGAGCGCACCGCACGACTGGCAACAGTTCGTGGCTAGGTAAACCCCACTTGGAGCAAGACCAAATAGGGTCCCAAGGCGTGGCCCGCGCTGGGACCGGGTAGGTTGCTAAAGGTGTCCAGTGATGGCCATCGTAGACGAATGACTGTTCAAGACAGAACCCGGCTTACAGATCGACTCTCCACCTTATTTATCTTCTCTGCCTGAGCCACAGGCAGAGAGGCTTGGTACTATCGACTGGCTAGCGTTCAAGTGGCTGGCGGTGATAAGTTTAATGTCGATAGACCGTCCCGCAGGACCCCGTTTGCAGAGGCGCCCGTAGTAGCCATTACCCACCCTGCTTGAATCAATAGCAGACGCGCTTTTGTAATACCAAAAAAATCTTACTCTTAACAAATTACTTTAACTTCTGAACGTAGCCTTCAGTGCTGCTTCAAGTTGTCGAGCTCAATCCCCCGTCAAATACTCGTAACCTCTTCTTTTGCGCCTCTAAATCTCCGATCTGTAAGGCTTTTCCTACGATCCGCGCCTTGACGGTGTGGTAGGCGCATTCCTATAGTGTGCACAAGTGGCGAAAAGTGGCATGAAGTGGGTTTTTTGAGCGTAAAACGCTAAAATTTGGAGAAACGCTAACGTGTTTCGCGGAGCCAACGCTATTAGTCTCGATGCAAAAGGCCGTCTCGCCATGCCGAGCCGGTATCGTGACGAGCTCGTTTCGCGAAGTTCGGGGCAGTTAATCGTAACGATTGATGCCGTTGACCCTTGTTTGTGCGTTTACCCCCTCGATGAGTGGGAGCTGATTGAAACCAAACTGCGCGCACTGCCTTCGCTGCGCGAAGAAAACCGTCGTTTGCAACGCTTGCTGATTGGTAATGCCGTCGATCTCGAACTCGATGGCAGTGGTCGTTTTCTGGTTCCGCCGCGTCTGCGCGAATACGCCAAGTTGGATAAGCGCGCAATGCTGGTAGGCCAACTGAACAAGTTCCAATTGTGGGACGAGGATGCCTGGGATGCAGTGTCTGCTGCTGACCTGGCTGCTATTCAACAACCGGGCGCCATGCCTGATGAACTGCGTGATTTGATCCTGTGACTATTGATAGCGGCTTTAACCACATCACCGTACTGCTTGACGAAGCCGTCGAGGCTCTCGCCGTACGCCCTGATGGGTGCTATCTCGATGGCACCTTCGGGCGCGGCGGTCATAGCCGCCTGATACTCAGCCAGCTTGGTCCAGATGGCCGGTTGCTGGGATTCGACAAGGATCCTCAAGCGATTGCCACCGGGCAAACGCTAGCGGCCGAAGACGGCCGCTTTGTCGTTGTGCAGCGCAGCTTTGCCGAGCTGGGTTCGGAAGTGGCCGAGCGCGGCCTGGCCGGCAAGGTCAGCGGCGTTCTGCTTGACCTGGGGGTGTCTTCGCCACAGCTCGACGATCCCGAACGCGGCTTCAGCTTCCTCAATGACGGCCCGCTGGACATGCGCATGGACCCGTCCCGCGGGATCAGTGCGGCCGAGTTCGTCAACACCGCGCCTGTCGAAGAAATTGCCCGCGTATTCAAGGAATACGGCGAAGAACGTTTTTCCGGTCGCATGGCCCGTGCCGTGGCCGAGCGTCGCGACATCAAGCCGTTCGAGCGCACCGGGGATCTGGCCGAAGTCCTGAAAGTGGCCAACCCGGCCTGGGAAAAAGGCAAGAACCCTGCCACCCGTGCATTCCAGGGCCTGCGGATTCACGTCAACAACGAACTGGGCGACCTTGAAACCGGTCTTGAAGCGGCGCTCGAGGCGCTGGAAGTCGGTGGTCGTCTGGTGGTGATCAGCTTCCACTCGCTGGAAGACCGCATCGTCAAGTTGTTCATGCGCAAACTGGTCAAGGGTGAAACCGATAACCTGCCGCGCAACCTGCCGGTACGTTTCGAAGCCTTTGTGCCGAAAATCAAAATCCATGGCAAAGCGCAGTTCGCCGGCGAAGCCGAGCTCAAAGCCAACCCACGTTCGCGTAGCGCCGTCATGCGCGTCGCGGAGAAGCTGCGGTGAGCAAGCTCTTTGCCAAGCCTCTTCCAGGCGGCAGCTTTTTCATGCTGCTGCTGTTTGTTGGCGTGCTGATGTCCGCGATCGCGGTGTCCTACAGCGCCCACTGGAATCGTCAGCTGCTCAACTCGCTGTACAACGAGTTGAGCGTGCGTGACAAGGCACAGGCAGAGTGGGGTCGCCTGATCCTCGAGCAAAGTACCTGGACGGCCCACAGCCGTATCGAAGTACTGGCCACCGAACAACTGAAAATGCACATCCCGGGCGCGGCTGAAGTGCGAATGGTGGCGCCATGATGAAACTCGAAGGCGCGCTGTTTCCCTGGCGTTTTCGCCTGGTGCTGGGCTTGCTCGGCATCATGGTGGCGGCGATTGCCTGGCGCATCATCGACCTGCAGGTCATCGATCGCGACTTCCTCAAGGGGCAGGGCGATGCGCGCAGTCTTCGTCACATTCCCATTCCAGCTCACCGTGGCCTGATCACCGACCGCAACGGTGAACCCTTGGCCGTGAGTACCCCGGTCACGACCTTGTGGGCCAATGCCAAGGAAATGCAAACGGCCAAGGAAAAATGGCCGGCGCTGGCGGCTGCCCTGGGCCAGGACCCGAAAGCCCTGACCGAGCGCCTGGAAGCCCAGGCCAACAAGGAATTCATCTATCTGGTGCGCGGGTTGACCCCCGAGCAGGGCCAGCTCGTGCTCGACCTCAAGGTGCCCGGTGTCTATGGCATTGAAGAGTTCCGGCGTTTCTACCCGGCCGGTGAAGTCACCGCCCATATGGTTGGCTTTACCGATATCGACGATCACGGTCGTGAAGGGGTGGAACTGGCCTATGACGAATGGCTGGCGGGCGTTCCCGGAAAGCGTCAGGTCATCAAGGACCGGCGCGGCCGGTTGATCAAAGACGTTCAGGTGACCAAAAACGCCAAGGCCGGTAAGCCCTTGGCGTTGTCCATTGACCTGCGCCTGCAATACCTGGCTAACCGCGAGTTGCGTAACGCCATCATCGAGAACGGCGCCAAGGCCGGCAGCCTGGTGATCATGGACGTGAAGACCGGCGAGATCCTCGCCATGGTCAACCAGCCAACCTACAACCCGAACAACCGCCGTAACCTGCAACCGGCGATGATGCGTAACCGCGCGATGATCGACGTGTTCGAGCCAGGTTCGACCATGAAGGCGATCTCCATGAGCGCCGCGCTGGAATCCGGTCGCTGGAAGCCGAGTGACACCGTCGAGGTGTACCCGGGCACGCTGCAGCTGGGCAAATACACCATCCGCGACGTTTCCAAGACAGAAGGCCCGGTACTGGACCTGACCGGGATCCTGATCAACTCCAGTAACGTGGGCATGAGCAAGATCGCCTTCGATATCGGCGGCGAAACCATTTTCCGTCTTGCCCAGCGGATTGGCCTGGGCCAGGACACCGGCCTGGGCTTCCCGGGCGAGCGGGTCGGCAACCTGCCGAACTACCGCGAATGGCGCAAGGCCGAGACCGCGACACTGTCCTATGGCTACGGTATTTCGGTGACGGCCATCCAACTGGTCCATGCGTTTTCGGCGCTGGCCAACAACGGCCGTCTCGCACCGCTGACCCTGATCAAGACCGACAAGCCCCCGCAAGCCGCCCAGGTGATGCCGGAAAGCGTGGCCAAAACCATGCAGGGCATGTTGCAGCAGGTGATCGAGGCTCCGCGCGGTGTGTTCCGTGCACAAGTACCGGCCTATCACGTGGGCGGCAAGTCAGGTACTGCGCGTAAGACCTCGGTGGGCACCAAAGGCTATGCCGAAAACTCCTATCGTTCGCTGTTCGCCGGCTTCGGCCCGATGAGCGATCCGCGTTTCGCGATCGTTGTCGTGATTGATGAACCGAGCAAGGCCGGCTACTACGGTGGCCTGGTTTCTGCGCCGGTGTTCAGCAAAGTGATGTCCGGCACCCTGCGCCTGATGAACATCACCCCGGACAACCTGCCACCGACCCAAACAGCCAATGCAACACCGGCTATTCCAGTTAAAGCCAACGGAGGGCGCGGCTGATGTCTCTTAGCCTGAACAAGATTTTTGCCCACGCAGGTCATGACCTGCTGATCCGCGAACTGACCCTGGACAGCCGTAGCGTGCGGGCAGGCGACCTGTTCCTTGCCGTGCCTGGCGGCAAGTTCGACGGCCGTGCGCACATTGCCGATGCGCTGCAGCGCGGTGCGGCGGCGGTGGCGTATGAAGTCGAAGGGGCAACCGTCCTGCCGATTACCGACGTGCCATTGATTCCGGTGAAGGGCCTGGCCGCGCAGCTGTCCGATATCGCCGGGCGCTTTTATGGCGAGCCGAGCCGTCACCTGAACCTGATTGGCGTGACCGGCACCAACGGTAAAACCAGTGTGACCCAACTGGTCGCGCAAGCGCTGGACCTGCTGGGGCAACACTGCGGCATCGTGGGCACCTTGGGCAGCGGTTTCCATGGCGCGCTGGAAAGCGGCCTGCACACCACGCCGAACCCCATCGCCGTTCAGGCCACCCTGGCTGACCTGAAAAAGGCCGGTGCCAAGGCCGTGGCCATGGAAGTGTCTTCCCATGGCCTGGATCAAGGCCGAGTCAGCGCGCTGGCATTTGATGTGGCCGTGCTCACCAACCTGTCGCGCGATCACCTGGATTACCACGGCACCATGCAAGCCTACGGCGAGACGAAATCCAGGCTGTTCGGCTGGAACGACTTGAAGTGCCGGGTCATCAACCTCGATGACGAGTTCGGTCGGACGCTGGTTGCTGACAAGGGTGAGTCGCGGCTGATTACCTATAGCCTGGAAGATTCCAGTGCCTACCTGTATTGCCGTGAAGCTGCGTTCGACGACGAAGGCGTACGCGCCACGCTGGTGACGCCACAGGGCGAACACCATCTGCGTAGCACCTTGCTGGGGCGATTCAACCTGAGCAACGTGCTGGCCGCGGTAGGCGCACTGCTGGGGCTGGACTACGCGCTGGATGAAATTCTGCGTGTGCTGCCAAAACTCGAGGGTCCGGCCGGTCGCATGCAGCGCTTGGGCGGTGGCAGCCAACCCTTGGTGGTGGTCGATTATGCCCACACCCCGGATGCGCTGGAAAAAGTCCTGATGGCCTTGCGTCCGCACGCCAAGGGCAAGCTGCTCTGCCTGTTCGGTTGCGGCGGCGATCGCGATCGCGGCAAGCGTCCGTTGATGGCCGAAGTGGTTGAACGCCTGGCCGATGGCGTGCTGGTGACCGATGACAATCCGCGCACCGAAGACCCCGCGCAGATTTTCGATGATATTCGCGTCGGTTTTTCCGCTGTGGATAAGGTTCGTTTCGTTCCGGGTCGCGGTCGGGCAATTGCCGAGCTGATTGCCGGTGCCAGCGCCGATGATGTGATTGTCCTGGCCGGCAAAGGTCACGAGGATTACCAGGAAATCAACGGCGAACGCCATGACTTCTCTGATCTGGTCGAGGCCGATCATGCCTTGACCGCATGGGAGGTGGCCCGTGCTTAAGGCCTTGAAACTCAGCGAAGTGGCAGGCCCATTGGCAGGCCGCGTACTGTCCGTAGACAGCCATTTTGACGGAGTCAGCATCGACAGCCGGGCGATCCAGCCTGGCCAACTGTTCATTGCGCTGACCGGTCCGCGCTTTGATGGTCATGACTACCTGAACGACGTGGCCGCCAAAGGCGCGGTTGCCGCCGTGGTCGAGCGTGAAGTGGCCAACGCCACCCTGGCGCAGTTACTGGTCAAGGATGCGCGCCAGGCGTTGGGCCAGCTCGGCGCGCTGAACCGTGCCGCGTACCCGCATCCAGTGGCGGCGATCACCGGTTCCAGCGGCAAGACCACGGTCAAGGAAATGCTCGCGAGCATCCTGCGCACGCGTGGCCCGGTGCTGGCGACCCGTGGCAACCTGAACAACGACCTCGGCGTGCCGTTGACCTTGCTCGAACTGGCCCCGGAACATACCGCAGCCGTTATCGAACTCGGCGCCTCGCGCATCGGCGAGATTGCCTACACCGTCGGCCTGACCAAGCCGCATGTCGCGATCATCAACAATGCCGGTACCGCCCACGTTGGCGAGTTTGGCGGGCCAGAGAAAATCGTCGAAGCCAAGGGCGAGATTCTCGAAGGGCTGGACACTGATGGCGTCGCCGTCCTGAATCTCGACGACAAGGCCTTTGTCATCTGGGAAAAGCGCGCGGCCGGCCGTCAGGTGCTGACATTTTCCCTGGACGACAGCCGTGCCGATTTCCACGCCAGCGGCCTGGATCGCGATGCACGTGGCTGCCCATCGTTCACCCTGCACAGCCCGCTGGGTATCGCGCATGTTCAATTGAATCTGCTGGGTGCCCATAACGTGGCCAATGCCCTGGCAGCTGCCGCGGCCGCTCATGCCCTGGGTGTATCGCTGTCCGGTATCACCAGCGGCCTGAATGCCGTGCAACCGGTCAAGGGGCGCGCGGTTGCGCAGCTGGCGACCAACGGCATGCGCGTAATTGATGATACTTACAACGCAAACCCCACCTCCATGTGCGCTGCCGTTGATATACTGGTCGGCTTTTCCGGTCGCACCGTCCTGGTGCTCGGGGATATTGGCGAGTTGGGCGAGTGGGCGGAGCAGGGGCACCGCGAAGTTGGCGCGTATGCCAGCGGCAAGGTTTCCGCACTTTACGCAGTAGGCCCGATGATGGCGCATGCCGTCGCAGCCTTCGGTGAACAGGCTCGTCATTTCGCCAACCAGGCGGATCTGATTGCGGCGCTGGGCGCCGAACACGATACAAACACCACTATTTTGATCAAGGGCTCGCGCAGCGCTGCGATGGAAAACGTCGTCGCGGCCTTGTGCGGTTCGAGCGGGGAGAAACATTAATGCTGCTGCTGCTAGCGGAGTACTTGCAACAGTTCTACAAGGGCTTCGCGGTCTTTCAGTACCTGACCCTGCGCGGGATTCTCGGTGTACTGACCGCGCTTGTACTGTCGCTGTGCTTCGGCCCGTGGATGATCCGCACCCTGCAGCACCGTCAGATCGGCCAATCGGTCCGTCACGACGGCCCGCAATCGCACCTGTCCAAATCGGGCACCCCGACCATGGGCGGCGCGCTGATCCTGTCGGCCATCGCTGTCAGCACCTTGCTCTGGGCCGACCTGAGCAACCGTTATGTCTGGGTCGTGTTGTTGGTGACCCTGCTGTTCGGCGCCATCGGCTGGGTTGACGACTACCGCAAGGTCATCGAGAAAAACTCCCGTGGCCTGCCCAGTCGCTGGAAATACTTCTGGCAGTCGGTGTTTGGCCTGGGCGCGGCGATTTTCCTGTACATGACCGCCGCCACACCGGTGGAAACCACCCTGATCCTGCCGATGCTCAAGGACTACAGCATTCCGCTGGGCGCCGGTTTCATCGTGCTGACCTATTTCGTGATCGTCGGCTCCAGCAACGCGGTCAACCTGACCGACGGCCTCGACGGCCTGGCAATCATGCCGACCGTGATGGTGGGCGGCGCGCTGGGAATCTTCTGCTACCTGTCGGGTAACGTGAAGTTCGCCGAATACCTGCTGATCCCTTATGTTCCGGGCGCGGGTGAGTTGATTGTGTTCTGCGGTGCGTTGATCGGTGCCGGCCTGGGCTTCCTCTGGTTCAACACCTACCCGGCGCAAGTCTTCATGGGCGACGTCGGCGCACTGGCGCTGGGCGCGGCCTTGGGCACCATCGCGGTGATCGTCCGCCAGGAAATCGTCCTGTTCATCATGGGCGGTGTGTTCGTGATGGAAACCCTGTCGGTGGTGATCCAGGTGGCTTCTTTCAAGCTGACCGGTCGCCGCGTGTTTCGCATGGCGCCGATTCACCACCACTTTGAACTCAAGGGCTGGCCCGAGCCGCGCGTGATCGTCCGTTTCTGGATCATCACCGTGATTCTCGTGCTGATTGGCCTTGCCACCCTGAAGCTGAGGTAGAACGAGTGTCTCTGATCGCTTCTGACCACTTCCGCATCGTTGTCGGCCTCGGCAAGAGCGGCATGTCCCTGGTTCGCTTCCTGGCGAACCGGGGCGTGGCGTTTGCAGTGGCCGATACGCGGGAAAATCCACCGGAGCTGGTCACGCTGCGCCGTGACTACCCGCACGTGGAAGTGCGTTGTGGCGAGCTGGACGTCGAATTCCTCTGCCGCGCCGACGAGCTCTACGTGAGCCCTGGCCTGGCCCTGGCGACACCCGCCCTGCAGGCGGCTGCGGCCCGAGGGGTGAAATTGTCCGGTGACATCGAGCTGTTCGCGCGTAACGCGAAGGCGCCGATTGTCGCCATCAGCGGTTCTAACGCGAAAAGCACCGTGACCACCCTGGTCGGCGACATGGCGGCCGCCGCCGGCAAGCGCGTGGCCGTGGGCGGCAACCTCGGCACGCCGGCACTCGACCTGCTGAGCGACGACGTCGAGCTGTACGTGATGGAGCTCTCGAGCTTCCAGCTGGAAACCACCGATCAGCTCAACGCTGAAGTGGCCACCGTGCTCAACATCAGCGAAGACCACATGGACCGCTACAGCGGCCTGCCGGCCTACCACCTGGCCAAGCATCGGATCTTCCGTGGCGCCAGGCAGTTCGTGGTCAACCGTCAGGACGCCCTGAGCCGTCCACTGATGGGCGAAGGCCAGCCCTGCTGGACCTTCGGCTTGAGCAAGCCTGACTTCAAGGCCTTCGGTATCCGTGAAGAAGACGGCGAGAAGTACCTGGCCTTCGAATTCCAGAACCTGATGCCGGTGCGCGAGTTGAAAGTTCGCGGCGCCCACAACCAGTCCAACGCCCTGGCGGCGCTGGCGCTCGGTCATGCGGTCGGCCTTCCGTTCGATGCGATGCTTTCGGCGCTGCGTAACTTCGCCGGCCTCGAACACCGTTGCCAGTGGGTGCGTGACCTGGATGGCGTCGGTTACTACAACGATTCCAAAGCCACCAACGTCGGAGCGGCCCTGGCTGCGATCGAAGGCCTGGGCGCGGACATCGACGGCAAGATCGTGCTGATCGCCGGTGGTGACGGCAAGGGTGCCGAGTTCAAGGACCTGCGCGATCCGGTGGCGGCCAACTGCCGCACCGTGATCTTGATGGGCCGTGATTCCGACAAGATCGGCGAGGCCATCGGCGATGCCGTACCGCTGATTCGCGCGGGTTCCCTGGTTGACGCCGTGGCGCAATGCCGTGCCGCAGCCCAACCGGGCGACGTAGTGCTGCTGTCGCCGGCGTGCGCCAGTTTCGACATGTTCAAGAACTACGAAGACCGTGGTCACCAGTTCGTCCAGGCCGTGAACGCATTGGCCGGGGAGGACGTGGCATGAACCTGAAAGACATCATCAAGCCGTACCCGTCGCCGCTCATCACCGGGCGTGGCATCGACCTCGACTTCCCGATGCTCGCCGGCTGCCTGACGCTGCTCGGTCTCGGGCTGATCATGATTGCATCGGCATCGACCGAGGTGGCGGCGGCGCAGTCGGGCAGTGCCCTGTATTACATGATTCGCCACCTTATCTACGTGGTGCTGGGCCTTGCTGCCTGCATCGTCACCATGATGATTCCGATCGCTACCTGGCAACGCCTGGGCTGGGTGATGCTGATTGGCGCGTTCGGTCTACTGGTGATGGTGATCATCCCGGGGATCGGTCGTGAAGTGAACGGTTCGATGCGCTGGATCGGCTTCAGCTTCTTCAACGTTCAGCCTTCCGAGATCGCTAAGGTGTTCGTGGTGATCTACCTCGCCGGTTATCTGGTGCGTCGTCAGAAAGAAGTGCGTGAAAGCTGGATGGGCTTCTTCAAGCCGTTCATCGTACTGCTGCCGATGGCGGGCCTGTTGCTGATGGAGCCGGACTTTGGCGCCACCGTCGTGATGATGGGGGCCGCTGCGGCAATGCTGTTTCTCGGTGGGGTCGGGCTGTTCCGTTTTTCCCTGATGGTTGTCCTGGCGGTCGGGGCGGTGGTGTTGTTGATCCAAATGCAACCGTATCGAATGGCGCGCCTGACCAACTTTGCCGACCCGTGGGCTGACCAGTTCGGTGCTGGCTATCAGTTGTCTCAAGCCTTGATCGCTTTCGGTCGCGGCGAATGGCTGGGCGTTGGCTTGGGCAACAGTGTGCAGAAACAGTTCTACCTGCCGGAAGCCCACACCGACTTCGTGTTCTCGGTATTGGCCGAAGAACTGGGCGCTATAGGTTCGTTGTGCACGGTAGCGCTGTTCGCCTTTGTCTGTATTCGTGGCATGTACATCGGCTTGTGGGCCGAGAAGGCCAAGCAGTATTTCGCCGCCTACGTGGCCTACGGTTTGTCGTTCCTGTGGATCGGTCAGTTTCTGATCAATATCGGAGTGAACGTCGGCCTGCTGCCGACCAAGGGCCTGACTTTGCCGTTTCTCAGCTACGGCGGCAGCTCGCTGGTGATCTGCAGCGCCTGCCTTGGCCTGTTACTGCGCATCGAGTGGGAGAGTCGGACCCACCTGGGCAGCGAAGAGATTGAATTCAAGGAGAGCGATTTTGCCGAGGAACCGACCCATGGGCGCTAACGTGCTGATCATGGCGGGCGGCACCGGTGGCCACGTGTTCCCGGCGCTGGCCTGTGCCCGCGAGTTTCAGGCCCGTGGCTACACCGTGCACTGGCTCGGCACCCCGCGCGGGATCGAAAACGAGCTGGTCCCGAACGCGGGCCTGCCGTTGCACCTGATCAACGTCAGTGGCCTGCGCGGCAAGAGCAAGCTGTCGCTGCTCAAGGCGCCCTTTGTCCTGCTCAAGGCGATCTGGCAGGCGCGCCAGGTCATCCGTCAGCTCAAGCCGGTCTGCGTACTGGGCTTTGGCGGCTATGTCACCGGTCCCGGTGGCGTGGCAGCGAGGCTGGCCGGGGTCCCGGTGATCGTTCACGAACAGAATGCCGTCGCCGGTACCGCCAATCGGCTGCTGGTGCCGTTGGCCGCACGAGTCTGCGAAGCTTTCCCGGACACCTTTGCTGCCAGTGGCAGCCGGCGTACCACCGGTAATCCGGTACGCGCCGAGTTGTTCCTCGAAACACAACGCCCAGCCCTGGCCGGACGTAAAGCGCGCTTGTTGATCCTGGGCGGTAGCCTGGGCGCAGAACCGTTGAACAAATTGCTGCCTGAAGCCCTGTCGCAGGTGCCTGCCGAACTGCGTCCGGAAGTGTTTCATCAGGCCGGAAAAAATCACGATGAAGTGACTGCCGAGCGCTATCGCGCCGCCAGCGTCGAGGCGCAGGTGCAGCCTTTCATCAAAGACATGGCCCAAGCCTATGGCTGGGCCGACCTGGTGGTCTGTCGCGCAGGTGCGCTGACTGTCAGTGAGCTGGCTGCTGCCGGTCTGCCCTCGATGCTGGTGCCTTTGCCCCACGCGATCGACGATCACCAGACCCGCAACGCCGATTATTTGGCTCGTGAAGGCGCCGCCTTCCTGATGCCGCAAAGAACGACTGGCGCAGCGGATCTCGCTGCACGCCTGACAGAGGTCTTGATGCAACCACAACGACTCAACGACATGGCCAGCGCCGCTCGTCGCCTGGCCAAACCCGATGCAACCCGTAACGTGGTCGATATCTGCCTGGAGGTGGTTCATGGTTGAGAGTCAGAAAGCCATGCCGCAACCTGAAATGCGCCGCATCCGTCGTATCCACTTCGTCGGTATCGGCGGTGTGGGCATGTGCGGGATCGCCGAAGTGTTGTTGAACCTGGGCTATGAAGTGTCCGGTTCCGACCTGAAGGCCTCGCCGGTGACCGAGCGCCTGGAGTCCTTCGGCGCACAGATCTTCATCGGCCACCGCGCCGAGAACAGCGCGAGCGCCGATGTGCTGGTGGTGTCGAGCGCCGTGAATACCTCCAACCCGGAAGTCGCGACCGCGCTGGAGCGCCGCATTCCGGTGGTGCCACGTGCCGAGATGCTGGCCGAGCTGATGCGCTACCGCCATGGCATCGCAGTGGCCGGTACCCACGGCAAGACCACCACCACCAGCCTGATCGCTTCGGTGTTCGCCGCCGGTGGCCTGGACCCGACGTTCGTGATCGGTGGCCGCCTGAATGCAGCCGGCACCAATGCCCAGCTGGGCACCAGCCGCTACCTGATCGCCGAAGCCGATGAAAGCGACGCCAGCTTCCTGCACTTGCAGCCGCTGGTGGCCGTGGTCACCAACATCGACGCCGACCACATGGCGACCTACGGCGGTGACTTCAACAAACTGAAGAAAACCTTCGTCGAGTTCCTGCACAACCTGCCGTTCTACGGTCTGGCGGTGTTGTGCCTGGACGATCCGGTGGTTCGTGAAATCCTGCCACAGGTCAAGCGCCCGACGGTCACTTACGGTTTCAGCGAAGAAGCCGACGTGCGCGCCATCAATGTTCGCCAGCAGGGCATGCAGACCTTCTTCACGGTGCTGCGTCCTGACCGTGAGCCGCTGGATGTGTCGGTGAACATGCCGGGCAACCACAACGTCCTCAATGCCCTGTCGACCATCTGCATCGCCACGGACGAAGGGGTCAGCGATGAAGCCATCGTCCAGGGCCTGTCGGGCTTCCAGGGCGTTGGCCGACGCTTTCAGGTGTACGGCGAACTGCCGGTCGAAGACGGCAGCGTGATGCTGGTCGACGACTACGGTCACCACCCGACCGAAGTCGCCGCGGTGATCAAGGCCGTCCGCGGTGGCTGGCCGGAGCGCCGCCTGGTGATGGTCTACCAGCCACACCGTTACAGCCGCACCCGCGACCTGTACGACGATTTTGTCAATGTACTGGCTGACGCCAACGTCCTGCTGCTGATGGAAGTCTACCCGGCCGGCGAAGAGCCGATCCCGGGCGCGGACAGCCGCAAATTGTGCAACAGCATTCGCCAGCGCGGCCAGCTCGACCCGATCTACATCGAGCGCGGCGTCGACCTCGCGCCACTGGTCAAACCGTTGCTGCGTGCCGGCGACATCCTGCTGTGCCAGGGCGCCGGCGATATTGGCGGCCTTGCGCCGAAACTGTTGAAGAGTCCGTTGTTCGCGGGTGCCATTGTCGCGCCTAGCGAGGGGAAGTTGAAATGACTGCAGCCTACGCCAATCTGTTCTCGACCATCGCCCCGAAAGACTTCGGCCGTGTTGCCGTACTGTTCGGTGGCAAAAGCGCTGAACGCGAAGTGTCGCTCAAGTCCGGCAACGCCGTGCTTGAAACCCTGCAAAGCGCCGGCGTGGACGCCTTCGGCATCGACGTCGGGGACGACTTCCTGCAGCGCCTGCTCAGTGAAAAGATCGACCGCGCGTTCATCATTCTCCACGGCCGTGGCGGTGAAGACGGCAGCATGCAGGGCCTGCTGGAGTGCCTCGGCATTCCCTACACCGGCAGCGGCATCCTGGCTTCGGCCCTGGCCATGGACAAACTGCGCACCAAGCAGGTCTGGCACACCCTGGGCATTCCGACGCCACGTCATGCGGTATTGAGCAGCGAAGCCGACTGTATTTTGGCGGCGACGGAACTGGGCTTCCCTTTGATCGTCAAACCGGCGCATGAAGGTTCAAGTATCGGTATGGCCAAAGTGACATCAGCGTCTGAGTTGACCGACGCCTGGAAAGCGGCCAGTGCCTACGATTCGCAAGTTCTGGTTGAGCAATGGATTCAAGGTCCGGAGTTCACCATCGCCATGCTGCGTGACCAGGTGTTGCCACCGATCGCCCTGGGGACGCCGCACACTTTCTATGACTACGACGCCAAGTACCTGGCTTCCGATACCCAGTACCGGATCCCGTGTGGCCTCGACAGTGCCAAGGAACAAGAGCTCATGGACCTTACGGCGAAAGCCTGTGAGGCGCTGGGCATCGCCGGTTGGGGGCGGGCAGACGTGATGCAGGACGCCGATGGGCAGTTCTGGTTCCTGGAAGTCAACACCGCACCGGGCATGACCGATCACAGCCTGGTGCCAATGGCGGCACGGGCAGCAGGCCTGGATTTCCAACAGTTGGTGTTGGCGATCCTGGCGGCAAGCGTTACCGGCAACGAAGAGCTGCGAGGTTAAGGCCATGCAAGGCGCCCATCTACGTCATCAGCCATCCGCACCCGGCCGCAAGCCGGTGCCGCGGGGTGCCAGCCGAATGGTGGCCAAAGAGCCGATGTCGGTGCGCCTGCCCAAAGCCAATTTCGCTTTTCTCAAAGCCGTGTTCTGGCCCGTGCTGCTGGTGGCCCTGGGGTTCGGTACCTACGAAGGCGCACAACGCTTGATGCCGTACGCCGACCGGCCGATCACCCGGATCAACGTGCAGGGCGACTTGAGCTACATCAGCCAGCAAGCGGTGCAGCAGCGGATCGCTCCGTACGTGGCGGCGAGCTTCTTCACCATCGACCTGGCGAGCATGCGCACCGAGCTCGAGCAGATGCCATGGATCGCCCACGCCGAAGTGCGTCGCGTCTGGCCGGACCAGGTGGTGATTCGCCTGGAAGAACAACTGCCCGTGGCCCGCTGGGGCGATGAGGCATTGCTGAACAACCAGGGCCAGGCGTTTACGCCGCGCGAGTTGGCCAACTACGAGCATTTGCCACAGTTGTTCGGCCCGCAGCGGGCCCAGCAGCAGGTGATGCAGCAGTACCAGGTGTTGAGCCAGATGCTCAGGCCTTTGGGTTTTTCGATTGCCCGGCTGGAGTTGCGTGAACGCGGCAGCTGGTTCCTGACCACGGGTGCCGGCAGTTCGGGACCGGGGATCGAGTTGTTGTTGGGCCGCGGCAAGCTGGTGGAAAAGATGCGCCGCTTCTTTGCCATCTATGACAAGACGCTTAAAGAACAGATTACGAACATTGCGCGCATCGACCTGCGTTATGCCAACGGCCTTGCCGTCGGCTGGCGGGAACCTGTAGCGCCCACGACGGCCCAACCCGCCGTCGCGAAGAATTGAGAAGAGGCAGGACCATGGCAAACGTGCAAAGCGGCAAAATGATCGTCGGTCTGGATATCGGCACCTCCAAGGTGGTGGCGCTGGTAGGCGAGGTCGCGGCCGATGGCCAGCTGGAAATCGTCGGGATCGGTACACACCCGTCCCGCGGCCTGAAGAAGGGCGTGGTGGTGAATATCGAGTCCACCGTGCAGTCCATCCAGCGTGCGATCGAAGAAGCGCAACTGATGGCCGGTTGCCGGATCCACTCGGCGTTCGTCGGCGTGGCCGGCAATCACATTCGCAGCCTGAACTCCCACGGTATCGTGGCGATTCGTGATCGCGAAGTCAGCTCGGCCGACCTTGAGCGCGTCCTCGACGCCGCCCAGGCCGTGGCGATTCCGGCCGACCAGCGGGTACTGCACACCTTGCCGCAGGATTACGTGATCGATAACCAGGAAGGCGTGCGTGAGCCGCTGGGCATGTCCGGCGTGCGTCTGGAAGCCAAGGTCCACGTGGTGACCTGCGCGGTGAACGCGGCACAGAACATTGAAAAGTGCGTGCGTCGCTGTGGCCTGGAAATCGACGACATCATCCTCGAGCAACTGGCGTCCGCGTACTCGGTACTGACCGACGACGAGAAAGAGCTGGGCGTGTGCCTGGTGGACATCGGCGGCGGTACCACCGACATCGCGATCTTCACAGAAGGCGCGATTCGTCATACCGCAGTGATCCCGATTGCCGGTGACCAGGTGACCAACGACATCGCCATGGCGTTGCGCACCCCGACCCAGTACGCCGAAGAAATCAAGATTCGCTACGCCTGCGCCCTGGCCAAGCTGGCCGGCGCCGGTGAAACCATCAAGGTTCCGAGTGTCGGTGACCGTCCGCCGCGCGAGCTGTCCCGCCAGGCCCTGGCCGAAGTGGTCGAGCCGCGTTACGACGAACTGTTCACCCTGATCCAGGCCGAACTGCGTCGCAGTGGCTACGAAGACCTGATTCCGGCCGGCATCGTGCTGACCGGCGGTACCTCGAAGATGGAAGGTGCCACCGAGCTGGCCGAAGAGATTTTCCACATGCCGGTTCGTCTGGGCGTGCCCCATGGCGTCAAGGGGCTGGACGATGTGGTGCGTAACCCGATTTATTCAACCGGCGTTGGTTTGCTGATGTACGGCCTGCAAAAGCAGTCCGACGGCATTTCCTTCTCGGGGATCAGCAGCAACCGCGACAGCTACAGCAACGAAGAGGCCAAGGGCCCGTTGCTTGATCGCATCAAAAGCTGGGTCCAGGGCAATTTTTAAGCAGTAGATTCAAGCGGTACGCAACACGCAGTAGGCGCAGTAGGCGAAAAAACTAGAGAAATGAAGGAGAGGGAAAATGTTCGAACTCGTAGACAACATCCCCGCAAGCCCGGTTATTAAAGTTATCGGTGTTGGCGGTGGCGGCGGCAACGCTGTCAATCACATGGTCAAGAGCAACATTGAAGGCGTTGAGTTCATCTGCGCCAACACTGATGCCCAGGCGCTGAAAAACATCGGCGCGCGGACCATCCTGCAACTGGGCACCGGCGTGACCAAAGGCTTGGGTGCCGGCGCGAACCCTGAGGTCGGTCGTCAGGCCGCCCTGGAAGACCGTGAGCGCATTGCTGAAGTGCTGGCCGGCACCAACATGGTGTTCATCACCACCGGCATGGGCGGCGGTACCGGTACCGGTGCGGCTCCGATCATTGCCGAAGTGGCCAAGGAAATGGGGATCCTCACCGTTGCGGTGGTGACCCGCCCGTTCCCGTTCGAAGGCCGCAAGCGTATGCAGATCGCCGACGAAGGCATCCGCATGCTCTCCGAAAGCGTTGACTCGTTGATCACCATTCCCAACGAGAAGCTGCTGACCATCCTGGGCAAGGACGCAAGCCTGCTGTCGGCTTTCGCCAAGGCTGACGACGTTCTGGCCGGTGCCGTTCGCGGTATCTCCGACATCATCAAGCGTCCAGGCATGATCAACGTCGACTTTGCCGACGTACGTACGGTCATGAGCGAAATGGGCATGGCCATGATGGGCACTGGCTGCGCCAGCGGTCCTAACCGTGCGCGTGAAGCGACCGAAGCGGCGATCCGCAACCCGTTGCTCGAAGACGTGAACCTGCAAGGTGCACGCGGCATCCTGGTGAACATCACCGCCGGTCCTGACCTGTCCCTGGGTGAGTACTCCGACGTGGGTAGCATCATCGAAGCCTTCGCTTCCGAGCACGCCATGGTCAAGGTCGGTACCGTTATCGATCCGGACATGCGCGATGAACTGCACGTGACTGTGGTTGCCACCGGCCTGGGTGCTAAAATCGAGAAACCTGTGAAGGTCATCGACAACACCGTTCACACTTCCATGACCACAGCAACGGCTCCAGCCCATGCCGCACGTCAGGAAATGCCGTCGGTGAACTACCGCGACCTGGATCGCCCAACCGTGATGCGCAACCAGGCTCAGGCCGGTGCGGCAGCGGCGGCGAAGCTCAATCCGCAAGACGATCTGGACTACCTGGACATCCCGGCATTCCTGCGTCGTCAGGCCGATTGATGAAATGTATCAGGGGTATTAGGGTGATTGGTGTTCAGCAAAGGTCTGGTCTGCTATTATCGCCAGCCTTTGTTGATACCAGTTCGCAATTTGCGCTGAAGCGGCCCATGCCATGATTAAACAACGCACCCTGAAGAATATTATCCGTGCCACAGGTGTCGGCCTGCACTCCGGGGAGAAGGTTTACCTGACCCTCAAGCCTGCGCCTGTAGACACTGGCATTGTGTTTTGTCGTGCTGACCTTGACCCTGTGGTGCAGATTCCTGCTCGCGCGGAAAACGTTGGCGAAACCACTATGTCGACGACACTGGTCAACGGTGACGTCAAAGTGGACACGGTAGAGCACTTGCTCTCGGCCATGGCTGGCCTGGGCATCGATAACGCCTACGTCGAGCTCTCCGCGTCCGAAGTCCCGATCATGGATGGTAGCGCTGGACCTTTCGTATTCCTGATTCAATCGGCTGGCCTGGAAGAACAGGACGCAGCCAAGAAGTTCATCCGGATCCTGCGTGAAGTGACAGTGGAAGACGGCGACAAGCGCGCCACTTTCGTCCCTTTCGACGGTTTCAAAGTGAGTTTCGAGATCGATTTCGATCACCCGGTGTTTCGTGACCGCACTCAAAGTGCCAGCGTGGATTTTTCCAGCACTTCGTTCGTAAAAGAAGTCAGCCGCGCCCGGACCTTTGGTTTCATGAGTGATATCGAGTACCTGCGCAAGCACAACCTCGCACTCGGCGGTAGCGTTGAAAACGCCATCGTGGTCGACGCTGATGGTGTACTGAACGAAGACGGCCTTCGCTATGAAGACGAATTCGTGAAGCACAAGATCCTCGATGCCATTGGTGACCTCTACCTACTGGGCAATAGCCTGATTGGTGAGTTCAAAGGCTTCAAGTCGGGCCATGCACTGAACAACCAGCTTCTGCGCAAATTGATTGAGCAGACAGATGCTTGGGAAGTCGTGACCTTCGAAGACGCCAGCACTGCACCGATCTCTTACATGCGCCCTGTTGCGGCTGTGTAAGTAAAAACCTCTCTAGTTTTTAAAGGCTGCCTTCGGGTGGCCTTTTTTTATGGTTCTTCACGGATTACCGGGAAAGACGCTCTTGATCTTCATGAAAAAGAATTCGCTATCCCGGTAACCGTACGCCACCCGCTTGATGACCTTTATTCGATTGTTGATACCTTCCAACTGACCCGTA
>NZ_FYDM01000013.1:0-113124 GCF_900187415.1 Pseudomonas sp. Irchel s3b6 | reverse complement strand
GCCAGGTCGACCCCAATTCGCATAAGCTTCATGTGTGGACTCCTTCTCACCGTTGACTGTGGTTCGCACTTTCAGTCTGGCACTCAAGATGCCGAAGTGAGGAGGAGTCCATCCCATTGCTTTTGGCGTTTTCTGCCTGTCGGGTCAGTTTGCATTGGACATCGTTAGGTTTCGTTGAGGGGGGCGATGTCCAATCCGCTGCATCATTCAATTTGATAACGCGGAGGGGTAGGAGGAGGGATGAATCTGGCTGCGCTGCGATCTACCTGGCGGTGTAATGCGCCAGGTACAGAGAGGTTGAAGCGACCCGTTCGAGGTCTTTACGTAGATCTGCAATCAGGCTCGCGATGGCATAACCGTTGTTGAGCGGGGCCATCGAGATCCCGGTGACAACGAGCATTTCTTGACTCGAGGCGCCTTGATAAAAACGCACGGTCAGCGCTGCTGTTGGGTCAACCGTACATTCGCAGCGGGTCGGGAGGAAGCTTTGCTCTATCAGGTGACGTAGTTCTAAAGTCGATAACATGGTGACTTGCCTCGACGGGAGTCAGCCAAGTGACTTTTGTCAGAAAGGAATGTTGAAGCTCCTGGAAAGTAGAGACGTGGTGGACCCCCTAAACTCATTGGCCAGGAGCCCGTCTTTAAGTATGGACCTGAGCCGCCCGAGGGATTAGAACGTTTTGTTCTCGCTGCTGGAAATGCTGCGCGTTCATCGCGGCCTATGAATCGCCCTTGGTTTCGTAGGCAGGCCCAACCGATCGCTCAATCCCGCCGCTCGGCCACCAGCAGCAATGACTGCGGCACAGGACTTTGCGGGTGCTGTGGCTCCTGCAGGCTGACCAGGCGAAAACCGGACATGTCCAGCGCATTGAGCCAACTGGACAAGGTGCGGAAGTACCAGGGCATGGGTTGCCATTGCCCCTTGAACCCGACGAAGGTCTCTTCCCGCCAACCATCCTGATAGTCGCCCACCGCAGCGGTCCACGGATGCAGTGTCTGGATCATCAGCGCGCCGCCAGGGACGAGCAGGGCGTTCATGGCGGCGAACAAAGGGATGATGTCTTGGTGCAGCAGGGAGAAGTTGGCGCAGATCAGATCGTAGTCGCTGCCGATGTCGACTTCTGCCTCCACCAGTTCCTCATAGCTCGCCACATGTACCGGCCAAGAGCCTGCGGCCCGTGCCGCCTCGACCAGTGTCGCATCGCCATCCACACCGACCGCCTTGATGGCTCGTTCAGCCTGCGCACGCAACAGCCAGCCCTCGCCGCAGCCCAGGTCGAGTACGTGCTCGGGCTGGCAGCCTTGCACCGCCAGCAGGATGGCCTGGTCGGTGACCTTGAGGCGGCTTTCGAGGGCGCCGGTGCGGATGGCTTCGATCCAGGATTGGGCGTTGTGGTGCCAGCTTTGGAGGAGGGTGGATTCGGGGGCGGGCATGTCGATGTCCGGCGTTGTTGGTTGGTTGGACGCAGGCATAGGACAAGTACTTCAGGTGCGGGCATGAGTGGCTGTTGTCGGCCATAAGCGACAGTCGTCACCGCCAAAAACTATCCAGATACAATCGCACCACTATAGGCCCGTAGTACGCTCCAACCAGAAACATGCCTTTGATTTACGCCGATATTTTCGTGCACCCGACTCCGGTGTCATCTACAACACTCGAAGATGGGTCAGAGCAGCCCTTGACTCTCGCCCCACTGCACCGCTCAAAGCCCCCTCTGCTGCGCCCCCTTCACGCTCACGCCTGATCCATAGCCTCGACTACTCCCATATCCTCACCCAGAAACCCGCCGCTTTGATGCTGCCACAGCCGCGCATAGACGCCGCTCTTCCCGAGCAATTCGGTGTGGGTGCCCTGTTCGATGATGCGTCCGTCATCCATGACGATGAGCCGGTCCATGGCCGCAATCGTGGACAGCCGATGGGCGATGGCGATCACAGTCTTGCCCTGCATCATTTCATCGAGGCTTTCCTGAATGGCCACTTCGACTTCCGAGTCCAGCGCGCTGGTGGCCTCGTCAAGAAGCAGGATCGGGGCGTTCTTGAGCATCACCCGGGCAATTGCGACGCGTTGGCGCTGGCCGCCCGATAACTTGATGCCGCGCTCACCCACAAGTGTGTCGTAGCCGGTATGGCCTTGCTGGTCGCTCAGTTGGCTTATGAACTCATCGGCCTGGGCATTGGCCGCGGCGCTTCGGATTTGCGCGTCGGTCGCATTGGGACGGCCGTAGGCGATGTTGTCTCGAATGGAACGGTGCAGCAGGGAGGTATCCTGCGTGACCATGCCGATGGAGCCGCGCAGACTGTCTTGCGTCACTTTTGCGATGTTTTGGCCGTCGATGCGAATCTGCCCGCTGTCTACATCATAGAAGCGCAGCAGCAAGTTGATGAGCGTGGATTTGCCTGCTCCGGATCGGCCTACCAGGCCGATTTTTTCGCCCGGGCGAATGTTCAGGCTCAGGCCATCGAGCACTTGGCGTTCGCCATTGTAGTTGAAGCTCACATTGTCGAAGGTTACCGCCCCGCCGGAGGTCACCAGCACACCCGCGTCCGGCGCATCCTGCACCTTGGGGCCGCGGGTAAGGGTTGCCATGCCATCCTGTACGGTGCCGATGCTTTCGAACAGCGAGGTCATTTGCCACATGATCCAGTGCGACATGCCATTGATACGCAACGCCATGGCGGTGATTGCCGCCACGGCACCTGCACCGACCTCACCCTGGTGCCATAGCCACAGGGCATAACCACCTGCGGC
Source organism: Pseudomonas sp. Irchel s3b6 (assembly GCF_900187415.1). NCBI lineage: Bacteria > Pseudomonadati > Pseudomonadota > Gammaproteobacteria > Pseudomonadales > Pseudomonadaceae > Pseudomonas > Pseudomonas sp. Irchel s3b6. The sequence continues at coordinate 110,372 of NZ_FYDM01000013.1, read as the reverse complement.
CATGATCAACGCCACCACCAATGCCTGGTTGACGATCTCGAACTGGCTTACCAAGCGCATCTGGCGGAAGCCGGTTTGCTTGAAATCCTCCATCGCTGCACGCGCGAAGTGCGCTTCACGATTGGAGTGGGAGAACAGCTTCACCGTAGTGATGTTGGTGTAGGCGTCTGAGATACGCCCGGTCATCATCGACCGCGCATTGGCCTGTTCCTGCCCGACTTTCCCCAGACGGGGCACGAAGTACAGCATGGCCAGCCCGAACAACACGACCCAGGCAACGAAAGGCAGCATCAGTTTCAGTGCGAAGCCGCCGGCCAGTGTGATGATCGCGATGAAATACACCCCGATCCCGGGTGCGATCTCGATAAAGGTGAATAGCACGTCGCGCACGGCTAGCGCAGTCTGCATCACCTTGGTAGTGACCCGGCCGGAAAACTCATCGGAAAAAAACGAAAGGCTTTGCCGCAGCATCAGGCGATGGAAGTCCCAGCGCAGCCGCAACGGCAGATTGATCGCCAATATCTGGTGCTGCACCATGGTGCGCAACGCCACTAGCCCGACGCTGGTCACCATTACGATTCCCATGCCCCACAACACGCGACTTTCCTGCGAAGCCGCATCACCGCCTGCCTGCCAGGTCGAGAGCAGGTCTACGACCTGCCCAAGGAAGGAAAACAGCCAGGCTTCGTAAATCGACACACCCGCACTGAGCAGCGCAAGCGCAAAGATGTAACCGCGGGCGCCCCGTGTGCAGGCCCACAGAAATCGAACCAAGCCATCGGGTGGCGGTGGTACCTCGTCAGGAGGAAAGGGGTCGAGCCTTCGTTCAAACGCACGAAGCATGGTGGTCTCCAAAACGATCAAGTTAAGGAGATTCTGCCATTGAACGCTTGCTTTGAGGGTTTTGCGAAGTTAGAGGTATGGCGCTGTTGGCAGGTCGCTCTGAGGATTGGGTTGCCGGGTACGGGCTCTCATACGTTGCCAGAGACCCGGTCGGCAGGGATAAAACGGCCGGTATCGAAGGGGGCTATTGGCCAAGATCGGACGTTCATCTAAGGACCGCTTTCGACTGTGGATTCAACCGGTCGATGCAACACAACTAAATTCTGTGTAAGCAGAAGGAGTGTTGCAGATGAAGCAGAGACCTCGGATCTATTACACCGAAAGCCAGAAAAAACTGATGTGGGATCACTGGGCGCTGGCATCGGCTTCGTGCTCGTCTGCAAATGCCATGAGCACCTCCAGATCGAGCACGTCGAGTTTGATCCGGGCGATAAAGGCAGAGAAGGCCAGGTTGGCGGCGAGCAGACGCAGGTCCGAGGCCCAGGCTGGAAGATAGATCGGTCCCTGGAGCCAGCCGGACTCGAAAAGTGGCGCCAGGCGTACGGTATCACCCAGGCTGAGGCGCCCGGCAAACAAATGGCCTACCAGTTCCGGCCGGTTGTCGCGGATCGCGATGCGCAGCAAGGTATGGACGCCGATCAAACCGGTCAGGTAAGCGGCATCCTTGGTGAACGCCGAGCCGCCATGCAGGTCCGCGCCGCGAAACACCCGTTGGGTCGAGCGGAAGGATTCCTCTTGCGACTGACCGGCGGCAAGGAAACCTTCGAATACCTGGATGAAGTCGGCGCCATCCAGCGCTTGCTGGACCGCGAGCACGCGCAGGGCGAGGCGCCGCAGGCGGTTGATGTCCATGCTGCCGGTGAACAGTTCGGCGAGGGTGGCGATCCCCTCCTGAGTTTGGGTCGTGCGTGGTGCCCCCAGACCCAGGCTTTTGAGATTGGGTTGGCGCGCACCGTTTTGTGCCGTGGCGACATGCACAAAGGCCTCATGTTGCAATAACTGGTTCTTGTCCAGCTCCGAAAACAGGGCGCTGGCACGCAGGCGGATGCGGCTTGCCCCGGCGATGGCCTTGGCGGCCAGGGTCGGATCGAGCATGACGGTGATCCGGCCCGCACCGAAGAAGCGGTCCAGTTCCGGCTGCATCCAGGCGGCAAAGGCCTCGGCCGGAATCTCGGCCAGGCTCGGTGGAATCTGGACGCCGCCCAGGAGGGCGTCGGTGGTCTTGAGGAAGAAATGGGCCGCGTCCAGCATGCTCAGTTTCAGGCGGGTGTAATAGAAGTCCGGGCGCCGATACAGCGCTGACGAATAGTGAGTAAAGGCGGGTGTGCCAATCGCATTCAGCATGCGTCCGGCGGTGGCATAGCTACGCGCTGTCATGGCGAGGTAGTTCCCGGCCGGATGCCCCTCATCGCAACGGCCAACAAAAGCTTCCAGGGCGGCGATCTCGGCGCTGTGCCTGCGTGGGCGCAGCTCGACTTTGGGCAACTCTGCATGCCCGCCGCGCCAATGCGCCAGGAAGACTTCCTCGACGCCACCCGGCCACGCCAGGGCATCCAGTACACGAATCTTGCAGGCCAAACGGGGCAGGGCGGCATCGAGTTCGGACAGGGTGGCGGTGCTCATGGAAATCTCCTTGGGGGACAAGGTTCATTCGCAAAAGTTTAGTCGCTGCCGATGTATTGCGTTGTAGCCGCTCAAGGTGGCCCGCTTTAGGCAGACTGGTGCTGACAGGCAAGAGGAGAGTTGAGCTAACAGCCATGCCATGCAGGCCGCTTCTGGCCGATTGCTGTCTGGCAGTGAGAGCCGCTCTCCAGCAGCCAACCAACCGAATCGCTCCTGATCATGATCTTCGGATCGGCGAGGACACTGGCCGGCAGCTTGGCCAGCCGTAGCATACGAATTGGATCGAGCCCCACTGAACGGGCAACCTGCGCATAGTTGGTAAGGTCGACACTTCGCGTCAGGTATACATGCTTTTCATCATGTCCCAGTTTCGCAAGATTGTGTCCTGAAAAGCTTAGTGTGGGACACCCTGTCAGGGCTACCTTCAGGCCGTCAACTGAGAATAGATGGAGGTAGATAATGGAGACACACACTGCAATGCGCATTGGTCAACCGCTCGCCGCAGCGCGGCAAGTAGATGCCGATGACCCTGATGCATTCCACCCCATACCTGGAGCGGCATCGATGGCTGTTTCGATGGCCCGAACTCGTTCAACTTCATCCACCGCGTGCAGGACAGTTGCACCCTGACCGCCGAATCCCTGCTCAATAACGTTCTGCCGTTCAACACCATGGCCCTGGCCCTGTAGATGCACCCTCGTGTGGGCATTGAAGACACTATCGCTCGCCGTACGGCTACACGCTTGATAACAACAATAAAACAAAGACATTGAGGAGGCTGCATGGCCTTTCACCCAATCGCCGCCGACGATGACGACTCCGGTGGAGTCGGCGTTGCGCGCCAATATGCCTGGATCGTCTTTGCACTGACGTTCGGCCTGTTGATTTCCGATTACATGTCCCGTCAGGTATTGAACGCGGTGTTTCCGCTACTCAAGGGTGAGTGGGCCCTGAGTGACGGTCAGCTCGGTTTGCTCAGCGGTATCGTGGCCCTGATGGTGGGCCTGCTGACGTTCCCGCTGTCGTTGATGGCCGACCGCTTCGGCCGGGTCAAAAGCCTGGCGTTGATGGCGCTGCTCTGGAGTGTGGCCACCCTCGGCTGCGCCTTGGCGCAGGATTATCAACAGATGTTCATCGCACGCTTCATGGTCGGCGTCGGTGAGGCGGCCTACGGCAGCGTGGGCATCGCCGTGGTGATTTCGGTGTTCCCCAAACACATGCGCGCCACCCTGGCCAGTGCCTTCATGGCCGGCGGCTTGTTCGGCGCTGTTCTGGGGATGGCTCTGGGCGGTGCCATCGCCGCCAAGTTGGGCTGGCGCTGGTCGTTCGCCGGCATGGCTTTGTTTGGCCTGGTGTTGGCGGCGTTGTATCCACTCATCGTCAAGGAAGCACGCATTGCTCCGCAACGTGCCGCGCAAGTGGCGAACAAGGCAACGGCTGCGGGCAAGCGTCCGCTACGCACGCTGTGGTCCAGTCGTTCGGTGGTGGCGACCTATGTCGCCAGTGGCTTGCAGTTGTTCGTCGGCGGCACGGTGATGGTGTGGATTCCCAGCTACCTCAACCGCTATTACGACATGCCCACGGACAAGGCCGGCGGTATGGCGGCAAGCATCGTGCTGTGCAGCGGTGTGGGGATGGTTCTGTGCGGCATGCTCAGCGACCGGCTGTGTCGCCACTCGCCGGAGCACAAGGTCAGCCTGGCCATCGCGTTTTGCCTGGGCAGTTGCCTTTTGCTGTCGACGGCCTTTGCCTTGCCGGCGGGGCCGGTGCAACTACTGCTGATCTGTCTGGGCATGCTGATTGCCACGGGTACTACCGGCCCTAGCGGCGCGATGGTTGCCAACCTGACCCATTACTCGGTCCACGGCACGGCGTTCGCCACGCTGACCCTGGCCAACAACCTGCTGGGGTTGGCGCCGGGGCCGTTCATAACGGGCCGAGTGTCCGATCTCATTGGTCTACATGCCGCGTTTCAATTGGTGCCACTGGTTAGCCTCGTGGCGGCGGCAGTGTTCTTTTATGCCAAGTGTCATTACCACAGAGATATCGCCCGCCTTCAGGGGCAGAGCGTTTCTGAGCCAATCAGCGAAGCCGGGTTAGGGGTGAAGTCGTGAATCTGCGCGCCCAGCGTCTGCTGGAGTGTGCCGGCACGCCGGGTAGTGCTGTCCAGCGTGAGACCTTGCTTGAGCGGCTGTTCGCGGCGTACTTCCAGAACGGCGAGGATTTGGGTAGCCGCGAGACGTTGCCGGCAATCGCCCGGTGCTGCGGCTTCGACGCGCAGGTCGTGGCCAGCGCTTCGATTCGCACAGCGGCTACCTGCTCAATTCCACCCAAGTCAAAGTCACCCACTACCCGGTCGAGATCATTGACGGCCAGGCGTTCATCGTCATCGTTTTCGAGGAGTCCGCGCCATGAGCGCCATTGCTTTCACCCGAATCCATAGTCGCACGCGCGAACTGGCCCCGGGTTTTATCGTCAGCCTGATCGTGGCGGCCGCTGCGTCGTTTCTGTCCGAGCACTACGGTGCGCCGGTCATGTTGTTCGCCTTGCTATTGGGCATGGCCCTGAATTTTCTGGCCGATGACGGCGCCTGCAAGGCCGGCGTCGAGTTCACTGCACGCACGGTGTTGCGCATCGGCGTGGCGCTGCTGGGCATGCGCATCACCCTCGAGCAAATGGTGGCGCTGGGCTGGAGGCCAATTGCGCTGGTGGTGATTCTGGTGGTAGTGACCATCGGCGTGTCCGTGGTCGCGGCCAAGGCCCTGGGCTTTCAGCGCTTGTTCGGCATGCTCACCGGCGGGGCGACGGCAATCTGTGGCGCCTCGGCTGCATTGGCGCTGGCGGCGGCGCTGCCCAACCATCCGCAGAAAGAACGCGCAACGTTGTTCACCGTCATCGGTGTTTCGGCGCTCTCCACCATGGCGATGATCGTGTACCCGATGATCGCCAACTGGCTGGGGTTGTCGCCGCAGGTGGCCGGGGTATTCCTCGGCGCGACCATTCACGATGTGGCCCAGGTGGTCGGCGCTGGCTACAGCATGTCGACGGAGACCGGCGACACGGCCACGGTGGTCAAGCTGATGCGGGTCGCCATGCTGTTGCCGGTGATCGTCACCGCCGCGATGATCACCCGCATGCAGGGCGCCGATCCGATGGGCAAACGGCCGCCGTTGTTGCCGTGGTTTGCCGTTGGTTTTCTGGCTCTGGCGTGTATCAACAGCACCGGCTGGGTGACGCCTGCGGTGCAAGGATCGGTCAACGAGCTGTCGCGCTGGTGCCTGGTGATTTCCATCAGCGCTCTGGGCATGAAGACACGGCTCAAGGAGCTGGTGGCGGTCGGGATCAAACCGATCCTGCTGATGGTGGGCGAGACGGTGTTCCTCGTTGTGCTGGTGCTGTTGTTGCTGCGCTGGGGCCTTTGAATACAGGCCTCCCATAGGTGTTATGGCAGGGCTTCACTGGGTTGGCTCCTCGTTTCAGTGAGGCTCTCGACCGGTGTCACAAACACCGGTTTTTCGCGGCGACTGTACCAGCAGTCGCCGTTTTTTTTGGCCGTGTGCTCAGAAAGGCTTGGGGGCGGCCGCGTCCGTTGAGGGGGGAACCGGACGGTTGCTGCGCGCTACGCCACACTGCCGGCGGCATGCCGAACTGGTTGATGAACCAGCGGGTAAAGGAACTCGCCATGGAGAAGCCGAACATGTCGGCAATGTGGCTCAGCGAGTTGTTCGGATTTTCCAGATAACGCAGCACCAAGGCGCGGCGCACATCGTTGATCAGGTCGTTGAAGGCACAGCCGTCTTCCTTGAGGCGACGTTGCAGGGTACGCACGTTCATGCCCTGGGACTGGGCGATCTGCTCGATGGTGGCGCGGCCCATGGGCAACAGCAGGTAGATTGCCTTGCGCACTTCGAACAGTATTGAGGTGCCTTCGGGGCTTTGCAGCGAGTCAAGGTAGTTCTGGGCATAACGGGCCATGGCCGGGTCGGCATTGGGGTTGATCATATCGAGACTGGCGTCGGAGCAAACGATGCCGTTGAACTCGCTGCCGAACTCTAGGTTGCAGCCGAACAGGCGCCGATGCAGGTGCAGGTTGTCCGGCGGCTGGTGCATGAAGTTGACGCTGTAAGGGTGCCAGTGCGAGCCGAGCAGGGTCGAGCACAGACGGAACATCACGCCGATGGCCAACTCCGTAGCCTGGCGACTGGGCATCGGCGACTCGGTGACCATCTCTGTACGAATGATCGTCATCTTGCCGGCCTCTTCAACGAAGATCGCCAGCGAATCGTTCATCAGATGACGGTAGCGCACCATCACTTGCAACGCTTCGCGCAGGGTGCGCTGATGGCTGAGCAGCAGGCTGACCACGCCGAAATCCGAAAGCTGGCGCGACTCGGCCATGCTCAGGCCGAAGGTCTGGCAACCGCTGGCGGCGGCCGAATCTTCCAGCAGGCGCACGGCGGCATCGATGGGAATGCGGTATTCGGGGGCTTGCAACTGAGCCTTGCTTAGGCCGGCGACTGCCATGACGTCGTGCGGGTTGAATCCCAGGTTCTGGGTGACGTCCAAGTATTTGGTCAAGACGGCGGCGCGAACAAGCATAGGCATGCGTAGTACTTCCCAGGGCCGATGGCGGCGGTCCATTTCTCATCGAAGATGTGTTGAGTGCGAAGACGGCGTTCAGATGGCTCTAGCAATACTCTTTCGGTAATCCGGGTGACGGAGTGCAAGTAGCGCGATCAGATTTAAGATCGTGTTTTTTTGCATCACCATCGAATTGTCTGGTGGACTCGAATTCGGAAACCGATGGAGCAATCAAAGATCCAATCGCGGGCGGGATACGTGTATCCGGCAGATGTTGCTGTCCCCTATCAGCAGAGCAGGGGCCGCTGACCCATAGTAGGTTGCACGAGAGCGAGGTTATGGGCTATTCGGGACAGTTTCTTCGCGTATTGGGACGCTGCCAGCGGGCCATGGTTGGGTGGCGGCGTCAGAAATATCGAGGATTCGACAGGTTCAGCCCATGTGGCTGGCCAGGAGGCTTGAGAGTCGCCCACGAACCTGTCTTTCTATTTATTCAGGCGATATGGGCTCGGATGCCGCCTTGCTCTCTCGATAGGAGACGGCCCAAGCCGAGGGTGTCTTGCCAAACTGGCTGCGGAACCAGCGTGAAAAGTCACCGGCAGAGGAAAAGCCGAGAAGTTCGGCGACCTCATACAATCGGCGTTTGCTGTTAGCCAGATACTCCTCAGCGAGTTCAGCACGTACAGCATTGATGATCGTTGTGACACTCTCACCCTCGGTCGCCAGGTGTCGGTTAAGGGTGCGTCGATGCACGCCAAGATGCTGGGCAACGCCATCGACGGAACACAGTCCGCTTGGCAGCAGCATCTTGACGATCTGGCGCGCCCGCTGCGCTGGCTCGTCACGCAGGTTAGCCAACTGCATGTCCAGCGATCGCTTTATCTCGCGATGCAGTGCCGGGTTTGCAGTAAGGATCGGCATGTCCAGATCTCGCCTTCGGCAAACGATGGCATTGGACTCCTGTGAAAACTCGATGGCTGTTCCCAGCACGCGGTGGTGCACTTCAAGGCTGACAGGGCGCTCGTGAGTGAAACTGACTCTTACCGGGCGTAACGTATTGCCCGTCAGCATGCTCAACGTCCGCAGTCCGACGCCAGCCGACTGTTCGATAGCCTGGCGCCAGACGCCGTGATGACCCTGCATATTCACACCTAAATGCAGCAGGACCAGGTCGCCTACATCCTCAAGCCGCAATTCCACGCCAGCGTTATGTAGCCGCATATAGCGAGCGCAAGATTGCAAGGCTGCGCGAAGTGTTGGTTCTTCGCGGATGAGCAGCGCCAGCATGCCAAAGTTGGAAAGGTGTCTCTTCTCCGCGAGCAGCAGTCCGAAGGCCTCTTGGCCAGACAGATGGGCTGACTCCTCCAGCAGCCACCCAACCGAATCGCTACTGATCATGATATTCGAATCGTCGAGTGCACTGGCCGGCAGCTTGGCCAGCCGCAGCATACGAAAAGGATCCAGTCCCACTGAACGGGCAACCTGTTCATAGTTGGTAAGGCTGGCGCTTCGCGTCAAGGTATACATGCTTTCCCTCATGTCCCAATTTCACCAGATTGTGTCCTGAGAAGCTTAGTGCAGGACACCCTGTCAGGGCTACCTTCAGGCCGACAACTAAAAAAAGATGGAGGTAGATGATGGACACACGCGCCGCAATGCGCATCGGTCAGCCGCTCGCTGCAATGGAGCCAGTGGATGCCGATGACCCTGATGCATTCAACCACTGCTTTGCCGAACTCAACGGCATTCGCATGCATTACATCGACGAAGGACAGGGCCCGCTCGTCATTCTGCTGCACGGTTTTCCCTACCTTTGGTACATGTGGCGGCGCCAGATCGTGGCGTTGGCCGAGGCCGGCTTTCGAGTCGTCGTCCCCGATCAACGGGGATTCGGGCAAACCGATCGACCCGATTCCATTGAAGCCTATGACATGAGTCAGTCAGTCGGCGACATGGTCGGCTTGATGGCTTCCCTGGGCGAAACGTCCGCGGTGATCATTGGACACGACTTGGGTGCCTGGGTGGCCCAAGCGGCGGCCATGCTGCGACCGGATCTGTTCCGTGGCCTGGTGATGCTCAATACGCCGGTGCCACCGCGCGGCAAGGTCAAACCGACCGTAGGTTTGCAGGCAATGGCGAAGGGCAGGGTGTATCACCACCTGTACTTCCAGCAGATCGATAAGCCGGATCGCGAGTTGGCCAGCGATACGAGAAAAACATTGCGTAGCGTCTTCTATTCGATCTCCGGCAGCGCTGTCGGGGCCGAACGCTGGCGCCTGTTCGTCGAGGCCGGTGAGCCCATTCTCAACGCCTTCACTGAGCCAAAGGAGGCGTTCCCGTCTTGGTTGAGCGCGCGGTCGCTCGACTACTACGTCGCTGAATACACCCGCACAGGGTTTACCGGTGCCCTGAACTACTACCGCTGTCGCGACCGGAACTGGGAAATCACTGCGTTTCTCGACGGTGCGGTGGTCCGCCAGCCGAGCATGTTTATCGGTGGTGCTGCCGACCCTTCACTTGAACCAGTCGAAATCCGCGGTCTCTACGACCAGCTCGACACCTATCTACCCGGACTGCAGAAGAAGGTACTGCTACCCGGCGTGGGCCATAGCGCCGCGGAAGAGAGCGCCGATCAAGTCAATGAATTGCTCTTGGAGTTTCTCGAGCAGTTGGAACGCTAGGCGCTAGCGTCCAGCGATATGACGCTTGAGCAAGGGGCATGTTTAGCCACTTGATAGCGTCGGTGCAATGGCAGGGCGAACGGTATTGGCATCTGCCACCGTTGGCCCTGCCATTGTGCACAGGTAGGACTGGATCGATCCTTACAACGCTCAGCCGACAGCTTTGACCATCAGATGGTCGCCGAACTGCTCCCGCAGTCGGTTCTTCTGGATCTTGCCCGTAGCACCCAACGGAATCGTGTCGACAAAGATCACATCATCCGGCGTCCACCATTTCGCGATCTTGCTTTCATAAAAGGCGAGCAGTTCTTCCCGCGTCAGTGTTGCTTGCGGTTTCCTGACGACGATCAGCAATGGGCGTTCGTCCCACTTCGCGTGTTTCGCGGCAATGCAGGCCGCCTGGAAAACTGCCGGATGGGCCATCGCAATGGTTTCCAATTCGATGGAACCTATCCATTCGCCACCCGACTTGATCACATCTTTGCTGCGATCGGTGATCTGCATGAAGCCATCGACATCGATGGTCGCCACATCGCCGGTTGGGAACCATCCTTGGCCTGCGTGCTCAAGCAGCAGCGAACTGTTTCCTTCGTTCCTGAAATAATCGCGCACCACCCATGGCCCACGCACCAACAGGTCACCTGAAGTTGCGCCGTCCCAGGGCAACTCCATGCCATCAGCGTCAACGATTTTCATGTCGACGCCAAACACCGCTCGGCCTTGCTTGGATTGCACGGCATAACGCTCTGCCGAGGACATTTCAACGTGCCTGGCCTTCAGGGTGCCGACGGTTCCGATAGGGCTTAATTCAGTCATCCCCCAGACGTGCAATACCGCTACGCCGTAGGTTTCCTGAAACGTGTGCAGCATGGACGGGGGGCAGGCCGCGCCACCAATGATGGTGCGTTTCATGCTGGAGAATTGCTGGCCCGTTTTTTCCAGATGACTAAGAAGGCTTTGCCACACCGTCGGGACACCAGCGCAGAGTGTCACCTGCTCGGCTTCGAGCAGCTCGAATAGCGATTCTCCATCCAAGGCATGTCCGGGCAGTACGAGTTTGGCCCCGACCATGCACGCGATGTAGGGAAGCCCCCAGGCGTTGATATGAAACATCGGCACAACGGGCAGGATCACGTCGTGCGCCGAACAATTCAGGGCATCAGGCAGCGCGGCCGCATAGGTGTGCAGCACCGATGAGCGATGACTGTACAAAACCCCTTTCGGGTTGCCCGTCGTGCCAGAGGTGTAGCAGAGCGTACTGGCGGCGTCCTCGTCGAAAATCGGCCAGGCGTAGTCAGAGGCCCCCCGTTGAAGCAGATCTTCATAGCACAGCAGGTTGTCGATTCCGGCGTCTGTCGGCATGTGGGCGTGATCGGTCATGGCGATGAACGCCTTGACCGTATTGCAGCGACCAGCGATGGCCTTGATCAGCGGCAAGAAGGTCAAGTCGAAGAAGATGTACTGGTCTTCGGCGTGATTGGCGATGTAGGCGACCTGGTCTTCATGCAGGCGAGGGTTGATGGTATGCACAATGGCACCCATGCCGGACACGCCGTAGTACAACTCCAGGTGACGATAGCCATTCCAGGCCAGCGTGCCGATCCGGTCGGAGGGCTGGACGCCCAGGCTGGTCAATGCACTGGCCATCTGGCGCGCGCGACGGTGGCAGTCACGGAAAGTGTAGCGATGGATATCGCCCTCCACCCTCCGGGACACGATCTGCGTATCGCCATGATGGCGATCGGCGTGCTCAATGAGCGAGGAAATCAATAGCTGCTTTTGCATCATCAAACCATTCATGGCATCGCTCCGTTCGTAAGTCTGTGATCGGGGAGCGGACAGGTAGCCAGGCCCTTGTCAGATTCCGCGTCAACACCGCGAACCGAGACAGCCCGTTTCTCTCCCCTGGATCTTTGCGATCTGGCAACTGCCCCGGCTACCCCATAAAACCGGGGAAGCCGGGTTTCTCCATGAAATCCAGATCAGTTGAATGCCGTCAGGTCTTTCGGTGCGATGTCATGCTGCTCGCAATAGGCAAGATAGCGCTGCAACCCGGACTTCCAGTTTTCGAGCGCGACGATGTTGTCGTTCCCGTCCAGGAACGCGAGATCGCCAGTCACTTGAACCAGCATGAGCGAATACCCGTCTGCGGTTCCCGTGCTGACGACTTCAGGTGTGTGAGTCGATGCAGCCGTCTCGTACACGATGCTGCCAGGGCCGGCGATCCAGTCATGCTCCTTGTATTTCCACTGGCCTTCGATCGTGTAGACCATGACCGTCCCCGTGTGGTGGTGCTTGGGGAGTTGCATGTCGAGCGGCGCCTTCATCATGACGATCCATTCACCGCGGATCGGGTCAAGTTTGAAGTACTTCAGCAGGACGTTTTCCGCATAGGGCGTAAACGGTATCCACGGCAGTGATTCGCCATCGATGACTGCGGTGTCGACGTGTTCGTAGAGCATATCTATCTCCTTTGATGCGGTTCAGATCGAGTATTTGCTGGCAACCAAGGCCGCCCGACCATCTCTGATGGTCGGATGTCCTGGATTCTCTGGGGGACTGTCAGGATCAGGTGAGCGGGGTGCCCGCCAGGGTGGCGCGCAGCATCTTTCTTGGCGCATTGCCGTAGTCAGCCACCGCGTAGTGCTGAACCTGTAGGTTGTCCCACATGGCAACCGTGTTGGTTCGCCATTTCAGACGTACCTGGTACTCCGGAACCGCAGCCTGAGACATCAGATAGTTCATCAGATGATGAGCCTCCGGCATAAAGTCCTGGCCGTAGCGGATATCCTCGAAGTTGAAGAAATTCGAGAAATGGGTGGTGAACGCGGAGTTGACGAACAGCACTTTTTCGCCCGTTTCCGGATGGGTAAGCACTACCGGGTGTTCAGCGGCAGGGTTCTTCGCGGCCATCGCATGACGTTCTTCGAGTGGCAACTGGGCACCAAAGGTCTGCTCGGCACCGTGTTTTGCGTACAGGCCGTCGATCCGTTGCTTGATGGCCTGTGGCAGTTTTTCGTAAGCCATCACCATGTTGGACCACATGGTGTCGCCACCAGTCTCCGGACCCATTTCGCAGCGCAGTACCGCTCCGCGGGGCGGCGCCTTCTTGTAGGTGACATCGGCATGCCAGAGGTTTTCGCGGCTGGCCTTTTCGACGTAATTGGGCTTCGAGCCGAGGTTGCGGTACAGCATCAGTAGCTTGTCCGCTTCTGGATGGCTCGGAGCAAGAGGATGGGCTTCCAGCTCACCAAATTGCGCCGCGAAATGCTGCTGCTCCATTGCAGTGATGTTCTGGTCGCGAAAGAACAGCACTTTGTGCTTGAGCCACAGGGTCCGGATTTGCGCGATCAATTCGGGGTCCTGAGCAGCGTCGGCCAGGCTGATGTTACTGAGCTCGGCGCCGATGGCGGGCGTGCAAAGCTCCACCTTGATCGAATGCTGGCGCACCGACGACCGGATAATGGCGGGTGCCGAGGGGGAGGTTGGTGAAGGAGTGTCTTGGGCTGCGGCGACTTTTGTCATTGTTGTCTCCAATCTACTTATACGACGGTGCGCAAAATGTGCATCCGGTAGAGGTAATTGGCCCCTGCCAGTTGGGCAGAGGTCCCGGCCCTATAGTAGGTATCGCGGGCGCGATACTATGGGCGTGGTGGGACAGTTTGTTCGCATATTGGGACGAAGGGTCGCGAGGTCATTACGGGAGGGCGGAAAGTGAAATGCGCGGCGGTGTTGCCTGGGCGGAAAATCCAGCAATAGGGGTAACTGGTCGGAATCTGAAACGTCAGGAACATCTAGGGTTATGCAAAAAGATCCTCGTCGACACGCTGACCGTTGCGTCTTGGCCTAACACATATGCGACACCCACCTGATTGGCCCTGAAACGGTTGTCCGGAAACTACCGCACTAGCTATTGGTAATTGAGGTGTTTGATATGTCCGCTTCTGGCCGATTGTTGTCTGTCGCCAAGGGCAGCTATCGCCCTTTACGGACGTTCAAAGACGTCTACAAAGGGGCGTTTCAAGTCACTCACCCATGATTAGCCGACTAGGTTCAACCCTTTGAACTCAAGGCTGTCGAGGAGGCTCTGGATGGGCCAGGCTGGCTCTTAGCGCTCTAGCTACCTGGGTTTGAATCTCGTAAGCAGGGGCCTCGACGGCTGTGTAATCACGGGTATAGCGAGTGGCAAACTCGCGAACACCCCATTGCAGGTACTGCTGCACGTGCTTCAATTCATGCGCCCACAGCGCGACATTGTTAAGTGCATCATCGGGACTGCGAAAGACGATGATATCTATGAGGGTGACTGCATTTACATCGGGATTTTGCAGCATGGTGTGTGCGGCGTTCAGCTCCACATCATCGCCTATCTTGTAGCGAGCCGAATCGAGCACCTGAATGTCATAGTAGGGTTCGAGTTGGGCTCGGATATTCAGCGGGATTGTCCGAGTATCGCCCGCTGCCGCGGTGTTGCGAGATTGCACAATCCAATTCTGTAATCCAGAGGCCGCCATTTGGTTCATGTTTTCGAAGATCTCCCCCATTTCCTCTTCGGAGCCAGGAGCACAAAAACAAGCGACCACGCAGACTTGGCGCTGCCCTACTGGGCAGGCGAAAACAGAGGACGAAATGCCAACGGAAGAAAGCAGTATCGCTAACCGGAAAACTTGACGCAGAAAGACAGTTAACAATGGGTTCTCCCGAAGGCAATGGCGGTCGGCAGGCGATACTTTGGGCATCTCGCGCCCGTTGTCCTGCCATGTGTTGGACCGCTGCGACTGTCGTTCGATTCCCTGAGCTCCACAAAACTTTTTCAGGCCATTTCCAACATTGCCTGAAAGGCTGCGCCTGGCCGGAAGGCGACGGTCTGAGTCTTGAACTCATCGGTGTAGTTACGGTGGCCGTTGCAGCGGGAACTTCAGGGTACTGGCCAGGTCAATAGGGGCCCTGTATCGGAGATGCCGAGCAGCGCTGTGGCCTGTTTTACGGCAGTGCCGTCCGAGATCAGCCGAGTCCGCCCCCTGATGTCAACCAAGAGTTTTCTGCCGGGTCTCATCCTGGCCTTCTGCGCCGTCGCGTCGCTTTGTTCGGTTGCTGCCGAGCGAAGAGCGGCCTCACAAAGTAACAGCGCATCAACCACCCTGATCGAAACCGCCTCGCGGCAGTATGAAAATGGCCAGTTGGACCAAGCCGCTGCCACGCTGGAGCGTGCCCTGCATATCCAGCCGAACAATCCCGCGACGCTGCATTATCTCGGTGTGTTGCGTCTTCAGCAGGGGCAGTACCAGCAGGCTGAAACGTTGGCGGCGCGCTCCAACATGCGGGTTGGTCGCAACGTCGAGTTACGCAACCGCAACTTCCAATTGATCCAGGCGGCGCAGCGGGCCCAGTCTTCGGGTACCCCACTCAACGCCAAAGAGGACCTGGTCGCAGTACAGAAGGGGCTGGAAGAGGAGACCCAAAGACGCCGCGAAGCAGAAATGGCCGTTGCTGAGCAATCCACTCAGGACACTGGGCGCGACGCTGGCAACTTCGCTCGCGCAAAGGCAGATTGGGTATCGGATTCACCGACGGCTGGCAGACCTCGGCCCGAAGGAGAATTGCAAATGGCTTCTGTCGAGCCAGAGCCCGCGTACGATAAGGTTGAGATTCCCCGCGGCCATTTGCCGCCTCCGGGTAAATGCCGGATCTGGTTTCCTGATCGCTCGCCGGGGCATCAGCCCGCACCCGGCAAATGCAAGAAGCTGCGACATCGGGTTCCGTTAGGGGCCTACTTGGTGCGTGGTTAAGTTTCTGAGTGTCCACTTCTGGCTGTGGATTCAGCCGGTCGACGCAACAGATTGGCTAAATCGTTCAGCGGGTGTTTCGTAGTCTAGTGTTTTCCGAGGGCGGCTATTTAGCTGCCTGGCCACTTCATTGAGCGTGTCGAGCCAGATGATCAGGTCGGCACGTGGCAGGCGAAGGTCGAATGTACGCCGGGCATAGTTGCCCTCACAAATCCAGGCCCGGTCCGATCGCTTCGCTGACCCGTGCGCGGAACTGCTGAGCGTCGGGTTCGACCCAGCCGGGCTCCCAGAACAGTGTGTCCAGGTGCACCACGGGCAGGCCCAGGCGTTTGCCGAGGGCGCGGGCGCGGGTAGATTTGCCGCTACCGGCATTACCGAGAATTACTTTGTTGGTCAGCTCTGCGAAGGGAGTGGTCCACTGAACCGCGGGGCCCCCACTCAAAGTATCAGCCTGCCCGACGGCTCATCAGCTGGCGATACTGCCGTGCGCGGCGCAGGCTCGCCCATTGTTCCTGTAGCAATGCCCACAGCGGTGAGGCGTTCGGGGCCGGCGGGTTGCCGTGTGCCAGATGGCGCATCTGGAACTTCACCAGGGCCATATAGGCCAACGCGGCCAGGGCCTTGCGCTTCCAGCGGATCGGCGGCAGCTCGGCGCTGGCCTGAACCTGGCCCGCTTGCCAGAGGCCCGGCAGTGCCGGGTTGACCGCCAGCGCGGTGGCGATGCCGGCCATGGCCACGCCGCCGGCCAGCACCTGCTCCACGACTGGCAGGCGGCGAATGCCACCGGTGACCATGACCGGCATGCGCGCGATGGCGGCAATCTCCTGGGCAAACTCGAGGAAGTAGGCTTCGCGTTTCAGGGTACGGCCATCACGGGCATCGCCCTGCATGGCCGGCGCCTCGTAGCTTCCGCCGGAGAGTTCTACCAGGTCCACCGCAAGCTCGTTGAGCCAGCGCACCACCTGGCGTGCGTCGCTCGGCTCGAAGCCGCCGCGCTGGAAATCCGCCGAATTCAACTTCACCGCCACGCAGAAGCCCGGCGACACTTGGGCGCGCACCGCCTTTATCACCTCCAGCAGCAAGCGCGCGCGGTTCTCCAGGGAGCCACCCCAGCGGTCTTCGCGGCGGTTGCTCAGGGGCGAAAGGAATTGGCTCAGCAGGTAGCCGTGGGCGGCATGCACCTGCACCCCGCTGAAGCCGGCCTGTTCGGCCAAGGCTGCGGTGCGGGCGAAGCGCTGGATCAGCGCGGCGATCTGCGCTTCGTCGAGCGCCTTGGGCACCGGGAACAGTTTCGACAATCCGCCCATCTCCAGCGCCACGGCGGAGGGTGCCACGGTGGGCTGGCCGAGATTGGCCTGCATCTGCCGGCCGGGGTGGTTGATCTGCATCCAGAACTGCGCCCCTTGCGTGCGGCCGATGCGCGCCCATTCGCGGAAGCGCTCCAGCCGCTGCCCTTCCTCCAGCACAACACCACCGGGACCGGTCATGGCGCGGGCGTCGACCATCACGTTGCCGGTCAGCAGCAACCCTGCGCCGCCCTCGGCCCAGGCCTGGTAGAGGCGCAGCAACGGGTCCGATGGAGTCTGGTCCTGATTGGCGAGATTTTCCTCCATCGCCGCCTTGGCGATCCGGTTGGGAATGACGGCGCCATTGGGCAACTGCAGGGGCTCGAAAGGGGACATGGGACTCTCCGGAAGGTTGGGCGCCGTGCGTCGGCTCGTGGATAGCCGGACGTCGGCGGGGCTTTGATACGACAAAGCCTAAGGTTAAAGTCAACTTTAAGGTCAATAGGGGAGCCCCAATTAAATGAAGATCGGCGAACTCGCCCGGCGTAGTGGCCTGGCCGCCTCGCGCATCCGCTTCTACGAAGCCAGTGGCTTGATTAGCGCCCGGCGCCTGGGTAATGGTTATCGCGACTATTCCGAGCAGACGCTGCACGCGCTGGAAATCATCGGCTGTGGTCAACAGGCCGGCTTCAGCCTGGATGAGATGCGCAACCTCATGCCTGACCCGGCTCAGCGCACCGACAACCACGGCCGTCTGCTGGAAAGCCTGCAGCGCAAGGTCACCGAGATCGACGCGATGCAGCAGCGCCTGGCTCAGAACCGAGCGCGGCTGTTGGAAATCATCGCCGGCATCGAAGGCAAGCCCGAAGGCATGGGCTGCGAGGAGAATGCTCAGCGGATGCTGGCCGGGTGGCGGCAGCCGGGAGGGAAGGACGCGAACGAGGCCGAACGGTAGGGCACGCAGGCGCAAAGCGGCCCGCCACAAATAACCTATCCTCAACTCGCACGCAGAACACTCGAGTTGCCGAGTATGAAATTTCCCTTGGGTGCAAAAATTGTCGTCTTTTAGCTCAACGTCATGTGCGGAGAGTCAGCGATGGACCAATACCAACAGCCAAGGCAGACTCCTCCGGAGGAACAAACCCGCACATCCAGTAACGCAAGCGACATGTACTCTGCATCGGCTTACGTTCCGAATACGGTCCCGTTCAAGGTTCGCTTGTGGAATGTCACGCTGTCAGTCGTCTTGTTGGCCTATGGAACCTTTGGTGTGGTCACCGACCACTTTGTGGTTCCCGGGAAACGTGGCTCATTAATCTTGTATGGCTACCCAGCGTGGATCATGTATGGGGCGCTGTTGTGCCTGGTGGCCAACCTGGCGGCTGCCGTCATCGATCATTACGACACACGAAACAATGAAGGGCGGTACACGCGATTCGAGGCGATTTCGCGAAAGACCGGATGGGTGCTGTTTTTTCTGGCATTGACACTAGGCCTCGTCAAACACTTCCAGGATTTTACTTGTGAGAACAGTGTTGTCCTGAAGACGACCAACGAAAGGAGGGGGCTTACGGCATTCGCTTACAATCGCCACTGCGCGCCGCACCTTTCGTCCAGGGCGATTGAACCGCAACTCAAAATCACCGTGGTTCCTGCCGCCTCTATTCTCCCCGCCAATTTTACAATCGCGGTGAACATGAATCGGACAGACATTGTTCGCATGTACTGGAACGGGGAAAAACTGGCCATTGAGTATCGCTTGCGTCAAGGTGCACGCGGCAAGGAAGCACGTCCAACGGTCTACAATGAAACACCTGTGCCGGTCGAGTTGATTGACGTGAACCCAGGTCCGGTGGCGCAGGGCTCGCGGGGCCATAACGCTGTACCGAATCCCTGAGCGTGAGTGTTATCCGCGCCAAATGAATCACGCAAGGTGCGACTGTCGGACGCCGATCCTCAATCAGCTTCCTGAACCTTGGCATGACTCAGGCTGGAAGCCCCCAGGCAGTAGAACAATCCCCCCGCAACAATGAACAGGGCGAGCATGTAGAAAATGTAGTGGGGGGGCTGGCTCGCCAATACGATGCCGCACAGCACCGGGCCCAGTGCCGCGCCGAGGCTGGCCAGGTTTTGCGCGCCGTAATACATGCCGCGCAGGTGGTCGGGGGCGATCTTGTCGATGAACATGTATTCAGCCGGGAACACGATAATTTCGCCGATCGTGAAAATGACCATGGAAATCACCCAGAGCACCACCGTGGTCGACAGGGCAAAGCCCGCCAGACCCAGTATGAACATGCTCAGCCCCGCCGCCAGCCACCGACTCAGGTGCCGGTGGGAAATCCTTCTGCCAATGGCGTACTGCAAGCCGATCACCGTCAGCGCATTGGTCGCCAGCGCGGCACTGATGATCCGGTAAGTGGTCTCGGGCGTCGTCGTGACCACCAGGTACTGCGACAGGTAGGCCGCGAACTGGCCAAAGACCACGGCGCTGAGCAGCCCGCCGAGGGTGAAGCAGACTAACCGATAGTCCTGCAGCAGCAGTTTCCCCACGGCCAGGAACGGTGTGGAAGGGTGAGCCCCATCGGCGCTGCTCAGGTCTCTGTCGCCCCAGACGAAATAGAGGCAGAAGAACCCTGTGCCGAGCCCGGCGGACAACAGGAATGGCAGGCTGATATCCAGCTTGGCCATGGCGGCCCCGATAAACGGGCCAATGGCATAGCCGATATTGGTCAGGGTGTATTTGATCGAGAACACTTCGCTGCGTTCGGTGACGGGGAGCAGGCTGGCAAACCCTGCCTTGACCGCGATATCGATCACCGCATACGCCAGGTTGATCAGCACCAGGCAGAGGTAGAACAGCCAGAGATCGGGCGCAAGAAAGGCGCCGAGAAACCCCAGGGTGAACACCGCGCAACAGCCCAGAATCAACCGGTAGCTGGGCATCCGGTCCACCAGAAAGCCACCGTAGAGGCTCAGCAGCGAGCCGATGATCAGTGTGCTGCCAATGACCAGGCCGATGTCGGCGACGCTGAGGCCGAAACGGCTGGCAAGGTAGATGACCAGATAAGGCAGGGTGATCCCCCGCGCGAGGGTCAATATCAGGGGGGCCGACAGCAGTAATTTGACTGCTCTCGGGTAGCGCTTAAGCGTGGTCAGCATCCTTGCCTCATCATTCAACAGGTGGTTTCCAGGGTGTTCGCCAGTCGCACATCGTTGATCGATGCGTGGCAGCCAGCTTACTGGGAAATACCGTGCTGATTCATGATGATTTTTAGCCGATGTCTGGAGCTGAATTCATGAACAGGGAGCGTCCCTGTTTTCTTCCGGGCGATTATCGAGTGGTCGCTACCGGTCCCCGCCAGGAAGAGGCCTTGTCCAGCGCCTCTTCCCGATCAAGTGACAGGCACTCAAGCCTGGGAGGCGGCGACCCCGCCAGTGGCCGTGGCGTTGTTGCGTACAGCCCTGTACATCAGGCTCGAGACCATGAAGCCGATAATGGCCAGCACGCTCATCAGGCTGAAGACATAGTTGTAACCCAGCTCGCCCGGGAAGTGGTCGAGGATGGCGCCATAGATCACATAGGCGAACATGCCCGGCGCATAACCGATCAGGCAACCGATGCCGAAGGCCGAGCCGGTGATGTGCTGGGGAATGCCGACTTCACCCATGGGCGCCCAGAAGACGCCGCGCATGGAGAACACAATCAGCGCGAAGGACAGGGTGGCCGCCATACCGGCGTAGATGAAGCTCGGGTTTTTCGGGATCAGCATGATCACCGCCATGGCCGGCAACAGCGCCAGGAACGCCCACTTCAGGTAGCGGCTCGGGCTCTTGAACTGCTTGTCGGCAATGAAACCACCGGCCGGCCCGCCCAGGATCTTCAGGAAGTACTGGTTGATGATGCCGTAGGCGCCGACCAGTGCCACGGGCAGGCCATACATTTCCTTGAGGTAGGGAATGAAATAGGTCAGGCCGCAGTAGACGATGTAGACCATGAACACGTTGAGGCTGACCAGCCAGATACCGGGAACCTTGATGGCTTCGAGCAGGTTTTCCAGGCTGTTCTTGGGCTTGGCGACCGACTGCGTGGTACCGCCCTTGAGCAGGAACCAGGTCAGTGTGCCGGCCAGGATGTCGATAACCGAGTAGAACAGGATCGCCGATTTCAAGCCCGCTTCACCGGAGCCCATGGCCACGAAGACACCGAGGGCGGCAAACGCGACCAGGGTATCAACCACGCCACGCCCGCCTTCCAGCAGGCCGAACAGGCGGCCTTGTTCCTTGTCGTCGCCCAGGTTGCGAATGGCCTTGAGCAGCGAAGGCCAGAACAGGCAGTCGGCACAGACCGCCAACAGGCTGAACACGATCAGCAGATTGCTGAACGGCGGGAAGGTCGCCAGGTAGAGGCCCAGGCCACCAGTGCCGATCAGGCCGATGGGGATCAGCTTGCGCGTGTCGAAACGGTCCGCGAGCATGCCGCCGACGACAAACAGTGCGGTGGCGATGATCGCATTGGCGCTGAGCAGCAGGCCGATTTCAGTGTGGGTCAATCCCATGAATTCTTGCATGGGCACATAGAAGGCGTCCTTGAGGTTCGCCAGCTTGTAGATGGTGCCGCCACCGAGGATGAGAATCAGGAATCTGAGCCATTTGGCCTTGTCACGAGTTGTCATTATTGTTCTCCAGGCATCATTGAGTCGGCAGTGCCGGTTGTCACGTCAGGGTCAGGCGTTCGCGTGGTTGTCCAGGGTCAACTGGGCCAGGGTGCGGAATTCGGCCAGCAGGCTTCGTACATAGGCGACCTGGTTGTTCGCCCAGCGGTGTTCATCGGCCAGCATTCGCTCCAGTGTGAAGCCTACGGGCAGCGCTGTTTCACTCATTTCCCGGTAGGCAATGAACGGGTCGGCGACCTCACCGGTCTGGCGGAACGCCGGGGCGACATAGTGGTTCTCCTGCTCAAGGATGAACGCGATCACTTGCGGCGTTGTTTCGCCGAGCATCAACAGCTCGAACAGCATGCGGGCATTGGGCAGGTCATCTTCGTCACTGCCCTGCAGCACGCCGTAATGGCCGAAGCCGTTTTGCTCGGGCACCACGCGTACACCCTTGAGGTGGGTCTGGCGAATGTGCGGGGCCAGGTTACGCAGGGCCTGCAGGGGTTGTTCGCAGGCATTGATCATGTTGCCGAAGTCGAACAAGGCATGCAGGCGAGGATGGTTGAGCCGGCTCAGCAGCTGGGCGATTTCGTCGCTCTTGAGCTCCTCGTGCTGTTCGAAGTCGAAGAACAGGTCGTGCTCGTCGGCCTGTTGCGCCAGGTAGTGCAGGTCGGACTCGATCACGTCCATGACCCGGGACAGCGCCCCTTCATAGCGTGAGTAGACGCGGATGTTGCGGGTGCCCACGGCCCTGGCAATGGCGATCACTTGATCGACGTCTTTTTTCAGGGTGCTGCTGATTTCCAGGTGTACATCCAGCCCCAGGGCCTTGGCCTTGTCGGCGAACGCTTGCAGTTGCGCGGGTGTCATCTGGCTCAGGCTGTTTTCCTCGCCATCGAGCAGGTGCAGGCTCAGGCCCTGCAGTTCGTGGCGATAAGCGAAGTCCAGCAGGTCGGCCGGGGTGACGCGACCATGGGTGAGGTTGGTCAGCAACGGGTAGGCATGGGCAAACAGGCGCAGCTGCGCGAGTCGATCGAGCAACTGGCGGGCCAGTGCCTGCGTGAGTACGGGAGGGGCCCCGGCCTCGACAGCCTTGTGGCTGAGCAAGGTATTGAATCGCTCTTGGATCTTATTGTTCATTCGAGTCGTTCCTGGTTCAGACGCCGGGTCTACCGGCGCAGCCTTTATCGCGCCAGTCGGGAACTCTCGATAGATCCATTATTCGTTAATTGATAAGACCACTCGGTTCACGGGTGCAGGTAGCCCATGCTGATCAGTGCCCGGGCCAGTGCCTCGACGCGCTCCTGGGCCTTGTCCACGGGCGTGCCGGCGAAGCCGATCAACAGCGCCGGAGGCAACCTGTGCTGCAGGCAATAGTCGCTCAGGGCATAGGTGTGGATATTGTGCCGGGCCAGTTCCTTGGCGATGGCATCGTCATCCGTTTCCGCTGGCAGCCAGGCGATCAGGTGCATGCCGGCTTCCACCGGGGTGATGCGCAGGAAACTGCCCAGGCGTTGTTGCAGGTGCTCGACCAGTGCTTGCTGGCGAGCCTGGTAGAGCGTGCGCATGCGGCGGATATGCCCCAGGAAGTGACCCTCGACCATGAAGTCGGCGGTCACCGCCTGCAGGAGGGTGGGCGGGCTGCGATCCATGACCGCCCGCAAGGTGCAGAACGGCTCGATCAAGGCCTGTGGCAGGACCACGTAGCCCAGCCGCAATGAGGGGAACAGGACTTTGCTGAACGTGCCGACATAGATCACCCGGGCCCACTGATCCATGGCATAGAGCGCGGGGAGGGGGCGGCCGCTGTAGCGAAACTCACTGTCGCAGTCGTCCTCGATGATCCAGCTCTGGTTGTGCGCGGCCCAGTCGATGAGCGCCTGGCGCCGCGCATAACTCATGGTGATACCCAGCGGGTGCTGGCGCGAGGGCGTGGTAAACACCAGGCGCGCGTCGGGGCACTGGGCCAGGCCTTGCTCGATATCGATGCCCTGGTCGTCGATGGGCAAGGGCACCACCTGGCCACCCTGGGCCTGGAACGCGATGCGCGCCGCGATATGTCCGGGATCCTCCATCCACACACTGTCCTGCGGGTTGAGCAGGAGCATGCCCAGCAGGTTGAAGGCCTGTTGGGCGCCGGAAACGATCACCACCTGCTCGGCACTGCAGTCGATGCCATGGGCATCGAAGACGTATTCGGCAATCGCCGTGCGCAAGGCCAGCAACCCCTGCAGT
Source organism: Pseudomonas sp. Irchel s3b6 (assembly GCF_900187415.1). Taxonomy (NCBI): domain Bacteria; kingdom Pseudomonadati; phylum Pseudomonadota; class Gammaproteobacteria; order Pseudomonadales; family Pseudomonadaceae; genus Pseudomonas; species Pseudomonas sp. Irchel s3b6. Next base: position 86,679 of record NZ_FYDM01000013.1, on the reverse strand, counting down.
TCGCCATAGCCGAGCATGGCCTTGGTCGGCTTGTGCAGGTGGCGGTTCATCAAGCGCTTCCAGATATGCTGCGGGAACGCGTCGTACGTGCTGTGGCTGGGCAGGAACGAGGTGGGGCTCGCGGGGTCCCAGTCGGCATAGGACACCCCGCGAAAATGACTGCTGCGCAGCGACAGCATCGACTGGCTCAGGTCGGACAGGCGCGGTGGCTGGCGCTGGCGATCCTCATCGGCGATGCCACGGTTTTCCCACTCGTTGCCGACATACGTCCCGGCCCCGGTGCGCGAGGCCAGGAAGCCTTCGGCAATCAACTGGTCGAAGGCATTGAGAATGGTGATCCGCGACAGCGCCAGCTCTTTGCTCAAGGTGCGGGTAGAGGGCAGGCGTACGCCTCCTTGCAACCGTCCGGACAGCACCTGTTTGCGGATCTGCAAATAGAGTTGACGGTAAAGGGGAATGGAGCTGGCACGGTCCAGCTCAATACCCGTCAGCAGCAAGCCGGCAGGGGATTTCATGACATGCTCGTCTGAATGGAGTAGGGGGTTGGCCTGGAATGATTTCAAGCCCCGGGTAGCGCAAGGGTAGCGAGCGGCAACGCAGAAGTCACCCACCGCAGACGTTGCGCGGGCCCCTGTGCCGAGGTGTTTGAGGATTGTGCGAGCGTTGCGTGCAGGCGTCGCACCTGTCATGAAATGCCAAGCCATTGTCGTTTGATGAGAAGCACCCCAGCGACCCGGGACCTACAGTCCAGCCAGCGCAATTCGACGCAGCCCGCCAACAGTGCGCAGGGGAGAACAACAACAATGGGTCGTGCTATCAACGCCAGCGCCGAGAGGCAGGGCAAGGATCGAATCAAGGACAGGGTCAAGGCCGGTACGGAGTGGATCCGTCCCCAGGACCTGGAGCGCCTGATCAACGAGCACGCGGCCGTCCGCTCGGTCGCGGTCGTCGGCATTGCCGACCGGCAATGGGGCGAGCGGCCCATGGCGCTGGTGGTGTGCGAGCCCGGCCAGTACCTGGACCGCAAGATCCTGGAGGCGCATCTGCAAGCGTTTGTCGAGCGTGGGCGGATCAACCCATGGGCGATCCCCAAGCAATTCAAGTTTGTCACGCAGATCCCTCAAGCCGGTGCTGGCAAGCGCGACCGCCAGTAGGGGCGGGCATTGGCCCGGCGGGCAGGTGCGTCAGGGTACGCAGGCGGCGCGAAAGTCTTTGCGAAATGAGGCAAACTGCTGGCCCCCCAGTTGTCGCTTCGTTGCCAAACTTGCTTTCTTTTCAGCAGGTTAGGTGTTTGCTCCATGCGGACTTTTGTATTGACCCTGACAACGTTCGCCCTGGCGGCGTTCTCGCTTGGGTCGCACGCCAGGGAACTGAGCAAAAACGAGCGTTATGTGTGCAACTGGGGCTCGGGAATCGCCGCCGGCGCCCAGGAGTCGAAGCTTTCCGGCATGTCGCTGTATGGCGCCCGCAAGCAGTTGCAGACCCGCAAGTTCCCGCAGCCGTGGATGCGCATGACGGCCTTCGGGATCACCGAGCAGACCTACAACAGCACTTCGCGCCTCAAACCATCGGCCGTCAAACAGACGTACTACGAGCAATGCGTCCAGCATGAGCTGGCCAAGCGTTAAAGACGCTCGATGAACTGCATGATCGCGGTATTGACCGGGTCCGGGTGGGTGATGGGGCCCATATGGCCCAGGTCCTCGAACTCCACGCATTCGACGTTCGGCAGTGCACGGATCAACAGCCGTGCCACGGCCCGCGAGGACGCCGGTGAGTGTTTGCCGACCATATAGAGCACCGGCAGCTCGAGGGCGCTGAACACCTGCAGCGGTGTCGGCTCGTTCAGTAGCGCGTGGGCCCAGCCCGGCAGATTGACCACCGAGGCGCTGATGGCGGGTTTGCGTTGCGACGGAATCTGTTCCCACGCCCCCGCACCCATCCAATAGTCAATGAACCGTTCCGCGGCGCTGTCCAGGTCGCCCGCCTCGAGGGACAGCCTTGCCTTGGCCACCACCTCACGAATGGCATCCGCCGCATTGGGCGGTGGTGTCTCGGCATCGAGCAGGGCAAACAGTGTCGGTTCGTACAGGGCCATGGCACGCACCCGGGTAGGGTTCTGCGCCGCGGCCACCAGCGCCACGGCGGCGCCATAGGAATGGCCCACCAGGATCAGCGGCTGGCCCGCTGTGGCCAGCACGGGTTCGGCGAGGGCCACTTCGTCACTCAGGGTGACGACCCGGTCGGTCGGCCAAGGAGGACTCTTGCCTGCACCCCATGAGTCCAGGGCCAGCACTCGAAAGTTCGCCGCCAGGCTATCCTGCAACTCGCGCCATTGTGCCGAGTGACTGGCGTTGGCGTGGAAGCAGACGATGCCCGGGCCTGCGCCAGTGTCCCGGAAGAAGGGTTCGACAGGTTTCATGTTGATCACATCCCGTTGCTCACCCCTCATAACTATAGATCGCCCCGGGGTGTTGTCCGTCAGATGCCGGGGAAGGACGACCGGCGGGATCTACACTGTTTCTACTGCACCGGGCTCGGCATCGCCCTGATAAGAGCCTGTCGTTCGCTCGGGCGTGGCGTTTTGCACGCTAACTCACTGTTTTGGAGGTCATCATGAACAGGTTGTCGTCCCTTGGCCTATGTGTCGCGCTGTCGGTTTGCTGGACCCAGGGATGGGCCGAGTCGGTGGTGCCGACCAAAGGCCAAAGCCCGGAACAAACCCAGCTGGACATCAACGAGTGCCATAACGTGGCGGCCAGTCAAAGTACTTCGTCGGACTCTTCTTCAGGAGGCGGCAGGCTCAAGGGCGCCGCAGTGGGCGCGGCGGCAGGTGCAGCGGGGGCGCAGGTCAGGGGTAATCAGCGTGACGAGGCTTACGATCGGGTGGACGACGACGTCAAGCAGGAGTATCGCCAGGATCGAGCCAAGGAAACAGCGGCGGTGGGCATGGTGGTCGGAGGCTCGCGTCAGCGTCAGGAGCGCCGCGAGGAAGAAAAGACCAGCACCTCGACCAGCTCGACGGTCTATACCAGTTGCCTGCAAGGGAAGGGGTATCAGGTCACGCCATGACTCCCGGTGACTGGCCAGCGGCCCGAACAGACTGATCAAACCGCTGCGCCAGCGTCGGGGTCCGGGGGCCGCCCGCCAGTTGCCACGACCTGGCAACTGGTCGGGTGGCCGGCAATTGCGTAACATCCCCAGCCCTCTTTTCCCGCCATTCCCTGCGGCCGCTTTCGCCGGCCCATCGTTTAGGTACTCCATGAAGCCTGCTCGTCTGCGTGCTGATGTCCTGGCCGGACTCACCACCTCGTTCGCCCTGTTGCCCGAGTGCATCGCCTTCGCCCTGGTGGCCCACCTCAATCCGCTGATGGGGCTGTACGGTGCGTTTATCATCTGCACCCTCACGGCGCTGTTCGGTGGCCGGCCGGGCATGGTGTCCGGTGCCGCCGGCTCGATGGCCGTGGTGATCGTCGCCCTGGTGGTGCAGCACGGGGTGCAGTATTTGCTCGCCACCGTGTTGCTCGGCGGGTTGATCATGATTGCCTTTGGCCTGATGCGCCTGGGCAAGCTGGTGCGCATGGTGCCGCACCCGGTAATGCTGGGCTTCGTCAACGGCCTGGCGATCATCATCGCCCTGGCCCAGCTGGAGCACTTCAAGAGCGGTGAAGGCTGGCTGAGTGGCACGCCGCTGTACATGATGATCGGCCTGGTGGCGCTGACCATGGCCATCGTCTACGTGCTGCCGCGCTTGACCCGCGCGGTGCCGCCGGCGCTGGTGGCGATCCTCGGCGTCGGTCTGGCGGTGTACCTGCTGGGCCTGCCGACCCGTACCCTGGGCGACATGGCGCACATTGCCGGCGGCTTGCCCGGCTTCGCGCTGCCCGATATTGCGTGGAACCTGGAAACCCTGCGCATTGTCGCGCCTTACGCGATATTGATGGCCCTGGTCGGCCTGCTGGAAACCCTGCTGACCCTGAACCTGACCGACGAGATCACCGAGAGCCGCGGCTACCCAGACCGCGAGTGCGTGGCGCTGGGGGCGGCCAATATGGTGTCGGGAGTGTTCGGTGGCATGGGTGGCTGCGCCATGATCGGCCAGACCGTGATCAACCTCAGTTCCGGTGGCCGTGGCCGTCTCAGCGGTGCGGTGGCCGGGGTGCTGATCCTGCTGTTCGTGCTGTTCCTGTCACCGCTGATCGAGCGCATCCCGCTGGCGGCGCTGGTGGGGGTGATGTTCGTGGTGTCACAGCAGACCTTTGCCTGGGCCTCGCTGCGGGTGATCAACAAGGTGCCGTTGAACGATGTGCTGGTGATCATCGCCGTCACCGTGATCACGGTGTTCACCGACCTGGCCACCGCCGTGCTCTGTGGGATCATCGTTGCCGCGCTGAATTTCGCCTGGCAGCAGGCTCGCCAGCTTTATGCCGACAGCCACCAGGAAGCCGACGGCAGCAAGCTCTACCGGGTCCACGGCACACTGTTCTTTGCCTCGACTACACCCTTTCTCAACCAGTTCGACCCGGCCAACGATCCGGCCCGGGTGACCCTTGACTGTCGCCACCTGAGTTTCGTCGACTACTCGGCCATCGCCGCGCTGGACACCTTGCGTGAGCGCTACGTCAAGGCCGGTAAACAGCTGCGGGTGCTGCACCTGTCCGAGCGCTGCAAGAAGCTGCTCAAACGTGCCCGGGTCAGTCACGATTGAGGCTCGGCTGTAGCCATCGGTTTCGACCCGACGAACAAAAAAGGGCGTGCCAGTCAGTTAAGTAGAGCGGGGCGCATTGTAGGAGCGAGCATGCTCGCGATGAACTCAAGGGCAGCGCGTTGAGTCAGAAAACACGCGTTATCGTTAACGTCCATCGCGAGCTCGCTCGCTCCTACAGGGGGCCGCGTTCGCTTAACTGGAAAAACGCTGTTTTTCGTGGGGCCTTGCACAGGCCGCTATCCGTGCGATCAGCCGGCCGTTTCCCGCGCCTCGAGCGCCAGTTGCCGGCCGTGGACCCGGTTGACCCACCAACCGAAGCCTGCCGCCGTGAAGAACATGATGAAGCTGTAGATGGCCGCCGGAATGGCCATGGTCGGGCTGTTCAGCAGGCTCGGGCTCAGTGCCAGGGCGATGGCCAGGGTGCCGTTGTGGATGCCGATTTCCATGCCGATGGCCACGGCCTGGCGTTGCGGCAGGCGCAGCAGGCGCGGCACGCCGTAACCGATGGCCAGGCTCAGCAGATTGAACAGCAGGGCCGCCAGGCCCACCACCGGGGCGTAGTCGAGCACGGTTTGCCAGTCCTTGATAAACGCCAGGGCCACCGTGCCGAGCAGGAACAGCGCGGAAACGACCTTCATCGGCCGCTCCATGCGCGCGGCAAAGCGCGGTGCGAAGTGGCGCACCAGCATCCCCAGGCACACCGGGACCAGGACAATGGCGAACACCTGCAAGACCTTGGCAAATTGCAGGGGAATGGCTTGGTCAGCCGACATGAAATACAGCAGCGACAGATTGACCACCAACGGCATGCTGAGTATCGCGATCACCGAGTTGACCGCGGTCAGGGTCACGTTCAGTGCCACATCGCCGTGGGCCAGGTGGCTGTAGAGGTTGGCCGTGGTACCTCCGGGGGACGCTGCCAGCAGCATCAGGCCGACGGCCAGGGCTGGCTCCAGGCGAAAACCGTTGGCGATCAGGAAACAGAAGAACGGCAACACCAGCAGTTGGCAGATCAGGCCGATCAATACCGGCTTGGGGTACTTCACCACCCGCGCGAAATCGGCCGGGGTCAACGACAGGCCCAGGCCCAGCATGATGATGCCCAGGGCAATGGGAAGAAAAGCGGTCAGCAAGGGGCTGGCAGTCATTTGGTTGTTCCACTCGAGAAGGGGCGCCCACAAAGGTGTAGCACGCAGGGCGAAAATAGACAGCGCCTGCGTGCGGAACCTGCGTTCAGGCACTCATCGTTGCCAGCGACATCACCAAGGGGCTGCTTCATTGCCCGGCAGCCGATCCGTGGTTTGTTACTACACTGAAGTACGGGCGGCTATGCCCCTGAGGCACAATTGGCACGCATCATTCCACTGATTTTCATGAGGTAAGGCGTATGCAAGGTGCTGGCGAGCAAAAGCGGGTCCGGGTGCTCGATCCGGTCGAGCGTGTCACGGAGGTGATCTTCGGCCTGCTGATGGCCATGACGTTCACCGGCACCATCAGCGTGGCAACGGCGGGGCAGGAGGCCGAGCGCACCATGATGATCGCGGCGCTGGGCTGCAACCTGGCGTGGGGGTTGGCTGACGCGGTGATGTACGTGCTGCGCAGCGTCATCGAGCGCACCCGCAACCACACGTTGCTGACGACCCTGCGCGGTGGCGCGGACGCCACCACCGGCCAGGCGCTCATCGCCGATGCGCTGTCGCCACGCCTGGCCACCGCCGCCGGCAGCGATGGCCTTGAACTGTTGCGCCAGCGGCTGATCGACAACCCGGGCCTGCCGCTGAAGTCGGGCTTGCACCTGGAGGATTTCAAGGGCGCGTTGGGCGTGTTCCTGCTGGTGGTGTTGTCGACGTTCCCGCTGGTGGTACCGTTCCTGTTGCTGGAGGAGACCGCACTCGCGGTGCGCCTGTCCAATCTGGTGGGCCTGTGCGTGCTGTTCATCGCCGGGTGGATCCTGTCGAAATACGCCGGTGCAAAACCCTTGTTTGGCGCTGTGGCACTGGCCGTGACCGGTGCCGTGCTGATCGCCGCGATCATTGCGCTCGGCGGATAAGGGCGAACCGCGCCGGGCAAGCCATGCCGGTGATGGGCATTGACGAGGACGGGGGTGAGGGGATAGAACCGCTGCACTCGTCTATGTCCCGGACCTGTACAGTGACCCGCACCTTGAGCTCAGTCTCATTGGTTCCGTTCGCCACATCCCCAGCCGAGATGGATCCTCCATGCAAACCCCCGTCACCCAACGCCCCCTCTGGAAAACCTACCTGCTGTTCCTCGCCCCGATGGTCCTGTCCAACTTCCTCCAGTCCATGTCGGGCACAGTCAACAGTATCTATATCGGGCAAATGCTCGGCACCCAGGCGCTGGCAGCCGTGTCCGGGATGTTCCCCATCGTGTTCTTCTTCATTGCCCTGGTCATCGGCCTCGGTGCCGGGGCAGGGGTGTTGATCGGTCAGGCCTGGGGGGCTCGAGAGCCAGCTTTGGTGAAGGCGATTGCCGGCAGTACCTTGTTGCTGGGGGCGATGATCGGGCTGGTCGCCGCCGTGCTGGGCAGTGTGTTTGCGCGTCACGCGTTGCAAGGGTTGGGAACCCCGGCGGATGTGCTCGAAGAGGCGGTGGCCTATGCGCGGGTGATGATGTGGATCATGCCGCCGTTGCTGGTGTTTGTGCTGTTTACCCAGTTGCTGCGTGGGGTCAGCGATACGCTCTCGCCCTTGTTGGCGCTGGTGGTGTCGACCTGCGTCGGGCTGTTGCTGACGCCAGCGTTGATTCGCGGTTGGTTCGGCTTGCCGCAAATGGGCATCCAGAGCGCTGCGCTGGCGGGCCTGGCGGGTAACCTGGCGGCCATGGCGATGCTGGCGTGGCGCTTGAATCGCAAGGGCCATGCCCTGGCGCTGGATCGCGCGCTGTTGGCGGCGATGCGTCTGGACCGGGCAATCCTGGCCAAGGTACTGCGCATCGGGTTGCCGACGGGGTTGCAGATGGTGGTGATTTCCCTGTCGGAGTTGGTGATCCTGGCCCTGGTCAACCAGCACGGTTCCCAGGCCACGGCCGCCTATGGGGCGGTCACGCAGATCGTCAACTACGTGCAGTTCCCGGCCCTGTCGATTGCGATCGCCGCATCGATCCTGGGTGCCCAGGCCATCGGCGCCGGGCGAATCGAGCGTATCGGGCCGATCCTGCGCACCGGGTTGCTGATCAACCTGGGGCTGACCGGTGGTTTGGTGCTGTTGGGCTACTTGCTGTCGCACTGGTTGCTGGGGTTGTTCATCACCGAGCCTGCGACCCGGGCCCAGGCGGCACACCTGTTGCACATCATGCTCTGGAGTATGCTGGTATTCGGTTTCCAGGCGGTGATTGGCGGCGTGATGCGCGGCAGCGGAACGGTGATGGTGCCGATGGCGATCTCGGTGTTCTGCATCCTTGGCGTGGAGTTGCCGGTGGCATACCTGCTGGATGCGCGCTTCGGGCTGCAAGGGGTGTGGATGGCGTTTCCAGTGGCTTACCTGAGCATGCTGGCGCTGCAGACCACCTACTACAAACGGGTCTGGCAGCATCAGAAAATCGAGCGACTGGTATAGGGCAGCTCTGCCCATGGAGCAAAAACGCCCGGTGCTGTGGCGACAGCCCGGGCGTTTTGCTGTTTCCTTACTTCGGCGCCGGGATGGTGCGCAAGTAAGGCAGTTTGGCGTCGAAGTTGCCGTACTTCTCGCGGGCCTGATCATCATTGAGGGTCAGGGCGACGATCACATCCTGGCCCGCCAACCAGTTGGCCGGAGTGGCCAGTGGCACGTTGTAGGTCAACTGCAGGGCATCCAGGGCCCGCAGCACTTCGGCAAAGTTGCGACCCACGGACATGGGGTAGGTCATCGACAGCTTGAGCTTCTTGTCCGGGCCGATGATGAACACCGAGCGCACAGTGGCGGTATCGGCGGCAGTACGGCCATCGGGCAGGTAGGCTTCGGCCGGGAGCATGTCGAACGCCTTGGACACGGCCAACCCTTCATCGGCAATGATCGGGAAGTCGGCCTTGGTGCGGCAAACGCCTTCTATGTCAGCCTTCCATTTCTTGTGGGCCTCCACACCGTCTACCGACACACCGATGACCTTGGCGCCACGCTTGGCCCATTCGTCGGCCAGTTGCGCGACGGCACCGAATTCGGTGGTGCACACCGGAGTGAAGTCCTTCGGGTGAGAAAAGAGAATGGCCCAGCCCGAGCCTATCCAGTCGTGAAAATCGATGGGGCCCTGGTCCGTGTCGGCGTTGAAATCGGGAACGAGGTCATTGATGCGCAATGCCATGGGAGTCTCCTTCTGAGGGTGCATGAATTGCAAGCCTGGAACAGCCTAGCCCGGATTTGCCTGACTGTGGGCGTGTGAATCGAACAGGACTGTATCGCCATGTGAGTGTAGGAGGGCTGAGGACGTGTCGTCGGTCGTGGAGGGTGGCTTTCGACCCATGGCTCTCATTCGCGCAATCGTTGGGTCGGTGACTTTTTTCTGCATCGACAGGATTGCCACGAACTTACTTCAGCATGAATGCTGTTTTGAGCGGTATGACAACCTTGCGCACATTGTCCTTAAGAGTGATTTCTATCGTCCAGATGCCTATGGGATCGCCAGGCTCTGCGAGGAAATCGATCACGGGGGCGGCGAGGTATATATTGCTCGGCTCCTCCTTGAGGCGTCCTTGAAAACAAACGACATCTCGTTGATTGATCGATTCTGTACCGTCCGGCCTGATGACTTTCAAATCGCACGTTATGTTCGCTTCGTGATTGGCATCCAGCTCCGGATTGGCAAAGAAGGTCAGCGTGAAGATTCTTTCACCCAATGTAACCATTCGTGCTTCGTTAAACACGGGAGCGGTTTCGGGTGGAGTATTCCACTTTTTCTCCCAATCGGGATCGGAAGTGGTTAACAGCCAGCCACCAAACTCTCCGATGGATCGTCTTGATGCCGTGTCGGGGGATGGATTGCCATTTGAATCCATCCAGTAGCCGGCATACACACTGGACCATGAAAAAGACATCGCGATGAGAGCGGTGAGCAATCGAAAGTTCATGAGCGACTCACTATAAGTAGGCGCTATAAACGGCGTCATGTTTTGCGCAATTTGTATCTGATAACGCGCCATGTTCATGTGCAATGCCCTGTTCTGCTTGAGTGTAGCGGCAGAAACCGCGACACAGGGCCCAGAGAAGGAGCGGCACGTGCGATGGCATGAACAGGGGCTGATGGTCGGCTTGTGGCTGTGGGTTGCACCGATCGAAGCAACAGGGTCAAGGCCGCACTGCGGGCAGCCACTCTGCATCATAGGTACGCAGGTAGTGCAATAGATGCGGCAAGATGTATCCGGAGTCAGGTCCCACTCCTCTGAGGGTGGCCGACGCAAAGTTGCGCTGTTTTGGCAGCCCTACAAAGTACAAACCGGGGACGTGCGTAGCTAGTCCATCACACTGCATGACTCGTCCGCGGTCATCCATCACGGGCAAACCTTCGAGAAATGACAGGTTCGGACGGAAACCTGTCGCAAACACTAAAGTGTCTACACGCTCATGCTGACCATTCGTCCAGATAACACCCGTTGAGGTGGTCTGTGTGAACATCGCCTGTTGCGTGAAGTGTCTGGCGTTCAACGCCTTTTTATAGGTGCCATCGTCGAGCACAGGCGTACTTTGGTCACTTAGCCAGCGGGTTTTCTCCAGGCCTGTCCATTTCAACCAGAAGTGAAAGTCCGCCCCCAGAATCCGCTGCGCAACGAATCGAATCGGCTCTCGGGTAGCCAGCGTGACCGTGGCCACTTTGGCTAGATCATGCGCGATCTGCACGGCCGAGTTCGCAGCGCCAATCACAATGATGCGCTGCCCGCTGAAAGCCTGTGGATTCCGATATTCGGCACTGTGAAGGTGAGCGCCACTGAAGTTTTCGAGTCCTGGAACATCGGGTATATAGGGACGACTAAAGGCTCCCGATGCTACGACCACGGCTCTTGCCAATATGCGCTGTCCGTTGGCGGCCGTTATCTGGAACCCCCCATCTTCCTGATCTACCCGCACGACCTGAGTATCTTGGAGAATAGGCAGTTGGAAAAGGTCGGCATACTCCTTCAGGTACTGCACCACTTCGTCGCGAACAGGGTAGTGGCCTGGCGCTCCAGGGAACGGCAATCCCGGTAGAGAGGAATAGGCTGCCGGCGAGAACAGTTCGAGGCTGTCGTAGTAGTGACGCCAGTTCCCGCCAGGTTGCGATTGCTCGTCGAGAATGAGGGCGTTGAGCCCTTGTTGCTTAAAGTGCCAGCCGCTGGCCAATCCAGCCTGGCCAGCCCCGATGACAACAACATCGAACGGTTGGTTTGTCATGTTCATATGTGCGCACCTATGCACTTATTTGGTCAAATAAAATCAATCCGATCTACCTGGGCAGCACAGTGGCGTCATGTTCTTGGTGTGGTGGAGGATGTCTTCCAGGCGCTGGATGATGGCGGGGCCATCCACCTCGTAGAACATCTGCCGGCCAACCTTCGTGGCACGAACGATCCCTGCTTCAAGTAACACCTGGAGATGGCGAGAGACGACCGAGCGTTCCTGGGGCAATTGAGCCGCTATTTCGGTGACATCTGCTCGGCCTAACAGCATTACGCGCTTCAGCACGGCGACTCGTGGTGGTTCGCACAGGGCCTTGAAGAACGCGCCATCAATCGATTCGATGGCGGCCTCGATGGCTTTGGCTCGGGTAAGGGATGTAGTCATGTGGCGACTATATGTGCATGCTGGCGCACATGTAAAGCCTGAAAAGGGTCGGAGCTGCTCCTGTGAGGTTGAGGTATGGAAGCGTCTAGTGCAGCCGTGATGAGCGATTGAATAACAATATTTGAATATACGACGAATCGAATGTGAATTGCCAGAATTGCTCGTAAATTCATCACTGATAGCGCACTGATGCGAGCAAAGTCAGAGGTTAATCAGTGATCCTGGCTGCCAGCGATACATTCAGCAAACTTTACATCATATTCGTATAATCATATATTCATCCATCACAGCCTTGACGATACTTGGCAATAACCTGAAGAACGTGCGCGCTGTTCGTTTGGGTGGCGAGGGAAGGGCATCTGTTACACCCTTTACCGGATTCCTGAATGCCTCAAGATGCTTGTGCTGGTGGCAACCAGACAATGAGACCTCTATGACTGACCATCTGACACCCACCACCGTATTCAAATGCCTGGCTGACGAAACGCGTATTCGCCTGATGCTGCTCATCGTCCGTGAGGATGAATTGTGCGTGTGTGAGTTGACCTGCGCACTCAATGAGAGCCAGCCGAAGATTTCGCGCCACCTGGCGCAATTGCGCACTTGCGGGTTGCTGGAAGACCGTCGGCAAGGTCAGTGGGTCTATTACCACCTGCACCCCAGCCTGCCTGACTGGGTGGTCGCCATTCTGAAGGCCACTCTGGATGCCAACCAGCACTGGCTCAGTCCCGACGCCAAGCGCCTCGAGGAGATGGGTGACCGCCCGCAGCGGCTTGCTGCCTGCTGCTGAGTCGCGCCGGGCCTATCAGCGACATCAGCCAGTTCGACATTACCCCATCGATATTGCCCGCCGACAGCGGCCTTAAGAGAGCATGAGCATGAGTATCAAAGTAGGGATCAACGGTTTCGGTCGTATCGGTCGTCTTGCCCTGCGTGCAGCCTGGAGCTGGCCGGAGTTCGAGTTCGTGCAGATCAACGATCCGGCAGGCGACGCCGCGACTCACGCGCACCTGATCAACTTTGACTCGGTGCATGGCCGCTGGAACGAAGAAGCCAGCGCCGAGGGCGATCATGTTGTGATCGGCGGCAAACGCATCAAGGTGACCGCTAACAAAGAGATTGTCGACACCGATTGGTCGGGCTGCGATCTGGTTATTGAAGCCAGTGGCAAGATGAAAACCGTTGCTGTACTCCAGGCCTTCCTGGACCAGGGCGTGAAGCGCGTGGTGGTGTGCGCGCCCGTCAAGGAGGCAGGGGCACTGAACGTCGTCATGGGCGTCAACCAGCACCTGTTCGATCCGACGCAGCACCGCATCGTCACCGCGGCGTCCTGCACCACCAACTGCCTGGCTCCGGTGGTCAAGGTGATTCATGAGCACCTGGGCATTCGCCATGGCTCAATCACGACCATCCACGACCTGACCAACACCCAGAGCATTCTCGACCAGCCGCACAAGGATCTGCGTCGTGCTCGTGCCTCGGGCATGAGTTTGATCCCGACTACCACGGGTTCGGCCACTGCGATTGCCGAGATCTTCCCCGAGCTGCGCGGCAAGCTGAACGGCCATGCCGTGCGCGTACCGCTGGCCAACGCCTCTCTGACCGATTGTGTGTTCGAAGTGGCGCGCGCCACTTCGGCCGATGAGGTCAATGCGCTGTTCAAGGCTGCCGCCGCTGGCCCGTTGAAAAATATCCTCGGCTATGAGGAGCGCCCCCTGGTCTCCATCGACTACCGCACCGACCCGCGCTCCTCGATCATTGATGCGCTGTCGACCATGGTGGTCAATGACACCCAAGTGAAAATCTACGCCTGGTACGACAACGAATGGGGGTACGCCAACCGTGCTGTCGAGTTGGCCAGGCTGGTCGGCTCGGCCGTTTGACAAGGAGCGATCATGACGGCGTTGTCAGCCCTTTCCCCGCCAGTGCGCCAGTACCTGGTGGTCACCGGTAACTACTGGGCCTTTACCCTGACCGATGGCGCGCTGCGCATGTTGGTGGTGCTGCATTTCCACACGCTGGGCTACACGCCACTGCAAATCGCTGCACTGTTCCTGTTCTACGAGATCTTCGGTGTCATCACCAATCTGGTGGGCGGCTACCTTGGCGCTCGCCTGGGCCTGAACCGCATCATGAACATTGGCTTGGGCCTTCAGGTGGTCGCCTTGCTGATGCTTACGGTGCCTGCCGTCTGGCTGACCATCCCGTGGGTCATGGGGGCGCAGGCGATGTCGGGTATCGCCAAAGACCTCAATAAGATGAGCGCCAAGAGTTCGATCAAGCTGCTGGTGCCAAATAATCAGCAAGGCACGTTGTACCAGTGGGTGGCGATCCTCACTGGATCGAAGAACGCCCTGAAAGGGGTTGGCTTCTTCCTCGGTGGTGCGCTGTTGGCCTTGTTGGGATTCACAGGCGCATTGCTGGCAATGGCCGCGGTGCTGGCGCTGATCTGGTTGGCCAGCCTGTTCCTGTTGAAGAAGGATCTGGGCAAAGCCAAGGCTAAACCCAAGTTCCGCGACATCTTCTCCAAGAGCCGGGCGATCAATATCCTCTCGGCGGCGCGGATGTTTCTCTTCGGTGCCCGTGATGTGTGGTTCGTGGTGGCGTTGCCGGTCTACCTGAGCACCGTGTTTGCCTGGAGCTTCTGGCGGGTGGGTGGCTTCATGGCCGCTTGGGTCATCGGCTATGGCATCGTGCAGTCATTGGCCCCGAACATCACCGGGAAAAAGCGTGCTCACGTTCCCGATGGGCGAGCGGCCTCGGTTTGGGCCGCGTTGCTGGCCGGACTGCCTGCTGCCATTGCAGTGGGTCTCTCAGCGGGCTGGTCGCCGCAGATTGTGCTGTTGGGTGGGCTGATGGTGTTTGGCGCGTTGTTTGCGGTGAACTCATCCCTGCACAGCTATCTGATCGTTTCCTACGCGAAGGAGGATGGGGTGTCGCTGGATGTAGGTTTCTACTACATGTCCAACGCACTGGGCCGGCTGATCGGCACGATCCTTTCAGGCTGGGTTTATCAGTCCCATGGACTGATGGCTTGCCTGTGGATTTCCTCTGGCTTTGTGTTGCTCGCCGCGTTGATATCCATTGCCTTGCCCAGGCACGCCACCCAGGCTTGAGCGCCTGGAGGGCAGTGGCTTGGCTCGACCTCGCGCATACCCAGCGCGATGGCGGTTGCCGGTAATGCGAGCTTTTATCGGTGTCAATCACCGACGCTAAGCGTTTTGCACAGATAGATCGCTGAGGAGCCGCATAGTGTTGAGAATTGAGCCGTTTGGCTGATCGAGTCCGGTGCAGCGCAGCGATCCAGGCGTGAGTACCCATGAGCACTGAATAAGTCTGCAGCACTATTGGTCAGCAGATGCAGCGCAAGCACCTTATGGCCACAGGCGTAACGCTCCAGGGCAGCAAGCATGCGTGTCCCAATTCCTTGGCCACGCCTGGAGTCAGCAACAACCATTGAGCGCAGCAGCCGATCAGGGCCTTCGCCTTCTAACCCCCCCATACGCAATCCAATCCCCATCCAACTCGAAACGGAAGAATTGCTGGCCCGGTTGCCCCACGTCGTCAAACGGCAACCCTGAACCGCTTAATGCAAGGCGAAGTTTTTCGAGTTCAGCCCCCTCAACGGGTTTCATGAGCATGCTTGTCTCCTCTGGCAACCAACAATTTATAGACTCAATCCGCAGCGCCAGGTGAACAGGCTGGCGGCGGTATTCGTTGTTTTGGCCTGGGTCGTCGTTGCCGTTACGGTCTGGGGCATTTACGTTCACTGAGTCCAACGCGTTACGTTGCCAGGCTGGTCGCGGTCGAGCGACGACTTCATGGCGTGCCGAACATCGCCGTCCAGTAGATGCCCGCATCGCTCTTGGGATCAACCGCATAGGCGGCGCCCAGTTCACGGTACTGCGGGTTCATCAGGTTGGCGCAGTGGCCGGGGCTGGCCAGCCAGCCATCGATCACTTTGCGCGGGGTGTCCTGTCCGGCGGCGATGTTCTCGCCGATCTGCTGGCCACTGTAGCCCGCCAGTTCTGCCCGGTCTCCGGGGGTACGGCCGTCGCGGTCCTTGTGATCCAGGAAGTTGTTGTTGGCCATGGCGCGGGTGTGGGTTTCGGCCGCGGTTGCCAGTGTCGGGCTCCAGGCCAGCGGCGTGGCCGCGACAAAGGCCTGGGCGCCGCACTGGCGTGGCTGCTGGCGGGCGCTGTTGATCATCGTGAGCAGCTTCTGTCCTTCGGCCTGCCAGTCTCCAAGGCCTCCGGTCAGCAAGGGGCGGGCCAGGACGATGCGCCACTCGCGTCCGGCTCGGCTGACGCCGATATCGACGAACTGCGGGTTCAGCACCACCTGGCAAAAACTTTCCTGTACCGCTTTCATGGCGGCCTGAGGGTCATTGGGACCCTTGAGGCTGATCATCTGCACGTTGACCATCGGGTAAGCCGCGCGTGCCATGGCTTGCTGCAGGTCGCCGATGTTGCTCGCCGCGGGCAGCACCAGCCGCGGTTCGGCCGCCAGCGGCGGCAGTTCCAGGGATGCCTGGCCCGCACAGCGCTGGACCTGGCTGCGGTAGCTGTTGATCGAATCGATCAATTGCGTTGCATCGCTGGCCACGGCGGTGGCAGCGCACATCACGCCCAGCGACAACGCGGCAAGACGGATAACGGATGACAGGACGTGCATGGGGTTCTCCCTTGAACTGACTGGGCACATGATGCGCGATTTTGCCTCCCGCCGCGCAATGGCTTTTCTGGCTGATGGGCAATGGGTTGTCCATTGGTGGACGGGAATGTTTTGCCGCCCACCGTGTCGACTCATTAGAGGGCTGCGACTCACCCAGGGTGGCCGGCGGCTCAACCCGAGTTCAGGTAGAAGGTCCGACGATGCGCCCGGTGTGGATAGCCAGTGGTCTTGTTATCGCGTTACTGGGCGCTCAAGTGTTCGCCGCTGATGCTGTGCGAAACCCGGCCGCGGTCGAGGGCAAGGCCCAGGTCCTGGAGGAGAAGGCCGCCGACAAGGACGGTGCGACACCGCGACCCAAGGTTGAAACCATAACGCCTGCGGAAGTGCAGGTGGTCGATCCGGCAGGCCGCGCGCCGCTGGACGATGCCATTACCTGCCTGTCGCGGACCATTTACTGGGAGGCCAAGGGGATTGGTGCGGCCGATATGGAAGGGGTCGCCAACATAGTGATGAACCGCCTGGGTCATGAGGGTTTCCCCGATACGGTGTGCGCTGTGGTCAAGCAAGGTGTCGAGACCCGGACCTGCCAGTTTTCCTGGTGGTGTGACGGGCGTCCGGATCAGGTAGAGGAGGAGGCGCCCTACGCGACGGCCAAGGAAATCGCCCGCAAGGCCCTCAACCAGCAACTCAGGGACCGCACCCGTGGCGCCCTGTATTTCCATGACAGGACGGTAAAACCGGAGTGGGCGAGGGTGTACGTCAAGACCGCCGAGACCCGGAAATTCCTGTTCTATAAACCCCGCGGTGGCACGGCCCGCTAAATCCAAGTGCAGCAGGTCTTGCCGGGTGGTCATCCAGTCAGGAAATGAGAAACAGAAGCGCCTTCGTTGAGCGCGGCACCTGAGGTAGAATGTCGCGGCAAGGAGGCTCGCGGCGTTGGGGATCACAGGTTCGGTGTGTTGATGCGCCTACCTGTGTGAGCGCCGCGAAGCAGTTGACGGGCACAGGCGGCTAAGCGGGTCTAAGCTGTTTATTCACTGTGTTCGATGATGTACCCACAAGTATTAGTGTCACCCAAGTAGCTGAAGCCAATGACTAACAAAAAGTCAGCACAGGAGGGGCCTAAACGTGAGGTCGATCGAGTTTGTCGGCCTTATATGTTCACCCATCAGTCTTTCTGAGAGCGGGGTTCGACGGCATGCAGCCTTGCATGCGGTGAGCCAGGGCGCCTCATGGGGACGACGCGGGTGAATGGCGTTCTATCCTAGGTATTACCGTATGTTGAAGAAAATGAACAAGGGGCTACTCGGCCTGGCCATGTCGATGGCCCTTATGCCTGTGCATGCAGCCGAAACCAAGAAAGTCGATGTCCTGCTGATCGGTGGCGGCATCATGAGTTCGACACTGGGCGTCTGGCTCAATGAGCTCGAGCCGGGCATGTCGATGGAAATGGTCGAGCGTCTCGATGGCGTCGCCCTGGAAAGCTCCAACGGCTGGAACAACGCCGGTACTGGTCACTCCGCCCTGGCCGAACTGAACTACACGCCGCAAGACAAGAACGGCAACGTCGAGATCCCCAAGGCCATTGAAATCAATGAAGCCTTCCAGATCTCCCGTCAGTTCTGGGCCTGGCAGGTCAAGAATGGCATCCTGAAGAACCCGCATTCGTTCATCAACTCCACACCGCACATGAGCTTCGTGTGGGGCGATGACAACATCAAGTTCCTGAAGAAGCGTTACGAAGCTCTGCAGGCAAGCCCGCTGTTCGCTGGCATGCAGTACTCCGAAGACCCGGCGCAGATCAAGAAGTGGGTTCCATTGATGATGGAAGGCCGTGATCCGAACCAGAAGATCGCCGCCACCTGGTCGCCGCTGGGTACCGACGTGAACTTCGGTGAGATCACCCGTCAGTTCGCCAGCTACCTGCAAACCAAGCCGAACTTCTCCCTGAAGCTGTCGAGCGAAGTCGAAGACATCGTCCGCAACGAAGACGGCGGCTGGCGCGTTACCTACAAGAACCTGAAAGACGGTACCGAGACCCAGACCGACGCCAAGTTCGTGTTCATCGGCGCCGGTGGCGGTGCACTGCACCTGCTGCAGAAGTCGGGCATTCCTGAAGCGCGTGAATATGCCGGTTTCCCGGTAGGTGGCTCGTTCCTGGTGACCGAGAACCCGACCATCGCCGAGCAGCACCTGGCCAAGGCCTACGGCAAGGCCTCGGTTGGTGCGCCGCCGATGTCGGTTCCCCACCTGGACACCCGCGTGCTGGATGGCAAGCGCGTGATCCTGTTTGGCCCGTTCGCGACCTTCTCGACCAAGTTCCTGAAAGAAGGCTCGTACCTGGACCTGCTGACCACCACGACCACCCACAACGTCTGGCCGATGACCAAGGTCGGTATCAAGGAATACCCGCTGGTCGAGTACCTTGCTGGCCAGCTGATGCTGTCTGACGAAGACCGCCTCAACGCCTTGAAAGAGTACTTCCCGAACGCCAAGGCTGAAGACTGGCGCCTGTGGCAAGCCGGCCAGCGCGTGCAGATCATCAAGCGTGATGAAGCCGCCGGTGGCGTGCTGAAACTGGGCACCGAGATCGTGTCTTCCGAAGACGGCAGCATCGCCGGCTTGCTCGGCGCATCGCCTGGTGCATCCACCGCAGCGCCGATCATGCTGACCGTGCTTGAGAAAGTCTTCAAGGACAAGGTCGCAACCCCGGCCTGGCAGGAAAAGCTGCGCCAGATCGTTCCGAGCTATGGCACCAAGCTCAACAATGATCCGGCCCGTGTAGCCCAGGAATGGGCTTACACCAGCAAGGTCCTGGAGCTGGACCCACCACCGGCCATCAACCCGGCACTGGCTCCGACCACGGCACCTGTTGCCC
The DNA here is from genome assembly GCF_900187415.1 of Pseudomonas sp. Irchel s3b6. Lineage (NCBI taxonomy): Bacteria > Pseudomonadati > Pseudomonadota > Gammaproteobacteria > Pseudomonadales > Pseudomonadaceae > Pseudomonas > Pseudomonas sp. Irchel s3b6. The sequence continues at coordinate 67,670 of NZ_FYDM01000013.1, read as the reverse complement.
CGGCCAAGCCACAGCCGAGCAACCCGGCTGCTGACATGGCCCTGTAAGTCATTGCCCCGGCCAACACGGTTGGTTGGGGCGCAGGCTTCAAGCAGATGTGAAAGAACCCCGGCCAGTGCCGTAATGCTGTTCAGTTAAAGTGATGAGGTCGCAATTGTAGGAGCGAGCTAGCTCGCGATGGACGTTAACGATTACGCGTACTTTCTGAGTAATCACGTAGTTCTTGAGTTCATCGCGAGCGCGCTCGCTCCTACAAAGGTCGGCGTACGCTTAATTGAACAGCATTGCGGCCAGTGCCGGGGTTTTTTTATCTTCTGGATCCCACAGATTTCTGTGGTGTTCTCAGGGCTGCTGGAAAAACCAGTCCAGTACCGCCTGGCGCGTCGGGTGTAAGGCGCTGGAAGGTTGCAGGTACAAGGTGTAGGCACCACCGGTTCTCAGGGCGGGGCCGAAGGGAATGATCAGTTCGCCGCGATGGATGTGCTCCTGCGCCAGTGTCTGGTCGGTCATGGCAATGCCCAGCCCGCGCGCGGCGGCATCCAGGGCCAGTTCGTCGAGGTTGAAGGTGATGTGCTTGCAATCCTTGGCGGGTTCCAGCGATTGCGCCTTGAACCAGGTTGCCCATTCCAGCTGCCCCGTTGAACCATGAATCAATGGATAGCCACCCAGTGCTTCGCGGGAGGAGGGGGGCGGTTTGCCGTTGACCGAAGTTGGCGCGCACACCGGTACCAGAAACTCTTCGAACAGCACGTGGTGCGTCCCATCGTCCGGCACGGCGGGCAGGTAGAGAATGCAGGCGTCGCATTCCCCTGACGGGTCGACCCGCTCGGTGGCCACGGTTTCAATCGACAGTGCCAGGTCAGGGTAGCGCGCATAAAAATCGGTCAGGCGGGGCAAGAGCCAGCGCACGGCGAGCGACACGTGGACCCGCAGGCGAAACGGCGAATCCCGCGGTGCCAAGCGCTTTTCCAGGGCCTGCAAGTCGTCCAGCATCTTGCGTGCGGTTTCAAGCACTTCCTTGCCTTCGACGGTCAGCGACACGCTGCGGCTGCTGCGAATCAGCAGCGCAACGCCGTAGTGGCTCTCCAGTTGTTGAATCTTTCTGCTGACCGCGCTCTGGGTCAGGCACAGCCGTGCCGCCGCTTCGGTGAAGTTGCTGGCGGTCGCCACTTCGACAAAGGCCTGAAGGGCTTGCAACGAGGGCGGTCGAAAGAATTTATCCATGCGAAAACCGAATGAATGGATGCATTAATAACGTTGGATTGCCCATCCGTATCCCCATAAATTCTGGTGGTGGTCGTCAATTGGCAGGCATGTGCTCATGCTAATTGCTCATGGCTATAGCATTCAACGGTATGAGGTGAATAGATGACTGAAAATACCTGCGGCTGGATTGCGCAGACACCACCGTCTGCTGCGCAACCGCCCTTGCATGGGAGGCAGACGGCGGACTGGCTGATCATTGGCGGTGGGTTCACCGGGCTATCGGCAGCCCATACCCTGGCCGAGCTGCATCCCCAGGCGCGGATTGTCATCGTCGATCGCCAGCGTGCCGCCCAGGGGTCGTCGGCGAGAAACTCCGGGTTTGTGGTGGCCCATGAAAACCCGGCCGGTGACGATCTGCTCGGTCGTCCGGGGCACGACTACTACCAGGCCAGTACGCAAATCAGCCGCGCGGCCAGCGAAGAAGTGCGCCGCCGCGTGAGTAGCCTGGGCATTGCTTGTGATCTGCAGGAGCAGGGTTACTTCTTTGCGGTGCACGACCCGGCCAAGCTGGAAGACGCTGCATTGCGCGTGCAGACCTTGCGCAACGCCGGGGCCGATGCACTGTTACTGCAGGGGCAGGCCTTGAGCCGGTGCCTGGGCACGGAGTTCTATCGGGCGGGGATCTGGTGTCGAGGAGGCAATGCCTTGTTGCAACCGGCGAAGTACGCCAAGGGCTTGCGCGATACCCTGCCGGAATCGGTCTCGGTCTATGAGTACACCGACATCACCGCCCTCACGCGCTTGGCCAATGGCAACCTCAGCGCTTCGTCAGCCCAGGGCCGCGTGGAAGCGCCCCAGGTGCTGATTTGCGTCGGGCCCTTTTTGCCCCGTGTTGGTGTCCGTGAGCCGGTGTTCCCCCTTGAACTCAGTGCCTCGCTGACCCATCCATTGAGCGATGAGGAGTTCGCCCGGATGGGCAATCCGCAGCCCTGGGGGGTACTGTCCACCCGGCCTGCCGGCGCGACGTTGCGGCTGACGGTCGATCGCCGGCTGCTGATCCGCAACACCGTGGAGTTCCGCTCCCGCGACCTCGATGGCGCAGCCCTGGGCGCGCGTCGACAAACCCACCTGCGGGGTTTGCAGCGCCGATTCCCCTGGATCACCGAGCAGCATTTTCAGTACAGCTGGACCGGTCACCTGAGTGCCACGCGCTCTGGGGAACCACGTTTTGCCCGGCTGGAGCGGGGTATCCACACCGTGGCCGGCTGCAATGGCTCCGGTGTTGCGCGCGGCACGTTATGGGGGCGTTTGCTGGCAGAGATGGCGTCTGGCAGCCAGTCGCCCCTGCTCGACAACGTGCTCGCCCAAGCCGAGCCGGGCTGGCTGCCACCGGCGCCATTTTTCGATATCGGTGCCTCGGTCCGCCTGCGCTACGAGGCCTGTCGCGCCAAATCAGAGTCCTGATCCACACCCATTACCCACGTCGGCGCCTTGCCAGGAACAACAATAATGATTACGCCCAAACACATCGTACTTGCACTCTGCGCGGCCTCAAGCGGGGCGGCGGTGGCCGCTGAAGCCGTACGCATCTCCAACTGGAGCAGCTACATCGCTAGCGACACCCTGAGTAACTTCACCCGGCAAACGGGTATCCAGACTACCTACGATTTGATCGACAGCAACGAGATGCTCGAGGCCAAACTGATCACCGGCAGCAGCGGCTACGACGTGGTCAGCCCGTCAAACCACTTCCTGGCGCAATTGATCAAGGCCGGCGCCTTGCAGAAGCTGGACAAGGACAAGCTGGCCAACTGGAAGAACCTCGACCCGCAATTGCTGAAAATGCTTGAGGTCAACGATCCCGGTAATCAGTACGGCTTTCCCTACATGTGGGTGACCGTTGGCATCGGCTACAACGTCGAGAAGATCAAGGCGATCTTTGGCAACACCGATGTCACTCACAGCTGGAGCCTGCTGTTCGATCCGCAGAACATCGAGAAACTCAAGCAATGCGGCGTCGCGTTCATCGACAACTCGACGCAGATGTTGCCGATCACCCTCAACTACCTGGGGCTCAAGCACGACAGCGAGGACCCGGCCGACTACCTCAAGGCCGAGGCCGCCTTGCTGAAGATCAAGCCCTACATTCAGTACTTCCATCAGTCCAAGTACGTCAGCGACCTGGCCAATGGCAACCTCTGCGTGGCCATTGGCTTCAGTGGCGACATTGCCCAGGCCACCGCCATTGCCCGTGAGGCGAAGAACGGTGTCGAGCTGGCGTATTCGATCCCGCGGGAAGGCTCGACCCTGGCCGTCGATATGGTGGTCATGCCCCGCAATGCCCCCAACCAGGACAACGGCTACGCCTACATGAACTACCTGATGGAGCCCAAGGTGATCGCCGACATCAGCAATTCGATCCACTATCCGAACGGCAACAGTGCGGCCACGGATTTTCTGGAGCCGGGCCTGCGCAATGATCCGGCGATCTACCCGGCGCCAGAGGTCATGAGCACCCTGTTCCCACTGAAGGCCTTGCAGCCCAAGGTCATGCGCCAGGTCACCCGCCTCTGGACCAAGGTGGTCAGCGGACTCTGAGCCGGGTCGTTCAAGGGCGCGGGGAGGTATCGTATGATGGGCACCTTAGATCGCCACCCCCATTCAAGGATCCCCCATGTCGTTGAGCAAACGCGATCAGGCCCGTATCGAACGCCGCCTGATCGCCACCCTGACCGAAGCCTGCGAAACGGCCAAGGCAGAAATTCCGGGGTTCTCCTGGCTCACCCATGAACTGGACTATGAGCAGTTTCCTTCGAGCCTGAGGGTCGTCTGGGTCTTCGATACCCAGGTCCATCAGGACCGGGCACTGGCCGCCGGGCAGGATGCGCGCATGGTCGAGCTGACGGCCATGGCATTACGCGAGGCGGATGTGCCCGTCAGTCCGGTGGCGGCCCATGTGCAGTTCGACAGTGAAGAACAGTGCCAACGCAGCCACGGCGGCAACTGGCAGCAGCGCCTGGCGCGCAAGCGTTCGGGGCGGGGTTGAGGCATGGCCAAGGACATTGAAAACCCGTGCATCGCCGTGTGCCAGTTGAGCGGTGAACTGTGTGTGAGTTGCGGGCGCAGCAAGGAAGACATCCGCAAATGGAAGCGCATGAAGCGCCCGGAAAAAATGGCCGCCGCACAGCGCGCTACCCAGCGCTTGAAGAGCCTGCAGAAAAAGAATGCCTGATACCCCGAGGTTACGCTCGACGCCGGCTTAACTCAGGTAACGCTTGAACCAGTCCAGAGTCCTGCTCCATGCCAGCTTGGCGGCCGCCTCGTCGTAGCGCGGTGTGGAGTCGTTGTGGAAACCGTGGTTGGCACCGGGGTAGATATAGGCCTCGTAGGTCTTGCCCGCCGCTTTCAACGCCTGTTCATAGGCGGGCCAGCCTTCGTTGATGGCCTTGTCCAACTCGCCATAGTGGAGCAGCAGCGGGGCCTTGATTTTCGGCACATCCGCGGCGGCCGGCTGGCGGCCATAGAAGGGCACGGCGGCCCCCAGTTCCGGATAGGCCACGGCTGCCGCATTGGCGACGCCACCGCCATAGCAGAATCCGGTAATGCCCACTTTTCCTGTGCTCGCCTCATGTTTCATCATCCACTCGATGGCGGCGAAGAAGTCGTTCATCAGTTTGGCGGGATCGACGGTCTGCTGCAGCGCCCGGCCTTTGTCATCGTTGCCGGGGTAGCCGCCCACCGAGGTCAGGCCATCCGGTGCGAGAGCGACGAAGCCGGCCTTGGCCAAGCGCCTGGCGACGTCTTCGATGTAGGGATTGAGCCCACGGTTTTCATGCACGACCACCACCGCCGGCACCTTGCCGGTGGCCTTCGCCGGGCGCACCAGATAACCCCGTACCTGCCCGTGCCCCTTGGGCGAGGGGTAAGTGACGTACTCGGCGAGGATGTCCGGATCGGTAAATTCCACTTGCTCGGCGAGGGCGTAGTTCGGGCTCAAGGCGGCGAGGAGGGCGGAGGCGGTCAGTCCGCCCAGCGCGAACAATGCCGCGCGGTCGAGAAACTCACGGCGGTTGATCTTGCCGTGGGCGTAGTAGTCGTAGAGTTCCAGCAGTTCAGGGGCAAAGTCTTTGGCAGTGAGACGGTTCATCGGTGCGCTCCCATTCAGGCTTCGGATTGCCCCGCTGGCAGGGGCTGACTGGCACGGCTGGCGTTGAACCATTAAAGCAGCTTTCAACGCCGGCCGAAGGCACGCTTCCCGGCGGTAGGGCCGGGCACGCACCGCGTCAACCTGACAGGCCCCGCCTCAGTCTTCACGACCATGGGCGGCGGCCGCCAGTTGCCCGGTATCGACGCGCACAAAAATGGAGTCGCCCACTGCCGTGAGCACATCGGCTGCGTACACCTCGCAGATCACCCGGGTCTTGCGCCCGACCTCACCTTCCACCCTGGCCCGCAAAGTGAGTGGGACGCCCATGGGCGTGGGCTTGATGAACTTGATGCCCAGGTTGCCGGTCACGCAGTCGATGCGCGGCAGGCTGCCGGGGCTGCGCTGCTCTGCCCGATAGTGGTAGGCCATCACCGTCCAGTTCGAATGGCAATCGACCAGCATCGCGATCAGCCCGCCGTACACCAGATCGGGCCAGCCGCAGTACTTGGCCTCTGGCAGATGCTCGGCCACGACGTGCACACCGTCTTCATGCCAGGTGCTCTTGATGTGCAGCCCGTGCGGGTTGCGGCTGCCGCAGCCAAAACAAACGCCTTGCGGCGCAGCGGTGTCTTGCAGGGAGGTGTGGAGCGTGGGCATGCCTGGGTCCGTCCTGGGAAATGGAAAAACCTAGCCTAGCGGATTTTGCGTCGGACCAGAACCGTCGAGCGTCGTATGGTCCAAGGGAAAACGGCCATTCCCCGGTCCCAGGAATTGCTACCCTGGCCTCGGATCGGCTAATATACGATTCATATGCATTTCATATAGGTCGACCCCGTGGGTATCGTCAAAATTTCAGAAGCCATGCACGAACATCTGCGCATTGCCAGTACGGCGCTGAGTCGCTCGATCAATGCCCAGGCCGAGCACTGGATGCGCATCGGGATGCTGGCGGAGCTGCATCCCAACCTGGACCACAGCGAAATCAGCCGCTTGCTGATTCGCGCCGAACAGGCCGGAGGCCTTGATTTGAAACAGCTATGCGAACCTGCATCGGGAGCCAGGCCATGAAGGCGAATAGTGTTGTGATCCATACCCCGGCACAAATCGCCCAGTCCGCCACGGCGGGCAAGCTGGCCGCCGAGGTGCTGGCGATGATTACCCCCTACGTCAAGGCCGGGGTCACCACCGATGAACTCGACCGCTTATGTCACGACTACATCGTCAACGTGCAGAAAGCCATACCCGGTAACGTGGGGTATCACGGCTTCCCGAAAACCGTGTGTGCGTCGGTCAATGACGTGGTCTGCCATGGAATTCCGTCGGCCAAGGCACTGCGCGATGGCGACATCGTCAACATCGACATCGCCGTGATCAAGGACGGCTGGTACGGCGACACCAGTCGCATGTACTTCGTGGGCGAGCCCACCCCGCAGGCACGGCACCTGGTCAAGACCACCTACGAGGCCATGTGCGCCGGCATCCGCCAGGTTCGTCCCGGCGCTACGCTGGGCGACGTCGGGCATGCCATCCAGTCGGTGGCCGAGACAGCGGGGTTCAGTGTGGTGCGTGAGTACTGCGGCCACGGGATCGGCAAGGTTTACCACGACGAACCGCAGGTTCTGCATTACGGTTATCCAGGCCAGGGCCTGAAGCTCAAGGCCGGCATGATCTTCACCATCGAGCCCATGCTCAACGCCGGCAAGCGTCATGTGAAAACCCTCGCCGATCGCTGGACGGTGGTCACCAAGGATCAGTCCCTGTCGGCCCAGTGGGAGCACATGGTCGCCGTGACGGACGAAGGCTTCCAAGTGTTGACCCCTTGGCCGGACAGTGTCGACGACTATCGCGCCATTGTCTGAACGGCTCAAGGTCATTGCGGTTCACTGGCAAGGGAGGGGGGGATGAGGGCGCGTGTGCTGCGCTCATCGATCCTCTTTCCTCGCTGGAATTTTGTCCTGGGTCAGGAACAGGCTCAGCAGCACCGAGCCCAGGATGATGCTGGCGACCAGCGCCAGTGACCATTGGATCGGCATGTGGAACCACGGCATCAGCGACATCTTGGTGCCGATGAACACCAGCACGATGGCCAGGCCATATTTGAGCAGGTGGAAGCGCTCGGCCATGTCGGCAAGCAGGAAGTACAGGGCGCGCAGGCCCATGATCGCGAAGATGTTGGAAGTGAAGACAATGAAGGGGTCGGTGGTGACGGCGAAGATCGCCGGGATGCTGTCGATCGCGAACACCAGGTCGCTGGCTTCGATCAGCACCATCACCAGGAACATCGGCGTCGCCCAGCGCACGCCGTTGCGTCGCACGAAAAACCGTTGGCCGTGAAACGTGTCGGTGATCCGCAGGTGGCATCGCAGCCAGCGCAGCAAGGGGTTCTTGTCGAGGTCGGGCTTGTGCTCGGCGAAGACCAGCATCTTGATCCCGGTGAGGATGAGAAAGGCGCCGAAGACGTAGAGCACCCAGGCAAACTGCGACACCAGCCAGACGCCGGCAAAAATCATGCAGGCGCGCATCACGATGGCACCGAGCACGCCATACAGCAGGACACGGCGCTGCAAGGACGGTGGTACGGCGAAGTAGCCGAAGATCATCACGAAGACGAACATGTTGTCGATCGACAGTGACTGCTCGATCAGGTAGCCCGTGAGGAATTCCAGGGTAATGCGTTGGGCGTCTTGCGCGCCGAACTGCCCGTGCAGGTACCACCACAGCAGCGCGGCGAAGGTCAGGGCCAGGCCGCTCCAGGCAATGACCCAGGACAGCGCCTCACGGGCGGACACCCGATGGGCCTTGCGCCCGCCCAGGACAAACAGGTCGAGCGCCAGCATGGAAACGATGAAGGCGATGAAGGCCGCCCACATCCAGGGTTCGCCGACATTGAGGGGGGACATGCCATTCTCCCGGTCTGGCAGGTGCAGTGTTCACCAGGGACTCCGTCATCCTATCGGGCCTGCCGGATCAGGAAAAATCGTTTATTTTTTGCGAACGCTTCGGGTTTTACGAGGTGTTGGCCTGTTGCCCGGCCGCCAGGGGCACTTGGCGGCAAGTGGCAGCCTCACGGGAGGCTGCCACCGCAGGGCTAGTTACCGGTAGGCAATTGCAGGTTGATGCCTTCTTTTTGCAGGTCCTCGCGTACCGACTGGAATTTCTGGTACTTGGACAACTCGATCGGCCCGTCATAACCCATGCTTTGCAGTTTGCGCGGCGGGTATTTGACATAGGTCTTCATGAGCGCGTTGATCGCCAGGCTGATCGGCACCATGGTCCAGGTGCGCTCGGTGACGTTACTCATGAAGATGTCGTAGCGCTCCTGGGGATCTTGCAGCAAGTCGAAGACTTGCGGTACGACCGCCACGTACTTCGACTCCCCTTTCCAGCCCAGGTTGGTGTCCACGGCCAGGCCGCCGGTCGCCACACCATTGTCGCCACGCAGGTTGAACACGGCCTTGTAGTTGCCTACGCGGGCCGCCCCCGGCGACAACTCGTTTTCGGTGAAGTAGAACCACTCTTTACGTGGGCCGGGGCCAGTACCGGTTATCACCGGGGTCATGTCGTAACTGTCGAAATAGATTGGCTGACCTTCGCGATCTTTCTCTGGCAGCTTCACGCCGGCAACCGAGGCAAATGTGGCCATCAGGTCGAGGCCGCCAAGGATGTCGTGGTTTTTCGCGTTCTCCTTGATTTTACCTGGCCAGGTCATGATCGCGGGGACCCGGTTACCCCCCTCGCGCACGGTGCCCTTGGTACCCCGGAACGGCGTGTAGCCGGCGTCCGGGTAGACGTCCTGCCAGGCACCGTTGTCGGTGGTGTAGACCACCAGGGTATTTTTATCCATCCCCAGCGCCTTGAGCTTGGCCATGATGCGGCCAATACGGGTATCGAGCTCAACCACGGAGTCGGCGTACTTGGACTTGGAGATCGACTTGTGGACGAACTCGGGGGCCGGCAGGTTCGGTTGGTGCACTTTCATGAAATTGACGTTGATAAAGAACGGCTTGTCCGACTTGGCGGCCGTGTCGAGGAACTCCAGCGCGGCTTTCTCGACATAACCGTCAAAGAAGGGAATCCCGACCACCCCTGGCTTGCCATCGATCACCGGCGTGTCCACGTACTGGCCATTGATCTTGAACTCTTCGACGGCCTTTTCCCCGGCCTTGCCCGAGAGCGCACCCTTGGTCACTTTGGCGAACATCGCCCGGGTGTCCGGGTCCATGTCGGGGAACCATTGCGGGTCGGCATAGGTGTAGGCATTGAGGTGATAGAGGCCGACGTATTTCATCACGTCATACCCCTGGGCATTGGGCAACGCATAGTCGGCTTCGCCCAGGTGCCATTTGCCGGTGAAGTAGGTGTCATAGCCGCCGGTCTTGAGCACCGAGGCCAGTGTCCACTCCGCCGCCGGCAAACCGCCGCCCTGGCCCTGGAAGGCCACGGTGGTCATGCCGCTGCGGTTCGGAATGCGTCCGGTCTGCATCGCCGCCCGGCCGGGGGTGCAACTGGGCTGGGCGTAGAACGAGTAAAAGGTTGTGCCTTCTGCGGCCAGCTCGTCGATGCTGGGGGTCGGCATGCCTCGGCCGACACCCCCGCCATAGGGGCCCAGGTCACCGTAGCCGGTGTCGTCGGAGACGATAAACAGGATGTTGGGTTTTTCGGTTTGCGCGGCTTGGGCAAAACCGTTAAGCGCGATCAGCAATGAACAAGCAGCGTAGTACCTGAAGCGATGTGGGAGCCTTTGCATGGTGGCCTTCCTTTAACGAGTGTCGATCCGGGTGGCTGGCGACGCAAATCTCGTCGGCACAACGACCAGGAATCCTGGTGAGTGACCCCTGACCATGAGCCTGGACAGTGCGAGGAGACCAACCACTCGATAGAACTCCCGTTCACTACTCAAGGCGCCCGCGAAAGCCTAGTACGGTTTTTCATTGCGTGCGATTCCGGCGGTGGATTTCAACATCGCTCGTAGAACGGGGCGGGCCGTTACGCTTGTGTCAGGGTTCCTTGAACCTGTTGGTCGGCGTGGTAGGAGGAGCGTACCAGCGGGCCGGACGCGACGTTCTTGAAGCCCATCTTGTACCCTTCCTCGGCGAACCAGGCGAAGGTGTCAGGGTGCACGAAACGCTGCACCGGCAAATGGCTGCGGGACGGTTGCAGGTACTGGCCCAGGGTCAGCATGTCGATGTCGTGCTCGCGCATGCGCTGCATGACGTCGATGACTTCCTCGTCGGTCTCGCCCAGGCCCAGCATCAGCCCGGATTTGGTCGGGATGTGCGGCATCATCTGCTTGAAGCGTTGCAGCAGGGTCAGCGACCACTGGTAGTCCGAACCCGGACGCGCCGCCTTGTACAGGCGTGGCACGGTTTCCAGGTTGTGGTTGAACACATCCGGCGGCTCGGCGGCGGTAATTTCCAGCGCGATGTCCATGCGGCCACGGTAGTCCGGCACCAGGGTCTCGAGCTGCACGTTCGGCGACAGCTTGCGGATTTCGCGGATGCAGTCGGCGAAGTGCTGGGCGCCGCCGTCACGCAGGTCGTCGCGGTCCACCGAGGTGATCACCACGTACTTCAGGCGCAGGTCAGCAATGGCGATGGCCAGGCTTTCCGGTTCGTTGACGTCCAGTGGCTTCGGACGGCCGTGGCCGACGTCGCAGAACGGGCAGCGACGGGTGCAGATGTCGCCCATGATCATGAAGGTCGCGGTACCGCCGGAGAAACACTCGCCCAGGTTCGGGCAGGAGGCTTCTTCGCAGACGCTGTGCAGCTTGTGTTTGCGCAGCAGGGCCTTGATCCGGTCGACTTCCGGGGACGCCGGGATGCGCACGCGAATCCAGTCGGGTTTGCGTGGCAGTTCATCGGTGGGGATGATCTTCACCGGGATCCGCGCCACCTTGTCGGCGCCGCGCAGTTTGATGCCCACTTGCACGGTTGCCGGGCTGTTGCCTGATGAGTCCACAAGCGCTCTCCTGTGCGGTGTCCTTGATAGATGAGAGGGGCAATCTGTCGGGGGCAATGCGGGAGGCGAGAGCCTCCCGCTGCCGATCAGCTGCGGTAGACGGGGAAGTCCATGCACATTGCGGCGGCCTGCCTGGCAACCTGTGCCTCGACATCGGCATCGCCGAGGTGATCGAGGATGTCGCAGATCCAGCCGGCCAGCTCAACGCACTGGGCCACCTTGAAACCACGCGAGGTCACGGCCGGGGTGCCGATGCGCAGGCCTGAGGTGACGAACGGCGACTGCGGGTCGTTCGGTACGGCGTTCTTGTTCACGGTGATGCCGGCACGGCCCAGTGCCGCGTCGGCATCCTTGCCGGTCAGGCCCTGGCGGATCAGGCTGACCAGGAACAGGTGGTTGTCGGTGCCACCGGACACGACATCGTAGCCGCGTTCGATAAACACCCTGGCCATCGCCTGGGCGTTGTCGATGACGTGTTGCTGATACACCTTGAAGCCTGACTCTAGCGCTTCCTTGAAGCACACGGCCTTGGCGGCGATCACATGCATCAGCGGGCCGCCCTGGCCTCCGGGGAACACCGCGGCGTTGAGCTTTTTCTCCAGCTCCGGGTTCGACCTGGCCAGGATCAAGCCACCCCGAGGGCCGCGCAGGGTCTTGTGAGTGGTGGTGGTGACCACGTCGGCGAACGGAATCGGGTTCGGGTACAGACCGGCAGCGACCAGACCGGCGACGTGGGCCATATCAACAAAGAGATACGCGCCGACTTTGTCAGCGATCTGACGGAAGCGCGGGAAATCCAGGGTCTTGGAGTAAGCGGAGAAGCCGGCAATGATCATTTTCGGCTGGTGCTCCACCGCCAGGCGTTCGACTTCGTCGTAGTCGATCAGGCCGGTGTCGGTGTCGATGCCGTATTGCACCGCGTTGTAGAGCTTGCCGGAGAAGCTGACCTTGGCACCGTGGGTCAGGTGCCCGCCGTGGGCCAAGCTCATGCCCAGCACGGTATCGCCGGCATTGAGCAAGGCCAGATAGACCGCTGCGTTGGCCTGGCTGCCGGAGTGTGGCTGGACGTTGGCGTAGTCGGCGCCGAACAGTTGCTTGGCGCGGTCGATGGCCAACTGCTCGACCACATCGACGTGCTCGCAACCACCGTAGTAGCGCTTGCCCGGATAACCTTCGGCGTACTTGTTGGTCAGGCCGCTGCCTTGGGCCTGCATGACGCGCTGGCTGGTGTAGTTTTCCGAGGCGATCAATTCGATGTGCTGCTCTTGCCGCGCCTCCTCGGCATTCATTGCCGCCAGCAGTTCGTCGTCGTAGCCAGTGAGCCGGTCGTGTTTACTGAACATGGTGCGGTCCTCGATGGTGCGTGTTGGATGGCCGATGTGGCGGGCAATCAATGCCTTTAGCCGTGGTCCTGGTCGTTGATCAGACGCTCGTAGGCGCTCTGGTCGAGCAGGTGGTGCATGGCGTCGGTGTCGTCGGGGTGCAGGCGGAAGAACCAGCCAGCCCCCAGTGCGTCCTCGTTGACCAACTCCGGGGAGGTTTCCAGGGTGGCGTTGACATCCACCACTCGCCCGTCCAGCGGCATGCCGATGTTGCTGGCGGCTTTCACCGATTCCAGCACGGCCACTTCTTCGCCGGCACGGTAGGCCCGCAACTCGGGCACCTGGACGAAGACCACATCGCCGAGTGCCTGCTGGGCAAACGGGGTGATGCCGACGGTGATCGAGCCATCGGACTCAAGACGCAGCCATTCGTGATCGACGGTAAAACGCAGGTTGCTCATATCCACTCCCCATTGTTCTGACTCGCCCGCTGCGTATGGCGGACGGCAATTGCCAGGCTGGTCCTGGTAGGAGCGAGCGTGCTCGCGATGGACGTTAACGATAACGCGTGCTTTCTGATTAAACGCGTTGCCCTTGAGTCCATCGCGAGCACGCTCGTTCCTACAGAGGTCGGCGTTCGCTTAACTGACTTGGCCTGGAAGACCCGCCTGGTTTGAGGATTAAAAGCAAGGGTGATGCCAATTCTGTTTATTCGTTATAAAACAATGAGATATGTCTTCTGTTCGGAAGCGTATCGACCTGCTTTGTAGCGAAATCAATACAGCTCTCCAAGCCCAGTCCGTTTTCACGGGGCCGAGACAGGTCGTCGCCTGCGTGTCGAATTCGCTACGCTGTATCGATTTGCAGACGATAGTCAGTGCTTTTCTGGAATGCCGTATTTGCGCAAGCGAGTGGCGATCGCGCTGTGGGAGGTTTGCAGGCGGGTAGCCAATAGCCGGCTGGAGGGGTAGCTGCGGTAGAGCTGTTGCAGCAGATTGCGTTCAAAGCCTTCGACGGCATCGCCCAGGCTCCCGACTTCGTCGGCGTTCTGGCGCGCGACGGCGGTCCTGGCGATGTCCAGGTCGTCGATGTCCACCAGGGGGTTCTCGCAAATGGCGGCGGCACGGAAGATCACGTTCTGCAGTTGCCGTACGTTGCCCGGCCAGCGGTTGCCCAGCAGCGCCGGGAAGGTGGCAGGGGCCAGTCGACAAGGGGGGCGCTGGATCTGCGCGCAGGCTTGCTGCATGAAGTGCTGGGCCATCAACAGGATGTCATGCCCACGCTCGCGCAGCGGCGGCACTTGCAGGTTGAGCACATTCAGGCGGTAGAACAGGTCTTCGCGAAAGCTGCCTTCACTGACCATTTTTTCCAGGTCGCGGTGGGTTGCGCTGAGGACGCGCACGTTGACCCTGACCTCACGATCACCGCCGATGCGCCGGAAACAGCCATCGCTGAGAAAACGCAGCAACTTGGCCTGCAGGTAGGGTGACATTTCACCGACTTCGTCGAGGAACACCGTGCCCTGGTCCGCCAGTTCCAGCAGGCCGAGCTTGCCGCCGCGCTGGGCACCGGTGAAGGCGCCCGGGGCGTAGCCGAACAGCTCGCTTTCGGCCAGGCTCTCGGGCATGGCCGCACAGTTGAGCGCGAGGAAGGGCGCATCGCGCCGTGGGCTGATGGCATGACAGGCGCGAGCCACCAGCTCCTTGCCGGTACCGGTTTCACCCTGGATCAGCAGCGGCGCATCCAGGGTTGCCACGCGCTGGGCCCGAGCCTTGAGGGCGCGCACCGGAGGCGAGTCGCCCAGCAGTGCATCGAACCCGGCAGCGTGGTCGTGGTGCAGGGCGGCCACGCATTTGGAGATGCGCGCGGGCAGGTACAGGGTCAGCAAGCCGCCGGCCAGCGACGGGCTGCTTGACTCGCCGGCGTCGCTGATCGGCATGGCATCGAGCAGCAGCGTCTGGCCGCCCAGGCTCACTTCACCCATGGGCAGGCGGAAGCCGCGTTCGATCAGGGTGGCTTGCAAGGACGGGTCATCGAACAGCGCGGTCAGTGGCTCGCCGGCCGGTTCCCGCCCGCATAGTGCGATCAGGGCCGGGTTGGCCAACAGCACATGGCCGCGGCCATCCACCGCCATGACCGGGTCGGCGCTGGCCGCCAGCAAGGCATCGAGCTGCAGGCGTCGCCGTTGCCCCGGGAGCATGTCGACCACCGTCACCGCCTGCACGCCCTGTACGCCCAGAAAGGCTTCGCGCAACTCCTCCAGGACATCGGCGTCGAGGGTCGGGGCGTCGATGTAGACGTTGGGCGGCACCATCTCGACGGCGTCCAGGTTGAAACTGCGGCGACCGAGCAGGGCCAGCACTTCCTGGGTGATGCCGACGCGGTCGATGAAGGTGACGTGGATGCGCATGGGTGGCCTGCAAGGGTGGGCAAGGGAATCTATGTGAATCAGTATGCCGGGCCACGCTCGAGGGTGGCGAGCGTGCCGGGCGCATTATTTGCCCCGGGGGGTGGCGGCCTTGCGTGAACAGGCGGCCAGGTCCTCGAGGAAGGCCTCGAGGATCGGCGGCGGGGCAATACCGCGCCGGGTGATGACGTCGAAGGGTGACATCAACTGCAGGCTTGCCGGTGCCAGTTGCTGCATCTCACCGGTCTTGACCCACTGGGAGGCGAAGTGCACGGGCAGAAACCCCAGGTAGGCGCCGGAAATGATCAGGATCGCCAGGGCCTCGATGTTGTCCACGGTGGCGGCGGCCTTGCTGACGCCCAGGTGTTCCAGGTCGTACTGCTGCATGTAGCCCCGGGCGACAATCCGGCTGCTGCCGATTTCGGCCAGCAGTTCGTCGCGTTCGGCCTGGCTGCCATAGAGTGGGTGACGGCGTCCGCAATACAGGCCCAGGGCTTCCTGGTACAGCGGCGCCTGCAACAGGCCGGGCACATGGATCGGGAAGTGCCCGATGGCCAGGTGCAGGCGGCCGTCGAGCACACGCTCTTCCAGTTCGGCGGGAGTGCCGACGTACACGTTCAGGTGCACGTCATGACCCCGGGAGACGAAACGCTGGGTGGTCCGTGGAATCGGTGAGTCCGGGTCGGTAATGGTGGTGTCGATGATCCCCAGGTTGAGCTTGCCGCTGATGTGCTGCTTGAGCACGTCGGCGTCCATGCAGAAGTTCTCCACCGCCGAGAGCAGGCGCTGGGTGGCTTCATGGATGGCCACGCCTTGCTCGGTCAGGCGAAAGCCGCTGCGCCCGCGCTGGCAGAGCTTGACCCCGAGCCGGGTTTCCAGATGCGTCATCTGTTCGCTGATGGTCGACTGGCCGGCATTCAACGCCGCCTGCGCGGCGGAAAAGCCCCCGCACCTGACAATCGTGGCAAACACCCTGAGCAACTTCAGATCGACATCGTGCAGCTGGATCACCTTGGACCTCCCGCGTGTGGATGCATCGGTAATGCCGATATGAGTATCTGATGTTTAGCATTTTTTCCACGAAAACCTGCGCCCATAGTCACTCCAACGGCGGTCGCCTTGCAGTCCGCCTGGCCGATAACAAGAAGTGGAGAGGCTAGAAATGTCGAACAATGGTTATGAATCCGGTCGTCTGAACCTGCCATTCGTGGGGCACTGCACCTTTGGCAAATCCCCGGTGTGCACCGATTGGGATGCGCTGGATGCCGACGTGGCGGTCCTTGGCGTGCCCAACGACATGGGCACCCAGTGGCGCTCCGGCGCACGCTTCGGGCCACGGGGGATTCGCGAGGCATCGACGCTGTTCTCCTTCGGTCACGCCGGCGCCTATGACCACGAAGATGACGTGATGTACCTCACCGCCGCCGACGTGCGCATGGTGGACGTTGGTGATGCCGATATCGTGCACACCGACATGGCCACCAGTAACGCCAACACCGAATACGCAGTGCGCAAGATTCTCGATGCCGGCGTGATGCCGGTGGTGCTCGGTGGCGATCACTCGGTACACGCCCCGGTGATCAAGGCGTTCGAAGGTCGTGGGCCGATCCACATCATCCACTTCGATGCGCACCTGGACTTCGTCGACGAGCGTCACGGCGTGCGCTACGGCCATGGCAACCCGCTGCGCCGCGCCTCGGAAATGAACCACATCGTTGGCATGACCCAGATGGGCATCCGCAACGTGTCGTCCTCCAACCGCGATGACTACGAGGCGGCCCACGAGGCCGGTTCGAAGATCCTCTCGGTGCGCGATGTGCGCCGCCTCGGCGTCGAGGGCGTGCTGGCGCTGATCCCGCAGAACATCAACTACTACATCACCATCGACATCGACGGCTTCGACCCGTCCATCGCCCCCGGCACCGGCACCCCGAGCCACGGCGGCTTCCTGTACTACGAAGTGCTGGAAATCATCCAGGCCCTGGCCAAGCGCAGCCAGGGCAACATCGTCGGCATGGACCTGGTGGAGGTCGCCCCGGTCTACGACCCAAGCGGCATGACCTCTATCCTCGCCGCCCAACTGCTGCTCAACAGCATAGGTTTCATCTTCCACGAGCGGGCCAAGGTGCGCGCGGCCGAGAGTGAAGCCACCCCGGCCTGATCAAGGACCGGATCGATCATCGAAACCACAATCACCCGGCAGCCCCTGACTGCCGGGCAGAGAGAATAAAAATGGACACGATCGTCAAGCACTACCTGCAGAAATTCGGCGTCAGCGAAGCCACCCAGACCTTCCTCGGCAAGGTCCAGAAGATGTTCATCGCAGGCCAATGGGTCGAGGCCAGCGACGGGCAGACCTCCGACGTCATCGAGCCGTCCACCGAGGGCCTGATCACACGCATTCCCATGGGCACTACCGATGACCTCGACCGCGCCGTGCAAGCGGCCCGCGCGCAATTCGACGGCGGTGAGTGGCGCCAGGCGAAACCGGCGCAGCGCGAACGGCTGATCCAGCGCCTGGCCGACCTGATCGAAGCCAACGCCGCTGAGCTTGCCGAAATCGAGTCGATCGACATGGGCAAGTCAGCAGCCTTTGCCCGGGACGTCGATATCCAGGGCACGGTCGATACCCTGCGTTACTTCGCCGGCTGGGCCACCAAGCTCCATGGGCGCACCGTCGAACCTTCGCTGCCGGGCAACTACCTGGCCTATACCCGCAAGGAAGCAGTGGGCGTGGTCGGCGCCATCGTGCCGTGGAACTTCCCCCTGCAAACCATGGCCTGGAAACTCGGTGCGGCGCTGGCGACCGGTTGCACGGTGGTGGTCAAACCCGCCGAACTGACCTCGCTGTCGGCCCTGCGTTTCGCTGAATTGGTGCAGGAAGCCGGCATCCCCGACGGCGTGATCAACATCGTCACCGGGCGCGGCAGCGTGGTCGGCGCGGCCATGGCCACGCACCCGGGCATCGACAAGCTGACCTTCACCGGCTCGACCCCGGTCGGCCGCACCGTCGGCCGCGCCGCGCTGGACGAGATGAAGCGCCTGACCCTGGAACTGGGTGGGAAATCACCGGTGATCGTGTTTGCCGATGCGGACATTCCCGCCGCGGCTCAAGCGGTCGCCAACGGCGTGTTTTTCAACTCCGGACAGGTATGCGATGCCGGCACGCGGGCCTATATTCATAGCAGCGTCTATGACGAATTCCTGCGCGAACTGATCGCCTATACGCGCACCTTGAAAATGGCCCCCGGCATGGATCCGGACTGCTTCATCGGTCCGCTGGTCTCGGCCCTGCAAAAGCAGCGCGTGAGCGAGTACATCGAAACCGGCAAGCAGGAAGGTGCCGAACTGGTCTATGGCGGCCAGCCGGTCGATGGCCCGGGCTTCTTCGTCGAACCGACCATCTTCGCCAACTGCCGCAACGACATGCGCATCGTCCAGGAAGAGATCTTCGGCCCGGTGCTGGTCACGGCACCGTTCGACGATGAGGAAGAGGCCCTGGCCCTGGCCAACGACTCGCCTTACGGCCTGGCGGCAGCCCTGTATTCCAATGACCTGGGCAAGGTGCACAGCCTGATCCCGCGCCTCAAGGCAGGCTCGGTCTACGTCAACGCCCACGGCACCCTCGATCCGTCGATGCCGTTCGGCGGCTACAAGCAGTCCGGGTTCGGCAAGGACCTGGGCGCAGAGCAGCTCGATTATCTGCTCGAAACCAAGGCAGTCTGGATCACGCTTCCCTGAGTCAAGGCTGACTCAATCCCTTGTAGGAGCGAGCTTGCTCGCGAAGGTCGTTAACGAAAACGCGTGCTTGCTGGTTAAACGCGGCGCATTTGAGTTCTTCGCGAGCAAGCTCGCTCCTACAGGGCCTGCAAAAGAATGCGGTTTTCTCGTCATGATCTTCCAACAATAAGAGTCCATCATGAACACTAACGCCAAGTCAGCCACGAGCGTGTCCACCCTCGACGACAAGTCAGTCGTCGAGGGGCATTCGATTGACTTCATCCCCGAAAACGAACGCAGCGACAAGCTGTCGAGCCAGGGCCCGTTCTGGTTCCTCGGCAACTTCACCTTCTTCACCATGACCATCGGCTTCGTCGGCCCCAGCGTTGGCCTGACCGCCTTGTGGACCACCCTGGCCGGCACGCTGGGCATTATGTTCGGCACGCTGTTCATGGCCTTTCATGGCTCCCAGGGCCCGCACCTGGGCCTGCCGCAGATGATCCAGTCCCGCGCGCAGTTCGGCTATCGCGGGGTGATCTTGGTGCTGTTGGCGACGCTGTTTGTGTTCGCCGGTTTCAACATCGTCAACCTGGTGTTGATGATGCAGGGCTTGCACACGCTCTTCGGTTTCAACCCCGTGGTGGTGGCCGTGGCGGTGACCCTCCCGGCGGCGGTCCTGGCGATCCTCGGCCATGACTGGATGCACCGCAGCTTCAAATGGGCCTTGTGTCTGTCGATCCCGCTGTACGGCCTGGTGACCCTGGCCGTGATGATGGGGTGGGTGCCCGATGCGCCGTTGCCGGTACTCGCGGCCGGCGAGGCAGAGGCAGCCCCCCTGGGCTTCAACTGGACCGGCTTTATCGCCCAGTTCGCGGCGGCAGCCAGCTACAACATCGCCTACGCCCCTTACGTGTCCGACTATTCGCGCTACCTGCCGAAGAACACCTCCAGCGGCAAACTGATCGCCGTGGTGTTTCTCGGGGCCTCGCTGTCCGGTGCCTGGATGATCTCGGTGGGTGGCTGGCTGGCCGATCACCTGCACTCCACCGATGTGCTGGTGGCCCTGGGGCAAGTGGGCAACACCGTATCGCCACTGATGGGCACGGCGGTGGTGGTGATTACCATCCTGGCGTTCCT
The DNA here is from genome assembly GCF_900187415.1 of Pseudomonas sp. Irchel s3b6. Classification (NCBI taxonomy): domain Bacteria; kingdom Pseudomonadati; phylum Pseudomonadota; class Gammaproteobacteria; order Pseudomonadales; family Pseudomonadaceae; genus Pseudomonas; species Pseudomonas sp. Irchel s3b6. Next base: position 47,773 of record NZ_FYDM01000013.1, on the reverse strand, counting down.
GCCGGTGATCGCCATGAACATCTACAGCGCGAAGCTGACCACGCTGACCTGCGTCGACTCCATCTGGCACATCGAACCGACCCGCAAGGCGCGGATCCTGGCCATTGCGTTCGTGATCCTGCTGCAACTGGGCGTGGCCCTGAGCATCCAGAGCAGCGGCAAGGGCTTGTCGGTGCTGGGTATCTACCTGGTGGTGATGCTGTACTTCCTGGTGCCGTGGACCTCGGTCAACCTCACTGACTACTTCTTCGTGCGCAAGGGCCGCTACGCCATCCCGCACTTCTTCATGCCCCACGGCAACATCTACGGCAACTGGGGCCTGCGTGGCATCGCGGCGTACGCGATCGGTTTCATCTCCATGATCCCGTTCTTCTACATCTACGACGGCGTCGAGCAGCGCGAGGTGTATGTCGGGCCGCTCGCCAAGGCCCTGGGCAGTATCGACATCGCCTGGCTCGTCGGGCTGATCGTGTCGGGGCTGGTGTACTACTGGTTCAGCCGCTCCATCGACCTGACGCGCGAAGAAGCGGTGATCCAGCACATCGAAATCACCTCGCCGCAATACACCACCGGTGACTCGCTGACCCAGCGCACGTCGTCCGTATTCACTGAATCGAAGGTCGGGAGATAACCATGGCCATCCAACAATACGACTACATCATCATCGGCGCCGGTTCGGCAGGTTGTGTGCTGGCCAACCGCTTGAGCGAAGATGCGGCCACCTCGGTGCTGGTCCTGGAATTCGGCGGCAGTGACAAGAGCGTGGTGATCCAGATGCCCAGTGCGTTCTCGATCCCGATGAACACCAAGAAGTACAACTGGCGCTACGAAACCGAGCCGGAGCCTTACCTCAACGGGCGTCGCATCCACTGTCCGCGCGGCAAGGTGCTGGGTGGCTCGTCCTCGATCAATGGCCTGGTGTACATCCGGGGCCACGCCTACGATTTCGATGAATGGGAGTCGCTCGGCGCCCAGGGCTGGGGCTACCGCAATTGCCTGCCGTACTTCAAGCGGGCAGAGAGCTATGAAGCCGGTGGCGACAGCTATCGCGGGCAAAGCGGGCCCTTGCACACCACCAACGGCAACAACATGAAGAACCCGTTGTACGGTGCCTGGGTCGAAGCCGGTGCCCAGGCCGGCTACATCAAGACCGACGACTGCAACGGCTTCATGCAGGAAGGCTTCGGCGCCATGCACATGACCGTGAAGAACGGCGTGCGCTGCTCCACGGCCAACGCCTACCTGCGCCCGGCCATGGGACGCCCGAACCTGACGGTGATCACCAAGGCGATGACCCGGCGGATCGTCTTCGAGGGCAAGCGCGCGGTGGGCATTCTCTACGACCACCAGGGCCAGACCCATGAGGTGCGCTGCAAGCGGGAAATCCTCGTGTCGGCCGGACCGATCGGTTCGCCGCACCTGCTGCAACGTTCCGGTATCGGCCCGGCCGAGGTACTGCGCACCGCCGGGGTCGAGTTGCTGCATGACCTGCCGGGCGTCGGGGAAAACCTGCAGGATCACGCCGAGGTCTACATCCAGTTCGGCTGCAAGCAGCCGGTCACCCTCAACAGCAAGATGGACCCGCTGAGCAAACTGTTGATCGGCCTGCGCTGGCTGTTGTTCAAGGATGGCCTGGGCGCCACCAACCATTTCGAGGCGGGTGGCTTCATCCGGTCCGAGGAAGGGCTGCGCTGGCCGGACATCCAGTTCCACTTCCTGCCCGCGGCCATGCGCTACGACGGCAACAAACCGATCAAGGGCCACGGCTTCATGGTGCTCACCGGGCCGAACAAACCCAAGAGCCGCGGCTACGTGCGCGTGCGTTCCGCCGACCCGTACGAGCACCCGCTGATCCAGTTCAACTACCTGCAACGCGAAGAGGACCGCGAAGGTTTCCGCCGCTGCATCCGCTTGACCCGGGAGATCATCGGCCAGCCGGCGATGGACAGTTTCCGCGACGGCGAGATTGCCCCCGGCCCGCTGGTCAACACCGATGCCGAGATCGATGCGTTCGTACGCGACAACCTGGAGAGCACCTACCATCCGTGTGGCTCGTGCCGCATGGGCGAGGACGACATGGCGGTGGTCGATTCCGACCTGCGGGTACGGGGCATCGCGGGGCTGCGGGTGGTCGACTCGTCGGTGTTCCCGACGGAGCCCAACGGCAACCTCAATGCGCCCACCATCATGCTCGCCGAGCGCGCCAGCGACCTGATTCGCGGACGCCAGACGTTACCGGCCTCCGATGCACCGGTGGGGCTGGCCGATGCCTGGGAGACACGCCAGCGTACGTCGGCACCGGCGCGTAATGTGAGGGTTTGATTCCAGCGGTGTAACCGTTCGCGGACCGCCCCTATCAGGCACACGGCCTTGGCGAGCCTTGCTCCCCAGGGCCGTGGCGCGTCAGGGCATGGGGTTGGCGTTGCCGCCAGCAGGGCAGGGGTGTGCGGCTAGTTTTCGGGTGTTTGCTATAGTCAGACGGCGCTGACCAACGTAACCTTTGCCGGTTAAAGCATTCTACCCAGGAGTCCAGATATGCGAATCGTAGCGGCACTTGCCTGCACGTTCATGTTGTCCCTGACGTTGCCATCGATGTCATTTGCAGGTTCCGATTGTGATGATGCGGACAGTGCGAGTGAGCTCAGGAACTGTCTCAAGAACAACAGCGATTATGACAACGACAACAAAGGCAAAGGCAATTGCAATGCCAACGGCAATTGCGACAAGTCCAAGAACAAGGGCAAGAACAAAGGCGATGACGATGATTACGCGGTCAGTTGCATGGACATCAACAACCTGACCCTGCGCCGTGAATGCATCGAGAAACGCAGGGACTGAAACCCCGATGCCCAATGGGGAGCGGACGCTGCAACAGCGCCCGCCGCTGACTGAAATACCGGCTCCGTGGGAGCCGGACACTCAGGCGGACCTTGGGCAGCCGGTCATTGCCGCTCAGCCTTCAAGGTATTCAATCACCTGATCAAGGGCACCAAGCGGCGGCGCCGCAGCCATCATGTCGCCTGGCAGGCACCATGGATAATTGAGGCGCTGTAGCCAATCCATCACCGGTTCCAGGTCCTGTGCAGGACAAGCCTGCATGTGCTCGATCGTAATGCTCAGGTGTTCTGCGAGCCCTGATTCCGGCAGGAACCGCCAAAGATAGTCCCCGCAGCCTACGCGCAGTTCGCCAGTGGCCTTGACTGACATGCCGACCAGCCATTTGCATCTATGTGTGGTCGCGCCTGTCGTTGGTGGGGCACCAAGACAGAAGGTGTAGACGTTTTCGTAGGTCTGGCCGAAGCGGCGTACCAATATGTCGGCGATGCCGGCCCGGCCGTCGACCGTCGGGGGGAATGAGATGGCACCTGTGCGCACAACCATTTCAAGGGTTGCATGGGCAGCAAAGCATTGACGCAGAAGATCGGGACGGTTGCCATCCTTGGCCAGAATGTAGTGCTCGATGGTACGGGCGGTGCTCTGCATTGCAGATTTCTCCTTGAAGTCGATGATGTCCAGTTTGATGCGTCGCGCAACCGGTTAACGGGCTGAAGGCCCAAACGCACGTTCCAGCGAATGGGATCGACTGGCGCGCACATTCAGAATCTGCAATACAGCGCCCAGCAATGCCACGGCTGCGGCACTGATCGCCAGTGTCCAGCTTGGCATCTCCAGCAACAACAGTAAGCCTCCAGCGCCCGCGCCCAATGCACTGCCCATATACAGTGCCGATTCATTCAAGGCCACAGCCAGATTGCCATCGCCGTGTCGATCGCGTGCCGCGAGCAGTTCGTTGTTTTGGGGAATCTGCAGGGCCCAACCCACACATCCCCAGACAGCGACAGGAATCATGGCCAGCCAGGGCGACAGGGCGGCTGCCGCTGGCAACACCAATAGCGATGCAGTCAATACCAGCATAATGATGAGGGTCAGCAATGGCCCTTGAATACGCTCTACCAACGGGGCAACCAGGAAGCTACCCACTACCCCGCCAAGGCCCCAGATCCAGAGATAGGGTGTCACGCTATCGACGCCACCATGCGCGGGATCATGCATGAATGGGGCGATGAAAGTGTACATGCCCAGGCTGGATACGGCGGCCAGCAGAGAAACCAAAAGGATGGTCATCACCTTCCTGTCAGCGAGCAAGGAGAGTTTGCGATGGAGCGTCATCCCCGGCCCGGCAGGGATCACCGGGAGCTTGACCAGTAACCCCAACCATGCGGCGGCCCCCAGCAGCGCCACCAGCCATAGCGCGGCCTGCCACCCGGATTGACTGGCAAGCAGCAGGCTGAGGGGGACCCCCAGAACGGTTCCGCAGGCCATCCCTCCCATGATGACGGCGATCGCCCTGCCGCGCTGCTGCGGCGCAGAGAGCGCAGCACACGCCGTGATACCCGTCGCCAGGTAAACCCCGGCCCCCAGCCCGGCCACCGCCCGACACACCAGCAGCACAGCGAAGTCATCTACAACAGCGCTGGCCGCATTGGCCAGGACGAAGATTGCCAGGGCGCACAACAACCCGAACCGCTGTCGATGTGGAGGGAGGAGGGCCACGACGACAGGCGAACCGATGCCATAGGCCAATGAGAACACGGTCACCAATTGGGCTGCCACGGCGACTTGCACGCCAAATGCCTGTTCAATCATCGGAATGAGGCCAGCCGTTACGTAGGAGGCCATGCCCAGCGCGAAGGCGCCGACAGCGATCAGGTAGACCGAAGGGGGTATTGTCTTGAACATCAGATTCATCCTTGGCGAAATCGGGTGGGACGCGTGGTTAGCCCCGGAGCGCTGGATTCTTTAGCAAGCTAAGTATTGTTACAATATCTACAACTTATGCTGTTACTGCGGAGCAACTGGGTAATGGGAAGGACTCTTGAACGCACGCGTGGAGAGCTGGCTGCGTTTCTGCGAAGCCGCCGGGAACGCGTTTCGCCCGAGCAAGCCGGATTGCCAACTACCGGGCGGCGCAGGACGCCAGGGTTGCGTCGCGAGGAAGTCGCGGCATTGGCTGGCGTTGGATTGACCTGGTATACCTGGCTCGAGCAAGGCCGCGATATCGGGGTATCTCCGGCCTTTCTCGACAATCTGTGTCGGGTCCTGAAACTCGACGCCGTGGAGCGCAGGCATCTCTACCTGCTCACCTATCAGCGTGCCCCGGTAGAACAGGCACACACCTGGTGTGTCGTTCCGAAGATCATCCACCGGTTGCTGGCAGACATGCCGCTACGCCCCGCGTATGTCCTGAATCTGCGTTGGGACGTTCTCGCCTGGAATCGGGCGGGCGATAAAGTATTCAACTTCTCGGACACATCACCCGAGCAGCGCAACCTGCTCTGGATGCTGTTTACCGATGAGAACATGCGCTCGTTACTGTGCCCCTGGGAGGATCAGGCGATGCAAATGCTCTCGGGTTTTCGCAGGGACTTCGTTCATGCTTCCAAGCAGAGCGATGTCGCGGATCTGGTGCGTGGCCTGGAAAAAGCCAGCGTACAGTTCAAGGAATGGTGGCGCCGACAGGATATCCATGGCCCATGCCAGGGGATTCGGCAGCTCAGCATTCCGTCATTTGGAACAGTCTCGTTCGAGCATACGACGTTGACCATCGACGTCGACCGGCATTTACGGCTGGTCTATTACGCACCCAGCCAGGACGCCCGTGTGCAGACTGAGTTTGAAGCCTGGCTCGAAGGCAGATAGCACCCTTCAATCACGCCTGGCGTCAGTCGGCAATCAGGGGGCGATGGACAAACGATACCAGCCTGGCTCGATCCCGCCCGACGCCCGGCGTAGCGACAGGCATTACGCAAGGTCGGCATGGGCAAGATCTCTCCCGGCGTCAACGGACGGCTTGCGCCTGTTGCTCAGGAGTCTTGAGGGTGACGATGGGAGGGCGGGTGCGGCGGGAGGTTGTGCAACGACTGTGCAAGCCAGGCGGGCCGGCTTGCACAGCGGATCGGTCAGAGCCCTGCGCTGTCTTCGGCCACGGTCTTTGGCTTGCCGTAGTGCCATTCGTAGACCACGAACTTGAAGTCCTTGAGGTCGCCTTTCTCATCGAAGCTCAGGTCCCCGGTGGGGGTCTTGAAGGTGCCGCCATGGATCGCCTCGGCCACTTTCTCCGGGTCTTCGCTCTTGGCAGCCGCGATGGCGCCGGCAATCACTTCGACCGCCGAATAGGTGGGCAGGACAAACGGCCCGGTAGGGTTTTCCTGCTTCGCTTCGAAGGCTTGCACCAGGGCCTGGTTGGCCGGGTCCTGATCGAAGGATTTAGGCAGGGTCACCAGCATGCCTTCCGAGGCATCCTTGGCGATTTGCGAGATGGAGTCGTTACCCACGCCTTCAGGCCCCATGAAGCGGGCGGTGAGGCCTTTCTCCCTGGCCTGGCGCAGCAGCAGGCCCATTTCCGGGTGGTAGCCGCCGAAGTACACGAAGTCGACATTGGCCTGCTTGAGCCGGGTCAGGATCGAGGAGTAGTCACGCTCGCCGACATTGAGGCCTTCGAACATCGCGACCTTGATGCCTTCCTTGCCCAGGATGTCGCGGACCGAGGTGGCGATGCCTTCGCCGTATTGCTGCTTGTCGTGCAGGACCGCGACGCTGGCCGGTTTCAGGCCCGTGATGTAGCGCGCCGCCGCCGGGCCCTGGGCGTTGTCCAGGCCAATGGTGCGGAAGATCATCCGGTAGCCGCGTGCCGTCAGTTCCGGGCTGGTGGCGGCGGGGGTAATCATGACGATGCCTTCGTCTTCGTAGATGTCAGACGCCGGTTGGGTCGAGCTGGAGCATAGGTGGCCGACCACGAACTTGATGCCGTCGTTGACCACTTTGTTGGCCACCGCCACCGCTTGCTTGGGGTCACAGGCATCGTCGTATTCCACGGCCACCAGTTGCTTGCCGTCGACGCCACCCTTGGCGTTGATTTGCTCGATGGCCATGCGGGCACCACTGAACTGCATGTCACCGTACTGCGCCACCGGGCCGGTCTTGGGGCCGGCGATGCCGATCCTGATGCTGTCGGCCGCCAGCGTATGGCAGGACAGGCCAGCGAGGATCATGGCGCTGAGCAGGCGGGTGGTTGTGTTGTTGATACGACTCATGGGGGTTCCACTCCTGTGGGTAACGATTCATAAGGTGTTGCAGGTGATTCAGCGATCCCAGGGCGCGGTGCGCGCGGGGTCGGGTTTGTAGCGCCGGATCGCCTCGGCGAGTACGCCGGGGTCGAGGCCATCGTGGTCCACCAGGCTTTTCAAGCCGGCAATGACAATGCTGTGCCGGTCCACCTCAAAGAACTCCCTGAGGTTGTGGCGATTATCGCTGCGCCCGAAACCGTCGGTGCCCAGGGTGGTGTAGGGCGCTTCCAGGTATTGGGCGATCAGTTGTGGCCAGGCGCGGATGTAGTCGGTGGCGGCGATCACCGGCTGTGTGCCGCCCAGGTATTTATCCAGCTGGCTGCTGCGTTGGGCGCCGGCCTGCAGGCGATTGTCGCGCTCGACTTCGCGAGCCTGGCGTGCCAGTTCGCTGAAGCTGGTGGCGCTGAACACCTCGCTGTCGATGTTCCAGTCCCGGGCCAGGATCGCGCTGGCTTCGATCACCTCCCGCAGGATGGTCCCGGAGCCCAGCAGCCGCAGGCGAATCCGCGAAGCCTCCGTGCTGCTGCTCGAATAGCGGTACAGGCCGCGCAGGATATCGTCGTGCCGGTCGGCATCGATCGATGGCTGGGGGTAGTTCTCATTCATCACCGCCACGTAGTGGAACTCGTCGCACTGTTCCTCCAGCAGGCGGCGCGCAGCGTGGTCGAGGATCACCGCCAGCTCCCCGGCAAAGCACGGGTCCCAGGCGCGGCAGTTGGGCACCATCGAGGCCATCACCAGGCTGGAACCGTCCTGGTGCTGCAAGCCTTCGCCGCCCAGGGTGGTACGACCGGCGGTCGCCCCCAGCAAAATGCCCCGGGAGCGCTGGTCGGCGGCAGCCCAGATCAGGTCGCCGACCCGTTGGAAGCCGAACATCGAGTAGTAGATGTACACCGGCAGCATCGGCTCGCCATGCACCGAATAGGAGGTGGCCGCCGCGACCCAGGACGACAGGGCGCCGGCTTCGGTGATGCCTTCTTCCAGTAACTGGCCATTGCGCGATTCGCGATAAGACAGGATCGAGCCGCTGTCTTCCGGCTCGTACAACTGCCCGTGGGGCGAGTAAATGCCGATCTGCCGAAACAGGCTGGCCATGCCGAAGGTGCGCGCTTCATCGGCGACGATCGGCACCACCCGCGGCCCCAATTGCGGGGCCTTGAGCCAGGCGGTGAGCAGGCGCACGGCGGCCATGGTGGTCGACATCTCCTTGCCCTCGGCCTGCAAGGCAAAGCCGCCGGTGACGTCCAGCGGCGGCACCGGGATCGTTGGCGCCTGGTGCTTGCGCGCCGGCAATGGCCCGCCCAGGGCCTGGCGCCGGGCATGCAGGTAGCGCATCTCCGGGCTGTTTTCCGGCGGACGATAGAAACGCAGTTGCGCGACGTCCTCATCCGTCAGCGGCAGATGGAAGCGGTCACGGAAGGTCAGCAGGGCAGTGATATCGAGCTTTTTCGCCTGGTGCGCAGTCATTCGCGACTCGCCGGCGGCGCCGATGCCAAAGCCTTTCTTGGTCTTGGCCAGAATCACGGTCGGTCGGCCCTTGCAGGCCTTGGCGGCGGCAAAGGCGGCGTAGAGTTTGCGCAAGTCGTGCCCGCCGCGCTTGAGGGCGTTGATTTCCTCAGCGCTCATGTGCTCCACCAGGCGCCGGACGTTCGGGTCCTTCTGGAAGAAGTGCTCCAGGTTATACGCGCCGTCATGGGCGCCGAGGGTCTGGAATTCACCATCGGGGGTCGCCGCCAGGCGCTTGAGTAGCACATGTTCGGTATCGCGGGCGAACAGCGCATCCCACTCCGAGCCCCACAGAACTTTGATCACGTTCCAGCCGGCGCCGGCGAACAACGCTTCCAGTTCCTGGATGATCTGGCCGTTACCGCGCACCGGGCCGTCGAGGCGTTGCAGGTTGCAGTTGACGATGAAGGTCAGGTTGTCCAATTGCTCCCGGGCGGCCAGGGACAGGCCGGCGATGGATTCCGGCTCGTCCATCTCGCCATCGCCGAACACGCCCCAGACGTGGCGCCCATCGGTCTGCTTCAGGCCTCGGTGCTGCAAATAGCGCATGAACCGCGCCTGGTACACCGCGCTGATGGGGCCGATGCCCATGGACCCGGTAGGGAACTGCCAGAAGTCCGGCATCAGCCACGGATGAGGGTAGGAGCACAGGCCGGGACCGTTGATTTCCTGGCGGTAGTTGGCCAGTTGCTCTTCACTCAGGCGCCCTTCGAGAAACGCCCTGGCATACACCCCGGGCGCCGAGTGTGGCTGGAAGAACACCAGGTCGGCATTGCGCTGGCCGTCGTCGCCATCCCCGCGAAAAAAATGCTGGAATCCCACCTCGAAGATTTCCGCCGCCGACGCGTAACTGGCGATATGTCCACCCAGTTCGCCGTAGGCCTGGTTGGCGCGAACCACCATGGCCAGGGCGTTCCAGCGCAGTAACCCGGTGATGCGTTCTTCCAGTGGCAGATCACCGGGGTAGGTGCCCTGTTGCTCCAGGGACAGGGTGTTGCGGTAGGCGGAAAAGGCCTGGGCCTCGCGGCTGATACCGTGTTCCCTGGCATATTCCTCCAGGCGCTTGAGCAGGTAGCGGGCGCGCTCCGGGCCGCAGGCGTCGAGGGTGGAGCCCAGGGCGTCGAGCCATTCCCGGGTTTCCTGCGGGTCCTGGTCACTGAAGTCGCTATCGTTGTCGGGGTAAGCCATGGCCATTTTCAACCTCCCTCACGCGCACACATCGAGGGCCTGGGCGACGTCGGCAAGCAAGTCGGCGCAGTCTTCCAAGCCTACCGACAAGCGTACCAGCCCCTCGGCAATACCGTGGCGGGCGCGTTCTTCAGGGGTGTAGGTGGAGTGGGTCATGCTGGCCGGGTGCTGGGCGAGGGATTCGGCGTCTCCCAGGCTGACGGCGCGGCTGAACAGTTGCAGGGCGTTCATGAAGCGCTTGCCGGTGGGCAGCCCGCCCTTGAGTTCGAACGCAATCATGCCCCCCGGCAATTTCATTTGCCGGGCCGCCAACTCGTACTGGGCAAAGGAGGGCAGGCCGGGGTACGTCACCGACTCGACGGCAGGGTGTTCCTGCAAATATCGGGCAATCACCTGAGCGTTGCTGCAATGGCGCTCCATGCGCAACGACAGGGTCTTGAGCCCGCGCATCAGCAAGAAGGCGTCCTGGGGCGACATCACGGCACCGGTCAGGTCCTTGAGCCCTTGCAGGCGGATTCGGTTCGCCAGTGCCTGGCTGCTCACCACGATACCGGCGGTGATGTCGCCATGGCCGCTGAGGTACTTGGTGGCCGAATGCACCACTACGTCCGCGCCCAGGTCCAGCGGTCGTTGCAGGTACGGGGTGCAGTAGGTGTTATCCACCACCAGGGTGACATCCGGGTGCTTGCGGGTGATCCCGGCCACCGCCGCGATATCGACCAGTTGCATGTTCGGGTTGGCCGGCGACTCGAAATAGATCATGCGCGTCGCGGGCCCGATGGCATCGCGCAACTCGGCCAGGTTGGCCATGTCGACATGGCGCACCTTGATGCCAAACTCGCCGATGCCGTGGTGCAGCAGGGCGAAGGTGCACCCGTACAGGGTGCCATTGACGATGATCTCGTCGCCGGGACGCAGCAGGCTCCAGAAGGTCGCGGCAATCGCCCCCATGCCGGAGCTGAAGGCCACCGCGGCCTCGCCGTTTTCCAGGGTGGCCATGCGTGACTCCAGCAGCGCCAGGGTCGGGTTGGAGATGCGAGTGTAGAAGTGCCCGGGCTCTTCGCCGGCGAAACACCCTGCACCGTATTCGACGGTGGGGAAGGCGAAGGTGGACGTCAGGTAGATCGGCGGGATCAGTGCGCCGTTGTTGTCCAGCGGGTTGTAGCCGTGATGGATGGCGCGGGTAGAAAAGCCAAGCTCATTGTTTTTATTGTTCATGGTCAACGCTCCCTGATTTCCTACAATGCTATGCTCAAACTCAACGCGAAAAATTCCAAAATAACCGACGAATAAACGGTTGTTTAGAATAAATATCCCTAAAAACAAGATTGAGAGGCAAGACATGCCCCCTGGCCTGGATCGCACTGACAAGGCACTCCTCATCGCCCTGCAAGGCAATGCCCGACTGACGGTCGCCGAGTTGGCCGATCAGGTTGCCCTGACCACCTCGCCGTGCTGGCGACGGGTGAAACTCCTCGAGGAGAGCGGGGTGATCACGGGCTATCAGGCGGTGCTTTCGCCCAAGGCGCTGGGCTACGGTGTCACCGCGTTTGTCAGCGTGATGATGGAGTCCCATAACCAGGACATGGCCAGGACCTTCGAACAGCGCTTGCTGGAAATTCCGGAAATCGTCGCCTGCCACAACGTCTCCGGGCGCTACGACTTTCTGCTGGAAGTGGTGGCCAAGGACCTGGAGTCCTTCGGCGAGTTCGCGCGCGAGGTGCTGCAAACCCTGCCGGCGGTCAAGGAGATCTACTCGAGCTTTTCGTTCAAATCGGTCAAGCCGTCGCGCGTGGTCCCGGTGCTGGACTGAGCGCGACCGTGCCCTGGCGGGTCTCAGACCCCGCGCGGCTCAGGGCATGAGGCTCAACAGCCCGCCGGCAATGCCGCAACCCACGACCACCAGCCAGGGTGGGAGCTTCCAGTACATCAACGCCACCAAGGCGACCAGTGCCAGGCCGAAGTCCGCCGGCTGCACAATGGCGCTGGTCCATACCGGCCGATAGAGCGCGGCCAGCAGCAGGCCGACCACCGCGGCGTTGATCCCGAACATCGCCGCTTGCACGCCTTGATTGCGCCGCAGTCGCTCCCAGAACGGCAGGACGCCGAGTACCAGCAGCCAGGACGGTGCGAAGATCGCCAGCAGGCACAGCAGACCGCCGAGCCAGCCTGACTGCGGGCCGTGCATCGAGGCCCCGAGAAAGGCGGCAAAGGTGAACAACGGACCGGGCATGGCCTGGGTCGCACCGTAGCCGGCCAGGAAGGTCTCGTTACTGATCCAGCCAGTGGGGACCACTTCGGCCTGGAGCAGCGGGAGCATGACGTGCCCGCCACCGAACACCAGGGATCCGCTGCGGTAGAAGGCACCCAGCATGTCCAGGGTCGGACTGGCCATCAGTCCGGCCAACAGTGGCAGGCCCGCCAGCAAGGCCAGAAAGAGTGTCAGCCACAGCGCCCCCGCCCGGCGACTGACCGTGATCGGCAGCGGCTCATGCTCGCCGGCCCGTGCGGGCTTGCACAGCAACAGGCCCGCGATGCCCGCGCCGGCCATCACGCCAACCTGTGCCCAGGCCGATGGCAGCAGTAGCACCAGGCAGGTCGCGGCCACCATCAACGTGACACGGGGCACATCCGGGCAGAGGGTGCGCGCCATGCCCCATACCGCTTGGGCGACGATGGCCACCGCGACGACTTTCAGGCCGTGCAGGGTGCCGGACGGTAGCACTTCCCCATAACCGGAAATACCCAGCGCCAGCAGGATCAGGAGCAGTGCCGAGGGCAGGGTAAAACCGAGCCAGGCTGCCAGCGCGCCACGGTAGCCGGCCCGCGACAGGCCCAGGGCCATGCCGACCTGGCTGCTGGCGGGGCCGGGCAAAAACTGGCAGAGCGTCACCAGGTCCCCATAGCTGCGCTCACTCAACCAGCGTCGGCGGACCACGAACTCCGCTCGAAAGTAGCCCAGATGGGCGACGGGGCCACCGAACGAGGTCAGTCCCAGGCGTAGGAAGACAAGAAAGACCTGCCAGGGGCTACGATCGTCGAGGTGGGTAGGGGGCATGGGCTGTTCTTCTGGAAATCATGTGGGCTGCATCGGTCATCGGGATGAGCGACGGACTCAGGGGTTCTCTACAGCCTATCAGCGGGCAGGAATCATTCACCAGACGCCGGGGAGCAATCTCCACCGCACCCGACGGGAATAGTCGGCATAGCCGGGCAGTTCGGCCTGCAATAACCGGTCTTCCCAGGCCGTGCGCAGGACCAGTAGCGCTGCCGCGAGCGCGGCGGGCACCAGCGCCCAGAACGAGCCCAGCGCCAGCGCCATGCCGAAGAACAGAAACAGTGCGCCGACATACCCGGGGTGCCGCACGAAGCGGTAGGGACCGCCATCAATCACGCGCTGATGCCGTTCGGACTGGATCCGTACGCCCGGTTCGAAGAACGGATTCACCGCCTGTGCCCAGCCCGTCACACCGATCCCCGCCAGCACGCCGAGATAACCCGCCAGCACCGCCCAGGCCGGAACGGCCGAGCCATGAAACCGCCCGGCATCGAGGGCGGCCACCGGCAGGATCGCCACCAGAGTCGGCAGGAGGAGCGCCAGCAGCGCTTTGTCCCAGCGTTTGGTGCCCGCCTGAATCCGGCTGCGCGCACGGTAGATCACCGGGTTGACCCGGGCGAGCACCAGGGCCGAGATCCCGAAACCCAGCACCAGCACGCCGAGGAATATCCACCCGGGCCGCCAGGCGAGGGTACCGGCGGGCAGGAAGATCAGGCCCAACAGCGCCAGCGGCAGGCCGATCGCATAGGCGACGACCATACCCGGCGACATCGGGCTCGGGTCACGGGGCTCTTCGGTGTTTGCCATGCTGCTTACCCTTTGTGATGCAGTGTTTGCTCGTCATCGGTGTTGCGGCAGTTGTACTGTCAGTGACATCCGTATGACACAGATCGTTCGATCTGCAACGCGGACATCCGCCAAGGGGTGTTTTCTTCAATACAGCTGCCTGGGCCTCCTTCTACCTTGAGCGCCGGGATGTCCCCGGTTGTCTGAAGGAAGGTGTGCAATGAGTCTGATCATTTCCATGGCCGCGTTTGCGTTGGTTGCGTCGATCACCCCGGGGCCGGTGAACATTGTTGCCCTGAGTTCGGGGGCGCAGTACGGCTTTCGCGCCAGTCAGCGGCACGTGGCGGGGGCCACCCTGGGGTTTGTGCTGTTGCTGGTGTTGATGGGGTTGGGCTTGCATGAGCTGCTGGAACGCTGGCCGGCGTTGACCCGGGTGGTGCAGTTGGCCGGGGTGGCGTTTCTACTGTTCATGGCCTGGAAACTGGCGACCGATGATGGCCGTCTCGGCACCAAGGACGGGGGCAAGGCGCCGACGATGTTCTACGGGGCGCTGATGCAGTGGCTCAACCCCAAGGCCTGGCTGGCCTGTGTCGCGGGCATGGGGGCCTTTGTCGCTGACGGAGATGCGCGGCTGGTCTGGCAGTTTGCGGCGGTGTACCTGGTGATCTGCTACCTGTCGGTCGCCTGTTGGGCCTATGCCGGTACCTATTTGCGGCACTACCTGAACAATGCCGGTGGCATGCGTCTGTTCAACCGCTTGATGGCATTGCTGCTGGCGCTCAGCGCCGGCTATCTGCTGCTGCCTCAGGCGGTTTAGCCGCGATATTGCCCGGGTGTCGCGGCCAGGTGCTGTTTGAAGGCGCGCTGAAAGTGCGCCTGGTCGGCGAACCCCGCTTGCAGCGCGACGTCGGCAATCAGCTTGCCCTGGCGCAACTGGTGGCGGGCGAACTGGATGCGCTGGTTGACCAGGAACGCATGGGGCGTCATCCCGTACTGTTGCTTGAACGCGCGGATCAGGTACGACGTCGAGAGCTGCGCCGCTTCGCAGATATCCTCCAGTTTCAGCGCCTGGGTGCAGTGCTCGCGGATGTACTCGGCGGCCCGTTCGAGCTTGAAGTTGGGTTCGCGAACCAGGACCTCGGCCGGGTTGAGCAGGGTCTGTACCTCGGTAAAGAACGCCACCGTGGCGCTGTGTTTTTGCAGGATCGGCGCCTGTTCGTCGAGCAGGGTGTCATACAGTTGATTGAGCCCGTCGAACACGGCGCGGTCGTCGCAATGGGGGATGGCAAAGCGCCGAAAATCCAGTTCCGCGCTGAATCCCAGCTGATGCTGGAGGTCGGTCAGCCACGGCGTATCGACATACAGCATGCGGTAGGCCCATGGCTGGTCGTCGATGGGGTTGCAGGCATGGACGTCGCCGGGGTTCATCAGCACCACGGTGCCAGCTGCAACTTCGAAGGCCGAGCGCTCATGCAGGTAGGTGCTGCGTCCGGCCGTGATTGCACCGATGGAGAAATGCTCGTGGGAATGCCGGGCGTAACAGACTTCTCGACCATCGGCGATGGCGCGTGCCTCGATGAAGGGCAGGGCATCATCGCGCCAGAAGCGCGGGGACGTGTCCCCTGCCTGGGTCTTTGGTCGAGGTGAAGGGGGGGTAAAAACGCCCTTGGCCTGTGCGGCATTGCGGTATGACATGGGGGTGTATTCCATTGTGCACATCACGGCGGTGGCGTGCGTTACACACGGGCAACGAGACGCTTGCGCCTCTTCTACACTGTTAATCGTTGTTTGAGAAGCAGGTGCCGGTGCCTCCCGGTGGTCCGGCGCAGGTGATGAGTCCACTGCGCAGCCAAGGGAAAAATTACGGAAACTTTACGCGGGCGCACGGTTCGACCTCTGATACTGCGTGCCTTTTATCTGGTGGGTCTGTTTGATGTCTGGCACGGCAATTCGGCTTATCGGTTTTATCCTGGGCATGTTTCTGATAACGCTGGCTGTCAGCATGGCGATCCCCATGCTGACCCTGGTGGCGCACGAGCGCAGCGACGACCTGCCGGCCTTTCTCTGGTCGAGCCTGATCACCTTCGTTTGCGGGCTGTTGCTGGTGGCAAAGGGGCGCCCGGAAACCGTGCAATTGCGCCCCCGGGACATGTACCTGCTGACGACGGCGAGCTGGGTCGTGGTCTGCACCTTTGCGGCGCTGCCCATGGTGTTCATCCGTCACATCAGCTACACCGACGCGTTCTTTGAAACGATGTCGGGGATTACCACCACCGGCTCCACGGTCCTGACCGGCCTGGACACCGCCTCTCCCGGATTGTTGATCTGGCGCTCGATGCTGCATTGGCTCGGGGGTATAGGCTTTATCGGTATGGCGGTGGCGATTCTTCCCATGTTGCGGGTGGGCGGCATGCGGCTGTTCCAGACCGAGTCGTCGGACTGGTCGGAGAAAGTGACGCCACGCTCCCATGTCGGTGCCACGTACATCGTCTGGATTTACCTGGGCCTGACTGGCCTTGGCACGCTGGCGCTGTGGCTTGCCGGGATGACCCCGTTCGAAGCGGTCAACCATGCCATGTCGCTGATCTCGACCGGCGGCTTCTCGACCTCGGATGCGTCCCTGGGGCACTGGACCCAACCGGCGATTCACTGGGTGGCGGTGGTCATCATGATCCTCGGCAGCCTGCCGTTCGCGTTGTACGTCGCGAGCTTGCGCGGCCATCGAAGTGCCGTGCTCATGGATCAGCAGGTGCGGGGGTTCATCGGTTTCCTGGTCATTACCTGGCTGGCGTTCGGTACCTGGCTGTGGCTGCACAGCGACTTCGGGTGGTGGGATGCGTTTCGCATCGTGGCGGTCAACGTGACGTCAGTGGTCACGACCACGGGGGTCGCGGTCGGCGACTACACCTTGTGGGGCAGCTTTTCCGTGCTGCTGTTCTTCTACCTGACCTTCGTGGGGGGGTGTTCCGGCTCCACGGCGGGAGGCCTGAAGATCTTTCGTTTCCAGGTGGCCGCCGCGCTGCTGATGAGCAACCTCAAGCAACTCATCCACCCACGGGCGGTGATTCAGAAGCAGTACAACGGTCACTCCATTGACGAGGAGATTGTCCGGTCGCTGTTGACCTTCTCGTTTTTTTTCACCATCACCATTGCCGTGATTGCCCTGGGGCTGGCGCTCATCGGGCTGGACTGGACGACCGCGTTGACGGGGGCGGCCACGGCCGTGTGTAACGTGGGCCCGGGGGCAGGGGCGATCATCGGGCCGGCAGGTAATTTTTCAACCTTGCCTGATGCCGCGAAGTGGCTGCTGACCATTGGCATGCTCCTGGGGCGCCTGGAGATCCTGACGGTACTGGTGCTGTTCACGCCGGTGTTCTGGAAGTACTGAACCCGGAACGGAATGATTTAGCGACTACACTGGCCGGCGACAGGACTCTGTTGCCACCTGGTGCGCGACGTGCTCAATCAAACCGGAAAGGGAGTTTCGAATGCTTGAGTTCTTGCTGGGTGCGCTACAGGCGTCACCGGAAATCGCGGTGTTCCTGGCGATTTCCCTGGGCGTGCTCATCGGTCGGATTCAGCTGGGCAGCTTTCACCTCGGATCGGTGGCCGGCGCCCTGTTGATGGGGTTGCTGATCGGGCAGATCGGCATTGAGGTGCCACAAGCCTTCAAATCGGTGTTCTTTGCACTGTTCATCTACGCAGTGGGGTTCAAGAGCGGGCCGGAGTTTTTTGGCAGCCTCAACCGCGGCACCCTGAAACTGGTGTTGCTGTCGGTGGTGCTGTGTGCGACGGCACTGGGCTCGATCCTGCTGATGAACGCGGTCTTCCATTTCGACGCCGGCTTCACCGCCGGTCTCGGCGCGGGTGCGCTGACCGACACGGCGATCATGGGAACCGCCAGCAGCGCCATCAACGAACTGGCCCTCGAGCCGGCGGCCCGGAACCTGCTCAACAGCCATATGGCCGTGGCCTATGCGGTGACGTACCTGTTCGGCACCATCGGCCTGATCGTGTTTGTCGGCACTGTTGCCCCACGCCTGCTGGGGATCGACCTGAAAAGCTCGGCCCGGGAACTGGAGCGGGAGTTGGGCATCGACAATGAGGAAGACGCCATCGCCGTACCTTATACCCGCGTGGTGGTGCGTGCCCATCGGGTCGCGGCCAACGGGCCCGCGGACGGTCACCCCATTGCCTGGCTCGAACAGCAGCATGCGGGCCTGACGGTGGAGCGGGTGGTGCGCGACGGTCACGTACTGGAGCGGGATATCAGTCTGGTCCTGCGGGCGGATGACATTCTGGGGGCTATGCGCTGCGCGAGGCCGTGGGACCTTTGAACGAGTGGATCGGACCGGAACTGGATCACCCACTATCGCTTTCGTTTGCTACACGTCAGGCGGACATTGTCCTGACCTCGGCTGAGTTTGCGGGCAAGACCCTGCAGCAGATCAAGCGTCTGGTCACCGGCGGCGACCGCCCGGGGTGTTTTGTCAACGCCATTACCCGCCAGACGTTTGAACTGCCGCTGTTGCCCCATACCGTGCTGCGCCGTGGCGACGTGATTTCCCTGACCGGGCGTACCCGCAGTGTCGAAGCGCTGGCGGCGCGCCTGGGGCGGATCCGCAAGCAGGATTACAAGAGCGATATCGCCATTCATACCCTGGGCATGGTCATCGGCTCGCTGCTGGGGCTGCTGTCGACCCATGTCGGCATGATCCCGGTGGAGCTCGGAGTCGGCGGTGGCGTGCTGGTGACGGGGCTGGTGATTGGCTGGTACAACTCCCGTCACCCTGAAACGGGTGCGTTGTCCCCGGCCGCGCAATGGGCGTTTTCCGAGTTCGGTCTGACCGCCTTTGGTGCCGTGATCGGGTTGCTGGCCGGGCCTGCGGCCATCACCGCCATGCGCGAGCATGGTCTGCCACTGTTGCTTTCAGGGGTGGTGGTGACCCTGTTGCCGCCTCTGGTCTCCCTGTATTTCGGTCGATATGTGTTGCGCTTGCACCCCATGATCCTGCTTGGCGCCCTCGCCGGGGCGCAGACCGAAGCGGCGTCCATGAACAAAATCATCGAACAGTCCGGCAGTAGCACGCCGGTGATCGGCTTTACCGTGTGTTATGCGATCTCCAACGTGCTGCTGGCCGTGTGCGGCCCCATCATCGTGTTTGTGGTCGCAGGCTGAGCCCCGAGTGGCCGGGGCGTCTCAGCCCTGGTCGTTGAAGGCCCGCTCGAGTGTGGCGATGTCGATTTTCTTCATGTTGAGCATGGCCTGCATGGCGCGTTGGGACTTGCTGGAGTCCTGGTCGGTCATCATCTCCATCAACGCCACCGGTACGATTTGCCAGGACAGGCCGAACTTGTCCTTGAGCCAGCCGCATTGCTGGGCCTGCTCGTCGCCCCCGGCCGACAGAGCGTACCAGAAGTGATCGATTTCAAACTGCGAGTGGCAGTTGACCTGGAACGAGATCGCCTCGTTGAAGCGAAACACCGGGCCGCCGTTGAGAGCGGTGAAGGTCTGGCCGTCGAGCACGAAACTGATGGTCATCACCGAGCCTTCGGGCCGACCGTGGAACTCGAAGCCGGCCTTGCCGTAGCGAGTGATGGCGGTGACGGTGGAGTGCTCGAACACCGAGCAGTAGAAGTGCGCGGCGTCTTCGGCCTGGTCGTCGAACCACAGGCAGGGGGTGAGTTTCTGGATACGCGACATGGCGGTTCTCCTCAACAGGTCATCACACTGGACTATCAGCATAGTCGTTGGGTGATGCCGTGGATCGACCGTCGGGAGAACCGCGCGCTGCCGACGGTTCGGCAGCGGCGGGAGGGGCAGTTGGCCTAGAAGTCCCACTTGGTGGTGAGCATCAGGTTGCGCGGCTCGCCATAAAAGGTGGTGTCGAAGTTGCCCAGGCCCGTCAGGTACTTCTTGTCGAAGACGTTGTTGGCATTGGCGGTGAAGCTCAGGTGCTCGTTGTACTGATAGCGGGTCATCAGGTCGACGAGGCTGTAGCCGCCCTGGCTGATCCGGGTGTTATCGCCCACGGTCGGGCTGTAGACCTTGCCGTAGAACGCGCTCTGCCAACTGACCCCGCCACCGACGGTGACCTTGTCCAGGGCGCCCGGCAGGCGGTAGGTGGTGAATGTGCGGATCACGTGTTCCGGCTTGGTGGTGGACAGCGGGTAACCGTAGACGCGTTGATCGTCCTGGTCACGGGTGCGGGCGTAGGTGTAGCCGGCGATCAGGTTCCAGCCTTCCTGCAGTTCACCGGCCAGTTCCAGTTCCACGCCCTGGGTGGTGGCGCCATCGATGGCCTTGTAGATGCCTTCGTCGGTGACCGGGTTGGTGCCGATCGATTCGGCGAGGTTGTACTGCTCGGTGCGGAACAGGGCCAGGCTGGCGTTCAGCCTGCCGTCCAGGTACGCGGCCTTGAGGCCGGTTTCATAGCTGTCGCCTTCCACCGGCGCCAGGGTCTTGCCATCGGTGTCCTTGTAGACCTGGGGCTGGTAGATCGAGGTGTAGCTGGCGTAGACCGAGTAGGTATCGTCCAGGTCATAGATCACGCCGGCGTAGGGGGTAACGACGCCATGTTCCTTGTAGCTGGCGTGGGTGTCGTCCAGGCCTGAGCCCGGGTAGTAGGTGTAGTCTTCGTTGTACTTGAAGGTGCTCAAACGGCTGCCGAGGATGAACGACAGGTCGTCGGTCGGTCGCAGGCGGGTGGCCAGGTAAACACCGTTCTGGCTCTGGGTGCGCTCGTATTTGCCGTTTTTCGGAAATGCCTGGTACGGCAGGTCGCCGTTCCAGTCATAGATGCTGCCCGGCACCGTTTCGAAGGCGCTGGTGTCGTAGGTCGAGCCGGTCTGGCGCGAGTGGGACGCCATGACGCCGGCCACCAGGTCATGCTCGCGACCGCCCAGGGTGAAGGGGCCGGAGAGGTTGACGTCGGCGGTGTCCTGGACGCGATGGCCTTCCCAGCGGCCCCAGTACAGGAACATGCCTTCGCCGGTGGCCCGGTCCGGGTTGCCGCCACTGGCCGAGGCCAGGCGGGTGTCGTGGTCGGTGGTTTTCTCGTCGAGGCTGACTTTGAGTTTCCAGTCATTGGCCAGCGCCTGCTCCAGGGAGGCGAAGTAGGTGATGTCGTCGAAGTCGCGACGACTCCAGTCGGCGCCCGGGTTGAAGTGGCGCGAAAAATCGGTGCGGCCGCCGTCGGAGAAGTAGGTCGGGTTGCCGGTCCAGGAGGTCCCGCGTGGGGTCACGCTGGACTTGTCGATACCGAAGGTCAGCAGGGTGTCCGGGGTCAGGTCGGCTTCCAGGATGCCGTAGAACAGATCCTTCTTCTGGCTGTAATGATCGAGGTAGGAGTTCTTGTCCTGATAGGCGCCGACGAAGCGCCCGCGCAGGCTGCCGCTGTCGTTCAACGGTCCGGAGATATCGCCTTCGGTGCGGTAGGCGTCCCAGGAGCCGACGGTACCGCTGACCGAAGCCTTGAACGCCTTGGTTGGCTTCTTGCGAATCAGGTTGACCGTGGCAGAGGGGTCGCCGGAGCCGGTCATCAGGCCGGTAGCGCCCTTGACCACTTCAATACGGTCCAGGGTGGCCGCGTCGACGTTAGTGGCCGCTTCACCGTAAACGCCGTCGTAGACGCGGTTGACGCCATCGTACTGGTAGTTGGTGATGGCAAAGCCGCGGGACGAGAACTCCATGCGGTCGGTGTCGTAGGCCTGTTGCGTGATGCCGGGGGTATTGCGCAACACGTCGCCGACATCCTGTGCGCCGCGATCGTCCATTTGCTGACGGGTGATCACGGTGACCGACTGCGGCGTTTCACGCAGTGACAACGGCAAGCCGGTGGCCGAGGACGTGGAGCCGGTGGTGTAGGAGTGGGTGTCCTCGGTGGTCGTCCCCAGGCCTTGGCCGGAAATGGTCGTGGCCCCCAGTTGCAACGTGCCGTCACCCGTGGGCTCCGCTTGCAGCACGTAGCTGCCATCGGCTTGCGGCTGGGCTTGCAGGCCGCTGCCCTGAAGCAGGTGCTGCAAGGCTTCCTGTTCAGTGAAACTGCCGTTGAGCCCCGGGCTGCGTTTGCCGCTGGCCAGGTCGTTGTGCCCGGCGAGGAACACCCCGGATTGCTCGGCGTAGCTATTGAGCGCACTGACCAACGAACCCGCGGCAATGCGGTACTGGCGCTGGCTGCTGGACTGCTCGCGGCTGGCGGTGTCAGCCGCCTGGGTGGCCACAGGGGCCAGGCTCAGCAGGGCGGCGGGAAGGGCCAGTGCCAAGGGGCGCAAGGCGAAACGAAAACGGGCGGCGACGTGGTGCGGCATGGAGGTCCCTTTGGATCGAGTCGATCGGCAATTGAAGTGCTTCTTGGGGTTAACCGAACGAAAAACGCAAAAGGGAACCGCGATCTGAAAAAAATCTGGTTCTGGTGTAATGCAGTTCAGTTAAGGCGATGAGACTGCACTTGTAGGAGCAGCCGGTCGACGCTCGAGTGCTCGCGATGGGCGTTAACGATTACGCGTATTTTCTGAGTAACCGTGTAGTTCTTGAGTTCATCGCGAGCGCGCTCGCTCCTACAAAGCTCGGTGTCGCTTGATTGATCAGCAGTACGATTCTGGCGATGGTTCAGGCTTTGGCACCGACGCTGACCCACCAGGCCAGGGTCTTTTCGACGCGGATCGGCAGCGCCGCTTCCAGCAGGCGCAGGGCCTGGTCAGTGTCCTTGAGCGGGAAAGAACCCATCACCGGCAACTGCGCCACTGCCGGGTCGCAGGCCAGATAGCCTTGGCGATAGCGGCTCAGCTCTTCGATCAACTGGCCCAGCGGCAGGTTATCCGCCAACAGCACGCCACGGCGCCAGGCTTCGCGGGCCATAGAGACGGCGCGCCCGGGTTCGAAGGCCGTCTGGCTGAAAGCCATTTGCCGCCCAGCCTGCACCACGTTGACCTGATCGTTGGCCAGGCGCACCTCAACGGCCCCTTCGAACACGTTGAGCAAGGTCCGCTCATCGTCCTGGCGCACACTGAAACGCGTGCCCAATGCCCGTAACAGGCCCTGTGCGGTCTGCACCCGAAACGGTCGCAACGGGTCCCTGGCCGTGTCGATCAGCACTTCGCCGGCGCGCAATCGCAGCAGGCGTTCACGGGCGTCAAAGCGCACATCCAGCGCGCTGAGCGCATTGAGCCAGAGCTGGCTGCCGTCGCTGAGCCGGCTTTCGCGGATCTCTGCGGTGCCGGTGGAAAGGTCGGCGGTCCAGCGGTCCAGGGTGTCCGGCAGCGATGTCTGGTGCCAGGCGCTCCAGCCGAGCAGGCTGCCGGAGGTGAGGATCAGCAGGGACTTGAGGGTCTGGCGGCGCGTGACGCTGGTACGCCCGGTACCCCGCAAGGCCTGGCTGGCCGCGGGTGATGCGCCGTCGCCGTGCAGCGGCGCAAAGCGCTCGCCGACCCGCTCCACGTAGCGCCAGGCCGCCTGGTGCTCGCCGCTCTGGGCCAGCCAGGCTTGCCAGCGCAGGCGCTCGTGTTCGTCGACCTGTTGGTCGTTGAGTTGCACATACCAGTGGGCCGCCTGTTGCAGGCTGGCGTGGCTGAGTGCTTTCAAGGCTCCAGGCAAGGGCGCTTACTCGATCAGCAGGCCGTCGAGCTCGGCCTCCAGCAGGGCGCAATGCATCAGGGCCTGGGCCAGGTACTTCTTGACCATGCGTTCGGACACCCCGATCTCAAGGCCAATGGCCTTGTAGGGCAAGCCATGCAATTGCGCGAGGATGAACGCATCGCTGACCCGCTGGGGCAGGCGCTGCAGCATGGCATCCACTTCGTGCAGGGTCTCGACGATGATCAAGCGTTGCTCGGGGGAGGGCTGCAGGGCTTGGGGGCGTTCGCTCAATGCCTGCAGCCAGGCCTGTTCCAGCTGCCGGCGGCGCCAGTGATCAATGCACAGGCCCCGGGCAATGGTCGCCAGGTGGGAGCGCTCATGCACTTCGCACTCGAAGTCCTGCGGGCGCTTGAGGACGCGGACAAAGGTGTCGTGTGCCAGGTCGGCCGCATCGAACGCATCGCTCAAACGTCGGCGTAATAGCGCGTACAGCCAGCGATGGTGGCTGGTGTAGAGGTTCTGCACGAGGGAGGTTTCGACGACCATCATTGAGTGCGCATGTCCAGGAGGCGCCGTAACGCCAAGGGTGCAAATGGGAATTGGTCGCGATTAAAACAAAAGGTCTTCGGCGATGCAAATGATATTGGTTTGCTTTTGAGTGGCGTGTCGGGCGGGTGTGTGGGTGGAGCGTTGTTGGCTGTCGATGTGACAACTTCATGGGGCTTTGAAGAGGTGACCCCGCTTTTGTGCTGGCCGTTGGGTGACCGGTGGTCGCTCAACCCCGAGCCTCAGGGAAATTGCGCTTAGCTCAATGAACAACCCGACGCGCGCGTAGGCATCCGTTGCCACAGCGACGCGATCAAAGGACAGAAAGTCCTGACCGCCCCGAGGAGATTGCCGTGCTGACGTTCAATATCAATGGTAAGGACCACCCTCTGGAAGTGCCTGGCGACATGCCGTTGTTGTGGGTGTTGCGTGATGTCGCGCACCTGACCGGGACCAAGTTCGGCTGTGGCATGGCCCAGTGCGGCGCCTGCACGGTCAACGTCGATGGCGCGCCGTTGCGCTCGTGCATCACGCCGGCTGCGGCGGTGGCCAGCGGGCAGAAGATTCTCACCATCGAAGGTTTGTCGAGCGACGGCTCGCACCCGGTACAGCGCGCCTGGGCCGAGATCGACGTGGTGCAGTGCGGCTACTGTCAGTCCGGGCAAATCATGTCGACCGTGGCGTTGCTGGCAAAAATACCGGCACCGACGGACAGCGACATCGACCAGGCGCTGTCGGGCAATCTCTGCCGTTGCGGCACCTATCCACGCATTCGTGCCGCGGTCAAACGCGCTGCCGACCTCGGGGAGGCTTGAACATGGGTCCTGTCATGGATACGTCCCGGCGCACCTTTCTGAAAGGCAGCGCCATGCTGGGTGCGGGCCTGGTGGTGGGGTTCTTCATTCCCGGGGCCAATCGCTTTGCCCAGGCTGCCGCGGCGCCGGACGCGGTGTTCGCGCCCAATGCCTTTTTGCGCATCGCTCCCGATGGCCGAGTGACGGTCCTGCTGGGGCACTCGGAAATGGGCCAGGGGATCTGGACCGGTCTGACCATGCTGATCGCCGAAGAACTGGATGCCGATTGGAGCCGCATCCGTGTTGAACACGCGCCGGCATCGGCGGCTGACTATGGACTGCCGGCCTTCGGAGGCATGCAGATTACCGGGGGCTCGACCTCGACCTGGATGGAGTTCGACCGTTACCGCCAGGCCGGTGCCGCCGCCCGGTTGATGCTGATCCAGGCGGCCGCCAAGCGCTTCAATGTTGCACTGTCGCAGGTCCGGACGGAGTCGGGGGTGGTCATCGCCGGTGACCAGCGTGCCACCTATGGCGAACTGGCCAATGAGGCCGGGCAACTGCCGGCACCGGATCCGGCGTCGATCAAGCTCAAGGAGGCCAGGGACTGGAGGATTATCGGCAAACCCACCCAGCGCCTGGACACTCCGGAGAAAATCACCGGGCAGGCGAAGTTCGGCATGGATGTGCAGTTCGACGGCTTGCTGACCGCCATGGTCGCCCGTTCGCCGGTGTTTGGCGGCAGCGTCAGGTCATTCGACGCCCAGGCCGCGCTGGCCCTGCCGGGGGTGCATAAAGTAGTGCAAGTGCCGACCGGGATCGCGGTGGTAGCCGATCATTACTGGGCGGCGAAGCTGGGTCGCGATGCCTTGAAAATCGACTGGGACCTTGGCCCCAACAAGGGGCTGGACAGCCTGGCGCTGCTGCAAAGCTTCCGCAAACTGGCCGCCACCCCGGGGACGCCCGCCAGCCAGGCCGGCGACATCAGCACGGCGTTGGCCAAGGCAGTGAAAACCGTCGAGGCCGAGTACAGCGTGCCTTATCTGGCCCATGCGCCGATGGAGCCGCTCAACTGCACTGTCAGGATTACCCCGGACCAGTGCGAGATCTGGACCGGCACCCAGTTCCAGACCCTGGACCAGATGATCGCGGCAAAAATCACCGGGCTCAAACCCGAGCAGGTGGTGATCCATACCGAGTTCCTCGGTGGCGGGTTTGGCCGGCGGGCTAATCCGACCTCGGACTTTGTCAGCGAAGCGGTGCAGGTGGCCAAGGCGGGCGCGCCGGTGAAAACCGTCTGGTCGAGGGAGGATGACATTCGCGGTGGCTATTACCGCTCGGCGTTTGTGCATCAGGCCCGTATCGGCTTGGGTGCCGATGGCTTGCCCCAGGCCTGGAAGCATGTGCTGGTCGGCCAGTCGATCATGGCCGGGACCATGCTGGAGGCGACCATGGTCAAGGACGGCATCGACAAGACCTCGGTCGAAGGGGTGGCCGACAGTCCTTACCTGACCGGGCTGGCCAACCACCGGGTGGACCTGCACTCACCGCAGACCGGGATCAGCGTGTTGTGGTTGCGTTCGGTGGGGCACACCCACACGGCCTTCGTCATGGAGTCGCTGATCGACGAACTGGCCGCGGCGGCGGGCCAGGATCCGGTGGCATACCGACGCACCTTGCTCAAGGCGCATCCACGGCATCTGGGCGTACTGAACCTGGCGGTGGAGAAGGCCAACTGGAAGGCGCCGTTGCCGGCGGGGCATGCCTTGGGCGTGGCGGTACACGAGTCCTTTGGCAGTTACGTCGCGCAGGTGGCCGAGGTGTCGCAGGACAACCTGAAAATCCGTGTGCACCGCGTAGTCTGTGCGGTCGACTGCGGGATTGCGGTGAACCCTGCGAGCATTGCCGCGCAAATGGAGTCCTGTATCACCTTTGGCCTGGGGTTCACCCTGCACAGCAAGCTGACGTTCAAGGACGGCCAGGTTCAGCAGTCCAACTACCATGACTATCAGGTGCTGCGTCTGAACGAAATGTCGGTGGTGGAGGTGCACATCGTGCCCAGCACCGACAAACCGGGCGGTATCGGCGAGACCGGTGTGCCGCCGACCGCGCCGGCAGTGGCCAACGCGGTGTTCGCCCTGACCGGGCAACGGCTGCGTGAACTGCCCTTGCAACTGGCGGGGGTGTGAGATGCGGCGGCACCTGTTTTTGGGCACCGTGCTGCTGTTCGGGATGGGCGGTTACGCCCCGGACCTGTTTGCTGAGGACCAGGCGGCATTGACCGCGTTTGCCACGGTGCAGAAGGTCTTCCAGAACCCGCGCTGCCAGAACTGCCATATCCCTGGCGACTCACCCCTGCAGTTCGGTGCGGCGGGTTTCGAGGTTTGGAGCCGCTGGGGTGTTGTTCAAGGTTGCGGCCACCTGGCGGGCGACCCACAGCAGTTGGCGGTCGTTTCTGAATCCAGCGATCAGTTGCAACCCGATCGGTAGCAGACCCTCTGCGCGATTCAGTGGGAGGTTCAATTGCGGCCAGCCGAACGCGCCCCAGAACTTGATGAAATCCGAGGGGCCGGTTGATGCCAGACCGGCTGGCGCGACCATGGCGCAACTGACGTCGAGCATGGCATCGAAGGATTGGCAATGCCGGGCCAACTGTGGGGCGAGCCGGGACAGGCGGGCTTTAGCTGCTGACTCTTTCTCCCAGGTAGTGGCCTGTGCACGCTCGAACATCGCCAACAGGGCGTCGCTGAGTTGTTCGCGCTGGGCGTGGAATTCCTTGGCAAGTGAGCGAGCACCTTCGCAATCATTGATCAAGGCGTGATCATCGAAGACACCCGCGAATGACGCGGGCAGTTGCACCTCTTCCACCTGGTGCCCGGCAGCGCGTAGTTGGGCGATAGCGGCCTGCAGTGTGTCGGCAACGGACGGCTCGACCTGCTCCCCGTGCGGGGGCCGGCATAGGCCCAGGCGTAATGGACGGTGTTCGCCGGTCACTACGGTAAAGCCGGGAATCAGCACGCGCGCGACACGTTCGAGGTCGCGTACCGAGCGACCGTACCAACCGATCGTGTCGAAACTTTGGGCCAAGGGTTTGACACCTTCCAGGGAAACCAGCCCAAGGGAAGGCTTGAAGGCATGGAGGCCGCAATAGGCAGCGGGCTTGAGCAATGATCCGGCTGTCTGGGTACCCAGAGCCAGTGCAAAGAAACCGGCGGCCATCCCCGCGGCCGAGCCGGCACTGGAGCTGCCGGGCGTGTGCGCAAGGTTGTGGGGGTTGCGGGTGGGCCCCGTGTGCATATACGCGAATTCCGTCGTGTGGGTCTTACCCATGATCAACGCGCCGGCTTGACGCAACAGGGTGACCACATGGGCATCTCGGGAGGGCTGATGGCCGGTATACAGTGGCGAATAGAATTGTGTCGGCAGGTCGGCGCTGTCAAAGATGTCTTTTATGCCCACCGGTACGCCAGCCAGCAACCCTTGATGGCCCTCTTGCGCAAGCTGGTTGGCTTGAGCGCGGACACCGTGTGGGTCGAAAGCGGCGAACGCCTGCACGCAGGGCTCATGCGCTTCGATCCGCCGCAGGAAATGTTCGGCAACCCGGCTGCAGGACGTTTGACCACTGCGCACCGAATCACCGATACCGCTGGCATCCAGTTGGTTGAGCGGCGCATCGCAGTCATCGGCGTTTGCCAGGAGCAGTGAGGGACGGACGCTCATTTGGCGAACAACTGGTCGATATGCTTGAACGCCTTGAATTCCAGCGCGTTGCCACAGGGGTCGAACAGAAACATCGTCGCCTGCTCGCCCACCAGGCCCTTGAAGCGGATGCCGGGTTCGATCACGAAGCGTGTGCCCAGCGTTGTGAGGCGTTCGGCCAGGGACTCCCATTCACTCATCGACAGCACCACACCAAAATGCGGAACCGGTACGTCATGGCCGTCCACCGCACTGGTGTGGGCGGATTCCTGGGTGGCGGTTTCAGGGTGTTGGTGGATGACCAGTTGATGGCCGAAGAAATTGAAATCCACCCAGTGCTCGCTTGAGCGGCCTTCTTCAAGGCCGAAAACCTGGCCGTAAAACCGCCGTGCAGCGTTTAGGTCATAGACCGGGATAGCCAGATGGAAAGGAGAGATGCTCATGACGATCAGCCTCGGGGTAGGGGAGTCAGCTGATTCTAGTGGTGTTAATTTCGATTAAAAGACGATAATTTTTGCGTCGAGCTCAAATAATATCGATCAATCGGAACCCTCATGCTGCGTGAACTGAAAACCTTTATCGCGGTGACCCGCTATGGCACTTTCGCTGCGGCCGGCATGCATATAGGCCTGACCCAGTCGGCGGTCAGTGCCCAAATACGCAATCTGGAACAGGCGCTGGGGATCCGTTTGTTCGACCGTACCGGGCGTCAGGCGATTCTCAATGCGGCCGGACAGCGGGCATTGCCGATGGCGCGGGAGATGCTTGAGCTGTTCCAGCGCATGGCGGTCAGCGACGACGTCAGTGAGTTTCGTGGCGAACTGAAGATCGGCGCCGTGGCGACGGTGCAGACCGGATTGTTACCTCAGGCGTTGCTACGCTTGCGACAACAGGCGCCATTGCTCGAAGTGAAGCTGGTGCCCGGGGTCTCCCTTGACCTGTTGAGTCAGGTGGACACGGGCGAAGTCGATCTGGCACTCCTGATCAAGCCACCCTTCGATCTGCCCAAGGAGTTGTCGGTCCAGGTCGTGCGCAAGGAACCCTTTGTACTGATCGTTCCGTCGAACCTCGAGGGCGACGATCCGTTGCAATTGCTGGCTGACCATCCCCATGTCCGCTACGACCGTAATTCCTTTGGTGGCCGACGGGTGACACGGTTTTTGCGCGAGCAGCAGATCGAGGTGAAAGTAGCCCTGGAGCTGGACGAACTGGAGGCCATCGTGAAAATGGTCGAATGTGGCTTGGGGGTATCGTTGCTGCCCCTGGCCGGGCTCTGGCTTGAGCGCAGCATGAAGGTCAGGGTTGTCGACCTGGGTGAGCTGACGTTTTACCGGGAGATCGTGCTGTTGCAGCGCTATAGCCAGCGTACGCAGCCCATCCAGCAGTTGTTTGCAGGGTGTCTGGCGCCGACCGACCCCGATCAGTGCTGAAGTACTCATGAAAACAAAACACCCTGCGAAAGCGTAGCCCTCGCAGGGTGTGGGGGGTGACCATTTCTTAACCCGCCTCAATCGGCGGGTTTTTTGTCACACCGCGAAGATCACTCTTCGATGCTGCCCATGGCCGTGGTATTGAAACCACCGTCCACGTACATGATTTCGCCGCTGATGCCGGAAGCCAGGTCCGAGCACAGGAAGGCGCCGGCGTTGCCGACTTCGTCGATGGTGACGTTACGACGCAGCGGAGTTTGCGCTTCGTTGGCGGCCAGCATCTTGCGGAAGTTCTTGATGCCGGAAGCAGCCAGAGTGCGGATCGGGCCTGCCGATACGCAGTTGACGCGGGTGCCGTCCGGGCCCAGGGAGCCGGCCAGGTAACGTACGCCCGCTTCCAGGGAGGCCTTGGCCATGCCCATCACGTTGTAGTTCGGCATGGTGCGTTCGGCACCCAGGTACGACAGGGTCAGCAGGCTGCCGTTGCGGCCTTTCATCATTTCGCGGCCAGCCTTGGCCAGGGCCACGAAGCTGTAGGCGCTGATGTCGTGAGCGATGCGGAAGCCTTCACGGGTGGTGGCTTCGGTGAAGTCGCCGTCCAGTTGGTCGCCCGGGGCGAAGCCCACGGAGTGCACGATGCAGTCCAGGCCGTCCCACTTCTTGCTCAGTGCTTCGAAGACCTTGGCGATTTCTTCATCGCTGGCCACGTCACACGGGAAGCACAGCTCAGGGCTCGAGCCCCAGCCTTGTGCGAATTCTTCGACACGACCTTTCAGTTTGTCGTTCTGATAAGTGAAGGCAAGCTCAGCGCCCTCGCGATGCATGGCGGCAGCAATGCCGGATGCGATGGACAGCTTGCTGGCGACACCGACGATCAGTACGCGCTTACCGGCGAGAAAACCCATGTGTTGCTCCTCTTTCAGGTTATTCGGCTATTGCTGGGGCCAGGAAAGCGGCCTCCAGCAACTGCTGGGTATAAGGATGTTGCGGTGCGGCAAAGATACCTTGCGCATCACCTTGTTCGACCACTTGGCCATGCTTGACCACCATCAATTGGTGGCTCAGCGCTTTCACCACAGCCAGGTCATGGCTGATGAACAGATACGTCAGGTTGTACTTGCTTTGCAGTCTGCGCAGCAGTTCAACCACCTGGCGTTGCACGGTGCGGTCCAGAGCCGAGGTCGGCTCGTCCAGCAAAATCAACGCCGGTTTTAGCACTAAAGCCCGGGCAATGGCGATTCTTTGCCGTTGCCCGCCGGAAAATTCATGGGGGTAGCGGTGCCGGGTTTCCGGGTCCAGGCCTACCTCCTCAAGGGCTGCAATGATAGCCAGTTCCTGTTCGGCCTCCGTGCCGATCTTGTGTATCCGCAGGCCTTCACCGACGATCTGGCTCACGCACATCCGTGGGCTCAGGCTGCCGAAGGGGTCCTGGAAGACCACCTGCATTTCCCGCCGAAGCGGCCTTACCTGTTGCTGCGACAGGCAGTCTAGCTGCTTGCCTTCAAAGCGGATCACACCTTTGCTGGCAATCAGGCGCAAAATCGCCAGGCCCAGCGTCGACTTGCCCGAACCACTCTCGCCGACGATGCCCAGGGTCTGGCCCTGGGGCAGGCTGAAGTGGATACCGTCCACTGCCTTGACGTAATCGACGGTGCTGCGCAAAAAGCCTTTCTTGATCGGGAACCAGACTTTCAGGTCCTCGACCTGCAGCAACGGCGGGCCAATTTCATTGGTCGCCGGGTTGCCGCTGGGCTCCGCTGCCAGCAGCTCCCGCGTGTACGGATGCTGCGGCGCGCGAAACAATTGTTCACACGATGCCTGTTCGACGATGCAACCGCGCTGCATGACACATACGCGGTGCGCAATTCTTTGCACCAGATTCAAATCGTGGCTGATCAGCAGCAGGGCCATGCCCAGGCGGGCCTGTAATTCCTTGAGCAGTTCGAGGATTTTCAGCTGAACGGTCACATCCAGCGCGGTGGTTGGCTCGTCGGCGATCAACAGCTCCGGCTCGTTGGCCAGGGCCATGGCGATCATCACCCGTTGCCGCTGGCCGCCGGACAACTCGTGGGGCAGGGCCTTGAGCCGTTTATGCGGCTCGGGAATGCCCACCAGTTCCAGCAGTTCGAGGGTGCGTTTGGTTGCCACCTTGCCGGTCAGGCCTTTGTGAATGCCCAATACCTCGTTGATCTGCTTCTCGATCGAGTGCAGCGGGTTGAGCGAGGTCATGGGCTCCTGAAAGATCATCGCAATCCGGTTGCCGCGAATGTGCCGGATGGTTTTCTCTTTCAGGCTCAGCAGATCATGCCCGGCATACTGGATGGTGCCGCTGGGGTGGCTCGCCAGGGGGTAGGGCAGCAGGCGCAGGATCGAGTGCGCCGTCACGGATTTTCCCGAGCCGCTTTCGCCCACCAGCGCCAGGGTTTCCCCGCGCTTGATGTCGAAGCTGACGCCTTCGACCACCCGTTGTCGAGACTCACCGCTGGTGAACTCGACGCAGAGGTCGCGCACTTCGATCAGATTGTCCTGATTCATTTCACTTCCTCGGGTCGAAGGCATCGCGAGCTGACTCGCCGATAAACACCAGCAGACTCAACATCAGCGCCAGCACCGCAAAGGCGCTGATGCCGAGCCAGGGCGCCTGCAGGTTGGACTTGCCCTGGGCCACCAGCTCGCCCAGCGACGCGCTGCCTGCAGGCAGGCCGAAGCCGAGGAAGTCCAGCGCGGTCAAGGTGCCGATGGCGCCCGTGAGGATGAAGGGCATGAAGGTCATGGTCGAAACCATGGCGTTGGGCAGGATGTGCCGGAACATGATCGCGCCATTGCGCATGCCCAGCGCCCGGGCGGCGCGCACGTACTCCAGGTTGCGCCCGCGCAGGAACTCGGCACGCACCACGTCCACCAGGCTCATCCAGGAAAACAGCAGCATGATGCCCAGCAGCCACCAGAAGTTGGGTTGTACGAAGCTGGCGAGGATGATCAGCAGGTACAGCACCGGCAAGCCCGACCAGATTTCCAGGAAGCGCTGGCCGGCCAGGTCGACCCAGCCGCCATAGAAACCCTGCAAGGCCCCGGCGATCACGCCGATGATCGAGCTCAGCAGGGTCAGTGTCAGGGCAAACAGTACCGATACCCGGAACCCATAGATCACCCGCGCCAGCACATCGCGTCCCTGGTCGTCGGTGCCCAGCAGGTTGTCCGCCGAGGGCGGGCCCGGGGCCGGTACTTTCAGGTCGTAGTTGATGCTCTGGTAGCTGAACGGGATCGGCGCCCACAGGGTCCAGGCGTCCTTGGCCTTGAGCAGCTCACGGATGTACGGGCTCTTGTAGTTGGCTTCCAGGGGGAATTCGCCACCGAAGGTGGTTTCCGGGTAGCGCTTGAGGGCCGGGAAGTACCACTGGCCGTCGTAATGCACGGCCAGCGGTTTGTCGTTGGCGATCAGTTCGGCGCCCAGGCTGGCGCCGAATAGGACCAGGAACAGCCACAGCGACCACCAGCCACGCTTGTTGGCCTTGAACAGCTCGAAACGTCGGCGATTGAGAGGGGAAAGGCGCATCTCAATGCTCCCGTGTTTCGAAGTCGATACGTGGATCGACCAGGGTGTAGGTCAGGTCGCCGATCAGTTTCACCACCAGCCCCAGCAGGGTGAAGATGAACAGGGTGCCGAAGACCACCGGGTAGTCGCGGTTGATCGCCGCCTCGAAACTCATCAGACCGAGGCCGTCGAGGGAGAAGATCACTTCCACCAGGAGGGAACCGG
Source organism: Pseudomonas sp. Irchel s3b6 (assembly GCF_900187415.1). NCBI lineage: Bacteria > Pseudomonadati > Pseudomonadota > Gammaproteobacteria > Pseudomonadales > Pseudomonadaceae > Pseudomonas > Pseudomonas sp. Irchel s3b6. Next base: position 14,302 of record NZ_FYDM01000013.1, on the reverse strand, counting down.
TGAAGAAAATGCCGATAAAGGCCGAAGGAAAGCCCGCGATCACCAGCAGCATGGCGTTGCGGAACACATGGCCATAGAGCACGCGGTGTCGGGTCAGGCCCTTGGCCTTGGCGGTGACCACATACTGCTTGTTGATTTCATCCAGGAAGCTGTTTTTGGTCAGCAGGGTCATGGTGGCGAAGTTACCGATCACCAGCGCGGTCACAGGCAGCGCCAGGTGCCAGAAGTAATCGAGGACCTTGCCGCCCAGGCTCAGCTCGTCGAAGTCGTTCGAGGTCAGGCCGCGCAAGGGGAACCAGTCCAGGTAACTGCCACCGGCAAACACCACGATCAGCAGGATGGCGAACAGGAATGCCGGGATCGCGTAGCCGACAATGATCGCCGAACTGGTCCAGATGTCGAAGTGGCTGCCATGCCGGGTGGCCTTGGCGATCCCCAGGGGTATCGACACCAGGTACATGATCAGGGTGCTCCACAGTCCGAGGGAGATCGACACCGGCAGCTTTTCCTTGATCAGGTCGATGACCTTGGCGTCGCGGAAGAAGCTGTCGCCGAAATCCAGGCGGGCGTAGTTCTTGATCATGATCCACAAGCGTTCCGGTGCCGACTTGTCGAAACCGTACATGTGTTCGATTTCCTTGATCAGCGCCGGGTCCAGGCCTTGGGCGCCCCGATAGCTGGAGCCCGCCACCGAGACTTCGGCGCCGCCACCGGCAATGCGGCTGGTGGCGCCCTCGAAGCCTTCGAGCTTGGCGATCATCTGCTCCACCGGGCCGCCAGGTGCGGCCTGGATGATCAAGAAGTTGATCAGCAGGATGCCGAACAGGGTCGGGATGATCAGCAACAGTCGCCGTAATATGTACGCCAGCATCTTATTGCTCCACGCCCGTTTGCTCTTTGCTCAGGACTTCGATCGCAGGTTTGGCGTCGGGTTTGATCCACCAGGTGTTGATGCCCACGTCATAGGTGGGCGGGACCTGCGGATGGCCGATGTGATTCCAGTAGGCCACGCGCCAAGTCTTGATGTGCCAGTTGGGGATCACGTAATAGCCCCATTGCAGCACCCTGTCGAGCGCCCGGGCATGGGCCACCAGGCTGTTGCGCGAGTCGGCATTGATCAGCTCCTCGACCAACTGGTCGATGGCCGGGTCCCTGAGGCCGATGTAGTTGCGGCTACCGGGCTTGTCGGCGCTTTCGGACTTCCAGAACTCACGCTGTTCGTTACCCGGTGAACTGGATTGCGGGAAGCTGCCCACCACCATGTCGAAGTCCCGCGAGCGGACCCGATTGATGTATTGCGATACGTCGACCCGGCGAATCACCAGGTCGATCCCCAGGTCACTCAGGTTGCGCTTGAACGGCAGCAGCACCCGCTCGAACTCGGTCTGGGCCAGCAGAAACTCGATGGTCACCGGTTTACCGGTGGCATCGACCATCTTGTCATCAACGATCCGCCAGCCGGCCTCCTGCAGCAGTTGATAGGCCTGGCGCTGTTGGGCGCGGATCATCCCGCTGCCATCACATACCGGATTCTGGAAGGCTTCGCTGAAGACCTGGTCGGGGATCTTGCCGCGCAACGGCTCGAGGATCGCCAGTTGTGCCGCGTCCGGCAGGCCGGTGGCGGCCATTTCCGAGTTCTCGAAGTAGCTGCGGGTGCGGGCGTAGGCGCCGTTGAACAGTTGCTTGTTGGTCCACTCGAAGTCCAGCAACAGGCTCAGGGCCTGGCGCACGCGCACATCCTGGAACACCGGACGACGCAAGTTGAAGATGAAGCCTTGCATGCCGGTCGGGTTGCCGTTGGGGATCTGTTCCTTGATCAGCCGGCCCTCGGTGACCGCCGGGATGTTGTAGGCGTTGGCCCAGCTCTTCGCGGTCATCTCCAGCCAGTAGTCGAACTGCCCGGCCTTGAGGGCTTCCAGCGCCACGGTGTTGTCGCGGTAGTAGTCGGTGGTCATGACGTCGAAGTTGTAGACCCCCCGATTGATCGGCAGGTCCTTGCCCCAGTAGTCCTTGACGCGTTCATAGCGTACCGAGCGCCCGGCCTTGACCTCGCTGACCTTGTACGGGCCGCTGCCCAGGGGGATTTCCAGGTTGCCCTTGGAGAAGTCTCGGTTTTCCCACCAATGCTTGGGCAGGACCGGAAGCTGGCCGAGAATCAGCGGCAGTTCGCGATTGTTGTTGTGTTTGAACCTGAACAGTACCCGCAGCGGGTCTTCGGCGATCACTTCTTGCACGTCGCCATAGTAGCCACGGTAGAGCGGGGCGCCGCTTTTCATCAGGGTCTGGAAGCTGAACACCACGTCGTCGGCACGCACCGGATGGCCATCATGAAAGCGGGCTTCGGGACGCAGGTAGAAACGCACCCAACTGTTGTCCGGGGCCTTTTCGATCTTGCCGGCGATCAGGCCGTATTCGGTGAAAGGTTCATCCAGGCTCTGCCGGGCCAGGGTGTCGTAGATCAGGTCGATGTCGGTGGCCGCCACGCCTTTGCTGATAAAGGGGTTGAGGCTGTCGAAGCCGCCGAAGCCGGCCTGGCGAAAGGTGCCGCCCTTGGGCGCGTCCGGGTTGACGTAGTCGAAGTGCTTGAAGTTTGCCGGGTACTTCGGTGGCTCGTTGTACAGGGTCAGGGCATGTTGCGGGGCCGCGAGGGAAACGCTACACATCCCGGCAAACAGCAGGCCCAGCAGGGTACGCAAAGGCATCATTGGGCTTTCTCCGAAGTCTTCAGCCACCACGCATTCAGCCCGAGGGTGTAGGGCGGCGTGGTGACGAAGGCGAACCGGTTGCGGTACGCCAGGCGATGATAATTGATATACCAGTTGGGGATCATGTAGTGGTGCCACAGCAGCACCCGGTCCAGTGCCTTGCCGGCCGCCAGTTGCTCGTCGCGCGACTTGGCCGCCAGCAGGTGTTCCAGCAGGTGGTCGACCACCGGGTTGGCCACGCCTGCGTAATTCTTGCTGCCCTTGACCCCGACCTGGCTGGAGTGGAAGTACTGCCACTGCTCGAGGCCCGGGCTCAGGGTCTGGTCGAGGGTCATGAGGATCATGTCGAAATCGAACTGGTCCAGACGCTGTTTGTACTGGGCACGGTCCACCGTGCGCAGGCGGGCATCGACGCCGATGCTGGCGAGGTTTTCGACGTAGGGCTGGAGGATGCGTTCCAGGTTCGGGTTGACCAGCAGAATCTCGAGGCGCAGCGGCTGGCCGGCGGCATTTTGCAAACGCTGGCCATTGAGTGTCCAGCCGGCCTCCGCGAGCAGGCCCAAGGCCTGGCGCAGGGTGTGCCGGGGAATGCCGCGGCCCTCGGTCTGCGGCAGGCTGAAGGGCACGGTGAACAGTTTGGCGGGCAGTTGCTCGCGGTAGGGCGAGAGCATCAGCCATTCGTGGCCGACCGGGAGTCCGGCGGCGGCGAACTCGCTGTTGGGGTAGTAGCTGGTGGCTCGTTTGTAGGCGCCGCTGAACAGCGTGCGGTTGGTCCATTCGAAGTCGAACATCAGGCCCAGGGCTTCACGCACCCTGGCGTCGGCGAAGGTCGCTCGCCTGCTGTTCATGAACAGGCCTTGGGTCTGGGTCGGAATCTGGTGGCTGACCTGTGCCTTGATCACGTCGCCACGGTGTACCGCCGGGAAGTTGTAGGCATTGGCCCAGTTCTTGGCCTGGTGCTCGATGTAGATATCGAATTCGCCCGCCTTGAACGCTTCGAACGCTACCGCGCTGTCGCGGTAGAACTCGACTTCCATGCGGTCGTAGTTGTACTTGCCGCGATTGACCGGCAGGTCCTTGCCCCAATAGTCCTTGACCCGCTCCAGCACCAGTCGGCGCCCCGGCTGGACCTGGGTAATGCGATAGGGCCCGCTGCCCAGGGGCGGCTCGAAGGTGGTGGCCTGGAAGTCGCGGCCTTTCCAGTAGTGTTGCGGCAGTACCGGCAACTCGCCCAGGCGCAGGATCAACAGCGGGTTGCCCGCGCGCTTGAACACGAAGCGAATGCGCTGCGGGTTGAGGACGTCGACCCGCTGTACTTCCTGAAGGTTGGTGCGGTATCGCGGGTGGCCCTGCTTGAGCAGCAAGCGGTAAGAGAACGCCACATCGTAGGCGGTGATCGGCTTGCCGTCGTGGAAGCGCGCTTCGGGCCGCAGGTTGAACACCACCCAGCTGCGGTCTTCGCTGTATTCGACCGACTGGGCGATCAAGCCATAGCTGGAGGCGGGTTCATCGCCCGAGGGGGCGTACTGCCCGGTGCCGACCATCAACGGCTCGTTCAGCTCGTTGATGCCGTATTGCAGGAAATTCGGGGTGGCAACCGGGCTGGTGCCCTTGAAGGTGTAGGGGTTGAGCGTGTCGAAGGTGCCAAACGCCATGACCCGCAAGGTGCCGCCCTTGGGCGCTTGCGGGTTGACCCAGTCGAAGTGGGTGAATCGGGTCGGGTACTTGAGTGTGCCGAACTGCGCATAACCATGGCTTTCGCTGATCGTGGCGCTTACCGGGGAGCTCAAGGCCAGACTGATCAGGAACAGGGGGAGGGGACGCTTCAAGTCAGAGATCCGATCCAGGCGGCTTGGGCTTTGTGGATCGTACAGTAACAGCTTGTATGCACAGGAAAAAGGTAGGGGTCAACGTTAAGCGAACGTGGACCTTCGTGGGAGCGAGCCAGCTCGCGAAGAACACAAAAACAACACGTTTAGTCAGAAAACACGCGTTATCGTTGACGTCCATCGCGAGCACGCTCGCTCCTACAGGTGCCGGATCAGTGCGGCTGGTAAACCGTCAGCATCTGCCCGGGCTTGAGGGCCTGGCCCACACGTGGGTTCCAGCGCTTGAGGTGCTGCATCTCGACGTTGAAGCGCTTGGCAACCATGTACAGCGAGTCGCCTTGCTTGACCTTGTACTGGGTCTGCTTCTTGGTGTTGGCGGCGAGCACCGTGGTGGTCCGGCCGCTGCGTCGGGTGTCCTGCATGACCAGGGTCTGGCCGGCCTTGAGGTGCTTGCCGGTCAGGTTGTTCCAGCGTTGCAGGTCCTTGACCTCGACCTTGTTGGCCTTGGCGATGGACGACAGGCTGTCGCCACGCTTGACCCGATAGCTGCGTTTGGCGCCTGCCAGTGCCGGGCCATCGGCCCCTTCGAACACCGGTTTGAACGAGCGTTTGCTGATCAGCTCTTCAGGTTTCATGGTCGACAGGCTGGCCGTCAGCAGTTGCGCCTTGGACGTCGGCACCAGCAAGTGCTGGGGGCCGTCGATGGTGGTGCGTTGCTTGAAGGCCGGGTTGAGCTGGAACAGTTCGTCTTCGTCGATGTTGGCCACCGCGGCAACCTTGGACAGGTCCATGCGCTGGTTGATTTCGACGACTTCAAAGTAGGGTTCGTTGGCGATCGGGTTGAGGTTCACGCCGTAGGCTTGCGGGGTCAACACCACTTGCGACAGGGCCAGCAGCTTGGGCACGTAGGCCTGGGTTTCCGAAGGCAGTGTCAGGTTCCAGTAGTCGGTGGGCAGGCCGAGCCTTTCATTGCGCTCGATGGCCCGGCTGACGGTACCTTCACCGGCGTTGTAGGCCGCCAGGGCCAGCAGCCAGTCGCCGTTGAACATGTCGTGCAGGCGGCTCAGGTAGTCGAGGGCCGCGGTCGTGGAAGCGGTAATGTCGCGACGACCGTCATAGAAGCGGGTTTGACGCAGGTTGAAGTAGCGCCCGGTGGACGGGATGAACTGCCACAGGCCCACGGCATGGGCACGCGAATAGGCCATCGGGTTGTAGGAGCTTTCAATCACCGGCAGCAGGGCCAGTTCCAGCGGCATGTTGCGTTCATCGAGACGTTCGACGATGTAATGGATGTACAGGCTGCCGCGTTCGCCGGCGTTTTCCAGGACTGACGGGTTGCTGGCAAACCACAGGCGCTGTTGCTCGATGCGTGGGTTGACGCCCAGCCCGTCCTGCAACTGGTAGCCCTGGCGCATGCGTTCCCAGACGTCCTGGGGAATCTCTGGCGTCGGCTTCTCGCTGAGCCAGACCGGCTTCTGTTTGGCGCGGGCAGAAGCCAGGTGGGCCGCGTCGGTTTGCGGCACTTGACTGGTGCTTTGGCAGCCCGCCAGGGTGGCGGACACAGCCACCGCGATGGCTTGTGCCAGGCGGGTCAATGCGTCTGAGTTGATGGACTTACGAATAGATGACGACATTGGCTGGAAGTAAGTTCCGGGCAAAAATGTCGGGCGATTCTAGAAAGCGTACCGGGTGCGGTCAACCATTCAGAATTTTCCGGCCTATGCCCGGCCTGTTTAGAACGTATCTTTCCAAGCCCTCAGGGCCGCAAAAACCTCACTCGGAGACCGGTTATTACGGCCGATCCGTTCGTCTACTTTTTCTTTAACAGATGTTTCTCCTGTACGCAGAAACGGGTTTGTCAGTTTTTCCAGGGCCAGGGTGGAGGGCAGGGACATGCGTCCGGCCTCGCGCAGTTGGGAGACCTTCTCGAAACGCTCGGCGATCGCGGCGTTGTCCGGCTCGACGGCGACGGCAAAGCGCAGGTTGCTCAAGGTGTACTCGTGGGTGCAATACACCAGGGTGTCTTCAGGCAGGGCCGCGAGCCGGCCGAGGGAGTGGTGCATCTGTTCTGGCGTGCCTTCGAACAAACGCCCGCAGCCGGCGGCGAACAGGGTATCGCCACAGAACAGCAGGCCATGATGGTAGTAGGCGATGTGGCCCAGGGTGTGGCCAGGCACCGCATACACCTCGAACGCCCAGCCCAGTACGGTGACACGGTCGTTGTCGTGCAACGCCACGTCCCGCGCCGGGATGTTTTCACTGGCCGGGCCGTAGACCGTGGCGCCCGTCGCTTTTTTCAACCGTTCGACGCCGCCGACGTGATCATGGTGGTGGTGAGTGATCAGAATATCGCTCAGGCGCCAGTCCGGATGTTCGGCCAGCCAGGCCTGCACTGGGGCGGCGTCACCCGGATCGACCACGGCGCAGCACTGGCTGCGGTGATCCTGTAACAACCAGATATAGTTGTCGGTAAAGGCGGGAAGAGCACTGATCTGTATCATCGCGGGATTCGCCAAGCGGTAAACATTAGCGCATCTTAGGGGCTGTTGACGTTGGGTGGCTAGCCGCGGGATACCGCCCATGGTTACTCCTTGGGTTACAGACACTGGAATTCTTGGCGAGTTGGAGAGTGCAATGACCGATAAAGCGTTCGCTCAGGCGGATCCGGACTGGTTGGCATTGATCAGCGCAGCCCGCGAGTGGTTGTCCGGTCCCCTCGGGCAATTTCTGCTGGATGAAGAGCGCCGGATGCTCGAAGACGAACTGGGGCGCTTCTTTGGTGGTTACCTGGTGCACTACGGCCCGTCGGCCGAAGCACCGCCCACGGCACCCCAGGTGCAACGCAATGTGCGGCTTGGCGCACCACTGCCGGGGGTGGAGATCGTCTGCGAAGAGCAGGCTTGGCCCCTGAGCGAGCATGCCGCCGACGTGGTGGTGATGCAGCACGGGCTGGATTTCTGCCTGTCGCCCCATGGCTTGCTGCGCGAGGCGGCCAGTGCCGTGCGTCCCGGTGGGCACTTGCTGATTGTCGGCATCAACCCCTGGAGCAGTTGGGGGCTACGCCATGTGTTTGCCCAGGACGCCCTGCGCAAGGCCCGTTGCATTTCGCCGTCGCGGGTTGCCGACTGGCTCAATCTGCTGGGTTTTGCGCTGGAGAAACGCCGCTTCGGGTGCTATCGTCCGCCGCTCGCATCCCCCGCCTGGCAAGCTCGCCTGGCCGGTTGGGAACGCAGGGCCGGTGACTGGCAGTGGTCCGGGGGCGGCTTCTATTTGTTAGTGGCGCGCAAGATCGTCGTCGGCTTGCGACCGGTTCGCCAGGCACGCCGCGAACCGATGGGCAAGCTGATTCCGCTGCCGATGGCCAAGGTCAATCGCCGCGACAGCAAGCCGTAACACTCCCTTTATTTTTCCGGCCGGGCTTGCCCGGCCTCAGGCGTTGTCGGTCCTCGATTGGCAAGCCGCAGACATTTTCTGGATAGATTGGCATGAGCGATAGCGTAGAACTCTTCACCGACGGCGCCTGCAAGGGCAACCCTGGTCCTGGCGGCTGGGGCGCGCTGCTGGTGTGCAAGGGCGTTGAAAAGGAACTCTGGGGGGGCGAAGCCAACACCACCAACAACCGCATGGAGTTGATGGGGGCGATTCGCGGCCTGGAGGAGCTCAAGCGCTCCTGCGACGTGCTGCTGGTGACCGACTCGCAGTATGTGATGAAGGGCATCAACGAGTGGATGGTCAACTGGAAAAAGCGCGGCTGGAAAACCGCAGCCAAGGAACCGGTGAAGAACGCCGACCTGTGGAAGCAGCTCGACGAACAGGTCAACCGCCACAACGTGACCTGGAAGTGGGTTCGCGGACACATCGGCCATCCGGGCAACGAACGCGCTGACCAGTTGGCCAACCGTGGCGTCGATGACGTCCGGGGTTACAAGCAGGACTGAGGCTGTTGTGAGGCTGCCTGGTCATGGACAACGCAGTGGTTGTTCCATGTGCTGCTTGAGCGTTTTCATTTTCTCTGGCGAGTCGACCAGTACCGCGTCGACTCCCAGACAGGCCACCGCTTTATAGTCCTCTGCGGTTTCAGCGCCGATAACCAGCACATTCACTTTGCCCCGGGATGCAAAGCAACGCATTGCATCGGGTGTCCAGAATTTGGCGCTTACCTGGGACCTGGCTTCACCCAGGGTAAAGGTTTCAACCACGGCAACCTTGCGCTGATATTCGAACGCCGCCCAGGTTCCGGGAGAAGGTGGTGCGGGGCAAGACTGCGCGAGTGCAACGCTTGCCAGTCGGTCGCGGGTGTTGTCTCTGGACTCGAACAGCCTGGCGTGAGGGTGACTGGCAAATGCTTGTTGATAGGTGTCGTCGGTCGAATAGATCAGCACGTCGTCCCAGCGTCTGGTGGCGTCCAGTATTTTGGCCACTGCATGAGCTTGAGGCGGCGCTGGTAGCGCCTTCATATCGAGAATGACCCGGGTCGACGGTGGGATTGCTTTCAGGGCCTGTTGCAACGAAGGGATCGGCATCTGTCGTGAACGATAGGGGTAGGCACTGTTTTCAGCGGGCTGCTTGAAGTTCCATCCGGCATTGAGCTGTTGCAACTCTGCAAAGGTTTTTTGCGCCACGGGACCGGAGCCCTGCGTATTGGCGCTCAAGTCCGCCGGGCGATACAGCACGGGTACGCCGTCGTGGCTCAGCTGCACGGTGAGCCAGATCATGTCAGCGTGATTGCGCAGTGCGGCATCGATGGCCAGCAAGGTGTTTTCTGGATAGTCCGCTGTACCCGCCCGGTGAGCGACGATCAAGGGCAGATGCTCGACCAGGCGAGCGTCGGGCGCGGTGTTCGGCCGCGAGGAGCAACCGGTGCCGAGCACTGCTGCAATCAGCAGACAAAAAATTCGTTGCGTGGTCATCAGGGCTTGCTCACCTCAGGCATGGCGAAATCGGGGATATTCATTGCCCATGATGCATGAACGAAGCAGCAGGCCGTCAATTCAGGTGTTTTTACAGCGTGAGGTTTGCTAATGAATGTTAAAAACTGCGCAGGGTCGTCACAGTCGGGGACGCATACGCAATTCCTCGATCATTCTCAGGCAATGACTCAACCCCGGTGACACATCGCCGACGCGCCGACTCAGGATGATCGGCGAGGTGGCGTTGGTTTCCAGCACTGGCGTGAAACCGATGTCGTCGCGGTGCAGCAACTGCACCGAGGCCGGCACTAGGGTGACGCCGATGCCTGCGCCCACCAGGCCGATGGCGGTTTGCAGTTCGTTGGTCCATTGCGCCACCTTGATGCTCACACCGTAGGACTCGAACAGCGCGATCACATGGTCGGCATAGCTGGGGCGGGGATTGCCGGGGTAGAGCACAAAGGGTTCGTCGGCCAGTTCCGTGAGGCTGATGGGCCTGGCCAGTAACGGATGGCCAGCGGGCAGGGCGGCGACCAACCGGTCTTCGCGCAACACGGTCTGGGTGATGGCCGGGTCATTGATGCGAATCCGCCCGAAACCGACGTCGATCCGGCCTGCCTTGAGGGCCTGCACCTGTTGCAGGGTGGTCATTTCCGACAGCCCCAGTTCCAGCTCCATGGCGTCATTGCTGCGCAGGCGACGGATCAGTTCCGGCAGCACGCCATACAAGGTCGAAGGCGCAAAGCCGATGCCCAGCCAGGTCTTCTCGCCCAGGCCGATGCGGCGGGTGTTGTCGCAGACCTTGTTCAGCTGTTCCAGCAGCGCCGTGGAGTGTTCGAGGAAAAACCGTCCGGCCTCGGTCAGGCGCAATGGCCGCCCACGCTCGAGCAGCACCACTGCGAGCTCGTCTTCCAACTGCTGGATCTGCCGGCTCAGCGGCGGTTGCGCGATGTGCAGGCGCTCGGCGGCGCGGGTGAAATTCAGGGTTTGCCCCAGCACCTGGAAATACCGCAGATGACGCAGTTCCATGGGTTCTCACTCGTCGAGGGTGGTGTATACCTTTAAGGTATCGATCAAGACCAATTCTATATTGGAACCCGGAAAAAAGCCGTACGAGAATCCATCCCAGAACTTCAAGAACCTGACGGGTATGGACATGCTTTCTTCTGCCATTGAATCGATCGAAACGATCATCGTCGATCTGCCGACCATCCGCCCGCACAAGCTGGCCATGCACACCATGCAGAACCAGACCCTGGTGATCATCCGTGTGCGCTGTGCCGACGGCATCGAAGGCATCGGCGAGGCGACCACCATCGGCGGCCTGGCCTACGGCAATGAAAGCCCGGACAGCATCAAGACCAACATCGATCGCCACTTCGCGCCGCTGCTGCTGGGCCAGGATGCGTGCAACATCAACGCGGCCATGCTGCGCCTGGACCGCAGCATTCGCGGTAATACCTTCGCCAGGTCCGGTATCGAAACTGCCTTGCTCGACGCCCAGGGCAAACGCCTGGGGCTGCCGGTCAGCGAGTTGCTGGGTGGGCGGGTACGTGATGCGCTGCCGGTGGCCTGGACCCTGGCCAGCGGCGATACCGCCAAGGACATCGCCGAAGCCGAGCAGATGCTCGACCTGCGGCGCCACCGGATCTTCAAGTTGAAGATCGGGGCTGGCGAAGTCGACCGCGACCTGGCGCACGTGATTGCCATCAAGAAAGCCCTGGGCGACCGTGCCAGCGTGCGGGTCGACGTCAACCAGGCCTGGGACGAAGCGGTGGCGCTGCGGGCCTGCCGGATCCTGGGTGGCAACGGCATCGACCTGATCGAACAACCGATTTCCCGCAACAACCGCGCCGGTATGGCGCGCCTCAATGCCATCAGCCCGGCACCGATCATGGCGGACGAGTCGATCGAGTGCGTCGAAGATGCGTTCAACCTGGCCCGTGAAGGCGCGGCGTCGGTGTTCGCCCTGAAGATCGCCAAGAACGGTGGCCCGCGCGCGGTGTTGCGCACAGCGGCAATTGCCGAGGCGGCGGGGATCGGCCTGTACGGCGGCACCATGCTCGAAGGCGGGATCGGCACCCTGGCCTCGGCCCATGCCTTTCTGACCTTGAATAAGCTGGCGTGGGACACCGAGTTGTTCGGCCCGCTGTTGCTGACTGAGGACATCCTCAGCGAAGCGCCGGTGTACCGCGATTTCCACCTGCATGTTTCCAGGGCGCCTGGCCTTGGCCTGACTCTGGACGAGGAGCGCCTGGCGTTCTTCCGCCGCGACAAAACCTCCACTGCCATTCATTCCGCCTGAGGAGATGCGCATGTTGTTCCACGTAAAGATGACCGTGAACCTGCCGGTCGACATGAATCCCGAGCAGGCCGCCCAGCTCAAGGCCGATGAAAAGGCCCTGGCCCAGCGCCTGCAGCAACAGGGCAAGTGGCGGCACCTGTGGCGTATCGCCGGGTTGTACGCCAACTACAGCGTGTTCGACGTCGACAGCGTGCAGGAGCTGCACGACCTGCTGATGCAACTGCCGCTGTATCCCTACATGGCTATCGAAGTGAACGCGATGTGCAGGCATCCTTCCTCTATTCATGAGGATGATCGCTGATTCGTTGTTTGCCTGTTCTGTACTCTAATAAATACAAGATGAGGATTAATCATGAACGTCAGAATTTCCCACACTGCCAGCGCCCAGAAGTTCCTCGAAGACGCCAGCGGCCTGCTCAACGACCAGGGCAATCCACGGGCCAAGGCGTTGATCTACCGCATCCTGCGCGATTCGGTGAACATCATTGAAGACCTGCAGGTGACCCCGCAAGAGTTCTGGAAAGCCGTCAACTACCTCAACGAGCTGGGCGCACGCCAGGAAGCCGGTCTACTGGTTGCAGGCCTTGGCCTGGAACACTACCTGGACCTGTTGATGGACGCCGAAGACGAGCAGGCCGGCAAGGCCGGTGGCACCCCGCGCACCATCGAAGGCCCGCTGTACGTGGCCGGCGCGCCGTTGGCCGAAGGTTTTGCGCGACTGGACGACGGGGTCGATCCGGGCGTGGTGCTGTTCATGCAGGGCCAGGTCAAGAACACCGATGGCACGCCGCTGGCCGGCGCCGTGGTGGATGTCTGGCACGCCAACACCGGCGGCACCTATTCGTACTTCGATGGCAGCCAGTCGGAATTCAACCTGCGTCGCCGGATCGTCACCGATGCCGAAGGCCGCTACCGCCTCCAGAGCATCGTGCCGTCGGGTTATGGCTGCCCGCCGGACGGTCCGACCCAGCAACTGCTCGATCAACTGGGCCGTCATGGCCAGCGCCCGGCGCACATTCACTTCTTCATCTCGGCGGACGATCATCGCCACCTGACCACCCAGATCAACCTGGACGGTGACCAGTACCTGCACGATGACTTCGCCTACGCCACCCGTGACGAACTGATCGCCAGGATCACCTTCAGCGACGATCAGCAGCGTGCGGCCGAGCATGGCGTCAGCGGGCGTTTCGCCGAGATCGACTTCGATTTCACCTTGCAGTCGACGGCACAGCCGCAAGAACAACAGCGCAGCGAGCGGGTTCGCGCACTGGAGGCCTGAAGTCGCTGAGGTCCTGGCCACGAGATAACCCACCGTTTATCTCGTGGCTTTGCGTTATGGAATGACACCCATAGAATGATCGGGCCCGATGTACTGGGCGGGCGCCACTCGCGACCCGCCACAGCCTATAAAAACAATGAGAGTGACCGGTTATGCAAGCGCATCTATTGAGTGAGCGCAGCAGCGTGTTTGTCCAGGCCGACCCCTACGCGGTGTCGGGCTATGTCAATCAGCACGTGGGCAGCCATTGCATCCGCCTGCCCCGCAGCGGTAGCCCGCAGGCCAGTCTCAATCACAGCAAATTCGCCAGCCTGGACCTGTGCCGTATCAGTTACGGCGGCAGCGTGCGGGTGACCTCGCCGGCGCTGGAAACCATTTTTCACCTGCAAGTGCTGCTCAAGGGCCATTGCCTGTGGCGCGGCCATCGCCAGGAGCACTACTTCGCCCCTGGCGAGCTGCTGCTGATCAACCCGGACGATCCGGTGGACCTGACGTACTCCGACGATTGCGAAAAATTCATCCTGAAAATGCCCGCCAGCCTGCTGGAGTCGGTCTGCCAGGAGCAACGCTGGATTCACCCGGGGCAGGGCGTGCGGTTCCTGGAGAATCGCTACCAGCTGGACGAGCTTGAAGGGTTCGTCAACTTGCTGGGCATGGTCTGTCAGGAGGCCGAGGCGGCCGAGAGCATGCCGCGGGTCCAGGAGCATTACGCGCACATCATCGTGAGCAAGATGCTCAGCCTGATGAAAACCAACGTCAGCCGCGCCGGCCTGGGTTCGCAGTCGGCCAGTTTCGAGCGGATTGCCGACTATATCGAACGTAACCTCAAGCAGGACATCTGCAGCGAGGAGCTGGCTCGCCAGGCGCAGATGAGCCTGCGCTCTCTGTACGGCCTGTTTGAGCGCAACGCCGCCACCACGCCGAAAAACTACATCCGCCAGAAGAAGCTCGAGCGGGTCCAGGCTTGCCTCAGCGACCCGACCTGCACCGTGCGCAACGTCACCGAACTGGCCATGGATTATGGCTTCCTGCACCTGGGGCGGTTCTCCGACAGCTACCGCAAGCAGTTCGGCGAACTGCCCTCCGACACCCTCAAGCGCCGGCATTGATCGCGTCCTCGTTGATTGATCGTTCCCACGCAGGGTGAACTGACCCCCAAAGGTTGGACACAACCTTTGGGGGCGTCATGGGTAAGTACACAGAGCAAGCAAAACACGCAGCAGTGCAGGATTATTGTTCCGGTAGCGCGGGTTTGAGGGATGTTGCACACC
>NZ_FYDM01000012.1:0-149116 GCF_900187415.1 Pseudomonas sp. Irchel s3b6 | reverse complement strand
GTTTGCCGATGTCGATACCGAGAAGCGTCATCGTATTCATGAGAGATCCTCCGTCCGAAAACGAGAAAAGCCCTGCAAGCGTAAACCTGCAGGGCTTCTCGGTCAGGCTGACCATCTCATTAGCCCCGAGGCTAACGGGGCTTGTTGTGGTCGCGCGGGCTGGCTCCAGCTACTGGAACAACGACTCGCTCGACAATCCATTCTTCTCAAGGATCTCACGCAGGCGCTTGAGACCTTCGACCTGTATCTGTCTGACCCTTTCACGGGTCAGGCCGATTTCCAGGCCAACGTCTTCCAGCGTACTGCTTTCATGACCGCGCAAGCCGAAGCGGCGAATCACTACCTCGCGCTGCTTGTCGGTCAACTCCGAGAGCCACTGATCGATGCTCTGCGACAGGTCATCGTCCTGAAGCAGCTCACAGGGATCGGTGGGACGGTCATCGGTAAGGGTGTCCAGCAAGGTCTTATCCGAATCCGGACCCAGCGAGACGTCGACCGAAGAAACCCGCTCATTCAAGCCGAGCATGCGCTTGACCTCGCCCACCGGTTTTTCCAGCAGGTTGGCGATTTCTTCGGGAGAGGGTTCGTGATCGAGCTTTTGAGTGAGCTCTCGCGCCGCCCGAAGGTAGACGTTGAGCTCCTTGACCACATGAATCGGCAACCGGATGGTGCGGGTCTGATTCATGATGGCGCGTTCGATGGTCTGACGGATCCACCAGGTCGCGTAGGTCGAAAAGCGGAAACCGCGCTCTGGATCAAACTTCTCCACCGCCCGGATCAGCCCCAGGTTGCCCTCTTCGATCAGGTCGAGCAACGACAGCCCACGATTGACATAGCGCCGGGCGATTTTCACCACCAGTCGCAGGTTGCTTTCAATCATGCGCTTGCGCCCGGCCGGATCGCCACGTTGCGACAGGCGCGCAAAATGCACTTCTTCTTCCGGGGACAACAAGGGGGAAAAGCCGATTTCATTGAGGTACAGCTGCGTCGCGTCGAGCGCCCGCGTGTAGTCAATGTACTTATGTTGTTTAAGTGAGGCGGAGTGTTTGGATTTGGCGCGAGCCGAAGGCATGGCAGAGCCTTCGTTCAACGTCTGATCCGATGCGACGTCGGTCTCCATCAGGAGAACCTCATCGTCGATGTCAAACTCCGGCACTTCTTTACTGAGAGCCATTGTTATAGTCCTTTGGTGAGTTCGACCTCAAGCTCAAGCGGCGCCTTTATCCTTGGCAACGCTGGAGCCTGTTCCCTCTACGTGATGGAACAGGCTGGTAACAAATCAACGCGCAGGCAGGAATTGCAGCGGATCTACAGGCTTACCTTGTCGGCGAATCTCAAAATGCAGTTTCACCCGGTCTGTACCCGTTGACCCCATTTCGGCAATTGTCTGTCCGACCTTGACCTGCTGCCCCTCCCGAACCAACAACCTGCGGTTATGACCGTAGGCACTGACGTAGGTATCGCTGTGTTTGATGATGACCAGTTCGCCGTAGCCCCGCAAGCCACTCCCGGCGTAAACCACCGTCCCATCAGACGCAGCTAAAACAGGCTGTCCCAAATCTCCGGCGATATCAATTCCTTTATTCAAACTACCGTTTGAAGAGAATTTTCCAATCAGAATGCCATTAGATGGCCATCCCCAGCCCTTGGGCGCGGGGCCGGCCGGCGGTAGCGGCGCGGGGGCCGGCTTGTTTGCGACGGACGGTGCAACGCTCTTTGTATTGGCCGATGAACCCGAAGCAGGGCTCCGAGTGACGGTGAGCTTTCCGGAAGACGAAGTCGTTGTTGTGGACGACGTCACAGTCTGGTTCGACGTTGAACCGGAGCGCCCGTCAAAGCGAATCGTCTGGCCCGGGCGAATGGTGTAGGGCGCGGGAATGTTGTTGCGTGCAGCCAGCGCCTTGTAGTCCCAACCGTAACGAAAGGCAATGGAAAACAGGGTGTCACCCTTGCGCACGACATACTGACCGGTAGTAACCGCGGGACGCTTGGCCGCCGCACTGCCGCCGTCGACGACTCGTACATCACTCGATTTCGTGCTGGAACAACCGACCAACAATGAACTCAAGACAAGGCCAGTCACCAGGCACTGAAAGCTTGTGGTACCGATACGCTGTGCAATGTCCGTGAGACTCACCCGCCGCTCCCTTTCTGGTGGCTGAAAATAGAATATGCCTTGTTCAGGCATGAAATGTCGCAAGTATAACTGGCCGTTTGCACTTTTCCGTCGGTAAGGCGAAATCAAGACACGCACACGTTTGCTTGCTGTTGTTCAACTGCGTTTAACCGATCGTTGACGCTATAAGACCCGGGCAATCGAAGAGAATTCAGCGCCCTTGAACAAATGCTCAGGCCAATGGCCCGTTGAGCAACGGGACGAAGCGTACTGCGCCCAGAACACGCCTGGAAAAGCCCTGTTCCTCGCGAATGATCAACATCAACTGCTGAACCTCGCCCGACCCTACCGGAATCACCAGACGCCCTCCCGGCGCCAACTGATCAAGCAGTGCCTGAGGCACGTCGGTGGCAACTGCCGTAACAATGATGCCGTTGTAGGGCGCCAGTGCCGGCCAGCCTTCCCAGCCATCGCCCCAGCGGAACACCACGTTGCGCAGGTTCAACTCGACCAGACGCTCCTTGGCCCGATCCTGCAGGACCTTGATGCGCTCAACCGAGAACACCCGCTCGACCAACTGCGACAGCACCGCCGTCTGATAACCGGACCCCGTACCGATTTCCAACACTTTATCCAGAGGACCGGCCTCCAGTAGCAGCTCGCTCATGCGCGCCACCATGTAGGGCTGGGAAATGGTCTGGTTATGGCCGATCGGCAACGCCGTGTCTTCATAGGCGCGGTGCGCCAGCGCTTCATCGACAAACAGATGACGTGGTGTACGGCGGATCACTTCCAGTACCTGGGCGTTGCTCAGGCCTTCCTCGTACAGCCGCTGAATCAATCGCTCACGGGTACGCTGGGAGGTCATCCCGATACCGCGGCGCAGAATATCGTCTTGCTCACGAGCCATCAGCGCAGCCCCTCCAGCCAGCCATCGAGACTTGCAAAGGCACTATTGAAGGTCCGGTCGAGTTGCAGCGGGGTGATCGAAACGTATCCCTGCATCACCGCGTGGAAATCCGTGCCAGGCCCGCCATCTTCAGCGTCACCGGCCGCCGCAATCCAGTAGCCGGACTTGCCACGCGGATCGACCACCTTCGTTGGCGCCGCCGCACGGGCGCGGTGGCCCAGGCGAGTCAGTTGAATGCCGCGAATATGATCCAGGGGCAAGTTCGGAATATTCACGTTCAGCACCGTGCGTGGCGGCAGATCGAGTTCGGCGTGGGCCTCTACCAGTTTGCGCGCAAAGTAGGCCGCCGTCGGCAGATTTTCAACCTGGCGCGATACCAGCGAAAAGGCAAAGGAAGGCCTGGCCAGGAATCGCCCTTCGAGGGCGGCCGCGACCGTGCCGGAATACAGCACGTCATCGCCCAGGTTGGCACCAAGGTTGATACCGGAAACCACCATGTCCGGCTCGTGCGCCAGCAGGCCATTGAGGCCCAGGTGCACGCAATCGGTCGGTGTACCGTTGATGCTGATGAAACCATTGGCCAGGGTTTGCGGATGCAGCGGACGATCGAGCGTCAGCGAACTGCTGGCGCCACTTTTGTCCTGGTCCGGGGCGACAACCACGCACTCGCTGTAATCCGCCAGCGCAGCATAAAGCGCGGCAAGACCGGGTGCTGTTACCCCATCATCGTTAGAAATCAGAATACGCATGGGCTGTCCGTCTGCCCCACCGGCACCAGATCGACGAGTTCACGCACCAATACGGTGGCGAAGCATCCGGCCGGCAGGACGAATTCCAGTTGCAGAATGTCAGGCACGGGATAATGCCACGTCAACCCGCCAATGGGCAGCCGCAGGATGCGACGTTCATGGCTCATTCCGGCATTCACCAACCAGTCGCGCAAGTCGGCTTCCCCGGATGCGATTCGCTGTTCCAGTTCATGGGTCGCACCGGCGGCAGGTGAGTCGCCCTCGCCCCACTGCGGCCCGGTCGGGTGCAGGTCGAGTATGGCCAGGCGCGGGTCGTTGCATTCCTCGATACCGGCCGGGAAAAAGCTCCGGCTGTCGGTGAAGGCCAGCAAATCGCCTACCTGGGCACGCTGCCAACTGCCATCGGCCACACGCGCCGCCAGCACTTTATTGAACAGAAAGCTGCGCGCCGTGGACAGCAACCGCGAGCGCACATTGCGCTGCTCCGGCAGCGCCTTGCGTGCCGCCCACTCCCGCGCGTCAACCACGTTGCCGCCGTTATGGCCGAACCGCTGGGCACCGAAGTAGTTGGGAATACCTTGCTTGGCGATCAGTTGCAGACGCGCGTCAATGGCCGCCTTGTCGCCGGCAAACTGGGTCAGGCGCAAGGTGAAACCGTTGGCCGAATGCGCACCGCGCTGCAGCTTGCGTTTGTGCCGGGCGGTCTTGAGGATTTTCAGCGTGTCGTTTTCTGCCGCGGACAAGTCAGGATCAGCCTTGCCTGGCAATTGCACACTGAACCACTGGCGAGTCAGCGCCTGGCGGTCCTTCAGACCGGCGTAGCTGACCGTGCGTAATGGCACACCAGCAGCCTTGGCAATTCGCCGTGCCGCTTCCTCGGTATTCAGGCCACGTTTTTCCACCCAGATCCACAGGTGTTCGCCTTCGCCGGTCAACGGAATGTCGAGCACTTCATCGACCTGGAAATCTTCCGCGATCGCTTTCAATACTGCCGTGCCGAGGGGTTCACCGTAGGCTCGCGGGCCGAGCAGTTGCAATTCGTTCATGCGCGCGACAACAAGGCAACGGCGTGTACGGCAATGCCTTCTTCGCGACCGGTAAAGCCGAGCTTTTCGGTGGTGGTGGCTTTCACGTTCACTTGATCCAATTCAACTTGAAGATCCGCGGCAATCAGCGCGCGCATCGATTCGATATGCGGGGCCATTTTTGGCGCCTGAGCGACAATGGTGTTATCGACGTTGGCCACTTTCCAGCCCTTGGCATGGATCAGTGCAACGACATGACGCAACAGCACACGGCTGTCAGCGCCCTTGAACTGTGGGTCGGTATCCGGGAAATGCTTGCCGATGTCGCCGAGTGCGGCGGCGCCCAGCAAGGCATCGCTCAACGCATGCAGCAGCACGTCGCCGTCGGAGTGGGCGAGCAGCCCGAAGCTGTGAGCAATCCGCACGCCGCCCAGAGTGATGAAATCGCCTTCAGCGAAACGGTGCACATCATAGCCGTGGCCAATACGCATAAAAAACGCCCCGATTTAGTCAGGGCGTGATTCTACCTGCTTTAGGCGCCAAGGGCGTGGGCGTGATGCCGCAAGTGATCATCAATGAAGCTGGCGATGAAGAAATAGCTGTGGTCGTAGCCAGGTTGCAGGCGCAAGGTCAGCGGATGACCCGCCAGTTTTGCGGCCTGCTGCAAGGCTTCGGGCTTGAGCTGGGTGGCCAGGAAATCATCCCGGTCACCCTGGTCTACCAGCAATGGCAGTTTTTCGCCGGCCTCGCTGATCAACACACACGCATCCCACTCACGCCACTTCGAGCGCTCTTCGCCCAGGTAGCGTGAAAACGCTTTCTGGCCCCACGGGCAATCCATGGGATTGTTGATGGGCGCGAAGGCCGACACCGACTGATAGCGACCCGGATTGCGCAGGGCACACACCAGCGCACCATGCCCGCCCATTGAGTGCCCGCTGATGGCGCGCTTATCCGATGCAGGAAAACTCGCTTCGACCAACGCCGGCAATTCCTCGACGACGTAGTCGTGCATCCGATAGTGCCTGGCCCAGGGTTCCTGTGTAGCGTTCAGGTAGAACCCGGCTCCCAGGCCGAAATCCCAGGCGCCGTCCGGGTCACCCGGCACATCCATGCCCCGCGGGCTGGTGTCCGGCGCCACGATGATCAGCCCAAGCTCGGCCGCCATGCGCATGGCGCCGGCCTTGTGCATGAAATTCTCGTCGGTGCAGGTCAGGCCCGACAGCCAGTACAGCACTGGCAGCTTGCCGCCCTGCTCCGCCTGGGGCGGCAGGTACACGGCAAACACCATGTCGCAACCGAGCACTTCGCTGCGGTGTTTGTAACGCTTATGCCAGCCACCAAAACTCTTCTGGCATGAGAGATTTTCCAGACTCAT
The DNA here is from genome assembly GCF_900187415.1 of Pseudomonas sp. Irchel s3b6. Lineage (NCBI taxonomy): Bacteria > Pseudomonadati > Pseudomonadota > Gammaproteobacteria > Pseudomonadales > Pseudomonadaceae > Pseudomonas > Pseudomonas sp. Irchel s3b6. The sequence continues at coordinate 142,938 of NZ_FYDM01000012.1, read as the reverse complement.
GGGACCTCCCAGCTGCAAGCTGCAAGCGTCAAGCTGCAAGAGGGGCGAGCCCACTTGCCGCTTGTGACTTGCAGCTTGTCGCTGCTCTTAGAAGTGGATGACCGAACGGATGCTTTTGCCTTCATGCATCAGGTCAAATGCCTTGTTGATGTCTTCCAGGCCCATGGTGTGGGTGATGAAGGTATCCAGAGGAATCTCGCCGCTCTGGGCCATTTCCACATAGCTTGGCAATTCGCTACGACCGCGTACGCCACCAAACGCCGAACCGCGCCAGACGCGACCGGTCACCAGTTGGAACGGACGGGTAGCGATTTCCTGGCCAGCACCGGCCACGCCGATGATCACCGACTCGCCCCAGCCTTTGTGACAGCATTCCAGCGCCGCGCGCATCAATTGAACATTGCCGATGCACTCGAAGGAAAAATCCACGCCGCCATCGGTCATGTCGACAATGACCTCCTGGATCGGACGGTCGAAATCTTTCGGGTTCACACAGTCCGTGGCCCCCAACTGCCTGGCGATTTCAAATTTGGCCGGGTTGATGTCGATGGCGATGATACGGGCCGCCTTGGCCTTGACCGCACCGATGACCGCCGACAGACCGATACCGCCCAGACCGAAGATGGCCACGGTGTCACCCGGCTTGACCTTGGCAGTGTTGATCACCGCACCAATCCCGGTGGTGACACCACAGCCCAGCAGGCAGACTTTTTCCAGCGGCGCCTCTTTTTGAATTTTCGCGACGGAAATTTCCGGCAGCACGGTGTACTCGGAAAAGGTCGAGGTGCCCATGTAGTGAAAAATCGGCTGACCTTTGTAGGAGAAACGCGTAGTGCCGTCAGGCATCAAACCCTTGCCCTGGGTGGCACGAATGGCCTGGCAGAGGTTGGTCTTGCCCGACTTGCAGAACTTGCACTGGCCACATTCCGGGGTATACAGCGGGATCACGTGATCACCCACCGCGACCGAGGTCACACCCTCGCCGATGGCTTCGACAATGGCTCCGCCTTCGTGACCCAGGATCGACGGGAAGATGCCTTCCGGGTCCGCACCGGACAAGGTGTAGGCATCGGTATGGCACACACCGGAGGCGACGACACGTAACAGGACTTCACCGGCCTTGGGCATGGCGACATCGACTTCAACGATCTCGAGGGGTTTCCTGGCCTCGAAGGCAACGGCAGCGCGCGACTTGATCATCCTGACTCTCCAGTGAATAAAAACGAGGCAACGAGTGTAAAACACTGCCGGACGATTAATAATCCAGCCAAAAGCAAAACATTATTGCCGTACAGGGATAATCTAAATGTCCGACAACCGCTGGGAAGGTATCGACGAGTTCGTAGCCGTCGCTGAATGCAGCCAGTTCACCGCAGCCGCCGAACGCCTCGGGGTTTCGTCTTCCCATATCAGTCGACAAATCGTACGCCTGGAAGAGCGCCTGCAAACCCGCCTGCTCTATCGCAGCACGCGGCGAGTGACCCTCACCGAAGCCGGACAAACCTTCCTGCAACACTGCCAACGCTTGCAGGACGGTCGTGAAGAGGCTTTGCGTGCCGTCGGCGACTTGACCAGCGAACCCAAGGGCATGCTGCGCATGACCTGCGCAGTGGCCTACGGCGAACGTTTCATCGTGCCACTGGTGACCAGCTTCATGGCGCTTTACCCGCAACTGCGCGTCGATATCGAGCTGAGCAACCGCCCCCTGGACCTGGTGCACGAAGGCCTGGACCTGGCGATTCGCCTGGGCCGCCTGCAAGACTCACGACTGGTCGCCACCCGCCTGGCCCCACGACGCATGTTCCTGTGCGCCTCGCCGTCCTACCTCGAACGCTACGGCCGCCCCCACAGCCTGTCTGAACTGAGTCGCCACAACTGCCTGATCGGCAGTTCGGACCTCTGGCAGCTGGAACAGGACGGGCGAGAATTTTCCCAGCGAGTACAAGGCAACTGGCGCTGCAACAGCGGGCAAGCGGTGCTGGATGCGGCACTACAGGGTGTTGGCTTGTGCCAACTGCCGGACTACTACGTGCTGGAACACCTGAACAGCGGCGCACTGGTATCGCTGCTCGATACCCATCAACCGCCGAACACCGCCGTATGGGCCCTGTACCCGCAGCAACGCCATCTATCGCCGAAAGTGCGCAAACTGGTGGACTACCTCAAGGACGGGCTGGCCAAACGACCGGAGTACAGTGGCTGAAGCTGACTAAAGCAGGCTCTGGCTCTGGCTTTGGCTTTGGCTCTGGCTTTGGCTCTGGCTCTGGCTCTGGCTCTGGCTTTTGATCTTGATTCACCCGCCCCCTCGGGAGGCTGAGCGCAGGTATTCATCCGGGGATTGGTGCGCAGCGCCGTTCGACGCAGTCGAACTCATTGCATGGAGGTCGTCGCGAAGCAGACCGGAGGGCAATGCCCCCGGATGGATGCCGGAGTGAAGGAACCCCGAGCCTAGGCGAGGGGCCGGACGCTCGGGGCGAAACGTTTTTTTGCTTACTTTTTTTAGGCGCTTGTAAAAAAAGTGAGTCGCCGTCGGGCGAAACCATAAGTCGCCATGACCGCAGCAACGGATATGTACACCGCACCCGCAAGAGAATGGCCGGCTACCAGGCCGCCTTCGCGGGCCAACCCGCCCCACAGAGATGGGTTACCTACAAAGAACCCCGATGAGCCCACCGCTGACGCAACCACTCAAGATCTTCAGGCCGCGTCACCTTGAGGTTATCCGCCCGCCCCTCAATCAAGCGCGGCGCCTGCCCCGACCACTCCATGGCGGACGCCTCATCGGTAATGGTCACATCAGCCACCAGGCTGTCAGCCAGCGCCCGATGCAAAGCCCCCAAACGGAACATCTGCGGCGTATAAGCCTGCCAGATCACACTGCGATCAACGGTTTCGAGCACCCGGCCATGCTTGTCCACTCGTTTGAGGGTGTCACGGGCCGGCACCGCCAGCAGCCCACCGACAGGGTCATCCGCCAGCTCCGACAGCAGCTTGTCGAGATCGTCGCGGGTCAGGTTCGGTCGCGCAGCATCATGGACCAACACCCAGTCCTCATCGGCAGCGCCCTGCGCGTGCAGGTGCAGCAAGGCATTGAGCACAGACCCCGAGCGCTCTTCGCCGCCCTCCACCCGCTGAATGCGAGGGTCGGCAGCGCAGGCCAGGTTCGGCCAATAAGGATCATCAACAGCAAGACTGACCACCAACCCCTTCAAGGCCGGGTGATCGAGGAAACAGCCAAGGCTGTGTTCAAGAATAGTGCGTCCGCCCAGTTGCAAATACTGCTTGGGACGGTCCGCGGCCATACGGGCACCGACGCCCGCGGCGGGAATCACGGCCCAGAAGGCCGGCAAGGTGTGCATCATTGGGCCAACTGGTAAAGCGTTTCACCGTCCTTGACCATGCCCAACTCATGGCGGGCCCGTTCTTCAACGGTCTCCATGCCTTTTTTCAGCTCCATGACTTCTGCATCCATCACTCGATTGCGCTCCAGCAGGGTCTGGTTTTCAGCTTGCTGATCGGCAATTTGCTGAGTCAGGTCGGCCACCTGCGCCAGGCTGCCGTTTCCCACCCACAGGCGGTACTGCAAACCACCCAGGAGCAAGAGCAAGACAAGAAACAACCAGTAGGGACTGCGCATCGAATATCAGGTATCCAGTGAAAAAAAACAGCCATGCCAAGACTTTGAAGCGTCTGATAGCACGAAGCCTGGAAGAACCAGGCTCGTACTCTAAAGCATCAGATTAGTGGCAAAAAACCCGCTGTAGCGTTTTTTTTCGACACAATCCGGTGTCTTTTTACGCGTCCAGGCTTAGCCGCGGAACTCGCTACGGCCATTGTACTTGGCCTTGGCGCCCAATTGCTCTTCGATACGCAGCAGTTGGTTGTACTTGGAAACGCGGTCGGAGCGGCACAGCGAACCGGTCTTGATCTGGCCAGCCGAGGTGCCCACGGCCAGGTCGGCAATGGTCGAATCTTCGGTTTCGCCGGAACGGTGCGAGATCACCGCAGTGTAACCAGCAGCCTTGGCCATCTGGATCGCTTCCAGGGTCTCGGTCAGGGTGCCGATCTGGTTGAACTTGATCAGGATCGAGTTGGCGATCTTTTTGTCGATGCCTTCTTTCAGGATCTTGGTGTTGGTCACGAACAGGTCGTCGCCCACCAGCTGGGTCTTTTCGCCGATCTTGTCGGTGAGGATTTTCCAGCCTGCCCAGTCGGACTCGTCCAGGCCATCTTCAATGGAGATGATCGGGTAACGCTCGGTCAGACCTTTGAGGTAGTCAGCGAAACCTTCAGCGGTGAACACCTGGCCTTCACCGGACAGGTTGTACTTGCCGTCTTCGAAGAATTCGCTGGCCGCGCAGTCCAGTGCCAGGGTCACGTCGGTGCCGAGTTTGTAGCCAGCGTTGGCCACCGCTTCGGAGATCACTTTCAGTGCGTCTTCGTTGGACGCCAGGTTCGGCGCGAAACCACCTTCGTCACCCACGGCAGTGCTCAGGCCACGGGCCTTCAGAACAGCTTTGAGGTGATGGAAAATCTCGGTGCCCATGCGCAGACCTTCCGAGAAAGTCTTGGCGCCAACTGGCTGAACCATGAATTCCTGGATGTCGACGTTGTTATCGGCGTGCTCGCCACCGTTGATGATGTTCATCATCGGAACCGGCATCGAGTAGACACCCGGGGTGCCGTTCAGGTTGGCGATGTGAGCGTACAGCGGCAGGTCCTGGTCGTGAGCGGCAGCCTTGGCGGCGGCCAGGGACACGGCGAGGATGGCGTTGGCGCCCAGGCTGCCTTTGTTCTCGGTACCGTCCAGCTCGATCATGATGCGATCGAGGGCTTTCTGGTCAATCGGGTCTTTACCCAGCAGCGCGGTGCGGATCGGGCCATTGATGTTGGCCACGGCCTTCAATACACCTTTGCCCAGGTAACGGCTCTTGTCGCCATCACGCAGCTCCAGCGCTTCGCGCGAGCCAGTGGAAGCACCGGACGGCGCGCAGGCGCTGCCGATGATGCCGTTGTCGAGAAGCACGTCCGCTTCGACAGTGGGATTGCCACGGGAGTCGAGAACTTCACGACCTTTGATGTCGACGATTTTTGCCATTGTTGTAAACACTCCAAAGTTGACGAAAACGACGCAGCTGTAGGAAAGCTTTTTACCGTCGGCAAGTAATATGCAGCGGGCAGACTTGCGGACGATAAGGCCCGGACCAGAAGGTCCGAGCGTTAAATCGTGCGGTACTTTACCGGAGAATCGAGGGTTACGCGGTTTCTACCGTCGGAAAACTCTTCACCAGATCGTCCAGAGCCTTGAGCTGGGTCAGGAATGGCTCCAGCTTGTCCAGGCGCAAGGCGCAAGGGCCGTCACACTTGGCGTTATCCGGATCCGGATGAGCCTCCAGGAACAGGCCGGCCAGCGACTGGCTCATGCCGGCCTTGGCGAGGTCTGTCACCTGGGCGCGGCGACCACCGGCAGAATCGGAGCGACCGCCGGGCATTTGCAGCGCGTGGGTCACGTCGAAGAACACCGGGTACTCGAACTGCTTCATGATGCCGAAGCCGAGCATGTCCACCACCAGGTTGTTGTAGCCGAAGCTCGAACCACGCTCGCAGAGGATCAACTGATCGTTACCCGCCTCTTCGCACTTGCTCAGGATGTGTCGCATTTCCTGAGGGGCGAGGAATTGGGCCTTCTTGATGTTGATCACAGCGCCGGTCTTGGCCATCGCGACGACCAGGTCGGTCTGGCGCGACAGGAAGGCCGGCAACTGGATGATGTCGCAGACTTCAGCAACCACTGCAGCCTGCTCAGGCTCATGGACATCGGTGATGACCGGCACGCCAAAGGCTTGCTTGATGTCCTGGAAAATCCGCATGCCTTCCTCGAGGCCCGGGCCCCGATAGGAAGCGACCGACGAGCGGTTGGCCTTGTCGAAGCTGGCCTTGAACACGTAAGGGATACCGAGCTTTTCGGTGACCTTGACGTATTCTTCACAGACCTGCATCGCCATTTCACGGCTTTCCAGCACGTTCATGCCACCGAACAGCACCATCGGTTTGTCGTTGGCGATTTCGATGTTGCCGACGCGGATGATCTTTTGAGCCATCAGGTTCAAGCCTTCTTCTGGTGTTGAGCCAAAGCTGCTTTGACAAAACCACTGAACAGCGGGTGACCGTCACGCGGAGTCGAGGTGAACTCCGGGTGGAACTGGCAAGCCACGAACCATGGGTGGTTCGGGGCTTCGACCACTTCGACCAGCGCGCCATCACCGGAACGACCGGAGATTTTCAGACCGGCCTCCATGATTTGTGGCAGCAGGTTGTTGTTCACTTCATAACGATGGCGATGACGCTCGACGATCACGTCCTTGCCATAGCAATCATGAACCAGGGAGCCGGCTTCCAGCAGGCAGTCCTGGGCACCCAGGCGCATGGTGCCGCCCAGGTCGGACGACTCGGTACGGGTTTCAACGGCGCCGGTGGCATCTTCCCACTCGGTGATCAGGCCCACGACCGGGTGACCACTGGTGCGATCGAATTCGGTGGAGTTGGCGTCTTTCCAGCCCATCACGTTACGAGCGAACTCGATCACGGCCACTTGCATGCCCAGGCAGATACCCAGGTATGGAATCTTGTTTTCGCGAGCGTATTGAACGGCGGTGATCTTGCCTTCCACGCCACGCAGACCGAAGCCGCCAGGCACCAGGATCGCGTCCACGCCTTCGAGCAGCGCGGTGCCCTGGTTCTCGATGTCTTCCGAATCGATGTAGCGCAGGTTGACCTTGGTGCGGTTGCTGATGCCGGCGTGACTCATCGCTTCGATCAGCGACTTGTAGGCATCGAGCAGTTCCATGTACTTGCCGACCATCGCGATGGTGACTTCGTGCTCCGGGTTCAGCTTGGCATCAACCACGGCTTCCCACTCGGACAGATCGGCGCTGTCGCATTGCAGGCCGAAGCGCTCCACGACGAAATCATCCAGGCCCTGGGCGTGCAGGATGCCCGGGATCTTGTAGATGGTATCGGCGTCTTCCAGCCCGATGACCGCACGCTCTTCAACGTTGGTGAACTGCGCGATCTTGCGACGCGAAGACAGGTCGATCGGGTGGTCGGAACGGCATACCAGTACGTCAGGCTGCAGGCCGATGGAACGCAGTTCCTTGACCGAGTGCTGGGTAGGCTTGGTTTTGGTTTCGCCGGCAGTGGCGATATACGGCACCAGCGTCAGGTGCATCAGCATCGCGCGCTTGGCGCCGACTTCGAAACGCAATTGACGGATGGCTTCGAGGAACGGTTGGGACTCGATGTCACCTACGGTGCCACCGATCTCGACCATCGCCACGTCGGCATCGCCAGCACCCTTGATGATGCGGCGCTTGATTTCGTCGGTGATGTGCGGAATCACCTGGATGGTTGCACCCAGGTAGTCACCACGGCGCTCTTTGCGCAGCACGTGCTCGTAGACACGCCCCGTGGTGAAGTTGTTGTTCTGGGTCATGGTCGTGCGGATGAACCGCTCGTAGTGGCCCAGGTCCAGGTCGGTCTCGGCGCCGTCGTGGGTGACGAACACTTCACCGTGCTGGAACGGGCTCATGGTGCCCGGGTCAACGTTGATGTACGGGTCCAGCTTGAGCATGGTGACCTTAAGTCCCCGCGCCTCCAGGATGGCCGCCAATGAAGCCGATGCAATGCCTTTCCCCAAAGAAGAAACAACACCGCCCGTGACGAATATGTAGCGCGTCATGAAAAACCCTAGAAGTCTGCGTTAAAGCGGTCCGAGCCGCCGGGGAAAGCGAAGGAAGGCCGAAGCCCCCGATCACCTGCATTAATTACAGTGCATCTTTCAAAAAAACCGCCGCGTTGGGACAGACCGGAAGATGAAACACCGGTACGTTGCTCGCTACACATTTTTTGGAATCGCCCAGCAAAGACTGCTTGGTAATCGGCAACTCCTGCAATTCAGTCGAATCCACAGAAGTTGTATCAAGAAGGGAGCGTAGTCTACCGGAAAGCCCCTTTCAGCTCAAACCTTGATCGTTGATTGCTGGCTGCCATTGCAAAACGTAGCTCCCGCCAGCGCTACCGTCCAGCCCGGGCAGGTTTGCCACCGCGATCAATTGCTCATCGCAGTACAGCAGCGGCAATCTGCCACGGGCAAACAACGGCAAACGACTTTCATTGAGCAGTCGCTTGAGATCGCGATGCCCGCGACCGGGTAATGCCATGACCTCCCCGCCCTGCCGGTAGCGCACGCTGAGCGGGCCTTGGGGCGCGGTTCCGCGAATGGTGAGTTGGCCGTTGTCAGGCAGCAACAGTGGCATCGACGGATCAGCCCAGCACAGACCAAGCGGCGCGAGCGCCAGCCAGTCACGGGACAACCACCAGATGCGTCCATTGGCTCGATGCAGTTCACCGTCGGCCAGGCGCCAGACCGGCCGAGCATCCATGGCGGCCTCACGCACGTCGGTCCAACCCGACCAATGGTCACTGTCGGGCAAGCGCGATAACGGGCTCAGCCAATGACTGAGCGCATTGCGCTGGCGGGCAGCGGACAGTTTTTCCAACGCGTCCATCTCCAGAGAAGGCACGCCCAGCCAATCGAACTCACTGACGGTGGCAGCCTGCGCCAAGTCCATCCGGGCCAGCTCATCGAGCAATCCTTGTGCCTCACTCAAGTGTGCGGCGCTACGCGCCATGGTCGCAACAGCCTGGGGCCAACGTTGAGTGAGCGCCGGGATGATCTGTTGCCGCAGGAAATTGCGGGAGAACTGCTGGTCGGCGTTCGAAGGGTCCTCAACCCAGCTCAACCGATGCTCGGCGGCGTAGGCCTCAAGGTCAGCCCGGGAGACCTCCAGCAATGGCCGCACCAGATGCCCGTGCCCCAACGGGCGTTGCACTGGCATCGCCGCAAGCCCTCGCACCCCTGCCCCGCGCAACAGGCGAAACAGCAGGGTTTCGGCTTGATCGTCGCGGTGCTGGGCGGTCAGCAACACATCACCGGCTTGAGTCGCCTCGACGAAGGCGCCATAGCGCGCCTCACGGGCCGCCCGCTCGCGACTCGCCCCCATCGGCACCTGAACGCGAGCGACCGTCAACGGCACGCCCAACGCATCACACACTGCCTGACAATGTGCCGGCCACACATCGGCCGCAGCCTGAAGGCCGTGATGGACATGGATGGCCTTGAGCGCGGGCAACGTCTGTTTTTTTGCGAGTTGCACCAGAAGGTGCAGCAGGACGGTGGAGTCGAGGCCGCCGGAGAAGGCGATACGCCAGGTTGGCGCGGTGCGCCAGGGCGTCAAGTTCAGCAGGAGCTTGGCAGAAAGATCAATCATGGGCTGACTCATATCGATCACTTTGCACAAATCAAATGTGGGAGCGGCTTGCTCGCGAAGGCGGCTCAACAGTCAACACATCAGTTGATTGTTATACCGCTTTCGCGAGCAAGCCCGCTCCCACATCAAAGCGAGATCAGATCAGAGACCGTAGCTCATCAGACGCTCATAACGGCGGGCCAGCAGCGCGTCGTTATCGAACTTCTTCAGCATCTTCAGTTGCGAGCTCAGTTCGGCACGGATCGAGGCGGCAGCGGTGGCCGGATCACGGTGCGCACCACCCAACGGCTCACCGATCACTTTGTCGACGATACCCAGGCCTTTGAGGCGCTCTGCGGTAATACCCATGGCTTCGGCAGCATCCGGTGCCTTTTCCGCGGTTTTCCACAGGATCGAAGCACAGCCTTCCGGCGAGATCACCGCGTAGGTCGAATACTGCAGCATGTTCAACTGATCGCAAACGCCGATCGCCAATGCACCACCAGAACCACCTTCACCGATCACGGTGGCGATGATTGGGGTTTTCAGGCGCGCCATGACACGCAGGTTCCAGGCAATGGCCTCGCTCTGGTTACGCTCTTCAGCGTCGATACCCGGGTAGGCACCCGGCGTGTCGATGAAGGTCAGGATCGGCATTTTGAAACGCTCGGCCATTTCCATCAGGCGGCAGGCCTTGCGGTAGCCTTCCGGACGGGGCATGCCGAAGTTGCGACGCACCTTCTCGCGCACTTCGCGGCCTTTCTGGTGACCGATGACCATCACTGGCTGGTCATCCAGGCGGGCAACGCCCCCGACAATCGCGGCGTCATCGGAGAAGTGACGGTCACCGTGCAACTCGTCGAACTCGGTGAAGATGTGTTCGATGTAGTCCAGGGTGTACGGACGACGCGGATGACGCGCCAGACGTGCGATCTGCCAGCTGGTCAGCTTGCCGAAGATGTCCTCGGTCAGCGTGCTGCTCTTGTCCTGCAGGCGGGAGATCTCATCGCCGATATTCAGCGAATTGTCATTACCGACCAAGCGCAACTCTTCGATCTTGGCTTGCAGGTCGGCGATCGGCTGTTCGAAATCTAGAAAATTCGGGTTCATAGGCGTCCGTCTTGGGTCGACGTCCAAGTGTCCTTGGGTCGGCCGATTGTCTATTCGCGCCCTACCTTAAGGGACAGGCGCGTTCAGGTCGAGATTAAAAATTCGGGTCAGGGTCAGGGCGCTTCAATGGCCCCTGACCGTCAACGGTATTGGAGGAAGACGTTGTCTCGCCCGAACTGGTCACGCAGCGCTTGAATCAAGCTGTCTGCCGGATCGATTCGCCAGCCTTCGCCAAACTGCAGCAGGGCCTTGGCGTCGGGACGGGTGTACTCCAGGGTAATCGGGCACGCACCGCGATGACGCTTGAACAACTCACCCAGCCAGCGCAACTGATCGCCCTTGAGATCCTGGGTCTGGACCTTCAGGCGCAGGCTTTCGGCCAGGTTAGTGCGTGCATCTTCCATGCTCATCACCCGCTTGACGCGCAACCGCAGGCCTCCGGAGAAGTCGTCATTGCTGACCTCGCCTTCGACCACCACCATCGCATCGGTCTGCAACAACGACTGCGCCGAGTGGAAGGCATCGGCAAACAAGGACGCTTCGATCCTGCCGGAACGGTCGTCGAGGGTGATGAAGCCCATCTTGTCGCCCTTTTTGTTCTTCATCACGCGCAGGGCGATGATCATGCCGGCGACGGTCTGGGTATCGCGGGCCGGCTTCAGGTCGATGATGCGTTGACGGGCAAAACGGCGAATCTCGCCCTCATACTCGTCGATCGGGTGTCCGGTCAGGTACAGGCCCAGGGTATCTTTCTCGCCTTTGAGGCGTTCCTTGAGCGTCAGCTCCTTGGCCTTGCGGTGATTGGCGTAGACATCGGCGTCTTCTTCCACGAACAGACCGCCAAACAGGTCGGCATGGCCACTGTCGTGGGTCCGCGCGGTCTGTTCGGCCGCCTTGATCGCTTCCTCCATGGCCGTCAGCAAGACCGCGCGATTGCGGTCGATGTTGGCCTGGTAGGCTTTCGGCTCATCATGGAAGTACGGCCCCAGGCGATCCAGCGCGCCGCTGCGGATCAAGCCATCGAGGGTACGCTTGTTGATGCGCTTGAGGTCGACCCGGGCGCAGAAATCGAACAGGTCCTCGAATGGCCCGTTCTGACGCGCTTCGGTAATCGCCTCCACCGGCCCTTCGCCAACCCCCTTGATCGCGCCCAGACCGTAGATAATGCGGCCTTCGTCGTTCACCGTGAACTTGAACTCCGACGTGTTCACGTCCGGCGCATCGAGGCGCAACTTCATGGTCCGCACTTCTTCGATCAAGGTCACGACCTTGTCGGTGTTGTGCATATCCGCCGACAGTACCGCCGCCATGAACGGTGCCGGGTAGTGAGCCTTCAGCCAGGCGGTCTGGTAAGACACCAGCCCGTAGGCCGCGGAGTGAGATTTGTTGAAGCCGTAACCGGCGAATTTCTCCACCAGGTCGAAAATGTTACCCGCAAGGTCGGCATCGATATTGTTGGATGCACAACCTTCGATGAAACCGCCGCGCTGCTTGGCCATTTCCTCAGGCTTTTTCTTGCCCATGGCCCGTCGCAGCATGTCCGCGCCACCGAGGGTGTAGCCGGCCATGACCTGGGCAATCTGCATCACCTGTTCCTGATACAGGATGATGCCGTAGGTCGGCGCCAATACAGGCTTGAGGCCTTCGTACTGGTAGTCCGAGTGTGGGTACGCCAGTTCCGCGCGACCGTGCTTACGGTTGATGAAGTCATCAACCATGCCCGACTGCAACGGGCCGGGACGGAACAACGCCACCAGTGCGATCAAGTCTTCCAGGCAGTCGGGCTTGAGCTTTTTGATCAGCTCTTTCATGCCGCGCGACTCAAGCTGGAACACCGCCGTGGTCTCGGCCTTTTGCAGCAGGCTGTAGGTCGGCTTGTCGTCCAGCGGGATGAACGCGATATCCAGCGGCGGCTCGTTGACCTTGGCGCGGTCACGGTTAATGGTTTTCAGCGCCCAGTCGATGATGGTCAGGGTCCGCAGACCGAGGAAGTCGAACTTCACCAGGCCGGCAGCCTCGACGTCATCCTTGTCGAACTGGGTAACCAGGCCTCCGCCCTCTTCGTCGCAATAGATCGGCGAGAAGTCGGTCAGCTTGGTCGGCGCGATCACCACGCCACCGGCGTGCTTGCCGACGTTACGCACAACGCCTTCAAGCTTGCGGGCCATTTCCCAGATTTCCGCGGCCTCTTCATCGACCTTGATGAAGTCACGCAGGATTTCTTCCTGCTCGTAGGCTTTTTCCAGAGTCATGCCGACTTCGAAGGGGATCATCTTCGACAGGCGATCCGCCAGGCCGTAGGACTTGCCCTGCACCCGCGCCACGTCACGGACCACCGCCTTGGCGGCCATGGAACCGAAGGTGATGATCTGGCTGACCGCGTTGCGACCATACTTCTCGGCCACGTAGTCGATAACGCGGTCGCGGCCGTCCATGCAGAAGTCAACGTCGAAGTCGGGCATGGAGACCCGTTCCGGGTTAAGGAAACGTTCGAACAGTAGGTCATATTCCAGCGGGTCGAGGTCGGTGATCTTCTGCACATAGGCCACCAGCGATCCGGCACCCGACCCACGGCCGGGGCCCACCGGGACGCCGTTGCTCTTGGCCCACTGGATAAAGTCCATCACGATCAGGAAGTAACCGGGGAACCCCATCTGGATGATGATATCCAGCTCGAAATTCAGCCGATCCACGTAGACCTGGCGCTTGGCCTCGTAGTCTTCGGTGGTGTCCTTGGGCAGCAGAACGGACAAGCGTTCTTCCAGGCCATCGAAGGACACCTTGCGGAAATACTCGTCGATGGTCATGCCATCGGGAATCGGGAAGTTGGGCAGGAAGTGTGTCCCCAGCTTCACTTCGATGTTGCAGCGCTTGGCGATCTCGACCGTATTTTCCAGCGCCTCGGGCAGGTCGCTGAACAGCTCGGCCATCTCCTCGGCGCTCTTGAGGTATTGCTGGTCGCTGTAGTTCTTCGAGCGCCGCGGATCGTCAAGGGCACGGCCCTCGCCGATGCACACGCGGGTTTCGTGGGCGGCGAAGTCTTCCTGCTTGATGAAGCGCACGTCGTTGGTGGCGACCAGCGGCGCGCCGATCTTATCGGCCAGGGCTACAGCGGCGTGCAGTTGTTCTTCGTCGTTTGGCCGGTTGGTGCGCTGGATCTCCAGATAGAAACGATCCGGGAACACCGCCATCCACTCGCGGGCCAGGGTTTCGGCTTCTTCCGGGTTGCCACTGAGCAGCGCGATACCAATCTCGCCCTCCTTCGCCGCCGTCAGCATGATCAAGCCTTCGTTGGCCTCGGCCACCCACTCGCGCTCGATGATGATCTGGCCATTGCGCTGACCATCGATAAAGCCGCGGGAAATCAGCTCGGTGAGGTTGCGATAGCCAGCGGCATTCATCACCAGAAAGCTGATCCGGCTGAGCGGGTTATCGGGGTCCTTGTTCGACAGCCACAAGTCGGCACCGCAGATCGGCTTGATCCCGGCACCCATGGTGTTTTTGTAGAACTTGACCAGGGAACACATGTTGTTCTGGTCGGTCACGGCCACGGCGGGCATGTTCATGCCGACCAGCGTCTTGACCAGCGGCTTGATCCGCACCAGGCCGTCGACCAGGGAGTATTCAGTGTGCAGGCGCAGGTGAACGAATGAAGCCGGCATAGTGATCCTGTCCAGAAACGTAAAGACAACAAGGCCCGGATTGTACCGGGCCTTGGCAAAAACATCAGCCTTGCGACTAGGGTCTGTTGACGTTGGGTGACGAAGCCAACGTCAACAGACCCTAGGTCTCGAGCAAACCCTCGCGCGCCTCGTACGCCAGCCTCACGGGGGCGAACGAGCGCCGGTGAATCGGCGTCGGTCCCAGGCGGGCCAAGGCTTCCAGATGAACGGGAGTCGGATAGCCCTTATGGCCACCGATGCCGTACCCCGGGTAAATCAATTCAAATGCCGCCATTTCCCGATCACGGCTGACTTTCGCCAGGATCGAGGCCGCCGCGATCGCCGGCACCTTGCTATCGCCCTTGACCACGGCCTCGGCCGGCATCGCCAGCTTCGGGCAGCGGTTGCCGTCGATCATCGCCAGTTTCGGCGTGACATGCAGCCCTTCGACCGCACGCTGCATGGCCAGCATGGTGGCATGCAGAATGTTCAGTTCGTCGATTTCCTCGACCTCGGCGCGGGCAATGCACCAGCTCAGGGCCTTTTCACGGATTTCGTCGTAGAGCTTCTCGCGACGCGCTTCGGTGAGTTTCTTGGAGTCATTGAGCCCGAGAATCGGCCGGTTCGGATCCAGGATCACCGCCGCCGTCACCACCGCGCCACACAACGGGCCACGGCCAACCTCGTCCACGCCAGCGACCAGGTCCTCGGCGTCTGCGACCAGGGTAAAGTCCAGCCCCATTTGCATCTTCACATTACTCATTGCGGGCTGCCGATCAGCGTGAGTACAGCTTCGGCCGCCTGGTTGGAGGCATCGCGGCGCAAGGTCCGGTGGATCTGGTCAAACCCGGTGGTTTGCTCTTCCCCACCATCGATCAGCGGCGACAGGGTCAACGCCAGCGCCTCGGGCGTTGCGTCGTCCTGCAGCAACTCGGGCACCAGCAGACGCTGGGCCAGCAAGTTGGGCAGCGAGATATAAGGGCTTTTGACCATGCGCTTGAGAATCCAGTAGGTCAGCGGCGCCAGGCGGTAGGCCACCACCATCGGCCGCTTGAACAACAGCGCCTCCAGCGTCGCAGTACCCGATGCAATCAATACCGCATTACAGGCCGCCAGCGCCTGGTGAGAACGCCCGTCGAGCAGGGTCACCGGTAAATCGCGACCGGCCAGCAGTTCTTCGAGCTGCACACGGCGCTGAGGACTGGCACAGGGTATGACAAACCGAACACCGGGGCGCATGGCGCGCAAACGCTCGGCGGCATCGAGGAACAAGCCCCCCAGGCGCCCGACCTCACCGCCACGGCTCCCCGGCATCAGGGCAACCAGCGGGCCGTCCGGCAGGCCCAGTTCGGCGCGTGCCGCCGAGCGGTCAGCCTCCAGCGGGATCGCATCGGCCAGGGTATGGCCGACAAACCGCACCGGCACGCCCTTCTCTTCATAGAATCGGGCTTCGAACGGCAGCAGCGTCAGCATCAGATCGCAGCCTTCGCGGATCTTCAGCACACGCTTCTGACGCCAGGCCCAGACCGAAGGGCTGACGTAGTGCACCGTCTTGATCCCGGCCTGACGCAATTTCAGTTCGATATTGAGGGTGAAGTCCGGCGCATCGATGCCAATGAACACATCGGGCTTTTCGGCGACCAGCGTCTTGATCAGCTTTTTGCGCCGGGCCAGGAGTTCACGCAACCGCCCCAGAACCTCCACCAACCCCATGACCGACAAGCGCTCCATGGGAAAGTAGGACACCAGGCCTTCGGCCTCCATCAGCGGGCCACCGACCCCGATGAACTCGACCACCGGATGCTGAGCCTTGAGTGCGCGCATCAATCCGGCGCCCAGAATATCGCCGGAGGCTTCACCCGCCACCAGCGCAATCCGCAGATTGGCCATGATCAGCGAGTAATGCCGCGAGTCGACGACTGGATCGAGTCGCGGAACACGGCGACTTCAGGAAACTGCGCCGAAGGCTCGGCCAGTTCGGCCAGCGCCTGCTCGACGGTCAGCCCCTGGCGGTACACCACCTTGTAGGCACGACGCAGGGCATGGATCGCCTCCTCACTGAATCCACGACGGCGCATGCCCTCGAAATTCATGCTGCGCGCTTCCGCCGGGTTACCGAACACCGTGACATAGGCCGGAACGTCCTTGCCAATGGCGGTACCCATGCCGGAAAAGCTGTGGGCGCCAATGTGGCAGTACTGATGAACCAGGGTGAAACCGGACAGGATCGCCCAGTCATCCACGTGCACGTGGCCGGCCAACGCCGTGTTGTTCACCAGAATGCAGTGATTACCGATAACGCTGTCATGGCCGATGTGGGCATAGGCCATGATCAGGTTGTGGTCACCCAGGGTGGTTTCTGAACGATCCTGAATGGTACCCCGGTGAATGGTCACCCCTTCACGGATGACATTGTGATCACCGATCACCAGGCGAGTTTCCTCACCTTTGTACTTCAGATCAGGCGTGTCCTCACCTACCGAGGAGAACTGGTAGATACGGTTATGCTTGCCGATCCGGGTCGGCCCCTTGAGCACCACGTGCGGGCCGATCACTGTTCCCTCGCCGATTTCCACACCTGCGCCGATGATCGACCAAGGGCCGACCTCGACGCCGTCAGCCAGAATGGCCGTCGGATCGATGATTGCGCGAGGGTCAATCAAACTCATAGTTTGCGTTCCGCACAGATGATTTCAGCCGAGCAGACCGGCTTGCCATCGACCGAAGCCTGGCATTCGAACTTCCAGATCTGGCGCTTGCAGCTCAGGAACTTGGCTTCAAGAATCAACTGGTCGCCCGGCAGCACCGGCTGGCGGAAGCGCAATTTGTCAGAGCCGACAAAGTAGTAAAGCGTGCCATCGGCCGGCTTCACGTCGAGCATTTTGAAACCAAGGATTCCGGCAGCCTGAGCCATCGCCTCGATGATCAGTACGCCCGGCATGATTGGATGCGCAGGGAAGTGACCATTGAAGAAGGGTTCGTTGATGCTGACATTCTTGTAGGCACGAATGCACTTGCCCTCAACATCCAGGTCCACTACCCGGTCCACCAGCAGGAACGGGTAACGGTGAGGCAGGTATTCGCGAATCTCGTTGATGTCCATCATTTCGGGGGGAAGCCTATGTAAAGATTGGGAGCGCGCGACGGACGCACACTCCTCTAGCAAATCAAGGAGGCAGTCTAACGGCTGTGCACACTTGATGTGGAAATGGTATCAGCCATCTGATGAAGCATTGCCGCCAGGGGTCACTTCCCCTACGTGCTTTTCCAGCTGTCGCAGGCGTCGCGCGATATCATCGAGCTGACGGATGCGTGCCGCGCTTTTGCGCCACTCGGCAGCCGGTTGCATGGCGGTACCGGACGAATAGGCACCCGGTTCGGTGATCGAATGGGTGACCATGGTCATGCCGGTCAGGAATACGTTGTCGCAGATATCGATATGCCCAACCAGGCCAACACCGCCAGCCAGCATGCAATGCTTGCCGATCTTGGTGCTGCCGGAAATCCCCACGCACGCCGCCATGGCGGTGTGATCACCGACCTGTACGTTGTGGGCGATCTGAATCTGGTTATCCAGCTTCACACCGTTGCCGATGATGGTGTCAGCCAACGCGCCGCGGTCGATAGCGGTATTTACGCCAATCTCCACGTCGTCGCCGATCGATACACCACCGACCTGGGCAATTTTCTGCCAGATGCCTTTCTCGTTGGCAAAACCGAAACCTTCGCCGCCCAGCACCGCACCGGACTGTATGACCACGCGCTTGCCGATGCGCACGTCGTGGTACAGCGTCACCCGCGGAGCCAGCCAGCCACCTTCACCGATCTCGCTGCGAGCGCCCACGAAGCAATGCGCACCGAGGGTCACCCCGGCAGCAATTCGCGCCGCACTCTCGATCACGACAAAAGGGCCAATACTCGCGGCCGGATCAACCACCGCATCCGCCGCAATCACCGCTGTCGGGTGAATACCGGCTGCCGACTTGGGCTTGGGATCAAACAGGTGGGAAACCCGCGCATAGGCGGCATAGGGGTCAGGCACGACCAGCGCATCCCCGGCAAACCCTTCGGCATCAGCGGCCTTCAGCAACACGGCTGCGGCCTGGCTGTCGGCCAGGTATTTACGGTATTGGGGGTTTGCCAGAAAGCTCAACTGAGCTGGGCCAGCCTCTTGCAAAGTGGCCAGCCCAGTAATGTCTTTTTCCGGGTCGCCACGAAGGGTGGCGCCGAGGAACTCGGCCAACTGGCCGAGCTTTTTAGTCACTGTCATGGATTACTTCAGCTGATTCATGCGCTCGATAACCTGGCGCGTGATGTCGTACTGAGGCTTGACATCAATCACTGCGCCACGCTCGAAGACCAGGTCAAAAGCACCTTTCTTGATGACTTCTTCCACAGCGCTGTCCAGTTTCGGCTTGAGCTGCTTCAGCATTTCACGGTCGGCAACGGCTTTGGCTTCGTTCAGTTCCTTGGACTGGAACTGGAAGTCACGGGCCTTTTGCTTGAACTCCAACTCAAGACGCTCACGCTCGCCCTGGGCCATCTTGTCGCCACCGCTCACCAGACGATCCTGGATGCCTTTGGCACTGCTTTCCAGGCTCTTGAGCTTGGACAGCTGCGGGCCGAACTTCTTCTCGGCATCCACGGCGTATTTCTTCGCCGCGTCAGACTCCAGCAGGGCCATCTGGTAGTTCAGTACCGCGATTTTCATCTCGGCAAATGCCGGGGTTGCTACCAGGACAGTTGCCAGGAGAACCAATTGAGTCAACTTACGCACGATGCACTCCTACAAAATCCATTGTCGTTATCTTGGGTCAGACTCTTAGAACGTCTGACCGAGGGAGAATTGGAACACTTGAGTATCAGCGTCGTCAGGCTTCTTCACCGGCATGGCCAGAGCAAAGCTCAAAGGACCCAATGCGGTAACCCAGGTCACGCCAACCCCCACGGAACTGGCCAGGTTGCTCAGGCTGACGTCGTTGCACTGCGTGTTGGACTTCGAGCCATTGGTGTTGGTGGTCTGCTCGCACTTGGAGTCGAATACGTTACCCACATCCCAGAACAGGGATGTACGCAACGAACGCTGGTCCTTGACGAATGGCATCGGGAACAACAGCTCCGCCCCCCCCTGGATCAGGACGTTACCACCAAACGGCAATGGATCCTGATCCGGGTCTTCCACGGTGCCTACGTTACCCGTACTACCTGCGCCACGACTCGGCGTACTGCGAGGACCCAGGCTGCTGTCCTTGAAGCCACGAACCGAGTTGAAGCCACCAGCATAGTAGTTTTCGTAGAATGGCAAGCCATCGGTCGAACCGTAACCGTCACCGTAACCCAGTTGGGTATGGAAACGCATGGTGTAGGTGTCGGTCAGCGGCTGGAACAACTGGCCACGGTAATCGAGCTTGAAGAACGACAGGTCGCTACCCGGGGTGGTCGCTTCCACGGTCACGCTCTGAGAGTGTCCACGGGTTGCCAATACACCTTTGTTCAGTGTCGATTCGGACCAGCCGGCCGACGCCTTGAAGTTCAGGTACTTGTCGCCTTCACGGTTCACGAAGTCGAAGATCTCGTCGACGGTGTACTGACCGGTCTGGATCTCGTCCTGCTGCGCGGTCAGGCCAAAGGTCAGGCGCGACGTCTCGCTGATCGGATAACCGACGCTGACACCGGCACCCAGGCTGTCAACCGAATAGCTGGAAACGTCAGTATCGAGCTCATCGTAGTCGGTGGTGCGATAGAACGCGTTGTAGCCCAGGCTCACGCCATCGGCCGTCCAGTAGGGGTCCACATAACCGAAGTTATAGCGGCTCTGGTATTCACTGCGGGTCAAGCCGATGCTGACCTTGTTACCCGTACCCAGGAAGTTGTTCTGCGTGATCGAGCCACCCAGGATCAGACCGGCGCTCTGGGCAAAACCGACGCTGGCGGTAATGGAGCCGGAGGCCTGCTCTTCAACGCTGTAGTTCACGTCAACCTGGTCATCGACACCCGGCACGGCCGGCGTCTCGACGTTGACTTCCTTGAAGAAGCCCAAACGTTCCAGGCGGACCTTGGACTGGTCGATCAGGTAGGTCGAAGCCCAGCCACCTTCCATCTGACGCATTTCACGACGCAGCACTTCGTCTTCCGACTTGGTGTTGCCACGGAAGTTGATGCGGTTCACGTAAGCGCGCTTGCCCGGATCGACCACAAAGGTGATATCAACCGTGTGATCGTCGTCATGGGGCTGAGGCACGCCGTTGACGTTGGCGAAGGTATAGCCCTCGTTACCCAGGCGGCGGGTGATCAGGTCGGAGGTGGTGGTCATCAGCTTGCGCGAGAACACCTGGCCTTTTTGCACCAGCAACAGCGCCTTGACCTGGTCTTCAGGGACTTTCAGGTCACCACTGAGCTTCACGTCACGAACGTTGTACTTCTGGCCTTCGTTGACGTTGACGGTG
The DNA here is from genome assembly GCF_900187415.1 of Pseudomonas sp. Irchel s3b6. NCBI lineage: Bacteria > Pseudomonadati > Pseudomonadota > Gammaproteobacteria > Pseudomonadales > Pseudomonadaceae > Pseudomonas > Pseudomonas sp. Irchel s3b6. The sequence continues at coordinate 122,412 of NZ_FYDM01000012.1, read as the reverse complement.
ATGTAGACGTGCTTTTTATCCGGGGTGATGGACACCTGGGTCGAGGCGATATCCATGTTGATATAGCCACGGTCCAGGTAGTAGGAACGCAGACGCTCCAGGTCACCGGACAGTTTTTCACGCGCGTACTTGTCGTCGTTCTTGAAGAACGACAACCAGTTGGTGGTCTTGAGTTCGAACAGGTCGATCAGGTCTTCATCGGCAAATACCGTGTTACCCACCACGTTGATGTGCTGGATCGCGGCAACGGTGCCTTCGTTGATATTGACCTTGAGGCCAACGCGGTTGCGCGGCTGAGGAACGACTTCGGTATCGACGGTCGCCGAGTAGCGGCCCTGGGCTACGTACTGACGCTGCAGTTCGTTACGCACCCCTTCAAGGGTCGCACGCTGGAAGATCTCGCCTTCAGCCAGACCGGACTGCTTGAGGCCTTTCATCAAGTCTTCAGTGGAGATCGCCTTGTTGCCTTCGATCTCGATACTGGCAACCGACGGGCGCTCGACTACCGTGATGACCAGGACATTGCCATCACGACCCAGCTGGATATCCTGAAAGAAACCGGTTTTGAACAGCGCACGAGTAGACTCCACCAAGCGACGATCGTCCGCCTGGTCACCGACGTTCAACGGCAAGGCACCAAAGACGCTACCCGCGGATACCCGCTGGAGGCCATTGACGCGAATATCGGAGATAGTGAAGGACTCGGCGTGAACTTCGGCGATCATCAATACGGTGAAAACCGCAGTTAGCAGCAGACGTTTCATGAAGTCCTTTCTTATTCCAACTGGCAATAAACAAACTGCCGCAAAATGCGGCAGATTCGCAATTCAGCGAAGCGTTACAGTCGACCCAGATCGTTGACCAGAGCAAGCAACATCACCCCGATCACCAAACTGATACCGATCTGTATCCCCCAACCTTGCACCCGATCCGACAAGGGACGACCACGCGCCCACTCGATCAGATAAAACAACAAATGCCCCCCATCCAGTACAGGAATGGGCAACAAATTCAGAACCCCCAGGCTAATACTCAGATAAGCAAGGAAATTCAGGAAATCAGCAACACCCGACTGGGCAGAAGCGCCCGCCACTTTAGCAATGGTTATCGGTCCACTCAAGTTTTTTACCGAGAGCTCACCGAACAACATTTTCTTGAGCGAATCGAGGGTCAGCACACTCATGGTCCAGGTGCGTCGCGCACCTTCGCCAATGGCCGCGACAGGACCAAAGCTGACTTCACGAACCATCTCTGGTGGCCATTCGACAGCTTTCACGCCGGCGCCCAGGTAACCGCTGGCCGCTTTCGTATCACCACGCGCAGCCAAGGTGACAGGGACGTCGATTTGAGCACCGTCACGCTCGACACGCAGCACAATTTTGGTATCAGGACGTACACGAACCTGGTCCACCACTTGTTGCCAGTCGTTCAACGCCTGGCCATCCAGCGCCAGCAGGCGGTCACCGGTCTTCAAGCCGGCGGCTTGCGCCGGCCCTTTGGGGTCGAGCTCAGCCAACACCGGCGGCAAGGCCGGACGCCACGGACGAATACCGAGCGAACGAATAGGATCTGGCTCATCGGTACCCTTGAGCCATTGATCAAGCACCAGCTCACGAGGAGAGTCGGCACTGGAGCCCTGCTCACGCACCAACAGATGAACGGTCCCGCTTTCACCCAGGCGCCGGATCAACTGCAAATTGACTTCCCCCCACCCTGTCGTCGCCTCGCCGTCGACAGCCGTGATTTCCTGCCCCGGACTCAAGCCCGCCTTCGCGGCAATACTACCGGCCTCGACACCACCAATGACCGGACGCACCTGCTCGCTGCCCAGCATCGCCAGGCCCCAGAAGAACACGAAGGCCAACAGGAAGTTAGCGATAGGGCCCGCCGCAACGATTGCAATGCGCTGACGGACCGATTTGCGATTGAAGGATTGATCAAGCTGATCCGCTGGTACTTCGCCTTCACGCTCATCGAGCATTTTCACGTAGCCACCCAAGGGGATGGCTGCGATCACGAACTCGGTGCCACGCCGATCATGCCAGCGCAGCAGCGGCATGCCGAAGCCCACGGAGAAACGCAGCACCTTGACGCCACAGCGACGCGCGACCCAGAAATGGCCAAATTCGTGAAAGGTGACCAGCACGCCCAAGGCCACCAGGGTGCCAACAATCATATAGAGCGCGCTCATCTACTTTTTTCTCCGCAATCCTATTCAGCGCCGCCGCGAGCAAACGCGCGGCAACACTTATCGCCCGTGACGACTCATCCAACGCTCGGCCAGCAGCCGAGCCTTGGCGTCCGCCGTGAACACCGCATCAAGGTCATCGACCGGCACAACAGGCTCAAGGTTCAACACCTCTTCAATGATACTCGCGATCTCAAGGTAACGGACACGCCCGTCCAGAAAGGCTGCAACCGCCACTTCATTGGCGGCATTGAGCATGGCCGGGGCGCTGTTTCCCGCCTCCGCGGCCTGACGCGCCAGACGCAAGCACGGGAAGCGCGCCTCGTCGGGCGCCTGGAAATCCAGGCGCGCAATGGCAAACAGGTCAAGCGGTGCGACACCGGAGTCGATCCGCTCAGGCCATGCCAGCGCATTGGCGATGGGTGTGCGCATATCCGGATTGCCCAATTGCGCCAGCACCGAACCGTCAACATAGTCGACCAGCGAATGAATCACGCTTTGCGGGTGGATCACCACCTCGACCTGCGACGGCCGGGCATCGAACAACCAGCAAGCCTCGATCAGCTCCAGGCCCTTGTTCATCATGCTGGCCGAATCGACCGAAATCTTGCGCCCCATCGACCAGTTGGGATGAGCGCAGGCCTGGTCAGGCGTCACATGCGCCAACTCTGCCATGGAGGTTTGCCGGAACGGGCCGCCAGAAGCAGTCAGCAATATCCGCCGAACGCCGACAGCGCCGAGCCCGCGGGAAAAATCGGCGGGCATGCACTGAAAGATCGCGTTGTGCTCGCTATCGATGGGCAGCAGCACTGACCCACTCTTGTGCACCGCCTGCATGAACAGGGCGCCGGACATCACCAGCGCCTCCTTGTTGGCCAGCAGGATCTTCTTGCCCGCCTCGACCGCCGCCAGCGTCGGACGCAGGCCCGCCGCGCCGACAATGGCCGCCATCACCGCATCGACTTCGGCGTCGGAGGCCACCTGGCACAATCCCTCCTCCCCCACCAGCACGCGCGTCGACAGGCCGGCAGCCTTCAGCGCCTCCTGAAGACTTCGAGCCACCACAGGCTCGGGAACAACGGCAAAGCGCGGCACATGACGAATGCACAACGCCAGCAGCTCATTCAGCCGCGAGAAGCCGCTCAAGGCGAAAACCTGATAACGCTCCGGATGACGGGCAATCACATCCAGGGTACTCAGACCAATGGAGCCGGTCGCCCCCAGGACGGTAATCTGTTGTGGACGGCTCACGGTGCCGCCATCCACAGCAACACTGCAAACACGGGAATCGCCGCCGTCAGGCTGTCGATACGATCCAAAATCCCGCCATGGCCAGGCAGCAGGTTACTGCTGTCCTTGATCCCCGACTGGCGCTTGAACATGCTCTCGGTCAAATCACCCACCACCGAAATGAAGACGATGACAGCAGCACCGATCAACCCCTTGAGCATCTCACCGAGCGTCCAATCGCGCACCAGCCCTACGACCAGGGTGATGACCAGACTCAGCAGCAAGCCACCGTACACGCCCTCCCAGCTCTTGCCGGGACTGACCTGCGGTGCAAGCTTGCGCTTGCCAAAAGCCCGACCGGAGAAGTAAGCACCAATGTCAGCGCCCCAGACCAGCACCATGACCGCCATGATCAGCCAGTTACCCAACGGCTGCTGCTTGATCAGGATCAGGCCCTGCCAGGCTGGCAACAGGATCAACAGGCCGATCACCAGCTTGCAGGCCGCACTGGCCCAATGCTCGCTGGTTCTGGGATAGGTCAGCACCAGGAAGGTCGCCACCGCCCACCACAGCACGGCTGCCCCCAGCACCCACGGCGCCAGGCCCGGCACCAGGTGCATGACAAACAGGATCGCCGCCACCACTGCCGCATAGGCCACACGGATCGGTTGCTCGGTGAAACCTGCCAGGCGCGCCCACTCCCAGGCACCGAGGGTCACGACCAGGCCGATGAACAGCGCAAAGCCGGAGCCTTCGAGCAGAAAAAAGCCGCACAAGGCGATGGGCAGCAGGATCAGTGCCGTGATGATTCGTTGTTTAAGCATTAAACCCGGGCTCCAGCTTCGACCTGCTCGCTCGTTTTACCGAAGCGACGCTGACGAGAGGCGAAATCGACCAGCGCATTGCGCATGGCTTCGTGTTTGAAGTCCGGCCAGAACAGGTCGGAGAAATACAACTCGGCGTAGGCCAGCTGCCACAACAGGAAGTTGCTGATGCGATGCTCGCCGCCGGTACGAATGCACAAGTCCGGCAACGGCAGATCCCCCGTGGACAGGCAGGTCTGCAGCAACTCGGGCGTGATGTCCTCGGGACGCAAGTGACCGGCCTGGACTTCCCGCGCCAGGCGCTGTGCGGCCTGGGCGATATCCCACTGCCCACCGTAGTTGGCCGCGATCTGCAGGACAAAGCGATTGGCACCGGCCGTCATCGCCTCGGCCTCGCGCATGGCAGCCTGAAGCTCTGGATGAAAGCGCGAACGATCACCGATGATACGCAAGGCGATGTTGTTATCGTTGAGGCGCTTGGCCTCGCGACGCAACGCCTTGAAAAACAGATCCATCAAGGCACTGACTTCATCGGCCGGGCGCTGCCAGTTTTCACTGGAGAACGCGAACAACGTCAGAACCTCGACACCCGACTCAGCGCACACCTCGATAACGGCGCGCACCGCATCGACACCCGCCTTGTGCCCGGCAACGCCGGGCAAGAAACGTTTTTTTGCCCAGCGATTATTGCCATCCATGATGATCGCGACGTGGCGCGGCACCGTGGACAGCACAGGCTGCTTGGTCTTTTCCATGAAAGCGCGACCCTTATACGGCCATCAAATCCGCTTCTTTTTGCTTCACGGCGACTTCGATTTCAGCAACGAACTTGTCGGTCAGCTTCTGGACATCGTCAGCAGCACGACGCTCTTCGTCTTCGCTGATTTCTTTCTCTTTGACCAGATCCTTGAGCTGGCTCAGCGCGTCACGACGGATATTACGCACCGCCACACGAGCATCTTCCGCCGCTTCACGCGCCTGCTTGGTGAAGCCCTTACGGGTTTCTTCAGTCAGCGCTGGCATGGAGATCAGCAGCAGCTCACCCAGGTTGGTCGGATTCAGGTTCAGACCGGCGCTCTGGATCGCCTTGTCGACGGCCGCCAGCATGTTGCGCTCGAAAGCGACGACTTGCAGGGTGCGAGAGTCCTTCACGGTCACGTTAGCCACTTGGCTAATCGGGGTATCGGCGCCGTAGTAAGGCACCATCACGCTGCCCAGAATGCTCGGGTGCGCCTTGCCGGTACGGATCTGGCTGAATGCTTTAGCCAGGGAATCCATGGATTTGCTCATGCGCTCTTGAGCGTCTTTCTTGATTTCGTTGATCATTGTTCGCCTTCCTCGATCAGAGTCCCTTCAGCGCCGCCATGTACGATGTTCAGCAGGGCGCCGGGCTTGTTCATGTTAAATACGCGCAGCGGCATCTTGTGGTCGCGGCACAGGCAAATTGCCGTCAGATCCATCACACCCAGCTTGCGATCCAGCACTTCATCGTAGGTCAGATGATCGAACTTCTCGGCATGCGGGTCCTTGAATGGGTCTGCAGTGTACACACCGTCAACCTTGGTCGCTTTCAGTACCACGTCGGCATCGATCTCGATCGCTCGCAGGCACGCTGCCGAGTCGGTCGTGAAGAACGGGTTGCCAGTACCGGCAGCGAAGATCACCACTTCCTTGGCGTTCAGGTGGCGCATGGCTTTGCGGCGATCATAGTGATCGGTTACGCCCACCATGGAAATAGCCGACATCACGATGGCCGAGATATTGGCACGCTCCAGCGCATCGCGCATGGCCAGGGCATTCATCACAGTGGCCAGCATGCCCATGTGGTCGCCGGTGACCCGATCCATGCCGGCCGCACTCAGTGCCGCGCCGCGGAACAGGTTGCCACCGCCAATGACCAGACCAACCTGAACGCCGATACCGACCAACTGGCCGACTTCCAGCGCCATGCGGTCCAGCACCTTGGGATCAATCCCGAACTCTTCGGAGCCCATCAGGGCCTCGCCGCTAAGCTTGAGTAGAATGCGTTTATAGCGAGCCTGATAACCACTGCCCTGCTGAGCCATTGCGAATCTCTCCTGCGGCGTATTTTAAAAAATTCTTTGCGGGCTGTTTGCAGCCTGCGTTCACTCTAGCTTGACGCTATCACAGCGCCATCAGAACACGGCTTTGTAAGCCAGTTCCGATGAGAAGCCAAATAAATTGGCCTTTGCATCTGAAAAGAGGCTGCGCGCGTGAGCGGGCAGCCTCTTTCGGGCGACAGTTAAAAAACCGTCTTATTGCTTGGCGGCAGCCAGCTGAGCTGCAACTTCTTCTGCGAAGTTATCAACTGGCTTCTCGATGCCTTCGCCTACTTTGAAGTAGGTGAAGGAAACGATTTCAGCGCCGGCTTTCTTGGCCAAGGCACCCACGGTGAGCTCTGGATTCATGACGAAAGCTTGCTCGACCAGGCTGGCTTCAGCCAGGAACTTGGTGATACGGCCGCCAATCATCTTCTCGACGATTTCAGCTGGCTTGCCTTTCATCTTGTCTTCGTTGAGGCTCAGGAAGACCGCTTTTTCACGCTCGATGGCTTCTGGCGAAACCTGCGATGGCAGCAGGAACTCAGGGTTGCTTGCCGCCACGTGCATGGCGATCTCTTTGGCCAGTTGAACATCACCGCCCTTGAGAACAACAGCAACACCGATCTTGTTACCGTGCAGGTAGGTGCCGACAACGTCACCCTCTACGCGCACCAGGCGACGGATGTTGACGTTTTCGCCAACTTTGGCCACCAGGGCTTCACGAGCCGATTCCTGAGCGGCGATCAGCGGAGCTGCGTCGGTCAGTTTTTCGGCGAAGGCTTTTTCTACGCTGGCAGCAACGAAGTTTTTGAAGTCATCTTGCAGGGCCAGGAAGTCGGTCTGCGAGTTCACTTCCAGCAGCACGGCCGACTTGTCGTCAGCCTTGATGGCGATAGCGCCTTCAGCAGCAATGTTGCCTGCTTTCTTGGCAGCCTTGATGGCGCCCGAAGCACGCATGTCATCAATGGCTTTTTCGATGTCGCCGCCAGCCTTGGTCAAGGCTTTCTTGCAGTCCATCATGCCTTCGCCGGTACGCTCGCGCAGTTCTTTGACCAACGCTGCAGTAATCTCTGCCATTTCAAAATTCCTCTTGGATAGGTTATCAACCATTCCACCCGATCGAACGGGCGTTCAATTCTTCCCGAACCACCCTTGTTAGCTGCCGCACGTTACAGATAGAGCAGTGGGCGCCGACAAATGGTTTTCGAGGTGGCAAAAAGGGGGCCAAGCCCCCTTTTTGCTTACTGAGTCAACGCCAAGGCGTCAATTACTCAGCCGCAGCTACCGGAGCTTCTTCAACGAAGACTTCAGTGCCGCCAGAAACGTTGTTGCGACCACGGATAACAGCGTCAGCCATCGAACCCATGTACAGCTGGATAGCGCGGATTGCGTCATCGTTGCCTGGGATGATGTAGTCAACGCCTTCCGGGCTGCTGTTGGTATCGACTACGCCGATAACCGGGATGCCCAGCTTGTTGGCTTCGGTGATCGCGATGCGCTCGTGATCAACGTCGATAACGAACAGTGCGTCAGGCAGACCGCCCATGTCCTTGATACCACCCAGGGAACGATCGAGCTTTTCCAGGTCACGGGAGCGCATCAGCGCTTCTTTCTTGGTCAGCTTGGCGAAAGTACCGTCTTCGGCTTGTACTTCAAGGTCACGCAGACGCTTGATGGAAGCACGGATGGTCTTGAAGTTGGTCAGCATGCCGCCCAACCAGCGGTGATCGACGTACGGCGAACCGCAACGTGCTGCTTCTTCAGCAACGATCTTGCCAGCGGAACGCTTGGTGCCGACGAACAGAATCTTGTTTTTGCCCTGGGCCAGACGCTCTACGAAAGTCAGAGCTTCGTTGAACATTGGCAGGGTTTTTTCAAGGTTGATGATGTGAATCTTGTTACGCGCACCGAAAATGTATTTACCCATTTTCGGGTTCCAGTAACGGGTCTGGTGACCGAAGTGCACACCGGCCTTCAGCATATCGCGCATGTTGACTTGGGACATGATAGTTCCTTAATAAGTCGGGTTTGGCCTCCACGTATCCCAATGACCAACCAGCAGCTTCAGCTGAAGGCACCCAGGTCATCGTGTCGACACGTGTGTGGATTTAAGCCTTTCGGGGCATCCCCGGAAAGCGGCGCATTTTATACCACAGCAAGGCTGAAAACGGAACCCGGATTCTCAAAACCAGGTCAGCGCGGTTGTTCCAGCCCTTGGAATCCTCCAAGAATGCGCCATTCTATAAGCAGAAGCGATGCCGCAAGCGCAGATTTGCCCCGGGCGTCTGTTAGAATTGCCTTTTTCAGGGCCGCGAGCCATATCACGCCGAGCCCATTCCGAATTGAAAGCGCCACTGAGCGTAGAGAGAGCCTGTATGACCGTCACCCTCAAAACCCCAGAGGACATCGCAAAAATGCGCATCGCCGGCAAACTTGCCGCCGACGTGCTGGAAATGATTGCCGACTACGTCAAGCCGGGGATCACCACCGAAGAACTCGATCGCATCTGCCACGATTACATCGTCAATGAGCAGAAGGCCATCCCTGCCCCGCTCAACTACAAGGGCTTTCCGAAGTCAATCTGCACCTCGATCAACCACGTGGTCTGCCACGGCATCCCGAACGAGAAGGCCCTGAAGGACGGCGACACGCTGAACATCGACATCACCGTGATCAAGGACGGCTACCACGGCGACACCAGCCGCATGTTCCACGTCGGCAACGTACCGGTCTGGGCTGAGCGACTGTCGAAAGTCACCCAGGAATGCATGTACAAGGCCATCGAACTGGTCAAACCGGGCTGCCGCCTGGGCGATATCGGCGAAGTGATCCAGAAGCATGCGGAAAAGAACGGTTTCTCCGTTGTCCGCGAGTTCTGCGGCCACGGTATCGGCAAGGTGTTCCACGAAGAGCCGCAGATCCTGCACTACGGCCGTGCTGGCACCGGCATGGAACTGAAGGCCGGCATGACCTTCACCATCGAACCGATGATCAACCAGGGCAAGGCCGACACCAAGGTACTGGGCGACGGCTGGACCGCGATCACCAAGGACCGCAAGCTGTCCGCCCAATGGGAGCACACTCTGCTCGTGACGGAAACCGGCTACGAAATCTTCACCCTGCGCGGCGATGACACCATCGCGCGCGTTTCAGCCTGACCTGCCGTCCTGAGCCTATATAGATAGAAAGGAAAGCCAATCGATGCCGCAGGTGGATCCAGAACTCTTCGACCGCGGCCAGTTCCAGGCTGAACTGGCCCTGAAGGCGAGCCCGATCGCAGCCTTCAAGAAGGCGATCCGCCAAGCGCGCGAGGTGCTCGACGGGCGTTTTCGCAGTGGCCGGGATATCCGCCGCCTGATCGAGGACCGCGCCTGGTTCGTCGACAACATCCTGCAAAAGGCCTGGGAGCAGTTCGACTGGAACGCTGACGCCGACATCGCGCTGGTCGCGGTCGGCGGCTACGGTCGCGGCGAGCTGCACCCCTACTCCGACATCGATTTGCTGATCCTGCTCGACAGCGCCGACCACGAAGTCTTCCGTGACTCCATCGAGCGCTTTCTGACACTGCTATGGGACATCGGCCTGGAAGTCGGCCAGAGCGTTCGCTCGGTGGACGAATGCGCCGAAGAAGCCCGCGCCGACCTGACGGTGGTCACCAACCTGATGGAAAGCCGCACCATCGCCGGTCCCGAGCGCTTGCGCCAGCGGATGCTCGACGTCACCAGCACCGAGCACATGTGGCCGGCCAAGGAGTTCTTCCTGGCCAAGCGTGCCGAACAAAAAGCACGTCACCACAAATACAACGACACCGAATACAACCTGGAACCCAACGTCAAAGGCTCGCCTGGTGGCCTGCGGGATATCCAGACGATTCTGTGGGTAGCCCGCCGCCAGTACGGCACGCTGAACCTGCGGGCACTGGCGGGCGAAGGTTTCCTGGTGGAAAGCGAAAACGCCCTGCTGGCGTCCTCCCAGGAATTCCTGTGGAAAGTCCGCTATGCCCTGCACATGCTGGCCGACCGCGCCGAGGACCGTCTGCTGTTCGATCACCAGCGCTCGATCGCCAGCTTGCTGGGCTTTGCCGGGGACGACGCGAAACACGCCATCGAAAACTTCATGCAGCAGTACTACCGGGTGGTGATGAGCATTGCCCAGCTCAGCGACCTGATCATCCAGCACTTCGAGGAAATCATCCTCGCCCCGGAAGACGAAGCGCCGCCGCAGCCGATCAACTCGCGCTTCCAGCTGCATGACGGCTACATCGAAGCCATCAACAACAACGTGTTCAAGCGCACGCCGTTTGCCATGCTGGAAATCTTCGTACTGATGGCTCAGCAGCCGGAAATAAAGGGCGTACGCGCCGATACCATCCGCCTGCTAAGGGAGCACCGTCATCTGATCGATGACGACTTCCGCCATGACATTCGCAACACGAGCCTGTTCATCGAACTGTTCAAGTGCAAGATCGGCATTCACCGAAACCTCAGGCGGATGAACCGTTACGGCATTCTTGGGCGCTACCTGCCGGAGTTCGGATTCATCGTCGGGCAAATGCAGCACGACCTGTTCCACATCTATACGGTCGACGCCCACACCCTGAACCTGATCAAGCACTTGCGTAAGCTGCAATACACTCAGGTGTCCGAGAAATTCCCGCTGGCCAGCAAGCTCATGGGCAAGCTGCCCAAGCCTGAACTGATCTACCTCGCCGGGCTCTATCACGACATCGGCAAGGGGCGCCATGGCGACCATTCGGATATTGGCGCCGTCGACGCTGAAGCCTTCTGCCAGCGCCATCAATTGCCGACCTGGGACAGCCGGCTGATCGTCTGGCTGGTGCAAAACCACCTGGTCATGTCGACCACGGCCCAGCGCAAGGATCTGTCCGACCCGCAGGTGATCCATGACTTCGCGCAGACCGTGGGCGACGAGACCCGCCTCAACTACCTCTACGTGCTGACCGTCGCGGACATCAACGCCACCAACCCGACCTTGTGGAACTCCTGGCGCGCCAGCCTGCTGCGCCAACTCTACACCGAGACCAAGCGTGCCTTGCGTCGCGGCCTGGAGAACCCGGTGGACCGCGAAGAGCAGATTCGCCAGACCCAAAGCGCGGCCTTGGACATTCTGGTGCGCGGCGGCACCGACCCGGACGACGTCGAGCAACTCTGGTCGCAACTGGGCGATGACTATTTCCTGCGTCACACCGCTGGCGACGTGGCCTGGCACTCGGACGCGATCCTGCAGCAACCGGCCGATGGCGGCCCGCTGGTGCTGATCAAGGAGACCACCCAACGGGAGTTCGAGGGTGGCACGCAGATTTTCATCTATGCCCCCGACCAGCACGACTTCTTCGCCGTGACCGTGGCCGCGATGGACCAGCTCAACCTGAACATTCACGATGCCCGGGTCATCACCTCCAGCAGCCAGTTCACCCTCGACACCTACATCGTGCTCGACACCGACGGCGACTCGATTGGCGACAACCCTGCGCGGGTCAAACAGATCCGTGACGGCCTGACCGAAGCCCTGCGCAACCCGGACAACTACCCGACCATCATCCAGCGTCGGGTGCCACGCCAGCTCAAGCATTTTGCGTTCGCACCACAAGTGACGATCCACAACGATGCCCAGCGCCCGGTCACCGTGCTCGAACTCAGCGCACCGGACCGCCCTGGCCTGCTCGCGCGAATAGGACGAATCTTCCTCGAGTTCGACCTATCGCTGCAGAACGCCAAGATTGCCACCCTCGGCGAACGGGTCGAAGACGTGTTCTTCATCACCGACGCCGACAACCACCCATTGTCCGACCCCCAGCTGTGCAGCCGCTTGCAGGATGCGATCGTCGAACAACTGAGCGTCAGCCCGCAACCTTCAATCGAACTGTCGCGCATCAGCATCTGACGTGCGACATGATTTAACCGCTTTGAGTGAGACCTGCGCACCGATGAACAACGCTCTGAACCAACTCCAGCCCTACCCGTTCGAAAAACTGCGCGCCCTGCTCGGCGCGGTGACGCCCAACCCCGACAAGCGCCCTATCGCCCTGTCCATCGGCGAGCCGAAACACCGCTCGCCAAGCTTTGTCGCAGAAGCCCTGGCCAGCAACCTGGACCAGATGGCCGTCTACCCCACGACCCTGGGTGTTCCCGCCCTGCGCGAAGCCATTGCGGCCTGGTGCGAGCGTCGGTTCAACGTGCCCGCAGGCTGGATCGATCCGGCCCGCAACGTGCTGCCCGTCAACGGTACCCGTGAAGCACTGTTCGCCTTCACCCAGACCGTGGTCAACCGGGGTGACGACGCGCTGGTGGTCAGCCCGAACCCGTTCTACCAGATCTATGAAGGTGCTGCGTTCCTCGCTGGCGCCAAGCCCCACTACCTGCCGTGCCTGGACGAAAACGGCTTCAACCCCGATTTCGACGCCGTCTCACCGGACATCTGGAAACGCTGCCAGATCCTGTTCCTGTGCTCGCCGGGCAACCCGACCGGTGCGCTGATTCCGCTCGACACCCTGAAAAAGCTGATCGCCCTGGCCGACGAGTATGACTTCGTGATCGCGGCCGACGAGTGCTACAGCGAACTCTACTTCGACGAGCAGACACCCCCACCGGGCCTGCTCAGTGCCTGTGCGGAACTGGGCCGCAAGGACTTCAAACGCTGCGTGGTGTTCCATAGCCTGTCCAAGCGCTCCAACCTGCCGGGCCTGCGCTCGGGCTTCGTGGCCGGGGATGCCGAGATCCTCAAGGGATTCCTGCTGTACCGCACCTACCATGGCTGCGCCATGCCGGTTCAGACCCAACTGGCCAGCGTTGCGGCATGGAATGACGAAGTCCATGTGCGCGCCAACCGTGCGCTGTACCGCGAGAAGTTCGATGCGGTGCTGGAGATCCTCAGCCCGGTCATGGACGTGCAGCGTCCGGATGGCAGTTTCTACCTGTGGCCGAACGTTGCAGGCGACGACGCGGCGTTCTGCCGCGACCTGTTCGTCGAAGAGCACGTGACCGTCGTGCCTGGCTCTTATCTGTCCCGTGAGGTCGACGGCGTCAACCCGGGCGCCGGCCGTGTGCGCATGGCACTGGTTGCGCCGCTGGCCGAATGCGTCGAGGCGGCAGAGCGGATTCGCGAGTTCATCCAGCGCCGCACATAAGCGACATCCTGGCGGCAGGCACGCGCCCCCCCTTTCGGACGCGTGCCTCACTTCATCAGCCCCAGATTGGCCTCACTGAGGTCCAGCACACATCAGGCAACAAGTTGCCGTCGAAGTGCCATATTAGACGCTTAGACTAGGGGCTGGCCCTTGCACAAAGGTCGCACCTGACCGGGCAACCTGTCGCACAATCGCTCAAAGCCGGATCCCGGTCGACGCCGAACCCGCCCGGTCATGGCATAATCCTTCACCATTTTTATCTTCAGCACCTCCAAAGGGGGGCAATTCCTTGACCGCTTCAAGCAAAACGTTGCACCTTTTCGGCATCAAAGCCTGCGACACCATGAAAAAGGCGCGCACCTGGCTGGATGAACACGCTGTCAGCTTTGATTTCCATGATTACAAAACGGCCGGAATCGACCGTGAACACCTGACCCAGTGGTGCAACGAGCACGGCTGGCAGGTGGTGCTCAACCGTGCAGGCACGACCTTTCGCAAACTCGATGACGAATGCAAAGCCGATCTCGACCAGGCGAAAGCGATCGAATTGATGCTCGCACAACCGTCGATGATCAAGCGCCCGGTGCTCGATCTCGGTGACCGAACCCTGATTGGCTTCAAGCCAGATATCTACGCGGCAGCGCTCAAGTAAGCCCGCCCGTTCAATTTCGTAAGAGGTAATTGCATGTCCACTACCCTGTTCAGCCTGGCCTTCGGTGTCGGCACCCAGAATCGTCAAGGCGCGTGGCTGGAAGTGTTCTACGCCGCTCCCGTGCTCAAGCCTTCGGCTGAAGTAGTTGCCGCCATTGCCCCGATCCTGGGCTACACCGAAGGCAATCAGGCCATCGCGTTCAGCACCGCCCAAGCCTCGCAACTGGCCGAAGCCCTTAAGGGCGTCGACGCGACCCAGGCCGCCCTGCTGACCCGCCTGGCAGAAAGCCACAAGCCGCTGGTCGCCACATTGCTGGCCGAAGATGCCCCGTTGAGCTCCACCCCTGAGGCCTACCTCAAGCTGCACCTGCTGTCCCATCGCCTGGTCAAGCCTCACGGCCTGAACCTGACGGGCATTTTCCCGCTGCTGCCGAACGTCGCCTGGACCAGCCAGGGCGCCATCGACTTGAGCGAACTGGCCGAGCATCAACTCGAAGCCCGTCTGCGGGGCGAGTTGCTGGAAGTGTTCTCGGTAGACAAGTTCCCGAAAATGACCGACTACGTGGTACCGGCCGGCGTGCGTATCGCTGACGCCGCTCGTATCCGCTTGGGCGCCTACGTGGGCGAAGGCACCACCGTGATGCACGAAGGCTTCGTCAACTTCAACGCCGGTACCGAAGGCCCGGGCATGATCGAAGGCCGCGTCTCTGCTGGCGTGTTCGTCGGCAAGGGTTCGGACCTGGGCGGCGGTTGCTCCACCATGGGCACCCTGTCGGGCGGCGGCAACATCGTGATCAAGGTGGGCGAAGGCTGCCTGATCGGTGCCAACGCCGGTATCGGTATCCCGTTGGGCGACCGCAACACCGTCGAGTCCGGCCTGTACGTGACCGCCGGCACCAAAGTGGCCCTGCTGGACGAGAACAACCAACTGGTCAAAGTGGTCAAGGCGCGCGAACTGGCCGGCCAGACCGACCTGTTGTTCCGCCGCAACTCGGAGACCGGTGCCGTGGAGTGCAAAACCCACAAATCGGCCATCGAACTGAACGAAGCGCTGCACGCTCACAACTAAGCAGAGCGTCAAACGATCACCCTGTAGGAGCGAGCTTGCTCGCGAAGAACATATAGACGACACGTGCTGCCTGATGCCGCGCGTTATCGTTAACGTCCATCGCGAGCAAGCTCGCTCCTACAGGTCAGGCGTACACCCGCCCATGTCACCAGGGCCCGATAGCATGATGATTCCCTCACCTTGGCGTGCCGATTTCCCGGCCATCGCCGCCCTGCAACGGCAGGACCAGACCTATCTGGACAATGCCGCCACCACTCAGAAACCCCAGGCCCTGCTCGACGCGCTGGCGCATTACTACGCCAATGGCGCGGCCAACGTCCATCGTGCGCAACACCTGCCTGGCGCCCATGCCACGCAAGCGTTCGAAGGCAGCCGCAGCAAAGTGGCCCACTGGCTCAACGTCGGCCACTGCGGGCAAATCATCTTCACCCACGGCGCGACCTCCGCGCTGAATCTCCTGGCCTATGGCCTGGAACACCTTTTCCACCCGGGCGATGAAATTGTCATCAGCGCCCTGGAGCACCACGCCAACTTGCTGCCCTGGCAGCAACTGGCAAAACGCCGCGAGCTGACGCTGGTGGTCTTACCCCTGGACGCCGACGGCCTGATCGATCTCAATGCCGCCGCTGGCTTGATCGGCCCACGCACCCGGTTGCTGGCGGTCAGTCAACTGTCCAACGTCCTGGGTGCCTGGCAGCCATTGCCTCAGTTGCTGGCGCTGGCCAAGGCGCAAAACGCCTTGACCGTGGTCGACGGCGCCCAGGGCGTGGTTCACGGTCGCCACGACGTCCAGGCGCTGGGTTGTGATTTCTACGTGTTCTCCAGCCACAAACTCTACGGGCCCGATGGCCTGGGCGTGGTCTTTGGCCGCAATGAGGCCCTGGAGCATCTGCGCCCCTGGCAGTTCGGCGGTGAGATGGTGCTGGATGCCAACTACCACGACGCCCGCTTTCGCCCGGCACCGCTGGGTTTTGAAGCCGGCACCCCGCCGATTGCCAGCGTGATCGGCTTGGGCGCGACTCTCGACTACCTGGCCGGGCTGGATCAGGACGCCGTGTCCGCCCATGAAGCGGCGCTGCATGATTACCTGATCAAGGGTTTACAGGCGCGCAATGGCATTCGCCTGCTGGGCAAGCCACAACTGGCCCTGGCCAGCTTTGTGGTGGAAGGGGTCCACAACTCGGATCTGGCACACCTGTTGACCGAACAGGGCATTGCCGTGCGTGCCGGTCACCACTGCGCCATGCCGCTGCTCAAAAGCTATGAACTGGCCGGGGCAATCCGGGTTTCACTGGCGCTGTACAACGACTCTGAAGATCTGGAGCGTTTCTTCGAAGCCCTTGATCAAGCCCTGGAGCTGTTGCGATGAGCCTGCCAGCCGACGCGGTTACCGCGCTGCAAGTCTTTCAAACCGCCGCCGGATGGGAGCAGCGTGCACGCTTGCTGATGCAATGGGGCGATCGCCTGCCAGCCTTGAGCGATACCGACCAATCCGAGGCCAACCGCGTACACGGTTGCGAAAGTCAGGTCTGGCTGGTGGGGGCGCTGCACGACGGCCATTGGCAGTTCGTCGCCAACAGCGATGCGCGATTGATTCGTGGCCTGGTGGCGTTGCTGCTGGCGCGGGTCAATGGCTTGTCCGCGCAAGAGTTGCAGCAGGTGGATTTGCCGGACTGGTTTAATCAGTTGGGCTTGTCGCGACAACTCTCGTCGTCACGCAGCAATGGCCTGAATGCGGTGTTGCAGCGAATGCGCGAATTATCCGCCTGACCCTGTGAAGAGGGAGCCGTCTTATTGCTCGGGCTTAATCTTGTCCGCCGGGCGTCGGACCCCGGCGACGATCTTGTCCACCGCCTTGGTCGCGGCAACCATGCCAAAGGTCGCCGTCACCATCATTACCGCGCCAAACCCGCCCGCGCAGTCCAACTTCACGCCATCGCCGACAAAACTTTTCTGCAAGCAAATGCTGCCATCGGGTTTCGGGTAGCGCAGTTGCTCCGTGGAAAATACGCACGGCACGCTGTAGTGACGGGTCACGGTGCGGGAGAAATTGTAATCGCGACGCAGGGTGGAACGCACTTTCGAGGCCAGCGGGTCGTTGAAGGTCCGGTTCAGGTCACACACCTGAATCAGCGTCGGGTCGATCTGCCCGCCTGCGCCACCGGTGGTGATGATCTGGATCTTGCGGCGCTTGCACCAGGCGATCAATGCGGCCTTGGCATTGACGCTGTCGATGCAGTCGATCACACAATCGATGTTCGGCGTGATGTACTCGGCCATGGTCTCGCGCGTCACGAAGTCCGGTACCGCGTGTACCGTGCAGTCCGGGTTGATCCCCCGCAGACGCTCGGCCATCACCTCGACCTTGGGTTTGCCGACGGTGCTGTCCAGTGCGTGCAACTGGCGATTGACATTGCTGACGCAAACGTCGTCCAGGTCGAACAGCGAAATCTCGCCCACGCCACAACGGGCAATGGCTTCCGCCGCCCAGGAACCGACACCGCCGACGCCCACAATCGCCACATGGGCGGCGCGCAAACGCCCCAGGCCTTCAATGCCATACAAGCGGGCAATGCCAGCAAACCGCGGATCTTCTGTACTCATGACCACTACCCTAAAAACCGGCGCGCATTATAGGGCTACACGGCGGTAAGTTTTAAGCTACACGCTACAAGTGAAAGAACTTAAGTCAAAGTAAATTGCCTAACGTCCGGCATATCCCCGCCCGCTGTACGGTCTGGGAACACCCGGTGTAGGATGCGCGCCCCTCGGCGGCGGCCGACCGTTCCTTCGTTCCACAGCCTTTGGAACCCGAAATAGCTATGTCATCGCGTAAATTTGGACTCAACCTGGTGGTAGTGCTGGCGATTGCCGCGCTGTTCACCGGTTTCTGGGCGCTGATCAACCGCCCGGTCACAACCCCCAACTGGCCAGAGCAGATCTCCGGTTTTTCTTACTCGCCGTTCCAGCAAGGCCAGTTCCCACAGAAAAACCAGTTCCCGTCCGATGAGGAAATGCGTCGTGACCTGGAGATCATGAGCAAACTGACCGACAACATCCGGATCTATTCGGTCGACGGCACCCTGGGCGACATTCCCAAGCTGGCGGAAGAGTTCGGCTTGCGCGTGACCCTCGGAATCTGGATCAGCCCGGACCAGGAGCGCAACGAACGCGAAATCCAGCGCGCCATCGAGATCGCCAACAACTCGCGCAGCGTGGTTCGCGTGGTCGTGGGTAACGAAGCGATCTTCCGCAAGGAAATCACCGCCGAACAGCTGAGCGTGCTTCTCGATCGTGTACGCGCCGCGGTCAAGGTCCCGGTCACCACGTCCGAACAGTGGCACGTGTGGGAAGAAAACCCGATGCTGGCCAAGCACGTCGACCTGATCGCCGCCCACGTCCTGCCCTACTGGGAGTTCGTCCCGATGGACCAGGCCGGCCAGTTCGTCCTGGACCGCGCCCGCGACCTGAAGAAAATGTTCCCGAAAAAGCCGCTCTTGCTCTCGGAAGTGGGCTGGCCGAGCAACGGCCGCATGCGCGGTGGCGCGGACGCGACCCCGGCCGACCAGGCCATTTACCTGCGCACACTGGTGAACAAGCTCAACCGCCAGGGCTTCAACTACTTTGTGATCGAGGCCTTTGACCAGCCCTGGAAAGTCAGCGACGAAGGTTCGGTCGGTGCCTATTGGGGCGTGTTCAACGCGGCGCGCCAGCAGAAGTTCAACTTCGAAGGCCCGGTGGTGGCAATCCCGCAATGGCGCGTGCTGGCCATCGGCTCCGTGGTGCTGGCGCTGTTGTCGCTGACCCTGCTGATGATCGACGGCTCGGCGCTGCGCCAGCGTGGCCGCACCTTCCTGACCTTCACCGCCTTCCTCTGCGGGTCGGTGCTGGTCTGGATCGGCTACGACTACAGCCAGCAATACAGCACCTGGTTCAGCCTGACGGTAGGATTCCTGCTCGCCCTCGGTGCCCTCGGAGTGTTTATCGTGTTGCTGACCGAGGCCCACGAGCTGGCCGAAGCGGTGTGGATTCACAAGCGCCGGCGCGAGTTCCTGCCGGTAGTGGGCGATTCGACCTATCGGCCAAAAGTCTCGATTCACGTGCCGTGCTACAACGAGCCGCCGGAGATGGTCAAACAGACCCTCAACGCCCTGGCCAACCTCGACTATCCGGACTTTGAAGTCCTGATCATCGACAACAACACCAAGGACCCGGCGGTCTGGGAGCCGGTGCAGGCCTATTGCGAAACCCTCGGCCCGCGCTTCAAGTTCTTCCACGTCGCGCCACTGGCCGGTTTCAAGGGCGGTGCGCTGAACTACCTGATCCCGCACACCGCCAAGGACGCCGAAGTGATCGCGGTCATCGACTCGGACTACTGCGTTCATCCGAACTGGCTCAAACACATGGTGCCGCACTTCGCCGATCCGAAAATCGCCGTGGTGCAGTCGCCGCAGGATTACCGCGACCAGAACGAAAGCACCTTCAAGAAGCTGTGCTATGCCGAGTACAAAGGCTTCTTCCACATTGGCATGGTGACCCGCAACGACCGCGACGCGATCATTCAGCACGGCACCATGACCATGACCCGTCGCTCCGTGCTCGAAGAGCTTGGCTGGGCGGACTGGTGCATCTGTGAAGACGCCGAGTTGGGGCTGCGGGTGTTCGAGAAAGGTTTGTCGGCGGCGTACTACCACGACAGCTATGGCAAGGGCTTGATGCCCGATACCTTTATCGACTTCAAGAAACAGCGTTTCCGTTGGGCCTACGGCGCCATCCAGATCATCAAGCGGCACACCGCCAGCCTGATCCGTGGCAAAGACACCAAACTGACCCGCGGCCAGCGTTACCACTTCCTGGCAGGCTGGCTGCCGTGGGTGGCCGACGGCATGAACATCTTCTTCACCGTGGGCGCCTTGCTGTGGTCCGCGGCGATGATTATCGTGCCGCACCGGGTGGATCCACCGCTGCTGATTTTCGCGATCCCGCCCCTGGCGTTGTTCGTGTTCAAGGTCGGCAAGATCATCTTCCTCTACCGTCGTGCGGTGGGGGTTAACCTCAAGGACGCGTTCTGCGCGGCACTGGCGGGCCTGGCGTTGTCCCACACCATTGCCAAAGCGGTGCTGTACGGCTTCTTCACCAGCAACATTCCGTTCATCCGCACCCCGAAAAATGCCGACAGCCACGGCTTTTGGCTAGCCATTTCGGAAGCCCGTGAAGAGATGTTCATCATGTTTCTGTTATGGGGCGCGGCGCTGGGGATTTTCCTGGTGCAAGGCCTGCCGAGCAACGACATGCGTTTCTGGGTGACCATGCTGCTGGTGCAGTCGCTGCCTTATGTGGCGGCGCTGATCATGGCGTTCCTGTCGTCGCTGCCAAAACCTGTGGCCGAGGCCGAAACGCTACCCGCGGTCTAAATCGCTACCGATGCACTAAACGGCGGCCAATGGTCGCCGTTTTGCTTTAAGATAACCGCCATTTTGCGGGGCGTGGCTCAAGGGCCAAACCCAATACCTGTAGGAGCGAGCTTGCTCGCGAGAAACGTAAGGGCAACGCGGTTATCTAGATCGCACGCGTTATCGTTGACGTTCATCGCGAGCAAGCTCGCTCCTACACATTGACAGCTTCCGGAGTTCTACATGACGGCCCACGCCGACCTTTCGCCGACCCTCCAGCTCGCCATCGACCTGATCCGCCGTCCGTCCGTGACGCCGGTGGACGCTGATTGCCAGAAGCAGATGATGCAGCGCCTGGGCGATGCCGGTTTCAACCTGGAACCCATGCGCATCGAAGACGTGGATAACTTCTGGGCTACCCACGGCACGCACGAAGGTCCGGTACTGTGCTTCGCCGGTCACACCGATGTGGTCCCGACCGGCCCGGTGGCGGCCTGGCAGATCGATCCGTTCGATGCGGTGATCGATGAGCACGGCATGCTCTGCGGCCGTGGCGCGGCTGACATGAAAGGCAGCCTGGCGGCCATGACCGTGGCGGCCGAGCGTTTTGTCGCCGACTACCCGGACCACAAGGGCAAGGTGGCGTTCCTGATCACCAGCGACGAAGAAGGCCCGGCACATCACGGCACCAAAGCGGTGATCGAGCGCCTGGCTGCGCGCAAGGAACGCCTGGACTGGTGCATCGTCGGCGAGCCGTCGAGCACCACCCTGGTGGGTGACGTAGTCAAGAACGGCCGCCGCGGCTCCCTGGGCGCCAAGCTCACGGTGCGCGGCGTGCAAGGTCACGTGGCCTACCCGCACCTGGCAAAGAACCCGATCCACCTCGCCGCCCCGGCCCTGGCCGAACTGGCCGCCGAGCATTGGGACAACGGCAATGCGTTCTTCCCGCCCACCAGTTTCCAGATCTCCAACGTCAATTCCGGTACCGGCGCCACCAACGTTATCCCGGGCGACCTGGTCGCGGTGTTCAACTTCCGCTTCTCTACCGAGTCGACCGTTGAGGGCCTGCAACAGCGCGTGGCCGATATCCTCGACAAACACGACCTGGACTGGCACATCGACTGGGCACTGTCCGGCCTGCCGTTCCTCACCGAACCGGGCGCGCTGCTCGACGCCGTGTCGGCCAGCATCAAGGCCATCACCGGCCGTGAAACCCTGGCCTCCACCAGTGGCGGCACCTCGGACGGGCGTTTCATCGCCACCATGGGCACCCAGGTGGTCGAGCTGGGCCCGGTCAACGCAACGATCCACCAGGTCAACGAGCGGGTCCTGGCCAGCGATCTCGATGTGCTGACCGAAATCTACTACCAGACCCTGATCAAGTTGCTCGCCTGATGCTTGCCTGCCCTATCTGCAGCGCGCCGCTGAACGCGGTCGACAATGGCGTGGCGTGCCCCGCCGGGCATCGCTTCGACCGTGCCCGCCAGGGTTACCTGAACCTGTTGCCGGTGCAGCACAAGAACAGCCGCGACCCAGGCGACAACCAGGCCATGGTCGAGGCCCGTCGCGACTTTCTGAACGCCGGGCACTATGCCCCGGTGGCCAGGCGCCTGGCGGAACTGGCCGCGGAACGCGCGCCACAACGCTGGCTGGACATCGGTTGTGGCGAGGGTTACTACACCGCGCAAATCGCCGAGGCCCTGCCCGATGCCGATGGCTATGCGCTGGACATCTCCCGCGAAGCGGTCAAGCGTGCCTGCAAGCGCAACCCGGCACTGACCTGGTTGATTGCCAGCATGGCCCGGGTGCCGCTGGCCGACGCCAGCTGCCAGTTCCTGGCCAGTGTGTTCAGCCCCCTCGACTGGCTGGAGGCCAAGCGCCTGCTCAGCCCTGGCGGCGGTTTGATGAAAGTCGGCCCGACCAGCGGTCACTTGATGGAATTGCGCGAGCGCCTGTACGACGAAGTGCGCGAGTACACCGACGACAAGCACCTGGCCCTGGTACCCGAGGGCATGTCGCTGCAACACAGCGAAACCCTGGAATTCAAGCTGACCCTGAGCAACCCTCAGGATCGTGCCAATCTGCTAGCCATGACCCCCCATGGCTGGCGCGCCAGCGCCGAACGCCGGGCAGCCGTTATCGAACAGGCCGAGCCATTCGAGGTCAGTGTATCGATGCGCTACGATTACTTCGTTCTGCAGTAATTGCTTGAGAGCAACCCTTTAACTTTTGGCCTTGGGCAGCAGCTTGAGGCCGGCTAAATCCGCGAATGGATTTTTCGAAACCCGCAGTGAGGAACATCCATGCGCCAACCCGATATCGAGATTTACCTCAAAGACGCCGACGTCGACCACAAGGCCATCTCGGCCTGGCTGGGCGCGGCGTTGGGCCCTTGCACCGACTGGGTTCAAAAAGGCCAGACCTACAAGTGCAAGGCCGGCAACGTGCCGGTCACCTGGCTGCCGAAAGCGGTGGGCAAATGGAACAGCCTGTACCTGGAAAGCGACCAGACTCCATGGGACGACGACATCGCCTGCGCCCGCGCCGCGTTTGCCGCGCTGAACGTTGAAGTGCGCTGTGCACCGGGTACCTGGGTCGAGGAAGAGGGTGAAGAGTCCGCCGATCGCTGGATTCGCATCAGCGTCGACGGTGAAGAAGAGATCACCTGGAAAACGGCTTGAGCTAAAAGCTGCAAGCTGCAAGCTGCAAGCTAAACCGCTTGTAGCTTGCAGCTTGGTCTTACAGGCCGACTACGTCTTCTGCCTGCAAACCTTTCTGCCCGTCCACCACGGCGTACTCAACCTGCTGGCCCTCGGCCAACGAGCGGTGGCCTTCGCCACGGATTGCGCGGTAGTGCACGAACACATCCGCCCCGCCTTCACGCTGAATGAAGCCGTAACCCTTAGCGTCGTTGAACCACTTCACGTTGCCGGTCTCGCGCGTTGCCATCTATCGGTACTCCCTTTTTATTATTGGTCGGCCTGTTCACAGACACGCCGTCTGAGCCAGTGCGCACACTCGACTGACTGTCAAAAACAGGGTCGATAGTGGCAAACGGCCGGCCGAGTATATGACAGCGGTAAAAACTCTCAACTCAAGATTACTTCGGTGCTTTTTTGCCGATTTTCGACGAATACGTCACACTACCGCTCCCGAGCACTTGCTCGGTTTTTTTTCAACTAAAGCAGCAAGCCTATGACCCGTTCCCCGTTCCGCCGTCTTGTGTTTGGCGCCTTGCGCCGACTGTTGTACCTCTGGGTTCGCTCGGAGACGATCAACCAGTCGTCCTTTACCCTCAACCTCGACCGCAGTCGTCCGGTGTTCTACGTCCTGCAAAATCCCTCGTTGACCGACCTGGCCGTGCTCGACACCGAGTGCACCAAGGCCGGTTTGCCACGTCCGGTGCTGCCGGTGTCGGTGGGTAACCTGCTGGAGCCAGCGGCGTTCTTCTACCTGACACCCGCACCCGACTGGCTCGGTCGCCAGGACAAGCGCGGCGCGCCGCCGACCCTGACCCGACTGGTCAGTGCCCTGAGCCAGAATGCCGCCGAAGACGCGCAAATCATCCCCGTCAGCGTGTTCTGGGGCCAATCGCCAGACAGCGAATCGAGCCCGTGGAAACTGCTGTTTGCCGACAGCTGGGCGGTGACCGGACGCCTGCGTCGACTGCTGAGCATCATGATTCTGGGGCGCAAGACCCGCGTGCAATTCTCCGCCCCCATCCACCTGCGCGAGCTGATCGAGCACGACAAGGGCCACGAGCGCACCGTGCGCATGGCCCAGCGCATCCTGCGGGTGCACTTTCGCAACCTGAAAGCGGCGGTCATCGGCCCGGACATTTCCCACCGCCGCAACCTGGTCAAGGGCCTGCTCAATCAGCCGCTGGTCAAGCAAGCGATCCTCGATGAAGCCGAGCGCGAGAACATTTCGCCGGAAAAAGCCAAGGCCCAGGCACTGCGCTACGGCAACGAGATCGCCTCGGACTACACCTTCACCGCCATCCGCTTCCTGGAAGTGGTGCTGAGCTGGTTCTGGAACAAGATCTACGACGGCATCAAGGTCAACCACATCGAAGGCGTGCAGCAGGTCGCCCCGGGTCACGAAGTGATCTACGTACCCTGCCACCGCAGCCACATCGACTACCTGCTGCTGTCCTACCTGCTGTTTCGCAACGGACTGACCCCGCCGCACATCGCCGCCGGGATCAACCTCAACATGCCGGTGATCGGCAGCCTGCTGCGGCGTGGCGGCGCCTTCTTCATGCGCCGCACATTCAAGGGCAACCCGCTCTACACCTCGGTGTTCAATGAGTACCTGCACACCCTGTTTACCAAGGGCTTCCCGGTGGAGTACTTCGTCGAGGGTGGCCGTTCGCGCACCGGGCGCATGCTGCAACCGAAAACCGGGATGCTGGCGATCACCTTGCGCAGCTTCCTGCGCTCCTCTCGCATGCCGATCGTCTTCGTCCCGGTGTACATCGGTTACGAACGTGTCCTGGAGGGCCGCACCTACCTGGGTGAATTGCGCGGCGCGAGCAAGAAGAAAGAATCGATTTTCGACATCTTCAAAGTCATCGGTGCGCTGAAACAACGTTTCGGCCAGGTGGCGGTGAACTTCGGCGAGCCGATCAAGCTGGCCGAGTTCCTCGACAGCGAGCAACCGGATTGGCGCTCCCAGGAACTGGGGCCGCAGTACAGGCCTGCCTGGCTCAACGAAACCACCAATCGCCTCGGCGAACGGGTCGCCCGGCACTTGAATGAGGCGGCTGCGATCAACCCGGTGAACCTGGTCGCGCTGGCCTTGTTGTCCACCAGCCGCCTGGCGCTGGATGATCGCGCCATGGCGCGGGTGCTGGATCTGTACCTGGCATTGCTGCGACGCGTCCCTTACTCGCCGCATACCACGCTGCCAGAGGGCGACGGCCGTGCACTGATCGAACACGTCAAGGACATGGACCTGCTCTGCGAGCAAAGCGATGCGCTGGGCAAAATCCTCTATCTGGATGAGCAAAACGCCGTCCTGATGACCTACTACCGCAACAACGTCCTGCACATTTTCGCCTTGCCTGCCTTGCTCGCCAGTTTCTTCCAGAGCAGCTCGCGCATGAGCCGCGAACAGATCCTGCGGTACACCCGCGCGCTGTACCCGTACCTGCAATCAGAGCTGTTCATTCGTTGGTCGCTGGACGAACTGGACGCCGTGATCGACCAATGGCTCGAGGCGTTCGTCGAGCAAGGCCTGTTGCGCGTCGAGAACAACCTGTACCTGCGCCCGGCGCCAAGCTCACGGCATTTCGTGCTGCTGACCCTGCTGTCCAGGAGCATCGCGCAGACCCTGCAGCGTTTCTACATGGCCATCTCGTTGCTGCTCAACAGCGGCCAGAACACCCTCAGCGCCGAAGAGCTGGAAGACCTGTGCACGGTCATGGCCCAGCGCCTGTCGATCCTGCATGGCCTGAACGCCCCGGAGTTCTTCGACAAGAGCCTGTTCCGCCACTTCATCCAGACCCTGCTGGACCTGGAGGTACTGCGTCGCGACGAGGCCGGCAAGCTGAGCCATCACGAACTGCTCGGTGAACTGGCCGAAGGCGCTGCCAAGCGGGTGTTGCCAGCGGAGATTCGCTTGTCGATCCGTCAGGTGGCACTGCATCGCAGTGAGGATGCCGCTGAGCAGAACAGCGCCGCCCTTCAGTAAGCACCTGAACGCCGTCTTCTATGCTTCAACCGGTTCAATTCTGGAAGACGGCGTTTTAATTAGTTGGACCCTCTTTAATTAAGCACGCCCTGCACTCAACACTTCGCTTTCATGGCCAGGGACGCCCGTCATTGGGTCTCTCTCCCAGGGAACTGGTCCTGCGGCCAGTACCGCTACAGGCTCCCGTATTCGGCAGTTGAAGGCAAAACACCCTGGGGCAATGCCCGGCATAAAATCCGCTAGACTCCCGAGGGGCGCCGGCCTGCTGCTGGCGTCTCCTCGATACGGAGATCCACAATGAAGAGAAACACGCTTGCCCTGCTCGCTGCCGCCACCCTGCTGACGGCCTGCCAAAGCCCGTCACCGGCGCCTAAAGCAACCCTGGACGGCGAAGTCTTCTACTTGCAACGCATGGCACTGCCACCGACAGCAATCTTGAGTGTCAGCCTGCAGGACGTGACACTGGCCGATGCTCCGGCAAAGACCCTTGACGAGCAAAGAGGCCCGATCAAAGGCCAGGTACCCTTGGCCTTCCACCTCAGCTACGACCCGATGCAGGTCGAGCCCACCCACCGTTACTCGGTGAACGCCCGCATTGAGGTCGATGGCAAACTGATGTTCATCACCACTGAGAATCATGCCGTGCGACTGGACGGAAGCGATCCGCAGCCCGTAAAGGTTCGCGTCGACGCGGTTCGTTGAGAGGGATTACCGAACAAGGACGCTGCCAGGCAGCGTCCTGTCTTTCTCGAATCAAGCATCCAGCTCATCTCAGAAACGCCATCAACTGAGAGATAACGCTCGAAACGACGAACCCTTGTCTCAGAAAGCATGATCTCGCAAACCATGGACACTGAAACACGCCGGGATCCACTGAGTCAGTACGGTCGGACCAATACAGGCGTCGATCGCTCCCACGCTGAGCGCAGGAGCGATCATCAAACAGGTTCTTTCTTGACCCTGAACCACGCCGCATACAACGCCGGCAGAAACAGCAACGTCAACGCGGTCGCCACGATCAAGCCGCCCATGATTGCCACGGCCATCGGCCCGAAGAACACACTGCGCGACAGCGGGATCATCGCCAATACGGCAGCCAGGGCGGTGAGCACGATTGGCCGGAAGCGTCGCACCGTGGCTTCGATGATCGCCTGCCAGGGTTTGAGCCCGGCGAGGATGTCCTGCTCGATCTGGTCCACCAGGATCACCGAGTTGCGCATGATCATCCCCGACAGGGCAATGGTACCGAGCATGGCCACGAACCCGAACGGCTGACGGAATACCAGCAGGAACAGGGTGACGCCAATCAGCCCCAGCGGCGCGGTCAAAAACACCATCGCCGTGCGCGAGAAGCTGCGCAGTTGTACCATCAGCAAGGTCAGCACCACGACGATGAACAACGGCACACCGGCCTTCACCGAGTTCTGTCCGCGAGCCGAGTCTTCCACCGTACCACCCACGTCCAGCAAGTAGCCGTCCGGCAATTCAGCGCGAATCGGCTCGAGGGTCGGCAGAATCTGTTTGACCAGGGTCGCCGGTTGCTCCTTGCCATAGATATCGGCGCGAATCGTCACGTTCGGCAAACGGTTACGGTGCCAGATGACGCCCTCTTCAAAGCCGTACTCCAGGGTCGCCACCTGGGACAACGCCACACTCTTGCCGTTGTCGGTCGGCACCGCCAGGCTCGACAACTGCGACAGTTCGGTGCGTTCGTGCACGGTGCCGCGCAAGAGGATTTCGATCAACTCGTTGTCTTCACGGTACTGGCTGACGCTGGAGCCGGTCAGCGAGCTCTGCAAAAACCTCGACAGGTTCACGGTGCTCACGCCCAGGGCCCGTGCACGGTCCTGATCGACATTCAGGTACACCACCTTGCTGGGTTCTTCCCAGTCCAGGTGCACGTTGACCACATGGGGGTTCTCGCGCACCTTGGCGGCGACTTTACGGGCCAGGGCGCGGACTTCTTCAATGTGCTCGCCGGTCACCCGGAACTGCACCGGATACCCCACGGGCGGGCCGTTTTCCAGGCGCGTGACCCGCGAGCGCAACGCCGGAAATTGTTCGTTGAGGGTTTCGATCAGCCAGCTGCGCAGGCTTTCACGCTCCTCGATGGTGTCCGCCAGGACAACAAACTGAGCAAAACTGGCCGCCGGCAGCTGTTGATCCAGTGGCAGGTAAAAACGTGGCGAACCGGTGCCGATGTACGCCACATAGTTTTCAATACCGGCGTGCTCCTTGAGCATTGTTTCCAGGCGCTTCACCTCACCGGCGGTATTGCTCAACGAAGCGCCTTCCGCCAGCTTCAGGTCAACCATCAGTTCCAGGCGGCCCGAGGCCGGAAAGAACTGCTGCGGCACGAAACGGAACAGCACTACCGAAGCCAGGAACAGCAGGATGGTCAACGCAATCACGGTTTTACGCCGGCGCACACACCACTCCACCAGACGCCGCACCCGTTGATAAAAAGGCGTTCCATAAGGATCCGGCTGACCGGCACCGTGCTTGGCCGCGTGGAGCCTGGCCAGGTCCGGCAGCAGCTTTTCCCCCAGATAGGGTACAAACACCACAGCGGCGATCCATGAGGCCAGCAACGCGATCGTCACGACCTGGAAGATCGAACGGGTGTACTCGCCCGTGCTCGATTGCGCGGTGGCGATCGGCAGGAAACCCGCGGCGGTGATCAGGGTACCGGTGAGCATCGGGAATGCCGTACTGGTCCAGGCATAACTGGCAGCCTTGACCCGGTCGAAGCCCTGCTCCATTTTGATCGCCATCATTTCCACGGCAATGATCGCGTCATCCACCAGCAAGCCCAGAGCCAGTACCAACGCTCCCAGGGAAATCTTGTGCAGGCCAATGCCCAGGTAATACATGCAGGCAAAGGTCATGGCCAATACCAGCGGTATTGCCAAGGCGACCACCATGCCGGTGCGCACACCCAGGGAAAAAAAGCTCACCAGCAACACAATCGCCAACGCCTCGACCAGTACCTGGACGAACTCGCCGACGCTGGTTTTTACCGCCGCCGGCTGGTCAGACACCTTGCGCAGCTGCATGCCCGCCGGCAGGTTGTCCTGGATCCGCTTGAACTCGCGCTCCAACGCACTGCCCAGCACCAGAATATCGCCGCCGTCCTTCATGGCCACGGCCAGGCCGATCGCATCCTCGCCCATGAAGCGCATGCGCGGTGCCGGTGGATCGTTGAAACCACGGTGCACGTCCGCCACATCACCGATACGGAAAGTTCGATCACCGACGCGAATCGGGAAACCGCGAATCTGCTCGACCGTCTGGAAGTTGCCCGTCACCCGCAACTGCAATCGCTCACTGGTGGTTTCGAAGAACCCGGCGTTGGACACCGCGTTCTGCTCCTCCAGTGCTTGCTGCACAGCCGCCAATGGCAAGCCCAGCGTGGCCAGTTTGAGGTTGGACAGCTCGATCCAGATTTTCTCGTCCTGCAGCCCGAGCAGGTCGACCTTGCCCACATCCTTGACCCGTTGCAGCTGGATCTGGATGCGGTCCGCGTAGTCCTTGAGTACCGCGTAGTCGAAACCTTCCCCCGTCAGCGCGTAAATATTGCCGAAGGTGGTACCAAATTCGTCGTTGAAGAATGGCCCCTGGATACCCGGTGGCAAGGTCGGGCGAATATCGCCGACCTTTTTGCGGACCTGATACCAGAGTTCCGGAATGTCCACCGAATGCATCGAGTCCCGGGCAATGAACGTCACCTGGGATTCACCGGGGCGGGAGAACGACACGATCCGTTCATACTCGCCGGTTTCCATCAGTTTCTTTTCGATACGTTCGGTGACCTGCCGCGAGACTTCCTGGGCTGTCGCACCCGGCCACTTGGTCTGGATCACCATGGCCTTGAAGGTGAACGGCGGGTCCTCGCTCTGGCCCAGCTTGGTGTAGGACAAGGTGCCGACAACCGCCAGCAGGATCATCAGAAACAGTACGATCTGGCGATTACGCAGCGCCCATTCGGATAGATTGAAACCCATCGGGGATTACTCCTTGACCGCCAGATTGACCACGCGGTTGGAACGATCCACCGGCCGCACTGGCTGGCCGTCGTGGAGCACATGGACACCGGCCGCCACCACCCAGTCGCTGGCCGTCAGGCCTTCAAGCACCGGTACACTTTTCTCACCGAAGGCCCCGACACGAACCGGCGCCTTGCGCAGGGTGCTGTCGGCGTTCACCACCCAGACGTAGGTCGCACCGTTTTCCGCGGTGAGCGCCGAGAGCGGCACCGAGAGCGGCACCACGTCAGTGGTTTGAATGAATACCCGAGCGCTTTGACCGAGCTCGGCCGCCACCTTGCCGGCAGTGAAGGCGATGCGTGCGGCAAAGGTGCGTGACTTGGGATCAGCGGCTGGCGACAACTCGCGGATGCTGCCGGCAAAGCGTTGCCCCGGCTGGCTCCACAGTTCAACGGTGACCGGCTGGCCAATCTTGAACCGGCCAAACCCTTGCTCCGGCAGGCTGATCAAGACTTCACGCTCGCCGTCGGTGGCCAGGGTGAACACGGTTTGCCCCGCAGCCACGACCTGGCCCACTTCCACGGCACGCTTGGCCACCACCCCGTCACGTGGCGCGCGCAGGACGGCGTAGCTGGCCTGATTGTTGGCGACATCGAACTCGGCCTTGATCTGCTTGAGACGTGCTTCACCGGATCGGTAGAGATTTTCCGCGTTGTCGTACTGCGAGCGGCTGACCAACTGACGCTCCATCAGGGTCTTGTAGCGATCACGCTCGGTGCGCACCAGGTTCAGATTGGCAGTGGCCGCCGCCACTTGGGCACGGGTTGCTTCCAACTGCAGCCGTACATCCTCGGGATCGAGTTCGGCCAGCGCCTGATTGGCTTTGACCCGCTCCCCCTCCTCGACCAGTCGTCGGCTGACTTTGCCGCCAATGCGAAAAGCCAGGTCCGGCTCATAGCGTGCGCGGACTTCGCCAGGATAGCTGTCCATCGCCTGTGCGGAGGGCTCTGGCTGAACCACCATGGCCGGGCGAACGGCGACTTGCACCGGTTCTTCGTGACCACACGCAGCCAACAAAAACGCCAGGCTGGCTGGCAACACGAGAGGCAAGGCATAGCGGAACATGGCGAAGGACCTTTCGCTAATGGTGCTTGGAATAATTATACTGACCAGTATGTTATTAATAGCAAACTCACCAGTCCAGTATTAAAGCGAAGAATGCCCAAGAATCTTTCTGTACCCAACGGCCCTGGCCGCCCAAAGGATCCCGCCAAGCGCGAGGCCATCCTGGGAGCCGCCAAACGCCTGTTTCTGAGCAATGGTTACGCGAACACCAGCATGGACGCGGTGGCGGCTGAGGCCGGGGTTTCGAAGTTGACCGTCTACAGCCACTTCACAGATAAGGAGACGCTGTTCTCCTCGGCCGTCATGGCCAAGTGCGAAGAACAATTGCCTACCCTGTTTTTCGAACTGCCCGACGAGATGCCGATCGAGAGCGTGCTGTTGAACATCGCCCGGGGCTTTCATCTGCTGATCAACAGCGATGAATCGGTGAACCTGCACCGCCTGATGATCACGCTGGGCAGCCAGGACCCGAAGCTGGCGCAGATCTTCTTCGAAGCCGGTCCGCAACGGATGGTGCACGGCATGGAACGCTTGCTGAGCAAGGTCGACCAATCGGGCACCCTGCGCATCGACAAACCGCGCCACGCCGCCGAGCATTTTTTCTGCCTGCTCAAGGGCGCGGGTAATTTCCGCCTGCTCTACGGCTGCGGCGAGCCCTTGACCGGCGACACCGCCGAAGCCCATGTGCGGGAAGTGGTTGGATTGTTCATGCGGGCGTATCAGCCGGGGAACACTACAAGCCGCTAGGTGCTAGCGGCTTGTAACATCACTGCCCGCCGATTGCCGCTTAAGCCTTGAGCGCTTTCTTCGGATAGATGTCATAACGACTGGACTTGCCATCCAGCGCATGGCTCGGCTTGGGCCCTTCAATGCACGGGGCCTTGCGTGGGCGCTTGACCACGACCCGGTGGCTGGCCAGCGCCAGGGCGGCTTCGAGCAGGGCTGGCGCATCCGGGTCGTCGCCCACCAGCGGGCGGAACAGGCGCATTTCCTTCTTGACCAGCGCCGTCTTCTCCCGATGAGGAAACATCGGGTCAAGGTAGATGACCTGTGGCGGCTCACCCTCCCAATTGCGCATCAACTCAATCGAATTACCCTTGAGCAAATGCATGCGCGCCACAATCGGCGCTACCTCAAAATCTTCGGCCGCGCGTGCCAGACCGTCTTCGAGCAAAGCCCCGATCAACGGCTGACGCTCGATCAGGCTCATCTCACAGCCCAGGCTCGCCAGTACGAAGCCATCCTTGCCCAAGCCTGCCGTGGCATCCAGCACTCTGGGGCGCACGCCTTGGGCGACGCCAACCGCCTTGGCAATCATCTGTCCACTGCCGCCGCCATACAACCGGCGATGGGCCGCGCCGCCCTCAACGAAATCCACCCGCACCGGTCCTGGCGCATCCGGCCCCAGCTGCTGCAGCTGTAAACCCTGCTCACCCACTTGCAGGGCAAACTCGGCATCGTCCAGCAGCAGCGGCAAATTCAATCGCTCGGCCCAGAGCCGGGCTTGCGCCTGAAACCCATCGGCCAGGGCCTCGACTTTGATGCGGCTGGCCGCAGGTTGCTCACTCATCAGAAAACACACTCGAAAAATTAATGATCGGCAAAAACGGCCGATAACCAAACTATCGAGCATTTTGCCAGAGCTGAGCGTCAACCGAGAGAAATGTCAGACATTCAACGCGTACCCGCAGGCTTTATTACGCCTTACCGCGATTACAGCCAACACAACACCCAGACACTGAGCGGTGTCAGTCACCTGTGGCAGGATTTCTTTGCCCAGGCGCTGGCCGATCAGTCGGGTGACGGGCTACCCGCTACTGACGCATACCAACCCTTTGTCATCGACAGCCCGGACGAACCCGCAGGCGGTTCCGACCTGCTGGACAAGATCGTCACGCAACGCGCCTGCGATGTCGTGGACACCGAGATTCGCCCGCCGGAGCCGCTGTTCCTGCCCATCGCCGAATTCGACATGGAGCTGGCCGACAAACCGGCCCCGCCGTTCCCGCCTGAAGAGATCGTTGCCCAGCAATCGCAGCAGGAATTCGACAACAAATGGGTACGCCCACTGGTGCTCACGGCTGGCCAGCCATTGCCTGAACCGGGCCCGGCGCCGGCACCTCGCTCGCTATTCCTGCCGATTGCCGAGTTCGAACTCGAACTGCTGCCGCCTCCTGCGCAGCCCTTCGCGCCTGAAGAACTGCTGGAGCAACAGCAACAATTCGATTTCGACAGCCGCTGGGCGCGCCCGATCGTCCTGCACAACCTGCGCATCGCCGCCTGAGCCGGGCAAGGCACGCTCCTGCCCCGCCTGGCCACGACGCCTCTCAGCCCTTGAACAATTGATTGGCCTGCGAATACGGCATGGTCCGTTCGGTGAAGGTAAAGGTCCCCTGATCGTGAACCTCCCGGGCTGCCCGGTAGAACTCACCGTAAGCCGCCAGGGCCAGGGCCGAGCCAACGCTGATGCGCTTGACCCCCATGTCACTGAGCTGCGCCACACTCAACTTCAGGCCACCGGACATCAGCACATTGACCGGCTTCGGCGC
Source organism: Pseudomonas sp. Irchel s3b6 (assembly GCF_900187415.1). Classification (NCBI taxonomy): domain Bacteria; kingdom Pseudomonadati; phylum Pseudomonadota; class Gammaproteobacteria; order Pseudomonadales; family Pseudomonadaceae; genus Pseudomonas; species Pseudomonas sp. Irchel s3b6. The sequence continues at coordinate 88,493 of NZ_FYDM01000012.1, read as the reverse complement.
CACCGCACGTACCACCGCCAACACCTCTTCGGCCGTGCGCAGGCCCGGTGCGTACAGCACATCGGCACCGGCTTCGGCGAAGGCCTGCAAGCGGCGAATGGTATCGGCCAAATCCGGATTGCCGTGCAGGTAGTTTTCGGCACGGGCCGTGAGGGTGAACGGGAATGGCAGGCTGCGCGCGGCCGCTACCGCCGCGTCAATCCGCGCCACCGCATGCTCGAAGCAGTAGATAGGGCCGTCTTCGCGACCGGTCGCATCCTCGATCGAGCCGCCGACGGCGCCGGCACTGGCGGCGCCCAGCACGCTTTGTGCAGACTGCTGCGGGTCGTCGGCAAAGCCGTTCTCCAGATCGACCGCCACTGGAAGATCGGTGGCCGCGACAATTGCCCGGACGTTGGCCAGGGTGTCCTCGAGTTTCAACGCGCCGTCCGGACGACCCATCGAAAAGGCATAACCGGCACTGGTGGTCGCCAGCGCCTGATAGCCCAGGCTAGCCAGCATTTTTGCCGAACCAGCGTCCCACGGGTTGGGGATCACAAAGGCCCCGGCACCTTCGTGCAAGGCCTTGAACGCTTGAGCTCTAAGGGTTTGCGCATCCATTGGCTCGCTCCTGTAGAAGGGAATGACCCGCCGTCAGAGCAAGCCCAGTTGCTCCGCGACGGGTTCTCTGTATAGCTCAGGCAGGGCCGGCAAGCCAGGCAGTCGTGCCATCAAGCGGGCATGGAAGCGCTGGGCCAATGCGGCGGCCAACAGGTTGTCCGCGGTATGCAGGAAGATGTACGGCGTACGGTCTTCCTCGATCCATTGGGCGATTTTCTCGACCCAGGGCGTGAGAAAGGCCTCGTTGGCCTCCAGCACAGGATGACCGATGAAGCGCACCTGCGGAAACCGGGTGAAGGCCGCCGGGCGAGTCGGGACATTGGGCTTCTTGGCTTGTGCGTGGAGTACCGAAGGCTCGGTCGAGGTGCAACTGAACAACGCCCGAGGATCCAGGCAGATGCGCTCCACGCCACGGTCCAGCAGCAAGCGATTGAGCATCCGCTCGGCATCGCCCTTGGCAAAGAAGTCCCGATGCCGGACCTCAACCGCCAATGGCCGTTGCAAGCCATCGATAAAGCCGGCCAACTCAGCGATGCGCTGCGGGGTAAACGCCGCTGACAGCTGCAACCACAGCGGCGCGACCCGCTCACCGAGCGGAGCGAGAAGCTGCATGAAGCTTTCGGCCGCCGTGATTTGCTCGCGCAGGTCGCCGCCGTGACTGATGTCACTGGGAAACTTGGCGGTGAAGCGAAAGTGCTCGGGCATGGTCTGCGCCCAGCGTTCTACCGTCGCCGGGGCGGGACGTGCATAAAACGTGGTGTTGCCTTCGACAGCGTTGAACACCTGGGTGTACAGGCCAAGCAGTTCGTGGGGGCGGGCGTTGTGTGGATACAGGTAGTCGCGCCAGGCGTTTTCGCTCCAGGACGGGCAACCGAGGTAATAAGGCAGCCGCATCAGATGTGCAGGTCGAGACCCAGCACTTCCGTATCCCAGTCGACAAACGTGGCGGTGCTGAGGTAGCTGGCCAAGGCCGTCGCCACGGTTTTGCTCATGGCGCGCTGGTAAAGCAGGTCTTGCGGGCGGGCGGGAAGATTGCTCGAGCGCTGGGCGACACGGGCTGCCAGTTGCTCTTCGGAAGGGATCGGCAGCTCGTCATCGATGTCCTCGACGGACTCGTCCACAGACGCATGGCCCTTACGGGGCTTGCGCGCAATGGGATAGGACTGGGAAGAAAAGCCGTCTATGCGCATAGGTGCGTGCTCACGATCGATGATGGCAATTTAGCGGCACTTCTCGGAGTGCGCAAATTGCCAAGTGATAACTAGAACACATAAAAGCAAAAAGGTTTAAAAGCGCAGGCAAGAAACTGACGATTGGAATCGCTTGCCATTCAGCGGGCCTTGGGCGTCGCCACCTTGTCACGCAGATACACTGGCTGCGCATCGTCGGCCGGGATGGCTTCCGCGCGCGCCCAAGCGAACTGTGCGAGGGTCAGCAGGTCCTGTGCGTGCGGCAGCATGCCAGCGTCCTGCCCGCTCAGGCTGACGGCAATCCGCTCGCCATAGCCCCAACCGGTGCCTGCGCCGAACCAGTCACCCGAAGCCTCTGCCGGCAACGCCGCCGCTTCCGGTGGCAGTACGGCTTCAGCCCCCACCAGGCGCATTTCACCGGCGGTTTCGCGGTAGCAACCCCAGTAGACCTCATCCATCCGCGCATCAATGGCTGCTGCCACTTGGGTAGCGCCGTGCTCACGCAACGCACGCTGCGCCAGCACGGCCAGGTTGGAGACGGGCAACACCGGGCGATCCAGGGCGAACGCCAGGCCCTGCACCACGCCAATGGCAATCCGCACCCCGGTAAACGCCCCCGGCCCACGTCCGAACGCTATCGCATCGACTGCCTGCAAGGTGGTGCCGGCGTCCGCCAGCAGTTGCTGGATCATCGGCAACAGCTTCTGCGCATGCAGGCGCGGGATCACCTCGTAATGGCTCGTCACTTTGCCGTCATGCAGCAAGGCAACGGAGCAAGCTTCAGTCGCGGTGTCCAGGGCCAGCAAGGTACTCATCGATGTATCCGTCAGGGAGGTGGTCAAAAGTGCGCCAGTATAAACAACAACGGCCCGCAAGCGGGCCGTTGAAGGTACAGCAAATCAGCTTTCTCAGCTCAGTGCTTCAAGCACTTTACCGGTGATGGCTTCAACCGAGCCAACGCCTGCAATGTGGCTGTAGACCGGCTTGCCATTGGCAGCCGACAGCTTCTGGTAGAAATCCACCAGCGGCTTGGTCTGGGAGTGGTAGACCGACAGGCGATGACGCACGGTTTCTTCAGTGTCGTCCTTGCGCTGCACCAGCTCTTCACCAGTGATGTCGTCTTTGCCGGCGATTTTCGGCGGGTTGTAAACGGTGTGGTACACGCGGCCGCTGGCCTCGTGAACGCGGCGACCGGCGATACGCTGCACGATTTCTTCGTCTTCGACGGCGATTTCAACCACGTGGTCCAGCTCCACACCCGCAGTCACCAAGGCTTCAGCCTGGGGAATGGTGCGTGGGAAACCGTCGAACAGGAAACCGTTGGCGCAATCAGGCTGGGCAATACGATCCTTGACCAGAGCGATGATCAGGTCGTCGGAGACCAGGCCGCCGGCATCCATGATGCTCTTGGCCTTGATACCCAGCTCGGTGCCGGCCTTGACAGCCGCACGCAGCATGTCGCCGGTGGAGATCTGTGGAATGGCGAATTTTTCGGTGATGAACTGAGCCTGAGTACCTTTACCGGCCCCGGGAGCTCCCAGCAGAATGACGCGCATCGATGTGCTCCTCAATTTCTTATTGATAAACGATCGGATTCGCCGCGTGGGGCCAATCTCAAAATAGGGTCGTGGGCCGCCCAAACGGCCAAAGGCTGATCAAGATACACAGCAGGCACGGACCACACAAGCCGTCGAAAGTCGGAGGAACCCGGGCCTGCCATGCCCTTGCGACGAGGTGTTCCAAGTCGCAACCCCATAACAAAGTGTCGCCTGACAAACGCCAGCCGCCGTTTCGCAGCCATCGTTTTGGGCTGCGAAACGGCCGCCAGGGGTATCCGCAAGGCCTTAGCCGGTATTGCGCAAACCGGCGGCAATCCCCGCCACAGACACCAGCAGCGCCTGTTCCACCGGGCTGCCCTGTGCCACGTCCTGCTGCCGGGAGCGGGCTAGCAACTCGGCCTGCAATAGATGAAGAGGGTCCAGGTACGTGTTGCGCAAACGGATGAACTCCAGGGTGTCTGGGCTATGGGCCAGTAGCTGCGACTGACCGGTCAGCCCCAGCACGACCGAACAGGCCTGCGACAATAGGTCGCGTAAATGCGCACCCAAAGGCAGCAAATCTGGCTCCACCAAACGCTCATCGTAGGACCGTGCGATGTCCGCGTCTGCCTTGGCCAGCACCATCTCCAGCATATCGATCCGGGTGCGGAAGAACGGCCATTGCTCACGCATCTGCGCCAGCAACTCACCCTCGCCACGTGCCAGCGCCTTGCTCAGCGCCGCTTCCCAGCCCAGCCAGGCCGGCAGCATCAAGCGGGTCTGGGTCCAGCCGAAAATCCACGGGATCGCCCGCAGGCTTTCGATACCGCCGGCACGGCGCTTGGCCGGACGGCTGCCCAGCGGCAAGCGCCCCAACTCCTGCTCAGGGGTGGACTGGCGGAAGTACTCGACGAACTGCGGGTTGTCCCTGACCACGGCGCGGTAGGCGCTGACACCGTCGGCCGCCAGTTCGTCCATCACGCCTCGCCATGCCGGGGCAGGCGGCGGAGGCGGTAGCAAGGTCGCTTCGAGTACGGCCGCCAGGTAGAGGTTGAGATTTTGCTCGGCGATGTCCGGCAGGCCGAATTTGAAACGAATCATTTCCCCCTGTTCGGTGGTGCGGAAACGCCCCGCGACCGAACCCGGTGGCTGCGACAGAATCGCCGCATGGGCCGGGCCACCGCCGCGCCCCACAGTGCCACCGCGACCATGGAACAACAGCAGTTCAACTTGTTGTTCACGGCAGACCTCCACCAACCGTTCCTGCGCCCGGTACTGTGCCCACGCCGCCGCCGTGGTGCCGGCGTCCTTGGCCGAGTCGGAGTAACCGATCATCACCTCCTGCGGGCCCTGCAAGCGGGCGCGGTAGCCCGGCAGCAACAACAACTGCTCGATCACCGGCCCGGCGTTGTCCAGGTCGGCGAGGGTCTCGAACAGCGGCACCACGCGCATCGGCCGCTGTACCCCAGCCTCTTTGAGCAACAGTTGCACCGCGAGCACGTCCGAGGCCGCGCCCGCCATGGAAATCACATACGACCCCAGTGACGCTGCCGGAGCTGCCGCGATCTCACGGCAGGTCGCCAGGACTTCCGCGGTGTCGGCCGAGGGTTTGAAGTGCGTGGGCAACAGGGGGCGACGATTGTTCAGCTCGGTCATCAGGAAGCTGATGCGCGCCTCCTCGTCCCAGGCTTCATAGCGGCCAAGCCCCAGATAGTCGGTGATTTCGGTCATCGCCGAGCTATGGCGCGATGAGTCCTGGCGCACGTCCAGACGCACCAGGAACAGGCCGAACGTCACTGCCCGACGCAAGCAGTCCAGCAGCGGGCCATCGGCAATCACGCCCATGCCGCATTCGTGCAGCGACTGGTAGCACAGCTCCAGCGGATCGAGCAGGTCACGGTTGTTGCATAGCACGTCAGCCCCTGCCGGGGTCGCCGCCGCCAGCGAGGCCTGTGCCCACTGGCGGGTCGCACGCAGGCGCTCGCGCAGTTGCTTGAGCACCGCTCGGTAAGGTTCGGCACTGCTCCCCGCCTTGTCCCGTAAGGCAGCGCTGGCCTGCTGCATCGACAGGTCGGACGCCAATTGGTCGACATCTCGCAGGTACAGGTCCGCCGCCATCCAGCGCGCCAGCAGCAGGACTTCACGGGTAACGGCAGCGGTCACGTTCGGGTTGCCGTCCCGGTCACCGCCCATCCACGAAGCGAACCGAATCGGTGCGGCTTCCAGCGGCAAGCGCAGGCCGGTGGCGGCCAGTAAGGCCTGATCGGCCTTGCGTAGGTAATGGGGGATTGCCTGCCATAGCGAATGCTCGATCACGGCAAAGCCCCACTTGGCTTCATCCACCGGCGTGGGGCGGGTGCGACGAATCTCTTCGGTGTGCCAGGCCTCGGCGATCAGGCGCTGCAAGCGCTGCCGGATCTGCTCGCGCTCGGCACTGGTCAAGTCGCGATGATCCTGTGCCGCCAGTTGCGCGGCGATCGCGTCGTACTTCTGGATCAGGGTGCGGCGCGCCACTTCGGTCGGGTGCGCGGTCAGCACCAACTCGATGTCCAGGCGTCCCAGTTGCCTGGCCAGCGCCTCCGCGCCATGCCCCTCGGCTCGCAGCCGCGCCAGCAGTTCGGGCAATACGCGCGCCTCGAACGGTGCCGGCTGCGTCTCCTCACGACGGTGAATCAACTGATACTGCTCGGCGATATTCGCCAGATTGAGGAACTGGTTGAACGCCCGCGCCACGGGTAGCAGGTCGTCTTCGCTCAACTGATTGAGGCTGGCGCTCAGTTGCGCGTCCATCGCGCCGCGTCGATCGGCCTTGGCACCTTTGCGGATCTGCTCGATCTTGTCGAGAAACCCATCGCCGTATTGCTCACGGATGGTGTTGCCCAACAACTCTCCCAACAGGTGAACATCCTCGCGCAAGCGTGCATCGATATCGGTCATCAGCAGTTCTCCAACGAATGGCGGAAGGCTTTTGAGGCTCCGGCGTAGAACCCCAAGAGTGCCGCCCATAGCCGGTTCTTACAAGCAGGCGACAAATCGGCGGTAAACCCTGTGGCTTGCGGCTAGTCTCATAAGTAAGCCATACCAGGGCTTGCCACCGGCCACGGCCGGACACTCATCACGCCCTGCCACGAGCAGGAAGCACATTGAGGTCATTATGAAAATCCGTGAACTGGCCCAGCATTGGGAAGAAACCGCCACAGGCCGCTTGACCGAGACTGGCTACACCCTTCACCTGGATGTCGAAACCGCTGCCCGCCTGGCGGCGCTCAGCGAAATGTACCCGAAACGGCGCCCCGAGGAACTGCTGGGGGAACTGATCGGCGCGGCCCTGGAAGAGCTCGAAGCGAGCTTCCCGTATGTGAAGGGCAAGCACGTAGTCGCGACCGATGAAGAAGGTGATCCGCTGTACGAGGACGTCGGACCTACGCCACGTTTCCTCACCCTGTCGCGGCAACATCTGCACCAATTATCGGCGACAAGCGACAAGCAGAAACACTGATGGACCGCTGTGGCGAGGGCACTGGCGCCCCCGCCACAAGGCTTCGCATCGCCGCCGTTATGGCTCGAGCTTCTGCGGGGTTTCCTGGCCCATGCAACGCACGGCCTTTTTCTTGGCGTTGATCAGCACACCGGTCAGGCCTTTCTGTTCGGTGTCGAACAACACCAGGACGCCATCGATGCATTGCGCGACTTGCGCAGCCGGCTCCAGGGAGACTTTGTAGTCTTCGCCTGGCACGGTCTTGAGCATGGTGAACTCGTTGAGCAGCAGCGCGTCTTCCGGTTTGGCAAAGTGCAGGTAGCCGTACCACCACAGGGCGGCGACGGTGCCCAGGATGCTGCAGATACCGGTGATGATCAGTGGGATGGCGTTACGTTCTTCACTCATTGCGGGCTCTCTGGAGGTTCGATTGCTGAATTCGGGGGTGCCGGGTAATTGGGGATCTCACCCAGGCGGCGCAGACCGTTGAAATGCTGCGGATCATCAAGAAAGCGCAGCATGACGCCTCGCCAGACCGGGTCGGCGAACGTCTGCACGTGGCCGCCCCGGGTCAACTGCAGCACCCTGGGCGGGGGCGCAGCTTGATACAGTCGGATGCCATTGGAAAGAGGCACGATCGGATCGTCGATGCTGTGGTAGATCAATTTCGGTACACCATTGATCTGCGGCATGGCGCTGAGCGCACTGTCACCGTCCGGCACCAGCCAGGACAACGGCACCTGAAACGGCCAGGTCAGCCACGAGGTACTGAGCGCAAACCGCCCGACTTCGCGGTAACTGGCGGGCACACCATCGAGCACCAACGCCTTGAGCTGGCGCTGACGCTGCGGGTGTTCGGCCAGGTAGTGCACGGTCAGCGCGCCGCCGAGGCTCTGGCCGAGGACGATCAGCGGCTTGCCTTTGACCTCCGGCGCCTTGTCCAGCCAGGTGAACGCCGCGTCGATGTCCTGATAGATCGCCGGCAGGCTCGGTTCGCCTTCAGACAAACCGTAACCGCGATAGTCCACCAGCAACACCTGGTAACCCTCTTTCGGCAACCAATAGCTACCGCCGAGGTGCATCGGCAGATTGCCGCCATTGCCGTGCAGGTGCAGCACCGTGCCTTTGACCTCGACACCCTGCTTGGCCGGCAACCACCAGCCATGCAGCCGAAGACCGTCGGCAGTGGTCAGGGTGACATCGCGGAATTCGAGCTCGGCCTTTTCCGGTGTGAACAACTGACCGGGTTCCGGATAGAACAGCAGCGAGCTGCAACCGCTCAAGGTCAGTAGCAGGCAGACGATGCCGAGGATTCTCATCCGTTGAAACCTCGCATAGAAGAGTTGATTTCGTGATGATCGTTCCCACGCAGAGCGTGGGAACGATCAGTCAAGCTCCCTCGCCACGGGCATCCTTATCAGTCACAGAATATTGGAGTAATCCGCTTCGATCCGGTCCAGGCTCAGGTGATTCAGGAAGTTGGAGAAGCACATCCAGGCCGACAGCGCGTTCATGTCACGGAACTGCTCCGGTAAGTACTTGGGCGGTTCCACCAGGCCTTCATCCACCAGCTGACGCAAGGTGCGCATGTCTTCCAGGGTGGTCTTGCCGCAAAACAGCAACGGGATCTGCTCGAGCTTGCCTTTACGCACGGCCAACTGAATGTAGTTGTAAACCATGATAAAGCCCTTGAGGTAGGACAAGTCTTTGGTAAATGGCAGGCCATTGGGCACCGAACCGCGGAACACCCGGCTCGCATTGCCATAACTTTCGGCCATCTCGAAACCTTGCTCGCGGAAAAAATCGAAGATCTGCAGGAAGTCCGCGCCCTCCTCGACCATGTGAATGGCCCGGGTACGGTTGGTCAGTTTGCGCAAGCGACTCGGGTAGGAGGCGAAGGTGATGATCTCCATCAGGATCGCCAGGCCTTCCTGGGTCACGGTCGAGGACGGCGGCCCCTTGGACAGGAAGGTGCAGATCGGCTGGTTCAGCCCGTTGAGCGTCGTGCCGACGTGCACCAGGCCCTCATGGACCTCCAGGGCGCGCACGTCACGGTCGTTGAACATCGCATCGGCGCGGATCTTGATGTAGTCGGCCCCCGCCGCTGCATCGGCAACGATACCGTCGGACTCAAACACCCGGATGGTTTCCTCGGTCTCACCGAACACCTTGTTCAAGCGGGTTTGCAGCAGGTGCACCGCCTCTTTGGCGGTGAGGATCTTCGGTTCGTCCTTCAGGTCGCCCCGGCCATCAATGTTGTTCAGGTAATCGGACATCATCAGGCCAAGGTCGGCCAGGGTCGGGTCACCGGCATGGAACGCATCGGAGGCGGCGCCATAGAGCTCCTGCGAGATCAGCCCGAAGTCTTCGGTGCCTCGGGCCTCGAGCATCCGCACCACCATGCGGTACTCCTTGCACATGCGCCGCATGATCTGCCCGACCGGACTGAACTGGCCCAACTGGCGGGTGATATCACGCTCGATGTTCTGAAACTCCAGCTTCACTTTGCTCGAGTCGAAGGACAGCGGCCGATTGAGGTAATAGTCACGGTCCACCGCCGGCATTTCCTTGCCTTTGGCCTTGAGGAAGCCTCTGCGGATGTTGTCGTCCCACTTCACCGCATCGAGGACGCGGATCGGCGTCTGCGCCAGCACTATGCGATCAGACAAGGTACGTATCGTCTGCTGGTAATCGTCCACCGGTTGCTCCCTTTGAAAACCGTAGCGTGCTGCGTTTATTGGGTTTTGACCCGCCGCTGGTAACGTGCGGCTTCGACAAATACATCGGAATTGGCCGGATCATCCAGGTAGGTAAACACTTGCTCCATGGGGCTGTTGACCAGCACACCCTCGCCGTCGTCGGTCTTGAAGGTTTCGCCCCCCAGGTGCTTTTGCCCGACCGCCTGGTTGATCAGGTCGAGATCGAGGTTATAGATCACCAGTTCGTCCTGGTCAGTGAGTTCGAAGCCGGCGATGGTGAAGTGACCGCCGTACTGGGCCGGCACCTTGGCCGAGACGTACCAGCGGTTGCCATGGCGCGAGACCGTGAACGGATAAGCCTCACGCTCCCTGGGGTTGGCCTTGAAGTAGCTGACAGCCTGGTAGCGACCTGGGCCGATGCGCGTCAGCTCCAGGTTCTGTGCTTCGCCCCAGGCGTTCTTGCTGGTCCATTTGCCGAGCAACGCTGCAGGCGCGGCCTCACTGGCGGGCAATGGTTCCTTGAACGAGACCAGGCAGCCGCTGAGCAGCAGGAACGACAGAGCGATCACGACTCGCCAGCACTTCATTCAATACTCCCTATGAATACACACCCGCCAATGTGGCAACGGTCCTGCTTACACCGAAGCCAGCACCAAATGCATGTACCGCGTGAGGATACCGAGCATTTCGGCTTCCGCCTGCGGCTCTGCCTCGTTGAGCAGGCCTTGATATTCCATCCGTCCGATAATCGCCGTCAACACTTTGGCATCCTGCTGTGGTTCACGCGAACCCAACACCTGGAAAAGCTGGCAGGTGCCTTGCAGGAGAATCTGTTGATGGGAGCGCACCAACAGCGCCAGGCGTGGATTGAGCAGCGCTTCCTGGCGGAACGCCTGCTCGGCCATCAAGTGTTCGCGACGGGTGGCCAGTTGGCGGTGAACATAGTCCGCCATCAGCCGCGCAATATTGTCGGCCAGTTGTGAGCGGGACTCAGGGCTGCCATCGCCACTGACCACCATTTCCCGCAGCAAGCCTTCGTTGTTCACCCACAGCTTGGCCATGTAGGCCGCACTGCGTTCCACGTATTGGGCGAAGGTATCGGTGAGCAGGTCATCGATATCCTTGAAATAGTAAGTGGTGGCCGACAGCGGCACGCACGCCTCGGCGGCCACGGCACGGTGACGCACGGCACGCACGCCATCACGCACGACAATACGCATCGCCGCGTCGAGAATTTCCTGTCGACGCTGTTCACTGCCCTGTCGGCTGGCCTTGCGGCCCTGGTACTGAACACTTTCAGCGACCGCAGTGGCGATGCCCGCTGCACCTTCTTGAGCAATTGCACGGTTCACGACAGGTATTCCTCTCTAATCTGCAAAAGTAACCAATTGATACATTTGTACCAGACAGGCAATAAAAAGCCGCCTGTTTTAGGCGGCTTTTTTACTGAAACGCTTACGCTTGCGGGCGCATGTGCGGGAACAGGATCACGTCACGGATCGATGGCGAGTTGGTCAGCAACATCACCAGGCGATCGATGCCGATCCCTTCACCGGCCGTTGGCGGCATGCCGTACTCCAGCGCACGCACGAAATCGGCGTCGTAGTGCATGGCTTCGTCGTCGCCGGCGTCCTTGTCGGCCACCTGCGCCATGAAACGCTCGGCCTGGTCTTCCGCATCGTTCAACTCGGAGTAGGCGTTGGCGATTTCACGGCCACCGATGAACAGCTCGAAACGGTCGGTGACGTTCGGGTTATCGTCGTTACGACGGGCCAGCGGCGACACTTCGAACGGGTACTGGGTGATGAAGTGCGGCTGCTCCAGCTTGTGCTCGACCAGTTCTTCGAAAATCATCACCTGCAGCTTGCCCAGGCCTTCGAAGCCCAGCACCTTGGCGCCGGCTTTCTTGGCGATGGCGCGAGCCTTGTCGATGTCGTTCAGGTCGTCAGCGGTCAGCTCGGGGTTGTACTTGAGGATCGAGTCGAACACCGACAGGCGCACGAACGGTTCGCCGAAATGGAACACCTTGTCGCCGTACGGCACGTCGGTGCTGCCCAGAACCAGCTGCGCCAGTTCACGGAACAGTTCTTCGGTCAGGTCCATGTTGTCTTCGTAGTCGGCGTAAGCCTGGTAGAACTCCAACATGGTGAATTCAGGGTTGTGACGAGTCGAAACGCCTTCGTTACGGAAGTTGCGGTTGATCTCGAACACCTTTTCAAAACCACCGACCACCAGACGCTTGAGGTACAGCTCCGGGGCGATACGCAGGAACATTTCCATGTCCAGGGCATTGTGGTGGGTTTCGAACGGCTTGGCCGCAGCACCACCGGGGATGGTTTGCAGCATCGGCGTTTCCACTTCCAGGAAGTCACGCTGCATCAGGAAGCTGCGGATGTGGGCAATCACTTGCGAACGCACGCGGAAAGTCTGGCGCACGTCATCGTTGACGATCAGATCAACGTAACGCTGGCGGTAGCGTTGCTCGGTATCGGTCAGGCCGTGGTGCTTGTCCGGCAGCGGGCGCAGCGACTTGGTCAGCAGGCGCACGTGGGTCATTTCAACGTACAGGTCACCCTTGCCGGAACGGGCCAGGGTGCCTTCGGCGGCAATGATGTCGCCCATGTCCCAGGTTTTCACCGAGGCCAGGGTGTCTTCGGACAGGGTCTTACGGTTGACGTAAACCTGGATCCGCCCGGTCATGTCCTGAATCACCATGAACGAGCCACGGTTGAGCATGATGCGACCGGCAACCTTGACCGGGATTGCAGCCTCTGCCAGCTCTTCCTTGGTCTTGTCCGCGTACTGCTTCTGCAGGGCATCGCAGTAGTTTTCGCGGCGGAAGTCGTTCGGGAAGGCATTGCCCTTGGCGCGCTCGGCAGCAAGCTTTTCCTTGCGCAGGGCGATCAGGGAGTTTTCTTCCTGTTGCAGGGCTTGCGGGTCGAGTTCTAGGTCGCTCATGTCTTTAAAAATTCCATCACAGGTTCGTTGCCCCCGCCGATGACGGGGGACTTGAGGTCTTGACTGGCGGTTTACAGGCCCTGTTTCAGGCTGGCCACCAGGTATTCGTCGATATCGCCGTCGAGCACCTTGTCGCAGTCGCTGCGTTCGATGTTAGTGCGCAAATCCTTGATTCGCGACGCATCGAGTACATAGGAGCGGATCTGGTGACCCCAGCCGATGTCCGACTTGGTGTCTTCCAGCGCTTGCGAGGCGGCGTTACGTTTCTGCACTTCCTGCTCGTACAAGCGCGCCCGCAACATTTTCATCGCGGTGTCTTTGTTGGCGTGCTGGGAGCGTTCGTTCTGGCAGCTGACCACGGTGTTGGTCGGTACGTGGGTGATACGTACGGCCGAGTCGGTGGTGTTTACATGCTGACCACCGGCACCCGAGGAGCGGTAGGTGTCGATACGCAGGTCCGACGGGTTGATGTCGATTTCGATGTTGTCATCGATTTCAGGCGACACGAACACTGCCGAGAACGAGGTGTGGCGGCGGTTGCCGGAGTCGAACGGGCTCTTGCGCACCAGGCGGTGTACACCGATTTCGGTCCGCAGCCAGCCAAAGGCGTATTCGCCCTTGATGTGCACGGTAGCGCCCTTGATCCCGGCGACTTCACCGGCCGACAGTTCCATGATGGTCGCGTCGAAACCGCGTTTGTCGGCCCAGCGCAGGTACATGCGCAGCAGGATGTTGGCCCAGTCCTGGGCCTCAGTGCCGCCGGAGCCGGCCTGGATGTCCAGGTAGGCGTTGTTGGCATCCATCTCGCCGCTGAACATGCGACGGAACTCGAGTTTTTCCAGGGACTCGCGCAGGCGCTCGACTTCGGCAGCGACGTCATCGACGGCGGCCTGGTCTTCTTCTTCGGCGGACATCAGCAGCAGGTCTTTGGCATCGGCCAGACCGCTGTGCATTTCGTCGAGGGTTTCGACGATCTGAGCTAGCAGCGACCGCTCGCGGCCCAGTTCCTGAGCGTACGACGGGTTGTTCCAGACATTCGGATCTTCAAGCTCGCGATTGACTTCAGTCAGACGCTCATGCTTTTGATCGTAGTCAAAGATACCCCCGAATAGTTTCGGAGCGCTCGGACAGGTCCTTGATACTGTTAAGGATCGGGTTGATTTCCATGGCGGGCAGCACTCGTTGGCGAACTTTTTAAAGCCGACGAGTATAACGTAATCAGGCCGTCACGGCAGCCCGCCTGGCGGCTTTAGCTACGAATGAACAGCCTGGTTCATTCAATCCCCACCTGATTGCGCCCATTGTTTTTGGCCTGGTACAACCCCTTGTCCGCCGCCGAGATCAATTGCCGGCTGTCACTGCTCGGTTGCGGGGTGATGGTCGAGAGCCCGATGCTGATGGTCAGGCAGCCTCCCTCGGCCGGCGCAATGTGCGGAATTTTCAGGGCCGCCACGGTCTGGCGCAGCTTTTCCGCCACCAGCCGGGCACCGCCCGGCGACGTATTGGGCAGCACCAACGCAAACTCTTCGCCACCATAACGGGCCGGCAGATCCGATGGTCGGCTGCTGGCCTCGCGAATCGCAGCAGCGACCTTGCGCAGGGCTTCGTCACCCTCCAGGTGGCCGAAGTTGTCGTTGTAGGATTTGAAATAGTCGACATCGATCATCAACAGCGACAGCTGACTCTGGTCACGCATGGCCCGGCGCCATTCCAGCTCCAGGTATTCGTCGAAATGCCGGCGGTTGGACAGCCCGGTCAGGCCGTCGGAGTGCATCAACCGTTGCAGCACCAGGTTGGTGTCGAGCAACTGCTGCTGGCTGACCCGCAGCGCCCGGTAGGCGGCATCGCGCTGGATCAGCGTGGTGTAGGAGCGTGAGTGGTAACGAATGCGCGCCACCAGCTCGATGTTGTCCGGCAGTTTCACCAGGTAATCGTTGGCGCCGGCCGCAAAGGCCGCGCTCTTGATCAGGGGATCTTCCTTGGTCGACAGCACGATGATCGGAATGTCCTTGGTCGCCGGGTGATTGCGATACTCACGCACCAGCGACAGGCCATCCAGGCCCGGCATGACCAGGTCCTGGAGGATCACGGTCGGCTTGATCCGGATGGCCTGGGCGATTGCCTGGTGCGGATCGGCACAAAAATGGAAGTCGATATTTTCTTCGCTCGCCAATCCACGACGCACGGCCTCACCGATCATGGCCTGGTCGTCGACCAGCAGCACCATGGCGGCATTTTCATCGGTTTTAAAATCGTCGAGCTGTAAATCATCCATGGGTATTCACCTGAATTACTACCTGGCCTGTTCCGTTGCTGATGTCGTTCATTTTGCAAAGATCTCCAGCAATCGTGGCGCTATTTTCTCCAGCGGGCGGATTTCCACAGCCGCATCGATGGCGGCGGCGGCTTTCGGCATGCCGTACACCGCACTGCTGTGCTGATCCTGAGCGATGGTCAGGTAACCCTGCTGGCGCATCAATTTGAGTCCTTGGGCCCCATCACGGCCCATGCCGGTGAGCAGCACACCCACTGCATCACCATTCCAGTAACTGGCCACGCTTTCGAAGAAAACATCGATCGAAGGTCGATAGATCTCGTTGACCGGCTCGGCGGTGTAGGCCAGCGTGCCATTTTTCAACAACCGAATGTGGTGGTTGGTGCCTGCCAGCAAAACCGTACCGTTTTGCGGTGGCTCGCCTTCCTCGGCCAGGCGGACGTTCAAACCGCTGGAACTGCCGAGCCACTCGGCCATGCCGGCGGCGAACACCTGGTCGACATGCTGCACCAGCACAATGGCGGCCGGAAAATCAGGGGGCAGCCCCTTGAGCAAGACCTCCAGTGCCGCGGGCCCTCCGGCAGACGAGCCGATGGCCACCAGGCGCTGACACTGCCCAGGGCTACGCTGCGGTACCGGGTTGGAGCGCACGCGATTGCCGCGGTCACCGATCAACCAGGCAATATTCAGAATCTTGCGCAGCAGCGGTGCTGCGGCTTCCTTCGGATCACCGGCCCCGAGTGCCGGCGTATCCACCACATCCAGCGCGCCGTGGCCCATGGCCTCGAACACCCTGTGGATATTCTGCTGGCGATCGACCGTGACAATGACAATCGCACAAGGTGTCTCGGCCATGATCCGGCGGGTGGCTTCGACCCCGTCCATGACCGGCATGATCAAGTCCATCAGGATCAAGTCCGGGGTCAACTCAGCACAACGCTGCACCGCCTCCAGGCCGTTGCCGGCCACCCACACCACCTGATGCGCCGGCTCGAACGCCAGGGCCCGGCGCAGGGCCTCCACGGCCATGGGCATATCATTGACGATTGCGATTTTCATGCCCGCGCTCCTCCTATGAGCTCAACCACCGCGTCGAGCAGGGCATCGTCGTGGAAACTGGCCTTGGCTAGATAATAGTCGGCCCCCGCTTCCAGTCCACGACGCCGATCCTCTTCGCGATCCTTGTAGGACACCACCATGACCGGCAGCGATTGCAGCCGGTTGTCGCGACGCAGCAGCGAGACCAGTTCGATCCCGTCCATGCGCGGCATATCAATATCGGTAATCAGCAGGTCGAAGTCTTCGGAGCGCAGGGCATTCCAGCCGTCCATGCCATCCACGGCAACGGCCACGTCATAGCCCCGATTGAGCAGCAGCTTGCGCTGCAGTTCACGCACCGTCAGCGAGTCATCGACCACCAGAATCCGTTTGCGCGCCACTTGCGCCGCCTGCTGGCTGTGGCGTGCGATCCGCTCAAGGCGCCCGGTGTTGAGCAGTTTCTCCACCGAGCGCAGCATGTCTTCGACATCGACAATCAACACCACCGAACCATCATCGAGCAGGGCACCGGCGGAAATATCCTGAACCTTGCCCAGGCGCTCATCCAACGGCAGTACCACCAAGGTCCGCTCACCGATAAAACGCTCGACGGCCACGCCGTACACCGCATCCCGTTCGCGAATGACCACCACCTTGAGCGTTGCCGGACTGGTCTGGCTCGCCGGTCGCTGCAGCAGCTGACTGGCCGCCACCAGGCCAACGTGCCGGCCTTCGTGCCAGAAGTGCTGACGACCTTCCACCTGAACGATTTCGTCCGGTTCCAGGTCGCACATGCGCTCGATGTGCGCCAACGGGAAGGCGTAGGCCTCTTCACCAACCTCCACCACCAGGCTGCGTACCACCGACAGCGTCAGCGGCACCTCGAGATGGAAGTGACTGCCCTCGCCCGCTTTCTGCTCCAGCACCACCGCGCCCCGCAGTTGGCGGACCATGTGCTGAACCGCGTCCAGACCGACGCCGCGCCCCGACACCTCGGTGACGGTGTCGCGCAGGCTGAAGCCGGGCAGGAACAGGAAGGTCAGCAGCTCCTCCTCACTCAACTGTGCGGCGGTCTCGCTCGGCGACAACTGACGCTCGACAATGCTGCGCCGAACCCGCTCCAGGTCCACACCATTGCCGTCATCGCTCAACTCCAGCACCAGCAGACCGGCCTGATGAGAGGCACGCAAACGAATCAAGCCTTCGGCCGGCTTACCGGCCAGCAACCGCTGCTCGGGCATTTCGATGCCGTGATCGACAGCGTTACGCAACAAATGGGTCAGCGGGGCTTCCAGCTTTTCCAGGACGTCGCGGTCGACCTGGGTTTTCTCGCCGTCGATCTCCAACCGGACCTGCTTGCCCAGGCTGCGGCCCAGGTCGCGCACCATCCGCGCCTGGCCAGTGAGCACATCGGCAAAAGGCCGCATACGACAAGCCAGCGCCGTGTCGTACAGGACCTGGGCACGCTGGCTGGCCTGCCAGGCGAACTCATCGAGTTCGGCGGTTTTCTCGGCCAGCAGTTGCTGGGACTCGGCCAGCAGCCTCCGTGCATCACCCAGTGCCTCTTGCGCCTCAAGGCCCAGAGCCTGCTCTTTGAGGTGGACGTTGAGGCTTTCGAGGGCACGCAGGCTATTGTTCTGTATGCGCTTGAGACGCTGCATCGTCGACAGGTAGGGTTTCAGGCGCTGGGTTTCCACCAGCGACTTGCTGGACAGATCGAGCAAGCTGTTGAGGCGTTCGGCCGTGACCCGCAATACCCGCTCACCACTCTCGGTGACGCGCTTGGTCTTGTGCACAGCCTCCCCCGGCGTGGCCAGCGATGACGCGGCGTCTGGCGACTCAAGCGCTGGCGCTGACGGCGCTGGGGGGTCGAGTTGCAACTCGGCCATCGGCGCAGTGGCCGATAACAGGGTTTGCGCCATGACCGGCGCCGCCACCGCGGCGGGGTCAAGCAACCGTCCCATCAACGCCACGTAGGCATCAATGTCGTTCGGTCCTATATTGGCGCTGCCCGGCGTGGCAATGCGCATCAACAGATCGGTGCCTTGCAGCAAGGCATCGATGTGCTCCGGACGCAGGAACAGTCGCCCCTCCTGGGCACTGACCAGGCAATCTTCCATGACGTGGGAAACACTGACCCCGGCATCCACGCCGACAATCCGCGCGGCGCCCTTGAGCGAATGGGCCGCGCGCATGCAAGCTTCCAGATGATCGGCCTGGGTCGGGTCGCGCTCCAGCGCCAGCAGGCCGGCGCTGAGGACCTGGGTCTGGGCTTCGGCCTCGAGACTGAACAGCTCCAGCAATGAGGCGTCGCGCATTTGATCTGGGGTCATGTCAGGCTCCGGGTCACGGCGGACAACAACTGCTCTTCGTCCAGCCAGCGCAAACTACGCCCCCTGAAGGGCAGCACGCCCCGGGTGTACCTGGCGCCGGCCTGCAGCCCCGAACGGGAAGCGCTGTCGAGGATCCGCTCATCGATGGCGTGAATCCCGTCCACCTCATCCACCGGTACCACCACCGGGCCACCGTGTGCCGCGATGATCAGCATGCGCGGCATGACCCGTGCGGTTGACGCCACGCCCGCGGTGACTTCCAGCTCCAGCAACTGCGCCAGCGACAGGCAGGCCACCAGCGCACCTCGCACATTGGCAACCCCCATCAGGGCGCGCGAACGTTGATGAGGCAAGGAATGAATCGCCTGCAAGGGCGCCACTTCCACCAGGCTGCGGGTACTCAGCGCCAGCCATTCTTCGCCCAGGCGGAACATCAGCAACGAACGCGTGACGACATCCGCCTCGACGGCGGCAGACGAATGGGCCTCATCGTCTTGCTGCAGGGCATAACGATCCAGCAAACGCGTGGCCGAGGCGGAGTACACCGCACAGTTACGGCAATGGATATGTTCGGACAGCAATGGGCAGGACTTGTCGCCGTGAATACCGATGCGGTTCCAGCAGTCGTCGATGGCCTGGGCATCTTCATGGGTCACGTTCAATGAAACAGAACCGGTCATCGTTTACGCTCACTGTCAGCGGTACGTTCGTTGCGGGCGGCACGCTCCTGCATGCGACGGGCGCCCGCCGCATCGCCCTGGGATGCCAGCAATGCCGCCAGGTGCATCAAGGCCTCCGGGTGTTGCGGCTCCAGGTACAACGCCTTGCGGTAGTAACCCTGGGCTTCCAGCACGCTGCCGGCGACATCGCTGAGCAGCCCCAGCCAATAGAACACCTGCGCCACCGGCCCGTGGCCGCGTAAATAGTCTTCGCAAGCCGCTCGCGCCTCGAGGCTCTTGCCTTCGTTGGCCAGGGTCGCAATGTTCGCCAACAGCGCCGCGGCATCATTGCTCGGCGTTTTCTCAAGGCTGCGCGGCGCCGCGGGTGCAGGAGCTTGCGTGGCGAAAGGGCGACTGCGAACCGTCGGCGGCGCAGTGTTACGCACGGGCAAACTGACGGGCAGCGGTGGCGCGATAAAGGCCGGCGACTCGGGTTCAGGGGCACTGTGACGACTGAAGGCAAACGACTGGGCGATCCCGATTGAGCGCATGCCCAGACGCCCCAGCAGACTGCCTTCGGCCGGACCGATAAACAGCACGCCGTCCTCATGGGTCAGGCGCTTGAGCACTTGAAAAACCTGCTGCTGGGTGGGCTGGTCGAAATAGATCAGCAGATTGCGGCAAAACACGAAGTCATAGGGTGCTTCATTGGCCAGCAGCGTCGGGTCCAGCAGATTCCCCACCTGCAGGCGCACTTGCTCGCGCACTCGCTCACTGAGGTGATAGCGCTCGCCTTCGACAGTGAAATGTCGCTCGCGAAAATCCATGGGCTGCCCGCGAAAGGAGTTCCTGGTGTAGCACGCACGCTTGGCTCGCTCGACCGACAGCGGGCTGACATCCAGGCCTTCGACCTTGAACTGATGGGGCGCAAGCCCGGTATCGAGCAACGCCATGGCGATCGAGTAAGGCTCCTCGCCGGTGGAACACGGCAGGCTGAGAATCCGCAACGCACGCATGCCCTTGATCTCGGCCAGGCGTTTGGTCGCCAGCTTGGCCAGGGTAGCAAAGGACTCCGGGTAGCGGAAAAACCAGGTTTCGGGAACGATCACCGCTTCGATCAGCGCTTGCTGTTCCTCGCGTGAACCTTGCAGGTGGTGCCAGTACTCATCGGAGGTTTCCACCTGCTGCGCTGCCGTGCGCTGGCGCACCGCGCGCTCGATGATCGCCGGCCCGACCGAACTCACGTCCAGACCGATGCGTTCCTTGAGGAAGTCGAAAAAACGCTGGTCGCTGCTCATGCGCCTTCCTCGAGCATCGCCAGATCCAGGGGTGGCGATGGAAACAGCAGCGCCCGAACCTGCGCGTCCAGCAGGTCCGCCACCCGCACCCATTGCAACAACCCCCGGGCATCTTCGCGCACCGGCCCCAGATAAGGCGCCTGGCGGTTGTCCAGGCCATAGGGCTGGAACTCCTGGGGATCGCAACGCAGGGTATCGGTGGCCTGTTCAAGAATCAGACCCAGCAGTTGCGCGGGTTCCGTCTCGTCCGGCCGATAGTGCACCAACACCAGGCGTGTACTGGTGCGTGCCTGGGCCGGCTGGCCGAACGCCAGGGCCCCCACATCGATCACCGGCACGATCAGGCCGCGATAGGCAAACACGCCGGCGACCCACTGCGGGCTCCTGGCGATGGGTTTGAGCGGCAGGCAGGGCAGCACTTCCGCCACCTCGACCGCTTGCACGGCATAACGCTCCTCACCGATGCGAAACACCAGGAACAGCGACTGCTTCGGTGCCACGCCAGCGCCCCGTTTGACCACGAGCTCGCTCATCAGACTTTGAATCGCGAGACGCCGCTGCGCAGCCCGACGGCCACCTGGCTCAGCTCGTCGATGGCGAAACTGGCCTGACGCAGGGACTCGACCGTCTGGCCGCTGGCATCGCCCAACTGCACCAGCGCATGATTGATCTGCTCGGCACCCGTGGCCTGGGCCTGCATGCCTTCGTTGACCATCAACACCCGAGGCGCCAGCGCCTGAACCTGATGAATGATCTGCGACAACTGCTCGCCGACCTGCTGCACTTCGGACATGCCGCGGCGCACTTCTTCGGAGAACTTGTCCATCCCCATCACGCCGGCCGACACCGCGGACTGGATCTCGCGCACCATTTGCTCGATGTCATAGGTCGCGACAGCCGTCTGGTCAGCCAGGCGCCGGACTTCGGTGGCCACCACGGCAAAACCGCGCCCGTATTCACCGGCCTTTTCCGCTTCGATCGCCGCGTTGAGCGACAACAGGTTGGTCTGGTCGGCGACTTTGACGATAGTCACCACCACCTGATTGATGTTGCCGGCCTTCTCGTTGAGGATCGCCAGCTTGGCGTTGACCAGATCCGCGGCGCCCATCACCGAATGCATGGTGTCTTCCATGCGCGCCAGCCCTTGCTGACCGGAGCCGGCCAGCACCGAAGCCTGGTCGGCCGCCGTGGACACCTCGGTCATGGTGCGTACCAGGTCGCGGGAGGTCGCTGCGATTTCCCGCGAGGTGGCGCCGATTTCCGTGGTGGTCGCGGCGGTTTCAGTGGCGGTGGCCTGCTGTTGCTTGGAGGTCGCGGCAATTTCCGTCACCGAGGTGGTGACCTGTACCGAGGAGCGCTGTGCCTGGGACACCAGCGAGGTCAACTCGGTCATCATGTCGTTGAAGCCGGTTTCCACCGCCCCGAATTCGTCATTGCGATCCAGGTTCAGGCGATTGCTCAGGTCTCCGGTGCGCATGGTTTCGAGGATATTCACGATGCGGTTCATCGGCGACATGATCGCGCGCATCAGCAGCAGACCACAGAGCCCGGCGACGACGATCGCCACCAGCAGCGACAGGCCCATGCTGATTTTTGCCGCAACCACGGCATCGTCGATGGCCGCCGTGGCATGGTCGGCCACGACCTTGTTCTCGCCGATGATCTCATTGAGCTTCACACGACCTGCAGTCCAGGCCGGCGTCAGTTGTACGGTGAACATTTTGGTCGCTTCGGCTTCCTTGTTGTTCTTATGCAACTCCAGGACCGAAGCCAGAATGATGGCGTAGTTCTGGTGCGCCTTCTCGAACAAGTCGAATTCCTTGCGGTCCTCGCTGCCATGAATGGTGGCGGCGTAGTCAGCCATCAGCGTTTGAAGATGCTGCTCATAAGATTCGAACTCGGCGACATTTTCCGCAGTGACGCCCTGCCCCTCCTCCAGGCCCAGCATTTTCTGAGTCTGCAAATAGCTGTCGACCCAGGCGCTGCGAATCATCGAACTGTAGTAAAGCCCGGGCACCGCATCGTCACGCACGCTGTTTTCACTGGCCTCGATCTTCAGCAACCGTGAATAGGAGACAACAACCATCAGGAACATGATGGTGATGATCACCGCAAAACTCGCCAATATGCGTTGGCGTAACGTCCAGTTCTTCACAGTCAGTCCTCGGGGCCATTCAAATGCTGGGGAGTATAGCCGAGGGCGCGCCACGAATAATCAGCGGTTGCGCACTGCGTCTCATCCCGGGCGAAAACCCTTGAATGCACCGGGACAGCTACTCTCCGCCAGACAAGCCACGGGCTGCCAGCGATAGTTGTGTAGAAACAGGCTGTGGATTGGCCATTGAGGACGGCATCCCCCAATGGCCACGCTTTCCACGGGCAGTGAGTTCAGGCAGGCACGGCCGTCAGACCTGCGCCAGGCGCACCTGCCGCTCCAGTTCGGCCTTGAGCCCCGGTTCCAGCTTGAGCTGGCGTGCCAGTTCGTCGAGGTAGGATTTTTCCATGAAGCTCTCTTCGTCCACCATCATCACACTGGCGATGTACATCTCGGCCGCCATTTCCGGGGTGCTGGCAGCGCGCGCGACGTCGGCCGGGTCGAGTGGCTTGTTGAGTTCGGCGTGCAGCCAATGCTGCAGTGCCTGATCGTTGTCCAGCCGGGTGAATTCGCCTTCGATCAGCGCACGCTCGCGCTCGTCGACATGACCATCGGCCTTGGCCGCCGCCACCAGCGCCTTGAGGATGGCCTGGCTATGCTCCTCGACCTGCGCGGGCGGCAAGCGGTCAAGGGTTTGTGGGGCGGAGTGTGGCGCCGTGCCCTGCTGGGCCTGCCAGTTGCCATAAGCCTTGTAGGCCAGGACGCCCAAGGCCGCGAGACCACCATAGGTCACTGCCTTGCCGCCATACTTGCGAGCCTTCTTGCTGCCCAACAGCAGGCCCATGGCACCGGCGGCCAACGCACCGCCGGTGGCGCCGGACAACAGACTGCTCAATCCGCTGGAGCCTGAAGCATTACGCTGAGGGGTGCCGGTCTTGTTCTGCAACATATCCTGACCGGACTTGAGTAGCTGATCGAGCAAACCACGGGTGTTCATGTGCAGCCTCCAGAAAAAAGACGTTACTGAATAAATAGGGTCGTCAGTCTAGATCTAAATTGCCCGAGGCTTGGCTGCGAGAGTGCTTCAAGATGTTGGCAAAAAACACGGCAGGGTGACATCAGCAGGCCATGATCCGAAGCGTACCTCGGTGCCTGGTGAATGCCGCCCCGACCACACTGCAATTGACGGGATGCCGGACGCCCCGAAGGGGCGCCGGCAATCACCGGGTTGACGCAGGGTTCACTGGACCTGGCGGGCCAGTTCCTCTTGCCGGATAAGCCGCTTGTTGATCTTGCCGACACTGGTCTTGGGGATATCGTCCACGATCCTGATCTGCTTGGGGATCGCCCACTTGTTGATGCGGCCACTCTCGACATAGTGATGCAGATGGACCTCCAACTGCCCGGGAGCAATATCTTCGCCGGGCACACCCACCACCAGGGCAATCGGCCGCTCCCCCCACTGCGGATCAGGAATACCGACCACCGCGACCGATGCAACCGCCGGGTGCTCACTGATCAGGCTTTCCAGTTCCAGCGAGCTGATCCACTCGCCCCCGGTCTTGATCACGTCCTTGAGGCGGTCCTTGATCTCCACCACACCCAGCGCGTCGATCGAAGCGATGTCGCCGGTATGCATCCAGCCGTTTTCCCAGAGCTGAGCGCCTTGCTCCGGTTCTTTCAGGTAACCCTGGGTCAGCCAGGGCGCACGCAGCACAATCTCGCCCTGGGATTCACCATCGTGAGGCGCCTCGTTACCGAAGGCGTCGATGATTTTCATCTCGACCATCGGCACCGCCACCCCGGTCTTGATCCTGGCAGCCACCTGGTCCTGCGCGCTTTGCGCGGATTCCGGCTCACGCAAGTGCGTAAGGCAAATCAACGGACAGGTCTCGGACATACCATAGCCACTGTGGACCAGCATGCCTTTTGCCGTCGCTTGGGCCGCGACGCCATGGGTCAAGGCACTGCCACCCAGGAGCAGTTTCCAGCCGGTGAAGTCAGCCTGCATCGCTTCCTTGCAATCGAGGATCATCTGCAGAATCGTCGGTACGCAATGGGAAAAGGTGACCTTCTCATCGCGGTGCAGCCTGACCAGGCTATTGGGTTCATAGCGACCCGGGTAAACCTGCTTGATCCCCATCAGCGTCGCCACATATGGCACGCCCCAGGCGTGCACATGGAACATCGGCGTGATGGGCATGTACACGTCGTCCGAGCGCAGCAACGGCAAGCCCTGGTACACGCCCAGGGTGCCCACGGCGTTCAGGGTATGCAGCACCAACTGGCGGTGGCTGAAATACACCCCCTTGGGGTTGCCCGTGGTGCCGGTGGTGTAGAACAGGGTCGCCACCGAATTCTCGTCGAAGTCGGGGAAGTCGAAGTGCGGCTCACTCCGGGCCAGCAGCGCTTCATATTCGCCCAACACCGGTAACCCGGTGGCGGGTGCGCCGACGTCGCTGAGCTGGATAAAGCCCTTGACGGTCGTCAGCTCGCCATGAATCTGCTCCATCAACGGCAGGAAATCATCATGCACCAGCACCACGTCATCCTCGGCGTGGTTCATGGTATAGAGCACCTGCTCGGGCGAGAGGCGGATGTTGACCGTGTGCAACACCGCGCCAATCATCGGCACGGCGAAGAAACACTCCAGGTAGCGGTGGCTGTCCCAATCGAGCAGGGCCACGGTATCCCCTGCCTTTACGCCTGCGTTGACCAGCGCATTGGCCAGGCGCCTGATCCGCTCATTGAGCGTGCGGTAGTTGTAGCGCAGCTTGTCTGCGTAGACGATCTCCTGCTCGGGCGCGTAGCGGGCCCCCGAGAGCAGCAGGCTTTTGATCAACAAGGGATAGCTGTAAGCGCCTTCTGCGGGCGCGATTATTTTTGTTTTCGACACGGTGGGGCTTCCTGATTCTGTAGGTTGCAGGTCGTCTGCGATGCTCGGGCTCAGAACTGTTCGGCGTCGAGCAAGTACAGCGACTCACTGCCGGCCCTGACCGACGCGGCCAGCGACTCGATGCGCGGCAACAAACGTGCGAAATAGAAGCGCGCAGTCCCCATCTTGCTGGCGTAGAAGTCATCCTGCGCTTCCTTGCCCAGTGCGGCCTTGGCCATCAACGCCCACATGTAGGCGTAGGCGGTGTAGCCGAAGGCATGCAGGTATTCCACCGACGCCGCGCCGATTTCGTTCGGGTTGCCCTTGGCGCGATCCAGCACCCAGGCCGTCAGTTCGTCGAGGCGGTCCAGGGCCGCATCGAGCGGCTTGACGAACTCGCCCAGCGCCGCGTCTGCCGTGGCCGTGAAATGACGGATCTCGTCAGCGAACAGTTGGTAGTACGCGCCGCCCGTGCCCACCACCTTGCGTCCCACCAGGTCCAGTGCCTGGATGCCGTTGGTGCCTTCGTAGATCTGGGTGATCCGCACGTCGCGCACCAGTTGTTCCTGGCCCCACTCGCGGATGTAGCCGTGGCCACCGAACACCTGCTGGCCGTGCACCGTGGTTTCCAGGCCCAGGTCGGTCAGGAACGCCTTGGCGACCGGGGTCAGCAGCGCCACCAGTTCTTCGGCGCGTTTGCGCGTGGCCGGGTCTTCGCTGTACTTGGCCGTATCGAGTTGCATGGCCACGTAGGTGGAAAACGCCCGGCCGCCTTCGTTACAGGCCTTCATGGTCAGCAACATGCGGCGCACGTCAGGATGCCCGATGATCGGGTCAGCCACCTTGTCCTTGGCTTGCGGTCCGGTCGGCGCCCGGCTCTGCAGGCGATCGCGGGCGTATTCCACGGCGTTCTGGTAGGAGCGTTCGGCGGTCGCCAGGCCCTGGATACCCACCCCCAGGCGTTCGTAGTTCATCATGGTGAACATGGCCAACAGGCCTTTGTTCGGCTCGCCGACCAGGTAACCCACGGCTTCGTCGAAGTTCATCACGCAGGTGGACGACCCCTTGATGCCCATCTTGTGCTCGATCGAACCACAGCTGACCGGATTGCGCGCCCCCAGGCTGCCGTCGGCATTGACCATGAACTTGGGCACCAGGAACAGCGAGATACCTTTTGCCCCGGCCGGCGCGTCCGGCAGCTTGGCCAGCACCAGGTGGATGATGTTCTCGGTCAGGTCCTGCTCACCACCGGTGATGAAGATCTTGGTACCGCTGACCTTGTAGGCGCCATCGGCCTGAGGTTCGGCCTTGGTGCGGATGATCCCCAGGTCGGTACCGGCGTGGGGCTCGGTCAGGCACATGGAGCCGGTCCAGACGCCGGCGTACATGTTCGGCAGGTAGGCCGCCTTCAGCTCTTCGCTGGCGTGGGCCTTGAGCGACAGGCAGGCACCGGCGGTCAACATCGGGTACAGGCCGAAGGACAGGTTGGCGCCATTGACCATTTCCTCGACCTGGGCGCCAATCACCTTGGGCATGCCCATGCCGCCGTAGGCCGGATCACCGCCCACACCGACCCAGCCGCCTTCGGCAAAGGCACGGTAGGCTGCGGGGAAACCGTCCGGCGTGGTCACCGCGCCGTCGCTCCAGGTGCAGCCCTGCTCGTCGCCACTGCGATTGAGCGGGGCAATGAGGCCTGCAGCCACCTTGCCGGCTTCCTCGAGCACGGCCGTGGCCGTCTCTTCATCGACCAGTTCGGCCAGGGCTGGCATGGAGGCCCACAACCGGGAGACTTCAAAGACTTCGTTGAGTACGAAACGCATATCGCGCAGGGGAGCTTTGTAATCAGACATGTTTCAAACACTCAGGCAATGTCAGGGCAAGAAGCTGCCCTGATGGATAAAAAGGTTCACGCAGGCTTGGCGACGCGGGCCGGCATGCCGGTATCGCGCAGCAGGAAGTAGGACAGCGCCGGAATCAGGATCAAGGCTCCGAGCATGTTCCAGAGGAACATGAAGGTCAGCAGGATGCCCATGTCGGCCTGGAACTTGATCGGCGACCAGGCCCAGCACACCACACCGGCGGCCAGGGTGATGCCGACCAGGCCGACCACCCGGCCCGTGAAGGACACCGCGTTGCGATAGGCCTCGGCCAATGGCATGCCGCTGCGCTGGTAGGCCAGTTGCACACTGAGCAGGTACAGCGCGTAATCCACGCCGATGCCCACCCCCAGGGCGATCACCGGCAAGGTCGCGACTTTCACGCCGATGCCCATGACCACCATCAAGGCCTCGCAGAGAATCGAGGTCAGCACCAGCGGCAACAGGGCCACCAGCACAGCGCGCCAGCTGCGGAAGGTGATCAGGCAGAACACGATGACTGCCAGGTAGACATAGATCAGCATGGTGCGGTTGGCTTCGCGCACCACGATGTTGGTTGCCGCTTCAATGCCCGCGGTGCCGGCGGCCAGCAGGAACTGGCGATCGTCGGTGCTGTTGGCCTTGGCGAAGCGGTCGGCGATCGCCACCACCGCGTCCAGGGTCTCGGCCTTGTGGTCCTTGAGGTAGGCAATGACCGGCATCACCGAGCAATCGTTATTGAACAGTTCCGGCGCATTGACCGAGGCCTGTTGAGCGGCGTAGTTCAGGACGTCCTGGTTGCGCTGGATGTTGTTGAGCTTGGGGTTGCCTTCGAACGAGCCCGCGGTGATCTGGCGCACCGCGTTGACCAGCGATGAGGTCGCCTGCACGCCCGGGTACTGTTGCAGCTCCCAGGCCAGGCGGTCGGCGAGGATCAGGGTCTGGTAGTTCAGGCAGCCTTCGGCCGGGGTCTTGATCATCACCGCGAACAGGTCGCTGGACAGCGCGTAGTGGCTGGTGATGTAGGCGTTGTCGCGGTTGTAGCGCGAGTCCGCGCGCAACTCCGGGGCGCCACTGTCGAGGTCGCCGATTTTCAGTTGCAGGCTGACCACAAAGCCCGCGATACCCAACACCAGGGCGCCGATGACAATGCCGGTGGCCCACTTGCGCGTGGTGAACCGGTCGAGCAGGTCCCACAGCTTGCCGAAACCGCGGTGATTGTCGGCCCGGGAATCGATCTTCAAGGCACGCTCGGCCGCCTGGGTGCCGACGCCGATATAGGACAGCGCCACCGGCATCAGCAACAGCGAGGTGAAGATCAGTACCGCCACGCCGATGCTGGCGGTAATGGCCAGGTCCTGGATCACCGGGATGTCGATCAGCATCAGCACGGCGAAACCGACGGCGTCGGCCAGCAGCGCGGTGACACCGGCAATGAACAGACGGCGGAAGGTGTAGCGCGCCGCGATCAGCTTGTGGGTGCCGCGGGCGATGTCCTGCATGATGCCGTTCATCTTCTGCGCGGCGTGGGACACGCCGATGGCAAAGATCAGGAAAGGCACCAGGATCGAGTACGGATCGAGGGCGTAACCCAGCCAGGCGACGATGCCCAACTGCCAGACCACCGCCGTCAGCGAGCAGAAGATCACCAGCAAGGTGCTGCGGATGCAACGGGTATAGAGGTAGATGATGACGAACGAGGTGACCACGGCCAGGCCGAAGAACATCATCACCTGGATCAGGCCGTCGATCAGGTCGCCCATCAACTTGGCGAAACCGATCACCCGCACCTTGTACTTGCCCTCGCCCTCCTCCCCGGCCTTGCGCGCCTTGCTGTCGCCGCCGAACTCGATCTGGTCGCGCAACTGCTGTTCCAGTTGCTGGGCGAAGGCATGGTAATCGATGCCATGGCCCGTGGCCGTCGCCGTGTCCAGCAGCGGCACGATCAGCATGGTCGATTTGAAATCGCTGGCCACCAGGCTACCGACGATGCCGGCGCGGTTGATGTTCTGGCGCAGCTGTTCGATATCCTTGGTCGAGCCCTGATAGGTATCGGGCATCACCGGGCCACCCTGGAAGCCTTCCTCGGTGACTTCGGTCCAGCGCACCGACGGGCTCCAGAGTGACTTCATCCAGGCGCGATCGACGCCTTCGGTCAGGAACAACTCGTCATTGACCTGCTTGAGCAGGCTCAGGTACTCAGGGTCGAAAATATCGCCCTCGGTGTTTTCGATCACCACCCGTACCGAGCTGCCCAGGCCGCGCAAGGACTTGCGGTTTTCCAGGAAATTCTGGATGTACGGCTGGCTCTGCGGAATCATTTTCTCGAAGCTGGGGCGCAACTCCAGGCGGGTTGCCATCATGTAGCCCAGCACCAGAGTGATCAGTGCCATGAGCAGCATGAACAGCGGACGATGGTTGAACACCCAACGTTCCAGTCGGTTGCCGGAGCTTCGGTCGAAGTCATGCAAGTCGCAAATCACCGGCATGGTGTCTTGCTTTATATTGCCCATGTCTGGGTACTCACTCTAATGGGTTCAGTTCTTATTCTTGGCCCAGCGCACGCGCACCACGGCTGCCAACCAGCACCAGCGCACCATCGGCGGTCAGGGTGGCGCCCGCGACGGGTGACTGGTTTTGTTGCGCCTGCAATTGCAGGCCACTGCCATCTTTCAAGCTGACCAGCCGGTGCCCGGCCTGGGTGAACAGCTCGTAGCGCCCATTGGCGTCCAGGGTGGCGGCGGTAATGTTGACCTGCAGCCCGGTGCTCAGCGGGCTCCAGCTGGCGCCGCCATCGGTGCTGCGAAACACATGCCCGCGCAGACCGTAGGCCAGGACTTCACCCGGCTTGCCCACGACCCCGAAAAAGCTGCCTTGATAAGGCGAGTGCACGGCCAGGAAACGCTGCTGCGCGTCATCCCACTTGAGCAGCAATCCCTGTTCGCCGGCGATGTACAGCGCGTCGCCCGTGGAGGCGATGGCATTGAGGTGAAAGCCCTGCGGGTTGTCGATACGGTCCTGGAAGGGGGTCCAGTGCTTGCCACCGTCTTCCGTGCGCAGGATCAGGTTGAACACACCCACCACATAACCGACCTGATCATTGGCAAACCAGACATCGAGGAGCGGCTTGTCGGCGCCCTCTTCAATCAGCCGCTGGCCCTCTTCGACACGCAGCGCCCATTGTTCGTTGTTCGGCTCAGCCTGGGCCAGGGCGCCGTAGTGCTTGACCAGCAAGGCGCCGATCTCACGGCCGTCCAGTTGTTTGTTCCAGGTCTGGCCAGCATCGCTGCTGTGCAGCACCACGCCATCGCTGCCAACGGCCCAGCCTTGCTCTGCAGTCGGGAAAGACACGGCATTGAGGTCGGCACTGACCGGCACGTTCACCTGCTGCCACTGGTGACCTGAATCATCGGAATAAAGAATGTGACCACGCTGCCCTACGACAACCAGGCGCTCACCCGCACGGGCCGCGGCGAGCAGGGGGCTGCTCACGGCCAGGGCACTGAGCTGGGCCGGCTGGTCCAGCACGTCGACGAAGCTGGCGGCTTGAGCGATTCCTTGCCACAACACCAGTGCCAGCAATACGCACTTCTTGTACGAACCCATACTGCGTCCTCTTGAAAAAGCCGCGCCGGGAGCACCCCAGGGTGCAACCCGGCGTTGAAGTCAGACGCCCACGGCATGCGGCCACTCCACCGTCAGTGGACCGCAGGGCGCCTTGTCACAGCATTAGCGAATGCCGGCACCCGCCAGGGACTCAGGCGACCATTGCGCCTTGGACAGCGAGTCGATGTAGCGGATACCACCGTAAGGGCCCACCACTCCGTTGATGTTGTAGGAACCGCCCACCAGGTCGTAGATCATGAAAGGCGTGGTGTCCGGTACCTGCTTGTCATAGCTCTGGCTGAGGAAGGCAAAGGAGCCGCGATAGAGTTGGCCACGTGCGTCGTATTGGTCCGAAGCCACAGCGGCCCAGCTGTCTTCATCCAGGTAGAAGCGACGCTTCTGGTAGATGTGGCGCGCGCCAGCCTTGAGGTTGCCCTCCACCACCCAGACGCGGTGTTTCTCCCAGCGCACGAAATCGGGTGCAAGATGGTTCGGGGTGGTCAGCGACTTGGGATCCTGGGCATAGGTCAGCTTGTAGGTGTTGTAGGGCACGATCATTTCCTGCTTGCCCACCAGCTTCCAGTCGTAGCGGTCCAGCGCACCGTTGAACACGAACACATCGTCGAAGGTCCCGGCACCGGCGGTACCCGGGTTAGGCGTGTCGTAGGCCAGGTTCGGCGCCAGCTTGACCCGGCGCTGGCCAGGCAGGTATTGCCAGGCGCGGCGCGGCTGCTCGAGCGGGTTGGCCGCGTCCTTGAGCATCAGCGCCTCACCGGCCCGGCGTGCAGGGCCGGTGTAGTACAGCTTCATCTGGTAGTACACATCGGAGCTGCTGATCGGCTGTGCCAGGTTTTCGTAGATCGGGTAGGTAATGAACGCCTGTCCGGTGGTGGCCAGGCTCGCCACACCGGCCGAGTCGACGTTCCAGGAGTCGTACTTGGAGTTGATGTTGACGCCCTGATAACGCAGCAGGAAGTTCCACATGGCTTCGCTGCCCGATTGCGGGATCGGGAACGGCACGCCCGGCAGCACATTGTCGATGGCCAACCCGCCCTCAAGGGACTTGGCGCCGCCGGCATTTTTCCGGCTGTTGTCGAGGATGGCCTGGGGCAATGCCACGGAGCGGTGGGTCGGGTAGACATCGATGCGGTAAGTGGGAAAGCGCTTGGCCAGCTCAACCGAAGTGGCGGTGAGCATGCCCTTGTACTGGTCGACGTTCTTGCCATCGATCACCAGCAGTGGCTTTTCACTGGCGTAAGGGTCCGGGCGCATGCTGTCGCCCGCCTTGAAGCTTGCCGGGGCGGTAGTCAGGCCGCCGCTGTAGGCAGGAATCGAGCCGTCGCCGTTACCGGCCTTTTCCGCGCCCAGCAGGGTCAGGCTGGTACCCAGTTTGGCCGCCTCTTGTTCGGATACGGCGGCTTGTGCCTGAGCGGCAAGCATCATGGCCAGGGAAGTGGCCAGCAGCGTTTTCACGAATTTCATTTTGTTATTCTCCTGCTTACATGACTAAGCAATGGGTGAATCAGAAGGTGGTTTTCAGCGTCAGGTACAGCGCGCCACGGTCTTCCGTGGTCGCGCCGCCGCCCGAGAAGGCCGAGTAGCCACCGGCGTAACAGGCATAGTTCTCGTTGCCACTAAAGGCGTTCGGCGTCGAGCCATCGCCACTCCCGGCGTTGGCCGCGCCGGTGCTCAGGCCGCTGACATCGCACTTGTCAGTCTGGCCAAAGGAGTCCACGTACTTGAGGTCGACAAAGTACTTGTTGTAAACGGCGGCACCGACGCCAACCGCATAGTTGCCGGTGTCTTCCGCGCCACCGCCGGAAACCGGCGAAACACCATCGAGGCCGACATTGACGGACAGCGGCATGGTCATATCCACACCCGGGAACACCTGGTACCAGGTCGGCGTGAAGTTGACCGCGAGACCCCAGTTGTCACGGGTCGGGGCATCAATGCCGCGGTAACTGCCCTTGCCCTTGTAGAGTGCCTCGTTCTTGCCATCGAGCTTGAGCAGGTTGCTGTAGTAGAGCTCGGAGAGCAGGACGGCCGAATCGAACAGCGCCGTCTTGGGAATGGTCATCAGGCCATTGAGGGTCCAGTGCAGCGTTTCACCGGTAGCGCTCATGCTGTCCCCATGGTGGGGGGCGTCATAGACAATGCCAGTGGCGTCGGTACGCGGCGGCAACAGGCCCAGACCATTACCCAGCCCCAGCGGGCTGGTGGAGCTGAGGATGGCCGGGATACTGGCCAGCGGCATGTTGTGGCGGATGTTCAAGTCACTGCCGACACTGATGCCGCCAACATCCTTGGACAGGCTCAAGCCGAAGATGTCGATGTCGCCGCCATAGGCCATTTGATAGGTGGCCGAGCTCAACGAGTTCAGGGTATTGACGACAGCCGGCACCTGGCCCGCTGGGCGTGTGCCGTTGGCATTGGCCGAGCTCAGCCCTGTGGCGTTCAACCAGGCCTGCGGCAGGATGTCCGACGTCTTGCGGTAGTAGACGCCGAGGGTGCCATCGAGCCATTGCGGCGACCACTTGGCCATCACGCCCCAGTCGCCCCGCTTGTCCGGTTCCAGGTCATGGCCACGGCGGACGTTGGTCAGGGCGTTGCAAGGCGCCAGGCCGCAACCCAATGGGCTGCCAGGTACCACGCCGTTGGTGTTGCCGAGCAGGAACGACTGCGCGCCAGACCCCACCAGGTCGGAACCGCCGTAGTACGTGCCGGCCTCAGGCAGGCGGGCGGCGTCCCAATCCAGGAAGTACTGGGCACCGACGGTCAACTCTTGGTTGACGGTGAACGACGTCGAGATCTGATTGCGCGGAACGAACAGCTCCTTGGCCTCGGTACCAGGGGACGCCGCCAGCTTGGCCAGGTCCAGGCCGGATTGGCCGAAGCTGACCGAGTGCACAGGGTTGAGCAAGGTCTCGCCCCAGAACACGTTGTGCTGGCCGGCCTTGACGCTGAACAACGACTCTTCGCCCACTTCGGTGCTGTAGAACACGAAGGCATCGAGGATTTCGCCCGAGGGCCCGGTGTAATAACGCTGGGCGTAGTTGCTCAGGTGCGGGCTGCCGTTGCCGACATTGTCCCCGGTGACGCCGGCCAGGCGCGGGTCGTTGGCGATCAGGCCGGACCGTGCGTCATTACCGTTGACGAACGGGTTGGAGTTGGAACCGGTGTTCTCGTAGGCCTTGTCGTACCAACTGGCAGCACTGACGCGAAAGCCCATGTGATCTTGATAGACCACGTCCATCTCGGTCAGCAGGTCGACACGGTTGGTGATGTTGGTGCCGGACTTGCGGAAGTTGTAATCGCCATCGTTGTTGTTCGGTGTCGCCAGCATGCGCTTGTCCGCGCTTTCGGTACGCACGCCGTAGTTGTACTTGACGGTGTTGTCCAGGCGCACGGCCAGGTCCGGGTTACCGGTATCCAGTTCGACGGCATAGGCACCTGGCATGGCGGCAGCCAGAATGGCCGAGGCCAGCAATGTGTGACACGTGGGTGTGAAGCCGTGACTCTTATTGTTATGCATTGTGTTGTCTCCGCCTTTTTGTATTTGTTTTAAGCGCAGCAGCCCTCGCGCAATCCTTTGATCAAGGCACCTGCGATATTCAGGAGTGAGGGCAATTACCGGTTGGCTTGTGGTCAAACCGGTTCCTGAACTAGCGATCCAGCTCCAGGATGAGGGCTTCAGCCTCTGGCCAATGGCCAAAGCCCGAAGCGGGGTTGAGATGGCCGACCTGGCCGAGATTGCGCAGTTCGGACTCCCAGCCCTGGGCCATGCGAGTGACGGCATCCAGGCTGGCAAGGTGATCGTTGGTGCTGGCGGCCACCAGGCTGCGGAACGGCAACGGGCCTTTGGGCAGGGGATCCCAGCCATTGGCGCGCAGGCTGTCCGGGGTGGGATAGCCTTGTGGCCAGGCGGCATCGAGGTCGGGTGGCGCGGCCAGCAGAGCGCCCTTGATCGGACGGTGATGTTTCGCAGCCCAGTGCGCCACCATCAAGACCCCGGCGCTGTGGGCCACCAGGATCACCGGACCGTCGATCTGTTCCAACTGCTGCTGGATCGCCCGGACCCGGGCCGCGCAGTCGAGTTTGTCGGTTTCAAGTGGCGGTACGCTACGTACCTTGCCTAGGCGGGCCTCCAGCAGTGTTTGCCAATGCTCGGCCACGTGCTCACGCAGGCCAGGCACGATCAGAACGGTTGCGGCAGTTTGCAGCTTGTCCACTTGAACACCCTCGGCTTCTCGAAGACTCGACTGGCTCGTTGGCCAGAACTTTTTTGTAGTACCGACCTTAAAGACCCCCCATCCGGTGCGCTTTTCATTTGACGTCAGTCACTTTTCTTTTGATGACAGGTGCCATACCGCTCATGCGTTCAAGCAGTCCGGCAGCCAATGCCGGGAATGGAAAGTGACGCCATGCCATTTATCGTGGAGGCGGCCGTGGGCGGGGCTTCGAGGTGTCTAGTACGCGGATGTAACGGGTAACTCACATCAAAGTATTTTTCATTTCATGACGCGCTGGCTTATAGTCGAGCGGCTTATTTCCATAAAAACAACACTAGGAAATACCACTGAATGACCAAGCTCGTTCGTGCCGCCGTCCTGACCAACTACCTGGAGGTGGCCCACTACCTGGGGTTCAACCCACACGATTTGTTGGCCTCCGTCGGCTTGAACAAAAATCGACTGCAAGTGCCCGAACACCGGATTGCGATCGATGCGGCCGTACGCTTGCTGGAGGACTCGGCCACTGCCAGCGGTTGCCAGAGTTTTGGCCTGAGCATGGCCGAATCGCGCCAGCTCTCCGACTTCGGCGTCGTCAGCCTGCTGCTGACTCACCAGCGAACCCTGCGCGATGCACTGCAGGTGGTGGTGCACTACCGACATCTGCTCAACGATTCGCTGGCCATCTTCATCGAAGAAGCCGGCAAGATGGTGATCATCCGCGAGGAAGTGGTGACCGAGGTACCGATGCCCTGCCGCCAGGCCAACGAGCTGGCCATCGGCGTAATGTTCCGGCTCTGCGCCGCCCTGCTCGGCTCCAGCTGGCAGCCCTACAGCGTCAACTTCACGCACCAGGCGCCCGACAACCTGCAGCTGCATCGACGCCTGTTCGGCTGCAAGCTGGAGTTCGGCAGTGAGTTCAATGGCATTGTCTGCCCCAACGCCAACCTGGACATGACCAACCCCCATGCCGACCCGGCGATGGCGCGTCACGCCCAGCGTTATCTCGACTCGTTGCAAGGCGACCAGGGGCCGTCGACTCTGTTTGAAATCCGCAAGGCCATCTACCTGCTGCTACCGATGGGGCACGCCACCATCGAGCAGATAGCCCAGACCCAGGGCATGAACGTGCGCACCCTGCAGCGACGTTTGAAAGAGGACAATTGCACGTTCAACGATGTGATCAATGATGTGCGCCGCGACCTGGTCCTGCGCTACCTGGAGAACCCGAGTTACTCGCTGGGGCGTATCGCCGACATGCTCGGTTACTCCATGGCAAGTTCGTTCACCCGCTGGTTCATCGCGCAGTTCGGCATGCCGCCTGCCTCCTGGCGCAGCACGCACAAGAACGCCCCGTCCAGAATGCCTGACTGAACAGGCACCCTCCTCGGTCGGCAGGAATCCAACAGAAAAAAAAAGCGGTCGGCTGTCGTCACAGCCGCCGCAAAAAAACCGATGCCAGTGGCCCGGTCGAGTGCCGCGCTACGCCATGGAGGCAACGTAGCGCAGCGCTGCTCGTGCAGTACTTGCGGGGAAAGACAGGGCGCCACGCCCCTTGTAGGAGCGAGCACGCTCGCGATGGACGTTAACGATAACGCGTGTTATCTGATTAAACGCGATGCCCTTGAGCTCATCGCGAGCACGCTCGCTCCTACAATTAACTGACTGGCATTAGGCTTACAGCCCCCAATGCAGCAACAACAGCACCAGGGCGACGAGGAACACGGTTTCCCCAACCATCAGCAAGATGGGCTTGATGCCGACGGCCGCCAGCTCCTTGAGCTGGGTCTTCATGCCCAGGGCACTGATGGAAATCACCAGGCACCAGCGCGACAATTCATTGACCCCGCCCTGCACCACCGGCGCCACCCAGCCGGTACTGTTGAGACAGGCCAGCAACAGGAATCCGACCGCGAACCACGGCAGCAACGGCGGCCGCTTGCCGGTAGTGTCGGCGCCCTGCATGCGGGTGATCATGGCAGCGCACAGAATCACCGGCAGCAGCATCGCGACCCGCATCAACTTGACCACCGTGGCCGTGTCGCCGGTCTCGGTCGACATGCTGTAACCGGCACCGACCACCTGGGCCACGTCATGGATCGTCGCGCCGAGAAACACCCCCGCCACTTGCGGTGACAAGCCGAACCAGTTGGCAATCATCGGGTAAACGATCATGGCCAGGGTGGACAGCGCCGAGACGCCAATCACGGTGAACAGGGTCGCGCGCTCTTTCTGCGGGTGGTTGGGCAGCGCCGCTGCCAACGCCAACGCCGCCGAAGCACCACAGATCGCCGTAGCGCCGCCGGTGAGCATGCCGAACAGGCGCTGGAAGCCCATGGCCTTGGCGGCCAGCACCGAGACGCCGATGGTCACCACCACCAGGATTACCACCAGAGCCACCGGCTTCCAGCCGAGGGCGGCGATCTGCTCGAGGGTGATGCGCATCCCCAGCAGCGCCACGCCGATACGCAGCACCGTGCGCGCCGTGAACTCGATGCCGGCCTTGCATTTGCTCTCACCGGCGAGAAAGTTCAACGCCATGCCCAGTAGCAGGGCGAACAACATGACCGGTGCACCGTAGTGCTCGGACAAGAAAGTCGCCGCCGCGGCCACGGTCAGGCTGACGATAAAACCCGGCGCCAGTTCGCGCGCGCGGCTATGGATACTGGTCAGAGCGATGGCGCTCATGGCGCGGACTCCTCAGGAACGATCACGATATAGGCCTGGTCGTCGACGACCTCGACCGGGTAGTTGGCAACCTTGAGCTTGTCGGAATTGAGCAGGTAACCACTGGCCAGGTCGAAACGCAGGCCATGGGCACAGCACTGAATCACTCGCCCTTCCAGGCGCCCGCCACACAGCGAGGCGCCCTGATGCGGACAACTGTCGTCGATGGCGTAGAGCCTACCGTCGACGTTGAACAACGCCAGGCTCTTGTCGGCGAATTCGAACAGCGACCGTCCTCCGGCCTGCGGGAGCTTGCCGGCAGGCACGGGTACACGCTGGCTCATGAAGGTTGCCGCTCTTGCTGCAGCGCTTCACACATGGCACCGAACAGCGCTTCGGCAGGTTGCGCCCCACTGATCGCCAGGCGACGGTCGAACTGGAAATGCGGCACGCTCTTGACCGGCCTTGTGTCGCTGCCCAGGTACGGACTGGCATCACCGCTCAGGCAGCCGGCCAGGGCGGCACGGTCGAAACCGCACTCCTCGGCAATGGCCAGCAGTGTATCGGCACAACCCAAGTCTTCACCGCGCACAAAGTAGGCGCTGAACAGACGCTCCAGCAGGGCATCACGCTGGGCAGCACTGCCCAGTACAGCCGCCTGCTCCATCAAGCGATGGGCGTCGGCGGTGTTGGGCATCCGCTCGATACCGCGCAGGTCGATGCTGACACCGACCGCAGCCGCGGCCTGCTGCACCTGGGCCTGACGCATGCGCACAGCCTCGACGCTGCCTAGGCGCTGCAGGTAGAACTCGGCAAAGGGTTCGCCCTGGGGCGGCAGATGGGGCAGCAACTGAACACCCTGCCATGCCAGGTCAACCTCGACATCCGGTCGCTCGCTGCGCAACCGGTCCAATGCAACTTCCAGCTGGCGCTTGCCGATCAGGCACCAGGGGCAAATAAAATCGAAGAACACTTCGACGTGCAAACGATGACTCACGATCTCACCTCTAACGCTACATCTGCGACCGGCGTATTGCCGCGCTCACCCTTCAGGCGAGCAATGTCGTTGTGATAATGGCACCTGGCATAAAAGAACACCGCCGCTGCCGCGATGCTGATCAGTGGTACCAACTGGAAGGCCGCATGCAGGCCGATCAGGTCCGATACCTTGCCGGTCACGAACGGGCCCGGGGCAAGCCCGAGCATGTTGTTGACCAGAGTCAGCGTGGCAAAGGCGGTGCCATGCACCGAGTAATGGGTCAGGTTGGCAACCATGGCTCCCGCAGGGCCGGTGATCCCCGTGGCAATCAGCATGCCCAGGCAGATCAGCACCAGTTGCGCAGGCCCCGCCGGCAGGGCAAAGGCGATCGACAACAGCAGGCAACTGCCCAGGCAATAGGCGATGGCCAGGGTCACCTTGCGTTCCGGCGATTGCTGGCTAAGGCGGTCGCTGAGAATGCCGCACAGAATCATCCCCGCGCCGCTGCACAGTACGATAAGCGCCGCCAAGGCACCGGCCTTGTCAGTCCCCATGTCGTAGTAACGGTTCAGGTAGCTCGGCATCCACACCACCACGGTGGCACCGACGAACAACTGCAGGCCGCTACCGATGTAGGCACTGACCACCGAGCGACTGCAATACAGCGTACGCAGCGGGCGCTTGACCGCCGCCGCAGCCTTGTTCGCCGCCGCCATGGCACGTCGTGGGGCGATGCGCGCCTCCTTGACGATGACCGGATACAGCAACGCCAGCAGCAAGCCGAACAGGGCCATGCCGGCGAACGACCAACGCCAGCCCAGCTTGGCCGCGATCACGCCGCCCAAGGCCATGCCCAACACCGCGCCGAACATGCCACCCGCCATGAAGGCGCTGGCCAGCGTAGCCCGCATATGCTTGGGAAACACGGAAATAACCACGGCGATACCCACGCTGCCATAGGCCGCTTCGCCGACACCCACCATGAAGCGGGCAATGAACATTTGCTGATAGTTCTCGGCCAACGCGCAGCCGAGGGTCGCCAGGCTCCAGAGCATGGCCATCAGCGCCAGGCTTTTGACCCGGCCGAAACGATCTGCGAGCAAGGACAGGGGGAACGTCAACAGACCGACCATCAAGGCGACGATGCCGCTGAGCAGGCCGAGTTGACCGTCGCTCAACGCCCACTCGCTCTTGAGCATGGGGAACACGGCGTTAAGCACTTGCCGCGACATGTAGTCTGAAATCAACAGGCCGAAGGTCAGGGCAAAGACGATCCAGGCATAAGGACGCTCAACCGTGACGGTATCCGGGTCCTCGTCACCTGCTGCAATAGGGTGAAAGGCCATGCTGCCTCCTCAGGCGTAACTTGTATTTGTTTTTATAGGGCATGTGGACCTTGTTACATCAATACGGGGCAAGCGATGCCTGTCGCTTGCCCCGCAGTTCATCAACCGCGCTGTGGTACTCCTTTCTGGCCAGCCTTGCGGTTTGGCGCCATGCCATTGGCCAGCAGGGTTTCCTCGACGGTCTCGTACTGCACACCGATGCGGTAGATTTCCCGCGCTTCCTTGCCGCTGGCGATTTCGCGGCCCAACTCATGAGCGACACGCACGGTCTGCTCGATCTGTTGTACGGAGCTGAAACGCTTGCCGTGGTGATCGATGATCGTGTCTTCGATACCCACCCGTGGGTGCATACCCATGGCCAGCGCCATGGTGTTGAACGGCAATACGTTTTTCAGCAGCGACTCGGCGGTCAGGGTGCAACCGTCCGGCGCACGGTGGATGAAGTTGAAGAAGTTGAACGGATTAGGACCGTCGAAACCACCGCCAATGCCGATCCAGGTCAGGTTCAACGGGCCCTTGTAGACGCCCCTGCGGACCAGACGCTCGAGGGTTTCCATCGCATGCATGCCGGTCAGCTGGAAGTGCGGCTGGATACCGTTGGCCATCAGGCGCTTGAGGTGCTCTGCTACCCAAGCCGGGCCGGCCGGTACGGTCATCTCGCTGTAGGCAGCCTGGTAGGCCGGGTTGGCCAGGGAGGTGCCTTCCAGGTATTCCGGATACAGCAGCTCCATGATGTTCATCTGGGTGGTGTTGATCGCCACCGTGACCTGGTCCGGTTTTGGCGTCAGCTCAGCAAGCATGTGGCGGGTATCGTCGGACAGCCATTTGGCCGCCTCGCCATCGCTCTCGGGGGCAAAGGAAATCGAGCCGCCGACCTGAATGATCATGTCCGGCACCGCTTCACGCACGCCGGCAATCAGTTCGTTGAACTTGGACAAGCGCTTGGAACCCTTGCCGTCCAGCTCGCGCACGTGCAAGTGCAGCACGGTGGCGCCGGCTTCATAGCAGTCAACCGCCTTTTGCACCTGCTCGTCCATGGTCAGCGGAATATCTTCCGGGAAGTCTTCCGGCATCCATTCAGGGCCGTAAGGGGCAACGGTGATCACCACCTTTTCCATGTTTTCGGGGTGCAGGGAATCGTCGAAGAATTGCATGAGTTACTCCAGTGTTTTTATTGTAAGTCACCCGGCAGACTTTGCCGGGGCAGACCAAGAGCAGGGGCTGGCGTTCAGTAGGTCTTGTCGCCAATGATGCCGGCACGCTCCATCTTGCGATGGCAAGGCGGGTAGTCCATGACGGCGTAATGCTGGGTACTGCGGTTGTCCCAGATGGCTATGCTGTTGGGACTCCAGCGCCAGCGCACCTGATATTCAGGGATGTAGGCCTGGCTGATCAGATAGCGCAGCAGGTCGGACGCACCCGGGTTGGCGTCCTGGCCGAAGCGCACCCGGTCAGCGGTGTGGTAGTTGCTCAGATGGGTGGTAAAGGCATTGACGAACAGCACCTTCTCACCGGTTTCCGGATGGGTGCGCACCACCGGGTGCTCGGCATCCGGGTATTGGGCCTTGAGCGCCAGGCGCTTTTCGATCGGCATGGCTGCGCCGAAACTCGCTTCGATGCTGTGGCGGGCGCGCAGGCCGGCGATCTTCACCTTCACGTCTTCGGGCAGGCGCTCGTAGGCCTGCACCATGTTCACCCACATGGTGTCGCCGCCCACCGGCGGGCATTCCACGCAGCGCAACACGCACCCCATCGGTGGCGCCTCGCGCCAGGTGGCATCGGTATGCCAGGCGTTTTCGTAGCGGTCCATGGGCTGGTCCGGGCGCTTGTAGATCTGCACCAGGCCCGGATGCTCCGGATCACTGCCGGCGACCGGATGATCCTCCAGCTCGCCGAAACGGCGAGCGAAGGCAACGTGTTCGGCGCGCGTGATGTCCTGGTCGCGCAGGAACAGCACACGGTGCTTGACCAGCTGGGCACGAATCTCGGCAAAAAGGCCGTCGTCGTGGATGGCGTCAGAGAGGTTGACGCCTATGAGTTGTGCACCAATGTTGCAAGTTAATTGTTCTACTTTCATGGCAACAGGCTTCCTCAGATTCCTCAGATTACGAAAATCGACGACCCCGTGGTTTTGCGAGATTCCAGGTCACGGTGGGCCTGCACGGCATCCTGCAAGGCGTAGTGCTGGTTGATTTCGATCTTGATTCGACCGCTGCCCACGTGGTCGAACAACTCACCAGCCAGGGCGGCTTTTTCCGCCGGGTCTGAAATGTAGTCAGCCAGCGCCGGACGGGTCAGGAACAGCGACCCTTTCATCGCCAGCAGCACCGGGTCAAAGGCCGGGATCGGGCCGGACGCGGTACCCACGCACACCATCAGGCCACGGCGCTTGAGCGAGTCGAGCGAGCCCATGAAAGTGTTCTTGCCGACGCTGTCGAACACCACGTTGACGCCAACGCCGTCAGTCAGCTCGCGAACGCGCGGGGCGACGTCTTCATGGCTGTAATTGATGATGTGGTCGCAACCGTGGGCCTTGGCGATTTCGCCCTTGCCTTCGGTGGAGACGGTACCGATCACGGTCAGGCCGAGCAGCTTGGCCCACTGCGAGACGATCAGGCCCACACCACCGGCGGCGGCGTGCAGCAAAATGGTATCCCCGGGCTTGAAGTCGTAGAGACGACGCATCAGGTACGAAGACGTCAAGCCGCGCATGGTCATGGCCGCGGCGGTCTCGAAACTGATGGTTTCAGGCAGCTTGATCAGCGGTGCCGCCGGAATCAGGCGTTCGGTGCTGTAGGCACCCAGGGTGTTGAGAAAGCCCGTGTAAGTGACACGATCCCCAACCGCGACATGGGTCACGCCCTCGCCGACGGCCTGCACCACACCGGAAGCCTCGACCCCCATGCCGTTGGCGAGCGGGATCGGGTAGGTACCGTTGCGGAAGTAAGTGTCGGCATAGTTCAGCCCGACCGCCACGTGACGAAGTCGAACCTGACCCGGGCCTGGGTCGCCTACCTCGACATCTTCATAGCGAAGGACTTCGGGACCACCGGTTTCGTAGAAGCGTACGGCTTTGGCCATGCCTGTTTTTCTCCAATCTGCGATTTTGGCGTATGCCTGGAATTGCGTTGATTGGACTGTAGGCCGCAGGCTGACCGAACGCTTCTCATCAGACGACAAGGGCTTTTCATTTCATGACAAGGTTCCACGAGGGTTTCGACGCCGGCGGGGCTGATCATTTCAGCGTTACCGCCGCCCCGTGAGGCGTCGCTGTCATTCAGAAAAAAAGATCTACACTCGGGAAAATCCATAAAAACAGCCCACCGGGTTTTCCTGTAAGCGGCAAGTTTCATGCGTCAGGAAAAAGCCGAATGCGGACATGCTCCTCTCTTGGGGCTTGCAGCTACTCTTAATACAAATAAAAAAGAGGAAGTCCCCATGCTCCTGCATAAAACCGCACTGTTTAGTGCAATCGCCACCGCACTGCTGGCCAGTGCCAGTGTTCAGGCCGCCGAACCGCTGAAGGCCGTTGGCGCTGGCGAAGGCCAGCTGGATATCGTCGCCTGGCCGGGCTACATCGAACGGGGCGAAAGCGACAAGGCGTACGACTGGGTGACCGGTTTCGAGAAGGAAACCGGCTGCAAGGTCAACGTCAAGACCGCGGCCACCTCCGATGAAATGGTCAGCCTGATGGCCAAGGGCGGTTACGACCTGGTGACCGCTTCTGGCGACGCCTCGCTGCGCCTGATCGTCGGCAAGCGCGTGCAGCCGATCAACACCAGCCTGATCCCGAACTGGAAAAACCTCGACCCACGCTTGAAGGATGCCCCTTGGTACGTGGTCAACAAACAGACCTTTGGCACGCCCTACCAATGGGGCCCGAACGTATTGATGTACAACACCACGGTGTTCAAGCAGGCGCCCACCAGCTGGAGCGTGGTGTTCAACGCACAAAACCTGCCGGACGGCAAAGCCAACAAGGGTCGCGTGCAAGCCTATGACGGCCCGATCTACATCGCCGACGCGGCGCTGTACCTGAAGACTGCCAAGCCGGAACTGGGCATCCAGAACCCGTATGAACTGACGGAAACCCAGTACAAGGCCGTGCTCGACCTGCTGCGGGCGCAGCAGCCGTTGATCCACCGCTACTGGCATGACGCAACGGTGCAGATGAGTGACTTCAAGAACGAAGGCGTGGTGGCCTCCGGCGCCTGGCCTTATCAGGTCAACGGCCTGGTGAACGAGAAACAGCCCATCGCCTCCACCATCCCGAAAGAAGGCGCCACCGGCTGGGCCGACACCACCATGCTGCACGCCGAAGCCAAGCACCCGAACTGCGCGTACAAGTGGATGGACTGGTCGCTGCAACCGAAAGTCCAGGGCGACGTCGCCGCCTGGTTCGGCTCGCTGCCAGCCGTGCCCGCCGCCTGTCAGGGCAGTGAACTGCTGGGCGCCGAAGGGTGCAAGACCAACGGCTTCGACCAGTTCGACAAGATCGCCTTCTGGAAAACCCCGCAGGCTGAAGGCGGCAAGTTCGTACCGTACAGCCGCTGGACCCAGGACTACATCGCGATCATGGGCGGTAGATAAAAGTCATTCCGGTAGCTGCTGCGCGTCGATTATCCGCGCCCGGGCAGTGCTCGCATCCTCACGTACTGACGTACGCTCCGGGTGCTGTGCGCTGGCCGAACACGGCTAATCGCCGCTCGCGACGCTCCCTGAACGACTTTTCCACCTCCATCGCTTTGCCAAAAGCAGAATTGATTTTCGATTGATAGAGTTTTCAGACGTCCAGGCAGGGCCGCTGTGACG
This sequence comes from Pseudomonas sp. Irchel s3b6, assembly GCF_900187415.1. Classification (NCBI taxonomy): domain Bacteria; kingdom Pseudomonadati; phylum Pseudomonadota; class Gammaproteobacteria; order Pseudomonadales; family Pseudomonadaceae; genus Pseudomonas; species Pseudomonas sp. Irchel s3b6. The sequence continues at coordinate 43,959 of NZ_FYDM01000012.1, read as the reverse complement.
GCCCTCGCCTTTTGGGAGCACCGCACCATGACGCTTGCAGTCCAGTTCACCAACGTTTCCCGTCTGTTCGGCGAAGTGAAAGCCGTAGACCGGGTTTCCATCGACATCCAGGACGGCGAGTTCTTTTCCATGCTCGGCCCATCCGGCTCGGGCAAAACCACCTGCCTGCGCCTGATCGCCGGCTTCGAACAACCAAGCACCGGCTCCATCCGTATCCACGGCGAAGAAGCCGCCGGATTACCGCCCTATCAGCGTGACGTGAACACCGTGTTCCAGGATTACGCGCTGTTCCCGCACATGAACGTTCGCGAGAACGTCGCCTACGGATTGAAGGTCAAGGGCGTCGGCAAGACCGAGCGCCTCAAGCGTGCCGAAGAGGCCTTGGACATGGTCGCCCTCGGCGGCTACGGCGAGCGCAAGCCGGTGCAACTGTCGGGCGGCCAGCGTCAGCGCGTGGCTCTGGCCCGCGCCCTGGTCAATCGCCCCCGGGTCCTGCTGCTCGACGAACCGCTGGGGGCATTGGACCTGAAACTGCGTGAGCAAATGCAGGGCGAACTGAAGAAGCTCCAGCGCCAGCTGGGTATTACCTTCATCTTCGTCACCCACGACCAGACCGAAGCCCTGTCGATGTCCGACCGCGTGGCGGTGTTCAACAAGGGGCACATCGAGCAGGTCGATACCCCGCGTAACCTGTACATGAAACCGGCGACCACTTTTGTTGCCGAGTTCGTCGGCACCTCCAACGTGATTCGTGGCGAACTGGCGCAACAGCTGAACGGCAACGCCCAACCCTTCTCGATCCGTCCGGAACACGTGCGTTTCGCTGAAGGCCCGCTGGCCAGCCATGAGATCGAAGTCAGCGGCCTGCTGCACGATATCCAGTACCAGGGCAGCGCCACACGCTACGAGCTGAAGCTGGAAAACGGCCAGACCCTGAACATCAGCAAGGCCAATAACCAGTGGAGCGACAGCGGCGCCCAGCACCAGACCGGGCAACGCATCAGCGCACGCTGGGCGCGCGAGGCCATGATTCCATTACACGACACCCTGGTGAGCGGGGTATGAGATGAACACTGTGGCACTGACCCGAACACCCTCCGGCGGCTCACCGTTGCGCAGGCTCTCCAACCTGCTGTATCGCCGGCCCAACCTGTACCTCTCGATGCTGCTGGTACCGCCACTGCTGTGGTTCGGCGCGATCTATCTGGGATCGCTGCTGACCTTGCTGTGGCAGGGTTTCTACACCTTCGACGACTTCACCATGGCGGTCACGCCAGACCTGACCCTGGCGAACTTCACGGCACTGTTCCAGCCGTCCAACTTCGACATCATCCTGCGCACCCTGAGCATGGCCATCGTGGTCTCGATCGCCAGCGCCATCGTCGCGTTCCCGATTGCCTACTACATGGCGCGCTACACCACCGGCAAGACCAAGGCGTTTTTCTACATCGCGGTGATGATGCCGATGTGGGCCAGCTACATCGTCAAGGCTTACGCCTGGACCTTGCTGCTGGCCAAAGGTGGCGTGGCCCAGTGGTTCGTTCAGTACCTGGGGCTGGAACCGGTGCTGCAGTTCATCCTGGGCATTCCCGGTGTCGGCGGCAGCACCCTGTCGACCTCGCACCTTGGACGCTTCATGGTGTTCGTCTACATCTGGTTGCCGTTCATGATCCTGCCGATCCAGGCGTCACTGGAGCGCTTGCCGCCGTCGTTGCTGCAAGCCTCCGCCGACCTGGGGGCCAAACCGCGCCAGACTTTCATGCAAGTGACTCTGCCGCTGTCGATTCCCGGTATCGCCGCCGGCTCCATCTTCACCTTCTCCCTGACCCTGGGCGACTTCATCGTGCCGCAACTGGTGGGCCCACCGGGCTACTTCGTCGGCAGCATGGTCTACGCCCAGCAGGGCGCGATCGGCAACATGCCAATGGCCGCGGCCTTCACCCTGGTGCCCATCGTGCTGATTGCCATCTACCTGTCCATCGTCAAACGCCTGGGGGCCTTCGATGCGCTCTGACTCTTCCTCCCAAGGGCAGGCCTCTTTAGGCTTGCGCATCGCCGCCTGGGGCGGGTTGGTGTTCCTGCACTTCCCGATCCTGATCATCTTCCTGTACGCCTTCAACACCGAAGACGCCGCGTTCAGCTTCCCGCCCAAGGGCTTCACCCTGAAGTGGATCGCCGTGGCGTTCTCACGGCCCGATGTGCTGGAAGCCATCAAGCTGTCGCTGCAGATCGCCTCGATTGCCACGCTGATCGCCATGGTCCTTGGCACCCTGGCGTCGGCGGCGCTGTACCGCCGTGACTTCTTCGGCAAGCAGGGCATTTCGCTGATGCTGATCCTGCCGATTGCGCTGCCGGGGATCATCACCGGGATTGCCTTGCTGGCGACGTTCAAGACCTTGGGGATAGAACCGGGGATGTTCACCATCATCGTCGGTCACGCGACCTTCTGCGTGGTGATCGTCTACAACAACGTCATTGCCCGCCTGCGGCGTACGTCCCACAGCCTGATCGAAGCCTCGATGGACCTGGGCGCCGACGGTTGGCAGACCTTCCGCTACATCATCCTGCCGAACCTCGGCTCGGCGTTGCTGGCCGGCGGCATGCTGGCGTTTGCGTTGTCGTTCGATGAAATCATCGTCACCACCTTCACCGCCGGCCACGAACGTACCTTGCCGCTGTGGCTGCTCAATCAACTGAGCCGCCCGCGGGACGTACCGGTGACCAACGTGGTGGCGATGCTGGTGATGATCGTGACCATGCTGCCGATCCTCGGCGCCTATTACCTGACTCGCGGTGGCGAAAGCGTCGCGGGCAGTGGTGGTAAATAACTGACAACCCTTTCTTACTGTGGAAACGGTTTGGTGTAGGAGCAGCCGGTCGACGCCCGAGTGCTCGCGAAGAACGTTAACGATGACGAGGGCTGTCTGGATGAGCGCGGTGCCCTTGCATCCTTCGCGAGCAAGCTCGCTCCTACAGGTCCCGGTTCCGACAGAAACATAAAAGCGCCAATGAGGACACGAACATGCAAACCAAACTCTTGATCAACGGCCAACTGGTCAATGGTGAAGGCGCCCCTCAAGCCGTCTTCAACCCGGCCCTGGGTCGTGTGCTGGTGGAAATCAACGAAGCCAGCGAAGCCCAGGTGGATGCCGCCGTGCGGGCTGCCGACAACGCATTCGAAAGCTGGTCGCAGACCTCGCCCAAAGACCGTTCGCTGTTGTTGCTCAAACTGGCCGACGCGATTCAGGCCCACGGTGAGGAACTGGCGAAACTGGAGTCGGACAACTGCGGTAAACCCTTGAGCGCGGTGCTCAATGACGAGATCCCGGCGATTGCCGATGTGTTCCGTTTCTTTGCCGGGGCCAGCCGTTGCATGAGCAGCATGGCAGGTGGCGAATACCTGCCCGGTCACACCTCGATGATCCGTCGCGACCCGGTGGGTGTCATCGCCTCCATCGCGCCGTGGAACTACCCGCTGATGATGGTGGCCTGGAAAATCGCCCCGGCCCTGGCGGCCGGTAACACCGTGGTGCTCAAGCCCTCGGAACAAACCCCCTTGACCGCCCTGCGCCTGGCCGAGTTGGCATCGGAGATTTTCCCGGCCGGTGTACTCAACCTGGTATTCGGTCGTGGGCCTACGGTCGGCAGCCCACTGGTGACTCATCCGAAGGTGCGCATGGTGTCGCTCACCGGTTCCATTGCCACCGGTTCGAACATCATTTCCAGCACCGCCGACAGCGTCAAGCGCATGCACATGGAACTGGGTGGCAAGGCACCGGTGATCATCTTCGACGACGCCGACATCGACGCCGCCGTGGAAGGCATCCGCACCTTCGGTTTCTACAACGCCGGGCAAGACTGCACCGCCGCCTGCCGCATCTATGCCCAGGACGGTATCTACGACAGGTTTGTGGAGAAGCTCGGCGCGGCCGTCAGCAGCATCAAGTACGGCGTGCAGGATGATCCGGCCACCGAGTTGGGCCCGCTGATCACCGCCCAGCATCGTGACCGCGTCGCCGGGTTCGTCGAGCGGGCGATGGCCCAACCGCACATTCGCCTGATCACTGGCGGCAAGGTCGTGGAAGGCAACGGCTTCTTCTTCGAGCCCACGGTGCTGGCCGACGCCCGGCAGGATGACGAGATCGTGCGTCGTGAAGTGTTCGGCCCCGTGGTATCGGTGACCCGCTTCACCGACGAAGCCCAGGTACTGGGCTGGGCCAACGACTCGGACTACGGCCTGGCCTCGTCAGTGTGGACCGCCGATGTCGGTCGCGCCCATCGCCTCTCGGCCCGCTTGCAGTACGGCTGCACCTGGGTCAACACGCACTTCATGCTGGTCAGCGAAATGCCCCATGGCGGTCAGAAACTGTCCGGCTACGGCAAGGACATGTCCATGTACGGGCTGGAGGACTACACCGTCGTCAGGCATGTGATGTTCAAGCACTGACAATATCGCGCGCGGTGTGCTTCGCCAAAGAGCGCTTCGGCGCCGGCCGACTCCGATGGAGGGACAAAGCATTTGGCAATACTTCGCGTGCTCCCTCCAGCCGTTGTGCCGCTAAGGTTGTTCGGAACCAATGCACACGACGATGGTTGACTGAAGTCCTGGTAGAGCCTAGGGTGTATACGTCGTTTACAGCGTATACACCTTCACAGGAGTGCCACCATGGCCTCACCCGTTTTGTCCTTTCGAGTCGAAGAGATCCTTGCCCAGCAACTGGATCAGCTGGCCGCAGCGACCGATCGCGACCGTCAATACCACCTCAAGCGTGCACTGGTGCGTTACGTGGAAGCCGAATCCTGGCATCTGCAAGCCATCGGCGAGGGCATTGCCGATGCCGATGCTGGCAAACTGACTGACCTGGACGCCGTGAAGGCTAAGTGGGCAAACCGTGCCGAGAGTCGCACTGACCGAGAAAGCCGAGAGTGATCTGGATGCCATTCATGAACATTACTGTGGATTGATCGGCTCGAACGCCGCCAGCCATGTCGTGGCAAGTATCCTGGACACCTTCGATCAACTGGAACGGTTCCCGGGCTCGGGTCGTCCGTCCCAGGTACCGGATGTGCGAGAGCTGGTTCTGAACCAGATCCCCTTCGTTGTGCCCTATCGGGTAACACAGGGCCAGGTGCAAGTACTTCGGATACTGCATCAGCGAAGCGAGCGCACTCAGGAGTGGTGACCTACAGACAGCCCTTGGCGCAGGCGAACAACCTCATGCGCCGCGCCGGGACAGCGGGCACCTCTCAAAACCGCGAAACGCTACGCATCGCATCCACCAGACAGCGCATGGCGATCCGGTCGCTCTCTGACAACTCGCGGTAATGCTCGACGAGCTGCAGCTCCTCTGTACTGAGCCAGCGTGCTCTACGCGAGAGGTTCACACCTGAAATGATCCCCGGAAACCCGATGATGCCTTGCGCTTTCGTCATGAACGATGTCCCTCTGCACGTGAAATGAAACTTCAGATACCTCATCGCCCTTCCCCATCGTCAGCGATACCGGCGCTTGCCTGAATGCCGCTGAACGCTCACCCGCCCCAAGGGCAAAAGCCGGTGACGCCCCGAAGAATAGAAACAAAAAAACCTTTGTGGGCTATGTTTAAAGTCATCAGTCAAAAAAAAAACGTTCATTTCAAACACGACACAGACGGACAGCACCGGCATAGTATTTTGCTGCGTGCTGACGGTTGGCTCGTGGCCTGTGGAAATTTCAAGTGCGGTGCCCGTTAATCCTTTTGCGAGTTATTTCGAACCCTTTAACTTGCGGGACATCCGTTTAAAATCCGACGCGTTTGGCCGAAGGCTTGTCCGAACCTCTATTTCTGATCCGTAACGCAGCCAGGAACGCCGCGGGATCGCCCAAGAAGGTTGTCCTATGCACCGCAGGAATTTGCTCAAGGCCTCCATGGCCATCGCAGCCTACACTGGCCTCTCGGCTACCGGTCTGTTGGCCGCTCGCGCCTGGGCCGGGACGGCCGATGGCGAGGCGCAAGCCTTCGATTTCGAGGCGCTGAAAGCGCAGGCCAAGCAGTTGGCCAGCAGTCGATACCAGGACACCAAGCAAGTGTTGCCACCGACTCTGGCGAGCATGACGCCGCAGAATTTCAATGCCATCCAGTACGACGCCAACCACTCGCTGTGGAATGAGCTGAACGGGCAACTGGACGTGCAGTTCTTCCACGTCGGCATGGGCTTCAAGCAACCGGTACGCATGTACAGCGTTGACCCAAAAACCCGCCTGGCGCGAGAAGTGCATTTCCGTCCATCCCTGTTCAACTACCAGAACTCCAATGTCGACACCGCGCAACTCAAGGGTGACCTGGGTTTTTCCGGTTTCAAACTGTTCAAGGCCCCGGAACTGGATAAACACGACGTGGTGTCATTCCTCGGCGCGAGCTACTTCCGCGCGGTGGATAACACCGGCCAGTACGGCTTGTCGGCCCGCGGCCTGGCCATCGACACCTACGCGAAAAAGCGCGAAGAGTTTCCGGACTTCACCAAGTTCTGGTTCGAAACCCCGGACAAGGACAGCACCCGCTTCGTGGTCTATGCCTTGCTCGACTCACCGAGCGCCACCGGCGCCTACCGCTTTGATATCGATTGCCAGGCCGAACGCGTGGTCATGGACGTCGACGCCCACGTCAATGCGCGCACCGCCATCGAACAACTGGGTATTGCCCCGATGACCAGCATGTTCAGCTGCGGCACCCACGAACGGCGCATGTGCGACACCATCCACCCGCAGATCCACGACTCGGACCGGCTGGCCATGTGGCGTGGCAATGGCGAGTGGATCTGCCGCCCGCTGAACAATCCGACCACCCTGCAGTTCAATGCGTTCGCCGACAAGGATCCGAAGGGCTTCGGCCTGGTCCAGACCGACCACGAATTCGACAGCTATCAGGACACCGTCGACTGGTACAGCAAGCGCCCGAGCCTGTGGGTCGAACCGACCACCGCCTGGGGTGAAGGCTCCATCGACCTGCTGGAAATCCCGACCACGGGTGAGACCCTGGACAACATCGTGGCCTTCTGGACCCCGAAAAAACCAGTGGCCGCCGGCGACTCCCTGAACTACGGCTACAAACTCTACTGGAGCGCCCTTCCACCGGTGGGCACGCCGTTGGCACGGGTCAATGCGACGCGTTCGGGCATGGGTGGCTTCACCGAAGGCTGGGCGCCGGGCGAGCACTACCCGAAGGTCTGGGCGCGCCGCTTTGCCGTCGACTTCAACGGCGGTGGACTGGATCGCTTGCCGGCGGGCACCGGCATCGAACCGGTGGTCACCGCCTCGAACGGCCAGATCAAGGACTTCAACGTGCTGGTGCTCGATGACATCAAGGGCTATCGGATCACCTTTGACTGGTTCCCGACCAACGACAGCGTGGAGCCGGTTGAGCTGCGGTTGTTCATCCGTACCCATGACCGCACATTGAGCGAGACCTGGCTGTACCAGTACTTCCCGCCGGCACCCGAGAAGCGCACGTATCCGGATTGGCCGGCAGCGTAAGACCGCGACGCCCGCCAGACAAGACAAAGCCCCGGCCAACTGACCGGGGCTTTGTTTTTACCGCTTCATTCAATCGCGCAAATCCGACTCATGAATCGGCTGATCCCGATGGGTTGCCCGTTGATATTGCGACGGCCAGATCGCTTTGTGCCCTCCCAGATCATCGTCGGCATGCAGCGGCCAGTAAGGGTCGCGCAACAGTTCACGGGCAAGCAGGATGATATCGGCCTGACAGGTGCGCAGAATGTGTTCGGCCTGCGCCGGCTCGGTGATCAATCCGACAGTGCCGGTGGCAATCCCGGACTCCTTGCGCACGCGCTCGGCGAAACGTGTCTGATACCCCGGCCCGGTCGGAATCTCGGCATTGACCGCGGTCCCGCCCGACGACACATCGATCAGATCCACCCCCAGTGCTTTCAAGCGTCGCGCCAACTCCACGGTCTCATCCGGGTTCCAGCCATCCTCGACCCAATCGGTCGCCGATACCCGCACAAACAATGGCAACGCCTCGGGCCAGATGGCACGAACCGCCTCGGTCACTTGCAGCACCAGGCGAATACGGTTTTCGAACGAGCCACCGTACTGGTCGCGTCGCTGGTTGCTCAAGGGCGACAGGAACTGATGCAGCAGATAGCCGTGAGCAGCATGCACTTCGACCACTTTGAAACCGGCGACCAGCGCACGCTTGGCGGCGTCGACGAAGGCCTGGATCACCTCGTGGATCTGTGCTTCGCTCAGTTGCGTCGGCGCGGTGTGTTCGGGGTCGAAGGCAATCGGCGACGGGCCGACCGGAATCCAGCCGCCATCGGCCGGTTTGACGCTGCCATGTGTGCCCAGCCATGGCCGGTGAGTGCTGGCCTTGCGTCCGGCGTGCGCCAGTTGGATACCGGCTACCGCGCCCTGGGCGGTGATGAAGCGCGTGATGCGCTGCAGGGGTTCGATCTGCGCGTCGTTCCACAGGCCCAGGTCCTGGGCCGTAATGCGGCCATCGGCGGTAACGGCCGTGGCTTCCGTAAACACCAGGCCGGCTCCGCCCACGGCGCGACTGCCGAGGTGCACCAGGTGCCAGTCATTGGCCAGGCCATCGACACTGGAGTACTGGCACATCGGCGATACCGCGATGCGGTTGAGCAGGGTCAATTGACGCAGGGTGTAGGGTTCAAGCAGCAGACTCATGGGGCACCTCTCGAATCAGTGGGCAGGCTCCAGGGTTCTGTTTGAAAAGTCGACGAGTGACAGAAAAGGATGCGGCACCCGCCCCCGCGGGCAAAAAATGGACGATACGTCACAAGGCCAATCAAGCAGTGTTTAGAGCCTAGTCCACATCGGCGGATGAGGGAGGACTGGATGCTGACGCAGATCGGACGTGGCGAGGAGCACGCTCGCTCGCCACAAAAGCGTTACCGGGGCTCGATGTGGGCAATCATCAACTGGACGGTTTCCTGGCCGCGGAACTCGTTGACGTCGAGCTTGTACGCCAGTTCGACCCAGCGGATGGTCGGGTTTGGCCAGATGTCACGGTCGATACCAAAGGCAATACCGTCAAGCTTCACCGAGCCACATTCGCTTTTGAGTACCACCTTCAGGTGCCGCTCGCCCACCACCCGTTGCTCGACCAGCTGGAACACCCCGTGGAACAGTGGCTCCGGGAAGTGCTGGCCCCAGGGGCCGGCATGGCGCAAGGCACGGGCCAGTTCCAGGTGAAACTCTTCGACGGCCAGGGTGCCGTCAGACAGCAGCCGGCCCGTCAGGTCCTCTTCGCGCATTTGCCGACGCACCTCGGCATCAAACGCTTCGGCGAACAGGGGGAAGTTCTCCTGCGGCAACGTCAGGCCCGCCGCCATGGCGTGGCCGCCGTACTTGCTGATCAGTGTTGGATGCTGGGCCGCCACCACGCTCAGCGCGTCACGGATATGAAAGCCTTGCACCGAGCGCCCCGAGCCCTTGAGCAGGCCGTCACCCGCATCGGCAAAGGCAATGGTCGGACGGAAATAGCGCTCTTTCATGCGCGAGGCGAGGATCCCGATAACCCCCTGGTGCCACTCCGGATCGAACAGGCACAAACCGAACGGCATGGACTCCAGCGGCAGGTCCTTGAGCTGGGCCAGGGCTTCGCGCTGCATGCCCTGCTCAATGGACTTGCGGTCCTGATTCATCCCATCCAGTTGCGCGGCCATTTCACGCGCAGCACCCACATCGTCGGTGAGCAGGCATTCGATGCCCAGGCTCATGTCGTCCAGGCGCCCCGCCGCGTTCAGGCGTGGCCCGAGGATGAACCCAAGGTCAGTGGAGGTGATGCGTGAATGATCGCGCTTGGCTACCTCCAGGATCGCCTTGATCCCCGGCCGGGCACGACCGGCTCGAATCCGTTCCAGGCCCTGATGCACCAGAATGCGGTTATTGGCATCCAGCGGCACCACGTCGGCCACACTGCCCAGCGCCACCAAGTCGAGCAGCTCGCCGATGTTGGGTTGCGGTGTGCTCTCGTACCACCCCAGGCTGCGCAAACGTGCGCGCAAGGCCATCAGTACGTAGAAAATAACCCCGACACCGGCCAATGCCTTGCTCGCGAATCCGCAGCCCGGCTGGTTCGGGTTGACGATGGCATCCGCCAGCGGCAGTTCGTCGCCGGGCAAGTGGTGATCGGTGACCAGCACCTTGAGCCCGGCCTGCTTCGCCGCGGCCACCCCTTCAACGCTGGAAATGCCGTTATCCACAGTGATCAGCAGCTGGGGTTGACGCTGCAAGGCCACCGCGACGATTTCCGGCGTCAAGCCATAGCCGTACTCGAAACGGTTGGGCACCAGATAATCGACGTGGGCAGCCCCCAGCAAGCGCAAACCCAGCAAACCGACCGTGCTGGCCGTAGCACCATCGGCGTCGAAATCGCCAACGATCAGAATCCGCTGGCGTTGTTCCAGGGCCGTCACCAGCAGGTCCACCGCCGCCTCAATGCCCTTGAGCTGCTGGTACGGGATCAAGCGCGCCAGGCTCTTGTCCAGTTCGGTCTCAGACTGCACGCCCCGTGCCGCGTACAGACGGGTCAACAGCGGCGGCAGATCACCGAGAAACGGCAGGGTGGCGGGTAGCTGGCGAGGTTCGATACGCATGGGGTGGCAGGTGCTTCTCTTCAATACGTGGGATAAAACCGGATGACACAACGAGCTGACGGCGAATCAATCAGCCGCGTTCGCCCGCCAACCATTGCAACTGGACTTCGTGCTGACCGCGGTCATCGGTGACGAAAATCGTCCCTTCGCTGATCATCACGTCCCACTTGATGACGCGGGGCATGTCCTTGGCCAGGGTTTCCAGCACTTCCTGGGGAACGGCCGCAATGTTGACGTTCTTCAGGTTCTTGACCGCCGGCACCACTTTGCCTTCCCAGACACGCAGGCTGCCGTAAGCCAGCAGGCTGGTGCGTTCGGTACGACGCGAGCACCAGGTCAGGCGATCGGCGTCTGGCTGGCCGACTTCGATCCAGTGCAGTACACGGTCGTCCAGGCTCTTTTCCCACAGGGCCGGCTCGTCCACTTCCGACAGACCACGACCAAAGGACAGCTGTTCGTTGTACCAGAGGGCGTAGGCCAGCAACCGCACGGTCATGCGTTCTTCGGTTTCCGAAGGGTGGCGGGCAATGGTCTGCTTGACGCTCTCGTACACGCTGCGGTCGAGGTCGGTGAGGTTCAGTTCAAACTTGTAGGTCGTGGACGGCTGGGCCATGAACGGGCTTCTTGATACGAGGAAAGGCGGCAAGTCTAACCGATGCGTGGGCGATGAGGGCCGGGCTATGTTAAAACGCTTCATCGACTCCGTCTTTGTCCTACAGGATCACCCATGCCGCTCACCGCCAAACCGCTTGCCGGCCTGAAAGTCATCGAACTCGGCACCTTGATTGCCGGACCCTTCGCTTCGCGCATTTGCGCCGAGTTCGGCGCCGATGTGACCAAGATCGAGTCCCCGGACGGCGGTGACCCGTTGCGCAAGTGGCGCAAACTCTACGAAGGCACCTCGTTGTGGTGGTTTGTCCAGGCGCGTAACAAGAAGTCCCTCACCCTGAACCTCAAGCACCCGGACGGCCTGGCGATCCTCAAGCAGTTGCTCACTGAAGCCGACATCCTGATCGAAAACTTTCGCCCCGGCGTGCTGGAAAAGCTGGGCCTTGGCTGGGACGTCCTGCACGCGCTGAACCCGAAGCTGGTGATGGTTCGCCTGTCGGGTTTCGGGCAAACCGGACCGATGAAAGACCAGCCGGGGTTTGGCGCAGTCGGTGAGTCCATGGGCGGGTTGCGCTACATCACCGGCTTCGAAGACCGCCCGCCAGTGCGTACCGGGATCTCCATCGGCGACTCGATTGCCGCGCTCTGGGGGGTGATTGGGGCGTTGATGGCCTTGCGTCATCGCGAGGTCAATGGTGGCCAGGGGCAAGTCGTCGACGTGGCACTGTACGAAGCGATCTTTGCCATGATGGAAAGCATGGTGCCGGAGTTCGACGTGTTCGGGTTCATCCGCGAACGCACCGGCAACATCATGCCCGGCATCACGCCCTCCTCCATCCACACCAGCGCCGACGGTAAACACATCCAGATCGGCGCCAACGGCGATGCAATCTTCAAGCGTTTCATGCAGGCCATCGGCCGCGACGACCTGGCCAAGGATCCGGCCCTGTCCAGCAACGATGGCCGTGACAGCCGTCGTGACGAGCTGTATGGGGTCATTGACCGGTGGGTCGGCTCGCTGCCGCTCGATCACGTGATCGAACAGTTGAACCAGGCCGAAGTCCCCGCCAGCCGGATCTTCAGCGCCGAGGACATGTTCAGCGACCCGCAATTTCTCGCCCGGGAAATGTTCCTGCAAGCCAAACTGCCCGATGGCAAGGACTTCAAGATGCCAGGGATCGTGCCCAAGCTGTCGGAAACGCCAGGGACGTGCGAGTGGGTCGGCGCCGAGCTAGGCGAACATAATGCGCAGGTACTGCGCGAGCTTGGCTATGACGCGGCACAGATCGCGCGACTGCGCGAAGACGGGGCTATCTAGCCTGAACAGGGTGTCATCGATCTGCCGGGGCCTGCGGGTGCCGGGCATGGCCGCGCTCCTGGCCTGCCTGCTGGTTTTTTCCGATGCAGTGCACGCCAGGGAGGTACTGACCTGGCTGCTGCGGGACTTACCGCCGCTGACGATTTTCGAAGGTCCCCAGAAAAACCAGGGCGCAATTGACCGGTTCATGCCGCTGTTGATTGCCGGCCTGCCCGAATATGAACAGCGGATCATGCGGGTCAATCGCGCACGTGGCATGCAAATGCTGCTGGAGCCAGGGTTCACCTGCGACCCCTCTCTGCTCTGGAGCCCGGAGCGGGCGCAACGGCTTGCCTTCTCCATCCCGGCTTATCGAATCCGCAGCAACGGCATTGTGATACGCCAACAGGACCGTGGACTACTCGCCCCGTACCTCATCGACAACCAGGTTGACCTGACGCTGTTACTGGCGCGTGAAAACGGCAAGCTCGGCGTGGTCGCCGAGCGCAGTTATGGCCAGGTGGTCGATCGCATCCTGCAACAGGCGCCGAACAACAGCCTGTCATCCCATTACGGCAACGATGCCTTGGGTAGCCTACTGCAAATGCAGCGCCTGGGGCGTTTGTCTGTGTTGCTGGGCTATTGGCCGGAAATCCGCTATCAGGCGCAACAGCAAGGCATATCGCCCGATGAGCTGGAGTTCTACGGGATTCGCGGCACAGACAAATACCAATCGATCCACATTGCATGCTCGGACACCCCGCTGGGTCGTCAGGCCATCCAGGGTATCAACGCGACCCTACGGGAGCTGAGGCAGAACCGGCTGGTGGAATTTTACGCGCAGTGGCTCGACCCGCAGATGCGTGACGAATACCGGGAGGACACCTGGACCTTTTTTCAGGAGCAAACGCCCTGAGCAAATGCCGGACAAAAAGAAACCCCGAGCAGTGGGGAGACAACTCGGGGTTAAACGTGGTCTGCAAGGACCCGTACAACAAGTGACAAGCACCGGAGCACAATGCTTGATCTTGTTGATACGGGGTCTGACTAACGGGATGTCGAGAAGGTTCCCGCAAAAAAACATTCAGCTTCTGACAGCAGGACACCCGTCTTGCGTAGCGGTGCGCGTAGCTGCAATGACGCAGGGCTCCAGTCGCCCTTCGGCGATCAGTACATCACGGTGCAAACCATCGACGACGTCCGTCAGCAAGCGCTTATCGGTGAACTGCACCTGATTGAACTCACGTTCAACCACGATGGCGCCAACGGTACTCCTCAAGGTCACCAGGCATTGGCCGTGGGTCCCCGATGGAGTCAGTGTCACCTGATACGGACTCAGCGCTTCACCCATCAACAGGCTGATTCTTTCCATCTCGATCACCACTCAATAGTCCGCAAACGAAGTGCCTGGTCGCCAGAGCATGCACGGAAAAGATGACAGTAAAAAAACGCCCCCGACGTCAGACAGGCTCATGACACCGAGGTCCGCGGGGAGCCGTCCAGCCCCCCACGACACCTCGCAGCGCACCATCGGCGCCGTAGAACGGAACAGTCCATTGATAGACAATTCTGTTACCGCTCTTGAACATCAATTGGCGTTCGACGAAATGCCCCTTGCGGCTGCTGAGCTGCTCCATGAGCTCGGCGTGCAGCAGGGCGGCGGTCGAGGCCGGCAACACATCGACCTCTGTCAACCGCTTGCCTTGCACCCGGTCAAAACGGGTCGACAGGCGCTCTTCATAACTTTTGTTGCACAGGATCAACCGCCCCTCCAGATCCCGTACAAAAACCGGATCGGGCATGGCATTGATCAAGGCGCTCTGAAAGGCGAACTGGTCGCTGAGCTCCCGTTCGGCGGCGAGTCGTTGCTCGACCTGTTGGCTCAGGCGCCGGTTCCACCTCCATGAAATCAATCCGAACAGGCTGACGAACAGCAGCCCCCAGCCGCCCCACTGGTAAAACCGCTGCCACGGTGATGGCGCCGGGCCAGGGACCAGGCCGTCCAGCCACGTCATCCGGATAGCCCGCAACTCGGCGGGCGGGAACGCTTCAAGGGCCTTGTTGAGGATACTCAACAGTTGCGGCTGGCCCTTGCGCAAGGCCAAGTGGTCTGCCTCCCACTTGCCCTCCAGGCTTGAGCCGATTGCCAGTCGCCCGACCGGGAACAGGTAGGCGCTGTTTGCATTTTCAATGGTTGCGTAGGCTTCGCCACTTTCCACCCATGCGCGGGCTTCTGCGTAGGTCTTGACCGAGTGCAAGCGAATCTGCGGGTAATCACGCCGGATGCCGGCTTCCAGTGCATGTCGGGTCGGCAGCACCAGGACCTTGCCTGAGAGCTCTTCCAGCGAATGGACAGGGTGGGCTCCCGCCTGCGTGACAAACATCCAGCCAGCGCCGCCAAAGGCATGACTGAAGTCGAGGAAGTCCCTGCGCTCGTCGGTTCCGGCCAGCGTGGTGCTCATGTCCGCCCGACCGCTTTCCAGCAACCCCAGCAGATGCTCGGTGGAAAAGGACTCCTCATGAACAAACTGCAGCCCCGTCATCCGTGAAAGGCGCGTGAGGATATCGTTATTCAGACCACTCCATTGACCCTGTTCATCCTTGAACAGGTACACCGGGGACTGCACCGATGCGACGATCACCTGGCGGTTTTCGGCAATCCATTGAAGCTCCCGAGGCGTCAGCACAAAGGGCTTTGGGGCGGCTGAGGTGCCGACGTCCAAGGCACCTGGCTGCCCGGCCAATCCCCATCGACTCAATCCAAGGACAGCCAGTAGCAATGCCCAACACCAGACGGGTTTTAATCCTGTGAAAACCGACATGCCCACTTCCTTCTCAATCACTCACCCGTCCTTGAGGGGCGAAACTTCGATCAGTGTGGCATGCAGAAATGAAGAAGCCCGTCAGGTGACGGGCTTCAAAATGTGACAGATCTTTACCGATCAGAGTGGCTTGCCGCGGTTGCCATGCTGACTGACAAAGGCCTGTACGGCTTTCAGGTCATTTGGCAGAACGGTGCAGCGCTCATCCCGCTCGAACAAATCAGAAAGATGAGCAGGCAGTTCAAGCGCTTTTCCTACGCCGGCTTTTTCGACCGCTTCCGGGAACTTGACCGGATGGGCCGTGCCCAGAACCACCATTGGAATATCCAGGCTGCGTCGGCACTCACGGGCTGCCTTGACGCCGATGGCGGTGTGCGGATCCAGCAGCTCGCCCGTCTGGGCGAAGACTTCAGCGATGGTTTCGCACGTTTGCGCATCGTCCACGGCCAGGGAATCGAAGAGTTTGCGCGCCTCGGTCCAGCGCTCCTGTTCGACGCTGAAACCACCACCTTGCTTGAAGGTGTCCATCAAGCCCGCAATCGCTGCACCATTACGACCATGCAGGTCGAACAGCAGGCGCTCGAAGTTCGACGACACCATGATATCCATGGACGGCGACAGCGTGGCGTGCAGGGTTTCCTTGACGTACTGGTTGCCGCTCATGAAGCGATGCAGGATGTCATTGCGGTTGGTGGCGACGATCAACTGGTTGATCGGCAGCCCCATGTTGCGTGCCAGGTAGCCGGCGAAAATATCGCCGAAGTTGCCGGTCGGTACCGAGAATGACACCGAACGCGCCGGGCCACCAAGCTGCAGGGCGGCATGGAAGTAGTAAACGATCTGGGCCATGATCCGCGCCCAGTTGATCGAGTTCACCGCCACCAGACGCGTGCCTTTGAGGAAGCTCTGGTCGGCGAAGCTGGCCTTGACCATTTCCTGGCAGTCATCGAAGTTGCCTTCGATGGCGATGTTGTGGATGTTGTCGCCGAACAGTGTGGTCATCTGCCGGCGCTGCACTTCCGAGACACGGTTGTGCGGGTGCAGGATAAAGATATCGACGTTATCGCAGTGTTTGCAGCCCTCGATGGCCGCCGAGCCGGTATCACCCGAGGTAGCCCCCACGATGACCACACGCTCGCCGCGTTTTTCCAGCACGTAGTCAAGCAGGCGACCGAGCAGTTGCAGGGCAAAGTCCTTGAATGCCAGGGTCGGGCCGTGGAACAGCTCCAACACCCATTCATTGCCGTTCAGCTGGCGCAGCGGTGCTACCGCGTTATGGGAGAAGGCACCGTAGGTGGCTTCCAGAATCTTTTTGAAGTCGGCATCCGGAATACTGCCGGCAACAAACGGGCGCATCACCCGGAAAGCCAGCTCGTGATACGGCAAGCCCGCCCAGGAAGCGATTTCCTCCTGGGTGAAGCGTGGCAGGTTTTCCGGCACGTACAGGCCGCCGTCGCTGGCCAGGCCAGCCAACAATACGTCTTCGAAATTCAGGGCCGGTGCCTGGCCGCGGGTACTGATATAGCGCATAAGATCAAACCTTCGGTTTGGGCTTCAAGCTGCAAGCTGCAAGCTGCACGTCAAAAGCGATTGGCCTTTGTTTGCAGTTTGCGGCTTGTAGCTTGCCGCTGTGTTGATTGCTTTTACTTGCAGCTTGGAGCTAGACGCTGCAGCGGCTTCAGTTCAAATGCTCGACGCGGATCCGTACGACCGGGCCGACCACGTCTTGCAAGGCTTCCAGGGCGGCGATCGCATCATTCATGTGCTGTTCCAGCACACGATGCGTCAGCAGGATCATAGGCACCAGACCGTCGTGTTCTTCGACTTCCTTTTGCATGATCGATTCGATGTTGATGCCACGCTCCGACAGGATGCTCGCCACCTGGGCCAGTACGCCTGGATGGTCCTTGGCCTGGATACGCAGGTAGTAGGCACTCTCGCAGGCTTCGATCGGCAGGATCGGGTGAGCCGACAGCGAATCCGGCTGGAAGGCCAGGTGCGGCACACGGTTCTCCGGGTCGCTGGTCATGGCGCGAACCACGTCCACCAGGTCGGCAATCACCGACGAAGCGGTCGGTTCCATGCCGGCACCGGCACCGTAGAACAGGGTCGAACCGGCCGCATCGCCGTTGACCATCACCGCGTTCATCACACCGTTGACGTTGGCGATCAGGCGATCGGCCGGGATCAGGGTCGGGTGTACACGCAGCTCGATGCCACTGGCGGTGCTGCGAGCCACGCCCAGGTGCTTGATGCGATAGCCCAGGGCTTCGGCGTAGTTCACGTCAGCGGTGGTCAGCTTGGTGATGCCTTCGGTGTAAGCCTTGTCGAATTGCAGCGGAATACCAAAGGCAATGGACGCCAGGATGGTCAGCTTGTGCGCGGCATCGATGCCTTCGACGTCGAAGGTAGGATCGGCTTCGGCATAACCCAGGGCCTGGGCTTCGGCGAGCACGTCTTCAAAGGTACGGCCCTTCTCACGCATTTCGGTGAGGATGAAGTTGCCGGTGCCGTTGATGATGCCGGCGACCCAGTTGATGCGGTTGGCCGACAGGCCTTCACGAATCGCCTTGATCACTGGAATGCCACCGGCTACTGCCGCTTCGAACGCCACGATCACGCCCTTCTCGCGCGCCTTGGCGAAAATTTCATTACCGTGAACGGCAATCAATGCCTTGTTCGCGGTGACCACATGCTTGCCATTCTCGATGGCCTTGAGTACCAGCTCGCGGGCAACGGTGTAGCCGCCCATCAGCTCTATGACGATGTCGATCTCAGGGTTCGTGGCCACTTCGAAGACATCGTTGGTAATCGCAATACCGGTCGTTTGGAACTGAGGCTTTGGCGTGCGCATGGCAATTTGTGCCACTTCGATTCCACGCCCGGCACGACGAGCAATTTCCTCGGCGTTGCGCTGAAGTACGTTGAAGGTACCGCCACCGACGGTCCCTAACCCACAGATGCCTACTTTGACCGGTTTCACTGTGAACTCCCCATAAAACGGCCGACTCAAGGTCGGCCGTGGAAAACAGCCACACGGTGTGCGGCTCTCTATTAATGGAACGCCGACGTCTGTCGTCGCACCATGATCGTCAAAGGCTTACCGTGACGACACAGGATTATTTCGCACCCAACGCCAGTTTGGCGATTTGTGGTGCTGGCTGGTAGCCCGGAATCACCTGGCCATCGGCCAAAACGATGGCCGGTGTACCGTTCACACCGATAGACTGACCCAGGGCGAACTGTTTGGAAACCGGGTTGGCGCATTTCGCAGCCTTGATTTCCTTGCCTTCCACCATCTTGTCCATGGCGGCTTTCTTGTCAGCGGAGCACCAGACGGCCTGCAGCTGTTCGTCGCCCGGCGAGCCAAGGCCCTGGCGCGGGAATGCAACATAACGCACTTCGACGCCCATTTTGTTCAAGGCCGGCACTTCAGCGTGCAATTTGTGGCAATAAGGGCACGTCGTATCGGTGAACACGGTGATGTGCGTCTTGGTTTCACCGATAGCCGGGTAAACCACGGTTTCAGCAACCGGAATGCCATTGATCAGCTTGGCGATACCCAGGCGTTCGGTTTTCTCGGTCAGGTTGACCGGCTTGCCGTCCTTGAGCTGGAACAGGTAGCCCTGAACAATGTACTGACCATCAGCGCTGGCGTACAGGACACGACTGCCCTTGAGTTTGACTTCGTAGAGACCGGCCAGCGGGCTGGCGGTGATGGATTCGATCGGCGTGTCGAGCGCGAGGCTTTCCAGGCTTTTACGAATGGCTTTGTCGGCCGCATCATCGGCGACGGCAAAGGTGCTGACCAACGCAATGATTGCGGCGGCGAATATCTGGGTCAGACGCATGAGAACTCCTGAAGGCGGACAAATGGGTCGGTTAGAACGCCCGTACCGGGACACCGGGTCATAACCGTCCATCGTGCAAACCGGCAAAGCCTATCACATAAGGCCAGCGTGGCCGACTGTGGCTGACGTAAGACATTGTGGCAGGCACAGACCTCTGTGGGAGCAAGCCGGGCAGCGTTCCGCTTGTTCGCCCCCACAAAAAGCAGGCCTCGGACTGATCAGCCGCGAGGGTGATGCCTGGCATGCAGGTCCTGCAGGCGTGCCCGGGCAACGTGGGTATAGATCTGCGTGGTCGACAGGTCGCTGTGGCCAAGCAACATCTGCACCACCCGCAGGTCGGCGCCATGGTTGAGCAAATGGGTGGCGAAGGCATGGCGCAAAGTATGGGGCGACAGGGATTTGCCGATGCCGGCAACCTGGGCCTGGTGCTTGATGCGATGCCAAAACGTCTGCCGGGTCATCTGCTCACCGCGAAGGCTGGGGAACAGCACATCACTGGGACGCCCGCCAAGCATTTCGCCACGACCATCGCGCAGGTAGCGTTCGACCCAGACTATCGCTTCCTCCCCCATCGGCACCAGGCGCTCCTTGCTGCCCTTGCCCATCACCCGCAGCACGCCCTGGCGCAGGTTGACCTGCTCCAGCGTCAGACTGACCAACTCGGTGACGCGCAAGCCACAGGCATACAGGACCTCCAGCATGGCGCGGTCGCGCTGACCGATCGCTTCGCTCAAGTCAGGTGCCGCCAGCAAGGCCTCCACATCGGCTTCGGACAACGACTTGGGCAGCGGCCTGCCCAGCTGTGGCATGTCGACCTGTAATGTCGGGTCCACCATGATCAGCTTTTCGCGCAACAGATAACGATAGAATCCACGCACTCCGGAAAGAAATCGAGCCGTGGACCGGGGTTTGTAGTGCTGTTCGAGGCGCCAGGCCAGGTGATCGAGAATCAACTCGCGACCCGCGTTGGGCAGTTCAATCCCCTGCTCCTGAAGCCAGCCGTTGAACAGTGATAAATCACTGCGATAGGCATCCCGGGTGTTATCGGAAAGTCCCTTTTCCAACCACAAGGCGTCGAGAAACTGGTCTATCAATGGGTGTTCGATGGCGGGCATGGGTACTCAAGACACGCAGGCCAGGGCTGCGCGCAAAAAAGAATGAACGATAAAAAACCACCGCTAGTCTTTCATAGCCGGCGAACTCAAGGAACAGGGAGCATCAATGAACGAGCAGCAAATTCTATTGGCCTTCGGTGGCATCGGCGCGGCGGCGCTAGGCTGCCAATGGCTGGCTTGGCGCCTGAAACTGCCGGCCATCCTGTTTCTGCTGCTCAGTGGCATTCTGGCAGGCCCGGTGCTGGGCTGGCTGGATCCGCAGGAGATGTTCGGTCCCTTGCTGATGCCACTGGTTTCACTGGCGGTGGCGCTGATTCTGTTCGAAGGCAGCCTGACACTGCATCTGTCGCAGTGGCGTGAAATCGGCAGCGTCGTGCACCGCCTGGTGACCCTTGGCGCACTGTCGACCTGGGTCGTGATCGCCGTCGCCACCCACTGGTTGCTGGGTTTCGACTGGCTGCTGGCCATTCTGTTCGGCAGCCTGACCCTGGTTACCGGCCCCACCGTGATCGTGCCGATGCTGCGCGTGGTGCGCCCCAACGCCTCGATTGCCAACATCCTGCGCTGGGAGGGCATTGTCATCGACCCGATTGGCGCGCTGCTCGCCGTGGTGGTCTACAGCTTCATCATCGCCAGCGGTGCAGGCCAAGGCCTCCAGCAAAGCCTGTTGACGTTCGGCGGAGTCATTCTATGTGGCAGCCTGTTCGGGATCGCCGGTGGCTGGGCGCTGGGCACCGTCATCCGTCGGCAATGGTTGCCGGAATACCTGCACAACCTGGCGGCGCTCGCAGCGGTACTGGGGATATTCATTGCCGCGAATGAAACGATGAGTGAGTCAGGCTTGCTGGCGGTGACCTTGATGGGCATGTGGCTGGCCAACATGAAGGGTGTGGACGTACGGCATATCCTGCACTTCAAGGAAAACCTCAGCGTGCTGCTGATTTCGGGGCTGTTCATTCTGCTGGCGGCGCGCCTGGACCTTTACGCCATGATCGCCCTCGGGCCGTTCGTGCTGATCCTGCTGCTGGTGATTCAGTTTATCGCCCGACCGTTGAACGTTGTGCTATCGACCTTTGGCTCAAACCTGAACTGGCGCGAGCGCGCCCTGCTGGCCTGGATTGCCCCTCGGGGGATTGTCGCGGCGGCCGTATCGGCGATCTTTGCCATCCGCCTGCATGAAGCCGGCCATCAAGGGGCCCTGCTGCTGGTTCCCCTGACCTTTGCCGTGATCATTGGCACGGTGGTGCTGCAAAGCGCCACTGCCCGCCCGCTCGCCCGCTTGCTCAAAGTCGCCGAGCCTGCTCCGAGCGGCTTCCTGATCGTGGGCGCCAACAGTCCTTCGCGAACCCTCGGCAAAGCGTTGCAACAATTGGGGTGTCGCGTGCTGCTGACCGACTCGAGCTGGGAAAACATTCGCGCGGCACGCATGGAAGGTTTGCCTACTTACTTCGGTAACCCGGCCTCGCAACACGCCGATGCCCACCTGGACCTGGTCGGCCTCGGTCATCTGCTGGCGCTGTCCCCCTCGGGGGAACTGAACACGCTGGCGTCCATGCGTTTTCGCCATGAGTTCGGCCATCAGCGCATGTTCTCCCTGGCCAGCGGCCAGGAAAGCCGGCGCACCGACAAGCACCGGGCCAGTCACGAACATCGCGGGCAACTGCTGGGCAGTCAGGTGCTGACGTACACCAAGCTGGCCAGCCTGCTCGGCCAGGGCGCCGAACTCTACACCACCCAACTGACAGACGGCTTTGGCTGGGCGGACTACCAGGCGCTGCATGGCGATCGCGCCACACTGCTGTTCGCCCGCGACACCGCTGGCTGGGTGCATGTGGTGACACCCGACAGCCTGCTCAAACCGGCAGCCGGCTGGACACTGGTGGCCTTGATCCAACCCGAGACTAGCAACGCCTGACCGATTGCCGCGTGGTTTCGGGTCAGGCCGCAAATCCGGGTAACACGGGCACCGGGCGCTTGTCCTCATCGATCGCGACAAAGCTGAACTGGCCATGGATGGCCTTTTCCCGACCGTCGCAACTCATACTCTCGACAAACACCTCGACCTCGACCTTGAGGCTGGTGTTGCCGACCTTGATCACTCGCCCCACCAACTCGACGATGGAACCGGCTGCAATCGCATGATTGAAGTCGATACGATCGGTGGATACGGTCACCAATGGCAAGCGGCAGAAGCGGGTGGCGGCGATGAACGAGACTTCGTCCATCCAGGCCAGTGCCGTACCGCCGAACAGGGTGTTGTGGTGATTGGTGGTCGACGGGAAGACAGCTTTGGTGACGCGGGTTACCGAGAGTTCGGTGCGGCGTTCGATTTCTAGTTCACGGGGAGTCATGAGTCAGGCCTGGTACAGAGGTGCTGTGAATAAATTGCGGACAACAAAAAAGCAGCCCGTAGGCTGCTTTTTTCTGCATCGGAAGCTGGACTTAAGCCAGTTTTTCCTTGATGCGAGCTGCTTTACCCGACAGGTCGCGCAGGTAGTACAGCTTGGCTTTACGTACGTCACCGCGACGCTTGACAGCCATGCTGTCGATTTGCGGGCTGTAGGTCTGGAAAGTACGCTCTACGCCAACACCGTTGGAGATTTTACGAACGGTGAATGCACTGTTAACGCCGCGGTTACGCTTGGCGATTACAACGCCTTCGAACGCTTGCAGACGCGAACGGTCGCCTTCCTTCACTTTCACCTGAACGACAATGGTGTCGCCCGGGGCAAAGGTAGGGATCTCTTTGGTCATCTGCTCTGCTTCGAGTGCAAGGATGATTTTGTTAGTCATGCTGTGCTCCTAAGGTAAATCGTCGGATCTACCATCGATACGTTGTTAACTATCGTCCCGCTCGCGGATGTATTCCTCGAGCAGCTTCTTCTCTTCTCCAGAAAGCGAGCGGCTTTCCAGAAGATCGGCGCGTCGTTCAAAGGTCCTACCAAGGGACTGCTGTAAACGCCAACGCCGGATGTGCGCGTGATTGCCACTTAGCAACACGTCGGGAACACGCTGATCCGCATACACCTCCGGTCGGGTGTAGTGCGGGCAATCCAGCAGACCATCCGTAAAGGAATCTTCCTCGGCGGAGTCCGCATGCCCTAAAGCTCCAGGCAGCAGTCGCGTAACCGCGTCAATCAGGACCATCGCCGGCAGCTCACCGCCAGACAGTACATAGTCACCAATCGACCACTCTTCATCGACATGAGCTTCAATAAACCGCTCGTCAATGCCTTCATAGCGGCCGGCAATCAGGATTAATGCTTCCTCATTCGCCAACCCGCGTACCGCCGACTGAGTCAGTTGACGGCCTTGGGGCGACAGGTAAATTACCTTCGCCGCCTCCCCGGCTGCTGCCTTGGCCTGAACCAGAGCATCTTCCAGGGGCTTGATCTTCATCACCATGCCCGGGCCACCGCCAAATGGGCGATCGTCCACAGTGTGATGTCGATCCGTTGTGTAGTCTCGCGGATTCCAACAGGTCAGCTGCAAGAGCCCCTGTTTCACCGCACGACTGGTGATGCCGTAGTCGCTGATGGCGGAAAACATCTCGGGAAACAGACTGATCACTTCGACGCGCAAGTTAGCCACGTTTAGAAGTCCGCGTCCCAATCCACCTTCATCTCGCCCGCCGCCAGGTCGACAGCCAACACACATTGCTCCGTATAGGGCAACAGGCGTTCGCGATCATCCAGGCTGCCAGCGCAAGGCTTGACCACCATGACATCGTTCGAGCCAGTCTCCAGCAGGTGATCGATTTTCCCGAGCAATTGCCCAAGGTGGTCGATGACCTTCAGACCTTCCAGCTGGTACCAGTAGTACTCGCCGTCGGTCAGATCAGGAAACAGGTTACGCGGCACGCAGATTTCAAAACCGGCCAGAAGACGAGCTTCTTCACGGTCATCGAGACCTTTGAGCTTTGTGACCAGAAACTTGCCGTTTTGTACACGGCCGCTGACCAGCTCTACCTGCCGTACATCGCCTTCGCGCCGCAGCGTCCAGGTTTTGTAGTCCAACAGGTTTCCAATCGGATCAGTAAAGGAAAAGACCTTCACTTCGCCGCGAACGCCATGTATTGAGTAAATCTTGCCGATAACGATCAAATCATCAGCAATGGCTGGCGTCGCGTTCATATTGCTCAGGCCGCAGCCTTAGCAGATTCCTTCAACAACTGAGCAACACGCTCAGAAGGTTGTGCACCAACGCTCAGCCAGTAGGCTACGCGCTCTTGGTTCACGGACAGACGGATTTCCTGACCACGAGCAACAGGGTTGAAGAAACCAACCTGTTCTTTGTGCGAACCGTCGCGCGGGTTGCGGCTGTCGGTTACGGTCAAGTGGTAGAACGGGCGCTTTTTGGAGCCGCCAAGGGCAAGACGGATTGTTAGCATGTGAACATAGTTCCTGTAGTCGGTGCTGCAAATCTAAATGCACAGCGGGCATAGGTGCCCGAAAGGCCGCATATTCTAAGGAATATCCGGACTTTTGCAAATGACTTTTTCCGGCGCCTATAGGCATGCCATCCAGATTTGCGATAGAGCCGTTGCGAACAACGGCGAGTCAGCGCCCGCCAAGGCGGGCCACTGCTGGTCCCACGTCCGTGTGGGGACCGCGCCGACAGGTATGTCGACGCGAAATCTTTACATTTTCGGCATGCCGCCGCCGGGCAACATACCGCCCATGCCGCGCATCATTTTGGCCATTCCGCCCTTGGCGGAGAATTTCTTCATCATCTTCTGCATCTGCTTGTGCTGCTTGATCAAGCGACCGATGTCCTGCACCTGGGTACCCGAACCCATGGCGATACGGCGCTTGCGCGAACCACTGATCAGCTCAGGGTCACGGCGCTCAGCCGGGGTCATGGAGTTGATGATGGCTTCCATCTGCTTGAACTGCTTCTCTGCCGCGCCCTGGGCATTGCCCATTTGCGCCAGGTTCACACCGCCGATGTTCGGCAGCTTGTCCATGAGGCCGCCAAGGCCGCCCATGTTCTTCATCTGTTGCAACTGATCGCGGAAGTCTTCGAGGTCGAAGCCCTTACCCTTCTTTAATTTCTTGGCAAGCTTGTCGGCCTTGTCCTTGTCGAGGGTCTGTTCGGCCTGCTCGATCAGGCTGAGCACGTCGCCCATGCCCAGGATGCGCGAAGCAATACGCTCGGGGTGGAAGGGTTCGAGCGCTTCGGTCTTCTCGCCCATACCGATGAACTTGATCGGCTTGCCAGTGATGGCACGCACCGACAGCGCAGCACCGCCACGGGCATCACCGTCGACCTTGGTCAGGATCACACCGGTCAGCGGCAGCGCATCGCCAAAGGCCTTGGCCGTGTTGGCCGCGTCCTGACCGGTCATGGCGTCGACCACGAACAGGGTTTCAACCGGCTTGATCGCGGCATGCAGGGCCTTGATCTCGCCCATCATCTCTTCGTCGATGTGCAGGCGACCGGCGGTATCGACGATGACCACGTCGATGAACTTCAACTTCGCTTCTTTAATAGCCGCTTCAGCGATGTCGACCGGCTTCTGGCTCAGGTCGGACGGAAAGAAGGTGACGCCGATGTCGTTGGCCAGGGTTTCCAGCTGCTTGATCGCCGCGGGACGGTAAACGTCCGCGGACACCACCATCACCGACTTCTTCTTGCGCTCTTTAAGGAAGCGCGCGAGCTTGCCAGCGGTCGTGGTTTTACCGGCACCCTGCAGACCCGCCATCAAAACGACGGCCGGTGGCACGGCGCTCAGGTTCAGATCTTCGTTGGCCGCGCCCATCAGGCTTTCGAGTTCGGCTTGGACGATCTTCACGAAGGCCTGGCCTGGCGTCAGGCTGCGCGACACCTCGGTGCCGACAGCGCGCTCCTTGACCGAGTTGACGAAGTCTTTGACCACCGGCAAGGCGACGTCAGCTTCGAGCAACGCCATGCGCACTTCACGCAGGGTGTCTTTGATATTGTCCTCGGTCAGCTTGGCCTTGCCGGTGACATGGCGCAGCGTCTGCGAGAGACGGTCGGTTAAGTTTTCAAACATGCGCGATCCTTTCAGGCCCTATGGAGACCGAGGTAATGGCGGCCCAGACCGTGAAAAACATGTGCTCGGCGAGCCTGCGGCGTGGGCAGGTCGCGGATTATAGCGAAGACTGCGTCTGGCGCACACCCGCCGTCTGGTTGTGCGGTCTTTCATGCGACAAGGGTTGTATGCCAAACTCATTCTCTTTCGGGCTTGCCTAACAGGATTTATGCTCCCCTTGTCACCCAGTTTACTCACGACCCTCGCCGCCGCCTGCTTGTACGCCGCTGCGACCCTCTACCAAGGCTCTCGTCTGGCCGTAGGCGCCAAGGCGAACAAACGCCTGCTGGTCACGCTCGGCGTCCTCGCCGTCCTGACCCACAGCGCGAGCCTGCTTACCCACCTGATGACGCCGATCGGCCTGGGCCTGGACTTTTTCAGCGCCGCCAGCCTGATTGCCGCCGCCGTGATCGCCCTGACACTGCTGGCCTGCTCGCGCATCCCCGTGGAAAACCTGCTGTTGCTGCTGTTCCCGCTAGGGGTGACGACGGTGCTACTGGCGCAGTTCGCGCCATCGGGCACCGTGCAGGTGATCGACGAGGCGCCGGGGATTCTCGCGCATATCCTGCTGTCGATCCTGGCCTACGGCATGTTCACCATTGCGGTGTTCCAGGCCCTGCTGCTGCTGGTGCAAGACCACCAGCTCAAGCACAAGCACCCGTCCGGCCTGATCAGGAACTTCCCGCCGCTGCAAACCATGGAAAGCCTGCTGTTCGGCTTCCTCTGGGCCGGCTGGACCCTGCTGTCGCTGTCGCTGATCTCCGGCTGGCTATTCGTCGACAACCTGTTCGCCCAGCACCTGGTACATAAAACCCTGCTGGCCTGCCTGGCCTGGATTGTATTCAGCGTGCTGCTGTGGGGCCGTACTCGCCTGGGCTGGCGCGGGCACAAGGCCATTCGCTGGACCCTGGCCGGATTCTGCCTGCTGATGCTGGCCTACTTCGGCAGCAAGCTGGTCCGCGAATTCATCCTGCACATCTGACGGGCATTCGTTATGGATAACCTGCCCATAGGGCCATTGCTCGCCGTGCTGGCCCTGCTGATCCTCTGGTCGGGCCTGTTCACCGCCATCGAGGCCGCGCACCAGTACCTGCAGGCCCAGCGCATCGCCTCACGCTCAAGCGACAAGCCGGTCGCCAGACTCCGCTTCCCGCTCAGCAGCCTGCTGCTATGCAATACCCTGTGTCGCTCGCTGGTCGTGGTCATCAGCACCTTACTGGCCGTGTTCGGCTGGGCAGACAATGGTCCGTGGCTAGCCTGCCTGAGTGCCACCGCGGCCTTGCTGGTGTTCGCCGATTACCTGCCGCGCACCCTCGCCAGCCGCTACCCGGACACCGTGCTGATGCTGGGTAACACCCTGCTGGCCACGCCCCTGAAAATCATCTACCCGATCGCCTGGGCGCTCAGCGGTATCAGCCTGTTGCTGCTCAAGCCCTTCGCCCGCAAGGCCAAGGTTGTGCAGCAAAGCGATGAAGAGCCGGCCGCACCGCAGAACAGCGACAACGAACAGGAACACCCGGCATGCCGTCCGCACGCGCTGGCCGGCATTCATGCGCTGGACAACATTACGGTCAATGACATTCTGGTACCCCGCAGCGAAGTCGACGGCATCAACCTGGACGACCCGATCGAAGCGATCATCGAACAGTTGCGCGCCAACAAACGCACGCGCCTGCCGGTGTTTCACAGTGACATCAATCAGGTCGAGGCGGTGCTCAATACCCGGCAGATCCGTCATTTGCTGGCCGACGCCAGCCTGACCAAGGACGCTTTGCTGGCGGCCTGCCACGAACCTTACTTCGTTCCGGAAAGCACACCGCTGCAGCTGCAACTGCTGAACTTCCACAAACAGCAGCGCCGCCTGGGCATGGTGGTCGACGAATACGGTGAAGTGGAAGGTATCGTCACCCTGGAAGACATTCTCGAAGAAATCGTCGGTGAATTCGAAAGCCAGCACAGCCTCGACAACCCACACATTCACCCCCAGGCCGATGGCCGACTGGTGATCGACGGCGCGGCTTCCATCCGCGAGCTCAACAAGAGCCTGGGCTGGCACCTGCCAAGCGACGGTCCGAAAACCCTGAATGGCCTGGTGACCGAGGCGCTGGAAAGTATCCCGGACTGCCCGGTATGCCTGAAAATCGGCCGCTATCGCCTGGAAATCCTCGAAACCGAAGACAACCGTGTCAGCAAGGTACTGATCTGGCTGACGTCATCGGTGCCGACAGTACGCTGAGCCCCCTTGTTGAATCGTTAGCCTCCTTCCTATAATCGAAACGCTTACCCAAGCCCCGCCCCGGAACGTGCTACCCGCACTCAGCGTCCGGCGGCCAGTCCATCGGCACCACCACGCAACCTTCCGGCGAACGCTCCTACCTTGAGCCTCTGCCGCGCCCCAACCCACATCCCTGGGTGTTTCAACCACAATAATTCGCTCCAACGGAGCACATGACTGTCAGGGATTACTGCATGACGACCAGCACGACTTATAGCGATACCGCACCCGCCCAACCGACGAACTCCGCCACCCGCGTGGCAACGGCCAGCTTCATCGGGACCGCCATCGAGTTCTACGACTTCTACGTGTACGCCACGGCGGCGGCCCTGGTGATCGGCCCGGTGTTCTTTCCGCAGACTTCCGGCACCGCCCAGATGCTCTCGGCCTTCCTGACCTTTGGCATCGCCTTCCTGGCCCGCCCCCTGGGCTCTGCACTGTTCGGCCACTTCGGTGACCGTATCGGGCGCAAATCCACCCTGGTGGCCTCGCTGCTGCTAATGGGCGTCTGCACCACGCTGATCGGCGTGCTGCCTGGTTACGACAGCATTGGCGCCTGGGCACCGATCCTGCTGTGTGTGCTGCGCTTCGGACAAGGCCTGGGACTGGGCGGTGAATGGGGCGGCGCGGCCTTGCTGGCCACCGAAAACGCCCCCAAGGGCAAGCGCGCCTGGTTCGGCATGTTCCCGCAACTGGGCCCTTCGATCGGTTTTCTCGCCGCCAACGGCCTGTTCCTGACCTTGGCCCTGACCCTGGACGACGAACAGTTCCGCTCCTGGGGCTGGCGCATTCCGTTCCTGCTGAGCGCCGCACTGGTGATGGTGGGCCTGTATGTACGCCTGAAACTGCACGAAACCCCGGTGTTCGCCAATGCGGTTGCGCGCCAGGAGCGGGTGAAAATCCCGCTGGTCGAGCTGTTCAGCCAGTATTGGGCACCGACCCTGCTGGGCGCGGCGGCGATGGTGGTCTGTTACGCGCTGTTCTACATCTCCACCGTATTCTCCCTGAGCTACGGTGTGTCGACCCTGGGTTACAGCCGCGAAACCTTCCTCGGCCTGCTGTGCTTTGCCGTGTTGTTCATGGCCGCGGCCACGCCTTTGTCAGCCTGGGCCAGCGACCGCTTCGGACGTAAACCGGTGTTGATCATCGGCGGCGTACTGGCCGTGCTCTCGGGCTTCACCATGGAACCCCTGCTGACCCACGGTACGACCTGGGGCGTAGCCCTGTTCCTGTGCATCGAGCTGTTTCTGATGGGTGTGACCTTCGCCCCGATGGGCGCGCTGCTGCCCGAGCTGTTTCCAACCCACGTGCGCTACACCGGCGCGTCAGCGGCCTACAACCTGGGCGGTATCGTGGGTGCCTCGGCAGCCCCGTTCTTCGCGCAGAAGCTGGTAGCGATGGGCGGCTTGAGTTGGGTGGGCGGCTATGTGTCTGCGGCAGCGGTGCTCAGCCTGATCGCTGTGCTGTGCCTGAAGGAAACGCGCAATAACGACCTGAATCAGGTTGCCTAAAGTAAAAGCTTCGCGAGCAGGCGGAGCGCCGCCTGGCTCGCGATAGCTGCGACGCGGTTACAGCTCTACGACAACAGCCTGGGACGCACGGGTCGCTTTGGCGCGGGCGGCTTCAATCGACTCGTCACGCGCCAGGGCCACGCCCATGCGGCGCTGTCCGTTGACTTCAGGCTTGCCGAACAGGCGCAACGCCGTGTCCGGCTCAGCCAGTGCGGCGCCCAGATTGGCAAACGCGGTCTGGGTCGACTGCCCTTCCACCAGAATCACCGCCGAGGCCGACGGGCCAAACTGACGGATCAACGGGATCGGCAACCCGAGAATCGCCCGGGCATGCAGGGCGAACTGCGACAGGTCCTGAGAAATCAGGGTCACCAGGCCCGTGTCATGGGGCCGCGGTGACACTTCGCTGAACCACACCTGATCACCCTTGATGAACAACTCCACGCCAAACAGGCCACGGCCACCCAGGGCTTCGGTCACGGCCTTGGCAACGCGCTCGGACTCAGCCAGGGCAATCGGGCTCATGGCCTGTGGCTGCCAGGACTCCTGGTAGTCACCCTTCTCCTGACGGTGGCCGACAGGCGCACAGAACGTGGTGCCGCCGACATGACGCACGGTGAGCAAGGTGATTTCATAGTCAAAGTCGATAAAGCCCTCAATGATCACCCGGCCCTTGCCGGCACGACCGCCTTCCTGCGCGTAATCCCAAGCCTTCTGCACGTCATCGACGCTGCGCAACAGGCTCTGGCCCTTGCCGGAAGAGCTCATGACCGGCTTAACCACACAGGGGAAACCCAGGTCGTCGACGGCCTTGCGGTAGTCTTCGAAGGTATCGGCGAAGTGGTACGGCGATGTCGGCAGGTCCAGCTCTTCAGCGGCCAGGCGACGGATGCCTTCACGGTTCATGGTCAGTTGGGCGGCGCGCGCCGTCGGGATGACCGTGAAGCCCTCGGCCTCCAGCTCAACCAGGGTGGCCGTGGCGATGGCTTCGATTTCCGGCACGATGAAGTGCGGTTTCTCGGCTTCGATCACTGCACGCAGCGCGGCACCGTCCAGCATGTTGATTACGTGGCTGCGATGAGCCACCTGCATGGCCGGGGCATTGGCATAACGATCCACGGCAATCACTTCAACGCCCAGGCGTTGCAGCTCGATCACCACCTCCTTGCCCAACTCACCACAGCCACACAGCAAAACGCGGGTCGCGGTTGGCGACAATGGAGTTCCGATACGAGTCATCTGAAGGTCCTCAATGGAGCGAATCATCGAGGGATGCTGCGTGATTGGCCTACGTGGCCTGCCCCGCGCTTCCCATAGGGAGAAAGCGCGGCATTTTACATGAACCGCAGGCTTTGGCTCAGCTCGCCAGCGCGTTCTTGCGCAAACGCCAGGCCATGGCCAGCCAGACCACCGTCACACCGGCGAATTTCGACCCCAGGGCCGTGAGCATCACCCCCGGTGTCAGGGCATCGATCATGCCGAAAAAAATGAAGGTATCCAGGGGAATGCTCAGCGCCGAACTTATCCACAACCGGTCATGCAGCGGTCGCTGGGTGATACTGAACACCAGCCAGTCGATACATTCCGAAACGGCGAACGCCGTGGCGCTGGCCAGGGCAATTGATGGATCGGAGGTGATATAGGACAACGCCAATGCCGCCAGCATGGCAATGATCGCCCCGTGGCCGAAGCGGATTTGCACCATATCGCGCAACACGAATACCAACCCGCCCCACGCCGACCAGATGATGTCCAAGTGCGGTGCGGTGGAAAAGGCGTAATTGATCAGCACCACGCTGCTGATGTAGGCGATGAGAAAGAGCATGGGACGCGGGGAATACCTGTCGAAATTGGCGCACAGGGTACTTCATCTTCGATGCACAGATAACCTGTCGCGAGGGCGCTTGCTCCCTCGCTACAAAAGTTCGCAAGATTCAGGAACTGGATTTCGAAGGTAACATCCAGAGCAACCCACTCGATTTCGCCCGTTCATGGCACAACCCCAACACCTTGCGGCGCTCATCGTTGTCCATGCGGCTCCAGCGGGTGATTTCCTCCACCGTGCGCTGGCAGCCGGTGCAGATGTCCTGTTCGTCCAGCGCGCAGATGCTCACGCAGGGCGATGGCACGGGGCGTTCGGCGGTACTCATTGCTCCTGCTCGACCAGATCGCGGGCATAACGCTGGGAATTATGCACATAGTGCGCGGCGCTGGCTTCGAGCATTTTCTTCTGCTGTTCGGTCAGTTCGCGCACCACTTTGCCAGGTGAGCCCATGACCAGCGAACCGTCGGGGATTTCCTTGCCTTCACCAATCAGCGAATTGGCGCCAATGATGCAGTTCTTGCCGATTTTCGCGCCATTGAGAATCACCGCGTTAATCCCGATCAGGCTGTAATCGCCTACCGTACAGCCATGCAGCATGGCGTTATGGCCAATGGTCACACCGGTGCCGATAGTCAGCGGGTAACCCATGTCGGTGTGCATCACCGTGCCGTCCTGTACGTTGCTGTTCTTGCCGATCAGGATCAGTTCGTTGTCACCGCGCAACACCGCGTTGAACCAGACATTGGCCCCCTCTTCCAGCCTGACCTTGCCCACCAGCACGGCATTGGGTGCAACCCAGCTCTGTGGATGGGTTTCGACGCGGGCGTCGCCCAGACGGTATTTCATGGTGGTTATCCTCAAGGCTCAGGCAGGTTTTCACTTGCAAGACAGATTCACGCCCTACGCGCGATGGCTTCAAATATTGATAAAGCTGTGGGGAGGTTGATGCAGGTTGATCTTCGCGTCATAGAGCAAATTGATCAACTCGACGACCATGATCGCCGTCAGCCCCCAGATCTTGTATTCACCGTAACGGTAACTGGGCACGTACCAACTGCGCCCCTGATAATCGATGCGGTGCGTATGCTCGCGGGGGTCCTTGCGGAAAAATTCCAGCGGAACGCTGAACACAGCAGCAATTTCGGCATCGTTGGCGCGGTACTCGACGAAGTCGGGAATCACCCCGACGTAAGGCGTCACCTTGATACCGTGCAGGGAAATCAATGGGCTCAAGGGCCCGATCACTTCAACCAGGCCAGGCGGCAGGCCGATTTCTTCTTCGGCCTCGCGCAAGGCGGTAAACACCAGGTCGGGGTCTTCAGGGTCGCGGCGTCCACCGGGAAAGGCCACTTCACCGCCATGGGTCGAGAGCCCACTGGCGCGCAGGGTCAGGATCAGCTCAGGTTCGTCGCTGCGGGTAATCGGCACCAACACGGCGGCCTCGGGGAAACGCCGGTCGGTTTCCAGCGTACGTGGCGTATGGTTGATGACCCGCTGCAGTAGCTCGTCCAGCATGAGTGCTCTCGATCTGTTGGCTACCATGCATCATGCACCAAACGCACAGAGCGCCCAAGCCCTTGAACGGCGGCATGTCGCTAAACGACAACTTGCCGACAGACACCGCCGCACGCCAAGATAGGCGCAGCCTCCACGGAATCCCAGCATGAAATTCTGCAGCCAGTGCGGTAACCCGGTCACCCAACGCATTCCCGAAGGCGATTCCCGCCTGCGCTACGTCTGCGACCAGTGCCAGACCATTCACTACCAGAACCCGAACATTGTCGCCGGCTGCCTGCCGACCTGGGGCCGCCAGGTGCTGCTGTGCCGCCGCGCCATCGAACCGCGCCGCGGCTACTGGACCTTGCCCGCCGGCTTTATGGAAAACGGCGAAACCGTGGAGCAGGCTGCCATTCGGGAAACTTTCGAGGAGGCCTGCGCCCGTGTGCGTCACCTGAAGATCTATACGCTGATCGATGTGCCACACATCAGTCAGGTGCATGTATTCTTCCGTGCAGAGCTTGCGGACCTGGACTTCGCCGCCGGCCAGGAAAGCCTGGAAGTGCAGCTTTTCGAAGAAGCAGACATCCCTTGGTCCGAGCTGGCTTTCCGCACCGTGGGCCGTACTCTAGAATGCTTCTTCGCTGACCGCCGGACAGGGGAATTTCCGGTGCGCTGCGAATCCATTCCTCCGCTTGCTCAGCCTGCGATCACTTAAACAACAAAAAGTACGCCGTACTTTCAGGGATATCGTGTCAATGCGCTGGTTGCTCGCGTTCTTCTGTCTGTCGTTCGTCGCTGTTTCACAGGCCTCCACCCTGGAAACCCTGGACGGCAAAATCATCGACAAAGTGTTGGTGCTCAAATCCGCCCATCAGTTGCAACTGATCAATAACGGACAGACCATCAAAACCTACCGCATTTCCCTGGGCAAAAACCCCAGGGGGCAAAAGCTCATGGCTGGCGACCGCCGCACGCCAGAAGGCCTGTATTGGCTGGACTGGCGCAAGGTCAGTGACCGCTTCAACCTGGCCATGCACATCTCCTATCCGAACATCAGCGACGCCGCTCGCTCGCGCCGTGAAGGTGTAGACCCCGGTGGCATGATCATGATCCACGGCACCCCCGACACCGAAGACAACCCCGAGGACCTGTTCCATACCCTGGATTGGACCGACGGCTGCATTGCCATGCGCAACGTCGACATGCGCGAAGTCTGGGGCCTGGTGCCGGACGGCACGATGATCGAAATCCGACCGTAACCCCCTCTTCCCCCTGAGCATTCCCATGCTCCGCATGGGAGTGCCTCTACGGACGCTCCGCGTTCGGCTGTTGATGTGGTGCAGAGCGTCGCGGACTGCATTCCCACGCAGGAGCGTGGAAACGGTCTCCTCCTTCATCATTTATCAAAAATAATTCAAAAAAAATTCAGCCCCAACCAACAACCCACCTGCAATACCACCTCCCTTCAAAAACACCGGCGCAGACAGTGATCTGATCCGTTGTCATCACCACCTCTAATACCACTTAAAACCCAAAGCCACCGCACCTTCCAGCGGAGCGAGCTTTTGCTCGCCCGGAGCGAACCACCAGCGTTGACATGGTATTTAAGTGGTATTAGTTTTTCGCCACTACCGGGCGACAACACTCCAATATCCGCATCGGAAACCTCACATGAATCCCATCCTGGCCCTGCGCCCTGACGACACCCAACCCACCCCCCTGTACCTGCAACTGGCACGCAACCTGGAAGCTGCGATTCATGCCGGCCTATGGAAAGCCGAGCAGGCGTTGCCTTCGGAGCGCAACCTCAGTGAAACACTGAACATCTCCCGGGTGACGGCGCGCAAAGCCCTGGAAGTGTTGTTCGAACAAGGCCTGATCCGCCGTAGCCAAGGTTCGGGCACCTTCATCACGCCTCGCCTGGAACAACCGCTGTCGCGGCTGTCCGGCTTCAGCGAAATGCTCCGCCTCAAGGGGTTCGTGCCCAGCTCGCAATGGCTGGAGCGGGAAATCACCCAGCCGACCCACGAAGAACTGATCCGCCTCGCCCTGTCACCCTATGACAAAGTGGCGCACCTCAAGCGTTTGCGCAAAGCCGACGACACCGTAATGGCCATCGAGATGAGCACCCTGCCCGCTTCGATCATTGCCCAGCCGCAAGCCATCGGCGATTCGCTTTATCACTACCTCGACAGCATCGGCAAGCCGGTGGTGCGCGCCCTGCAACACATTCAGGCGATCAATGCCTCTGACGAGTTCGCCGCCCTGGTCGGCATCGCGCCTGGCACCGCCATGCTGCTGATGACCCGGGTCGGCTACCTGGAAGACAACACCCCGATCGAAGTCACCGACACCTATTGCCGCAACGACTACTACGACTTTGTAGCCGAACTGCGTCGTTAAAACCGCGCCGTCTGCGCCTGAGAGCTGCCCTATGTCCGAAGACAACATCCTCACCGCCCAAGGCTGGATTCGCGGCCGCCTGATCCATGAACACGGCAGGATCGTGCGCATCGAAGGCCAGCCCTGCAACCCGGCGGACAACGACTTGCCGTACCTGCTGCCGGGCTTTATCGACTTGCACGTACATGGGGGTGGGGGCCGGGACCTCATGGAAGGTACGCCCGCCTTCGAGACCATCACCCGCACCCATGTTCGCTTTGGCACCACCTCGCTGCTGGCCACGACCATGACCGCGCCGAGCGAAGAGATCGCTCGCGTTCTGGGGCAGGTCGGTGAATTCTGCGAGCAGCGCCCTGAAGGCTGTGCCCGGGTCTTGGGCGTGCACCTCGAAGGGCCGTACATCAATCCCGAAAAACTGGGCGCCCAACCGAACTTCGCCCACACCGCGCTGCTGGCCGAAGTCGAGTCCTATCTGGCACTGGCTCCGATCCGGGTGATCACCATTGCCCCGGAAATCGCCGGTCACGACAAACTGATCCGCGCCTTGAGCGACCGTGGCGTACGCATGCAAATCGGCCACACGCTGGGCAGTTACGAGGAAGGCGTCGCGGCACTTGAGGCCGGCGCCACCAGCTTCACCCACCTCTACAACGCCATGAGCCCGTTGCATCACCGCGAACCGGGGATCGTCGGCGCGGCACTGGCCCATGCCCAATACGCCGAATTGATTCCGGACCTGCTTCATGTGCATCCCGGGGCGATCCGCGTGGCCCTGCGCTCGATCCCCTGCCTGTATTGCGTCACCGACTCCAGCGCCGCCGCTGGCATGCCGGATGGCGAGTACAAGCTGGGCAGCCACACCGTGACCAAATGCCTGGGCGGCGTGCGCTTGCCCGACGGCACTCTGGCCGGCAGCACCCTGACCATGGATCAGGCCCTGCGCAACCTGGTGAAGATCGGCCTGCCACTGTGCGAGGCCTCGCAACGCCTTTCGCAATTTCCCGCCGACTACCTCGGCCTCCCTGAGCGCGGCCGCCTGCAACCCGGCGCCTGGGCCGACTGCGTACGCCTGGATCGCTCACTCACACTGACCGCCGTGATGGTCGAAGGAGAAGACATTGACTTCAAAAATGCTTGAAGAGGCCCTGTCCTCGTACAAGGCCGTCGAAACCCAGCTGCAGCAGCTCGATCCACTGATGATCGAGATTGCCGGGCGCTTGAACCGTCAGCCACCGCAAGTGGCGATGACCGTCGCCCGTGGCAGCTCCGATCATGCCGCAAGCTACTTCGCCTATCTGGCCATGCAGCACGTAGGCGTTCCGGTGGCATCGCTGCCGATGTCGGTGGTCACTCTGCAGCAGGCGCCGCTGAAGGTCAGCGGCCAGGCGGTCTTCGGCTTCTCGCAGTCCGGGCAGAGTCCGGACCTGGTCAACAGCCTGCGTCTGTTGCGCAAGCGCGGGGCCTTGAGCATTGCCATGGTCAACGCCGAGAACTCGCCACTGGAGGCCGCGTGCGAGTTCAGCCTGCCACTGTGTGCCGGTACTGAAAGCAGCGTGGCCGCGACCAAAAGCTTCATCGCCACCCTCACCGCCAGCGCACGCTTGATTGCCCACTGGAAGCAGGACGCCGAGTTGCTGGAAGCCGGCCTCGCCCTGCCCCAAGGGTTGCGCGAAGCGGCAACCCAGGACTGGAGCCTGGCTGTCGATGTCCTGCGCGATTGCCAGCGGCTGATGGTGATCGGCCGTGGCGCCGGCTTTGCCATCGCCCAGGAAGCCGCACTGAAGCTGAAAGAAACCTCGGCGATCCAGGCCGAAGCCTTCAGCAGTGCCGAAGTGAAACACGGCCCCATGGCCCTGATCGACAACCACTACCCGTTGCTGGTGTTCGCCCCCCGGGGTGCCGAACAGGCTGGCCTGTTGAGCCTGGCCGCCGAGATGCGCCAACGCGGTGCCCATGTGTTGCTGGCAGCTCCCGATGACGTCAGCGAACGCGACCTGACGCTGAGCCGCGCCGAACACCCGGCGCTGGACCCGATCCTGGCGATCCAGAGTTTCTACGTGATGGCCGCCGGCCTCGCGCAAGCCCGTGGCATGGACCCTGACCAGCCACGTCACTTGAGCAAAGTGACCCGCACCCATTAACACGCCTGAATCGAGTACCGAGCCATGCACAACAACAATAACGAACTGACCCTCAGTGCCCCGCTCAGCGGTCCTGTGCTCACGCTTGCCAAAGTCCCGGACCCGGTGTTCGCCAGCGGCGCCATGGGCGACGGGATCGCCATCGACCCGCTGAACAACACCCTACACGCCCCCTGTGCCGGGGTGGTGGTGCATGTCGCCCGCACCGGCCACGCCGTGACCCTGCGTGCCGACAACGGTGCCGAACTGCTGCTGCACCTGGGGCTGGATACCGTCGACTTGCAAGGCATTGGATTCTCGATACTGGTCGAGGAAGGCGCACGGGTCAGCAATGGCGATGCACTGCTGCGCTTTGATCAGGACCTGGTCGCCCGGGGCTGTAAAAGCCTGGTCAGCCTGCTGATCCTGACCAACAGCCAGGACTTCCAGGTACTGCCGATCACCCTCAAATCGGTCAAGGTCGGCGAACCACTGCTGCACATCGTGCCGAAGGCGGTAAACGGAGCGCACACCAAAGATCAAGGCGAGGGCAACGAAGTCCGCGGCCAGATACGCGTCACCCATCGTGGCGGTCTGCATGCTCGACCGGCGGCCCTGATCCGCCAGACCGCGCAACTGTTCACCAGTAAATCCCAGCTGCATTTCGCCGAAAAATCCGCGTCGTGCGACAGCCTGACCGGCTTGATGGGCCTGGGCATTGGCGAGCAGGACGAGGTGCAAGTCAGCAGCCGCGGCGCGGATGCCAACGCGGCGCTGCAAGCCTTGCTCAACGCCCTGTCCAGCGCGGTCAACGACGACCGCCACGCTGTCGCCCCCACGCCCATTGTCCAACGCTCGCGCGTCGCCGAAGACGGCGTGTTGCACGGTGTCTGCGCTGCCCCCGGACTGGTGGGCGGGCCGTTGTTCCAGTTGGCAGCCCTGCAATTGCCGGAAGACACCGGCGGCCACATGGCCGAAGCCCAACGCCAAGCACTGGACACCGCGCTGGAGCAGGTACGCAGCGAAATTCGCGGCACCCTGGCGCACGCCAGAAAACATAAGCACCTGGAAGAAGAACAGATCTTCGCCGCCCATCTGGCGCTACTCGAGGACCCGACACTGCTGGAGGCCGCCCACCAGTCCATCGACCAGGACAGCGCCGCGACCCACGCCTGGAGTCAGTCGATCGAGGTGCAGTGCAAAGTTCTGCAAACACTCGGCAACCCGCTGCTGGCCGAGCGCGCCAACGACCTACGTGATCTCAAGCAACGTGTTCTGCGCGCCCTGCTCGGCCAGGACTGGCACTACGACGTGCCGGCCGGGGCCATCGCCGCCGCCCATGAGCTGACCCCTTCAGACCTGCTGCAACTGTGCGAACAGGGTGTCGCCGGCTTGTGCATGGCCGAGGGTGGAGCGACGTCCCATGTGGCGATTCTGGCCCGCGGCAAAGGCTTGCCGTGCCTGGTCGCCCTCGGCTCATCCCTGCTCGAGCAACCCCAAGGCCGCGCCATGGTTCTGGACGCGGACGGCGGGCGACTGGAACTGATACCCGATAGCGAACGCCTGGAGCAGGTGGCGCACGCCCAGCGCGAACACCTTCAACGCCGGGCACGCCAGCAACTGCACGCGCACCATCCGGCACTGACCCTCGATGGCCTGCGCGTCGAAGTCGCCGCCAATGTCGCCTCCAGCAGCGAAGCGGCCGATGCCTTCAAGGGCGGCGCCGACGGTGTCGGCCTGCTGCGCACCGAGTTTCTGTTCGTCGATCGCCAGACTGCGCCCGACGAACAAGAGCAGCGCCAGGCCTATCAAGCCGTACTGGATGCCATGGGCGACAAGTCGGTGATCATCCGCACCATCGACGTCGGTGGCGACAAACAGCTCGATTACCTGCCCTTGCCGGCCGAAGCCAACCCGGTGCTGGGCCTGCGCGGCATCCGCATGGCCCAGGTCCGGCCGGAACTGCTGGATCAACAACTGCGCGGACTGTTGCAAGTCAGCCCCCTGAACCGCTGCCGGATTCTGTTGCCGATGGTCAGCGAGGTGGATGAACTGCTGCACATCCGCCAGCGCCTCGACGCCCTGTGCGTCGAACTTGGAATAACCCTGCGCCCGGAGTTGGGCGTGATGATCGAGGTTCCGGCCGCTGCCTTGCTGGCCGAGCAACTGGCCGAACACGCGGACTTTCTGTCGATCGGCACCAATGACCTGTCCCAATACACCCTGGCCATGGACCGTGACCACGCCGGCCTCGCCGCGCGGGTCGACGCCCTGCACCCGGCGCTGTTGCGCCTGATCGCCCAGACCTGCAGTGGTGCCGCCAAGCACCAGCGTTGGGTGGGCGTTTGCGGTGCGCTGGCGTCCGATCCGCTGGCCACCCCGGTACTGATTGGCCTGGGGATTCGTGAGCTGTCGGTGAGCCCGCCGCAAATCGGCGAAATCAAGGAACGGGTGCGCCAGCTGGATGCCGCCCAGTGCCAACGCTTGAGCACCAGCCTGCTCGACCTCGGCAGCGCCGCCGCCGTGCGCCACGCCTGCCATCAACATTGGCCTCTGAGCTGAACAACAACAAAAATCCAGGGAGACACGCCATGTACCAACTCTTCATCGAAGGTTTGCAACGCCTCGGACGGGCACTGATGCTGCCCATTGCAATCCTGCCGATTGCCGGCCTGTTGCTGCGCCTGGGTGACACCGACCTGTTGAACATCGCGATCATCCACGACGCCGGGCAAGTGATCTTCGCCAACCTGGCGATGATCTTCGCCATCGGCATCGCCGTCGGTTTCGCCAAGGACAACAACGGCACCGCCGGCCTGGCCGGCGTCATTGGCTATCTGGTGATGGTTTCCACGCTCAAGGTCCTCGACTCGAGCATCAACATGGGCATGCTCGCCGGCATCGTCAGCGGTCTGATGGCCGGTGCGCTGTACAACCGTTTCAAGGACATCAAGCTGCCGGAATACCTCGCGTTCTTCGGTGGCCGGCGCTTCGTGCCGATCGTCACCGGGTTCGTCGCCGTCGGCCTGGGCGTGGTCTTCGGCCTGATCTGGCCGCCGATCCAGCACGGCATCAACAGCTTCGGCGCTTTGATGCTGGAGAGCGGCAGCTACGGCGCGTTCATCTTTGGTGTACTCAATCGCCTGCTGATCGTCACCGGCCTGCACCACATCCTCAACAACATGGCGTGGTTCGTGTTCGGCAACTTCACCGACCCGACCACCGGCGCCCTGGTCACCGGCGACATCGCGCGTTACTTTGCCGGCGACCCCAAAGGCGGCCAATTCACCACCGGCATGTTCCCGGTGATGCTGTTCGGCCTGCCAGCGGCATGCCTGGCGATGTACCGCAACGCCCTGCCCCAGCGGCGCAAGGTGATGGGCGGGATCCTCCTGTCGATGGCCCTGACCTCGTTCCTCACCGGCGTG
The DNA here is from genome assembly GCF_900187415.1 of Pseudomonas sp. Irchel s3b6. Taxonomy (NCBI): domain Bacteria; kingdom Pseudomonadati; phylum Pseudomonadota; class Gammaproteobacteria; order Pseudomonadales; family Pseudomonadaceae; genus Pseudomonas; species Pseudomonas sp. Irchel s3b6. Next base: position 2,525 of record NZ_FYDM01000012.1, on the reverse strand, counting down.
ACCGAACCGGTCGAGTTCGCCTTCATGTTCCTTGCGCCGCTGCTGTATCTGGTCCACGCGCTACTGACCGGCTTTTCAATGGCCATCACCAATGCGCTGAACATCCACCTGGGTTTCACCTTTTCCGGCGGTTTCATCGACATGATTCTCGGCTGGGGCAAGTCCACCAATGGCTGGATGGTGTTCCCGGTAGGCCTGGCCTACGCAGTGATCTACTATACAGTGTTCAACTTCTGCATCCGACGCTTCAACCTGAAAACCCCGGGCCGCGAAGACACCGTTGCCGGTGAAAAAACCGTGCTGAGCGAAAACCAGCGCGCCGAGGCCTACATCCAGGCCCTGGGCGGCACCGACAACCTGATCACCGTCGGCGCCTGCACCACTCGCTTGCGCCTGGAAATGGTCGACCGCAACAAGGTCTGCGACAACAAACTCAAGGCCCTCGGCGCCATGGCCGTGGTGCGTCCCGGCAAAGGCGGCAGCTTGCAGGTGGTGGTCGGTCCGCTGGCGGACAGCATTGCCGATGAAATACGCCAAGCCATGCCGACTGCCGGCAGAACCGTCACGGCAGCCGCGGTGGTGACCGACACGGCCCCGACTGCTGCCCCGGTGGCCGCTCCAGAAGCCCAGAAATGGCTGAGCGCCCTGGGCGGCAGCGACAACGTCCTGCAACTCGACTGCGTCGCCATGACCCGCATTCGCCTGCAACTGGCCAATGGCAAGGCACTGTCGGAATATCAGCTCAAGGAACTGGGCTGCCAGGGTGTCAGCGCTCTGGACGGCGGCGTGTGGCATCTGTTGGTAGGTGACAAGGCGCTGAGTTTGAGTGAAGCGCTAGAGGGGTTGGTTAATCGCAGTGAGGTGAGCGCCAAGGTCTGAAATCGCCATCGCGAGCACGCTTCTCACCTACAGGTAAAACGCTGACCGTAGGAGCGAGGCTTGCCCGCGAAGAGGCCCTGTAAGGCAGCAAGAACCCGGACTAAGCCGGGTTCTTGTAATGCTGATTGGGCTCAGGAAAACGCCGCGCGTTGCTCGGCCGCGTAATGCCGAGTCTGAAAGGGCATGAGTGTCTGGGCCTTAAGTCCAAGACCTTCACTCAGCCCCCAAATAGCAGCGAGTTCATCACGGCGCTTGCGTAGCGAAACAGCTGCCTGTGGCTTCACTTCTTGCTTGGGAGTCGAGCTTGAAAAAAGCTCCAGGGCGCTAAAGGTTTCCGACACGCGGCTATCAGATACACAGGCAAAACGGGTAAGCCGCTCAAGCAAGTAACCCGCACGACGAACTTCGACTTCGCTAGTGTGCCGCCGTAGAAAAGCCCTGACTTCACTTTCAAGGTTCGAGTTCGAGTTCGAGTTCGAGTACCAAACAGTTTTGGCGAGGCTCACAAGCGCTGCGTCATCTGCTTGATTCAAAGGGCATTTGACCAGGGTGTCCAAGGTGGATGAGAGGACGTGGCCGTTAAGGGGCTTCGCCATCTGATTTCTCCAGGTAGTCTTGCAGAATATTTGCAAGAACAGAGGTTGGTGACTCTTTGTTGCCAACATATACATCAATTGCCTCCAATGCCAGCCGACGGAGTTCGGTTGTCACTATGAAGCCAGCTCTGAGAAGCGCCATGATGTCGCCAATGTTCTGATCCGTGGCTCTGCCCAGCTTGGAGATGGCGATGTCGACAGGCGCTGCAATGTGGACATGCAGCGGCGACTCGATCGGGAACTCTGCAAGGGGAAGACTCTGCTCCCAATAGTCCTCGTGAATCGGACCAAAGCTTGTATGGTATTGAAGGTCGTAGTTCAACTCCATCAATCGGCCGGATCGGTCATCGACAAATTGCTCAGGAACCTCTGCGAGCAAGGTTTGAAGATGAAGGCCTTCAGGGACCTTAGCAGAGTAAATCTCGGCATCGACGTCCGTGGAAACACGATGATTTGTGTAGAGATGAACTGCACACCCGCCGAACACAATGACTTTGACCACGCCTGGCTCAGCGTCATCAAGCACCAGTTCCGTTTCGACGGATTTGAACAACGAAATCAACGCCTGCCCCAACGCCGTACTCGTATTGACACGGGGAGTTACTGCGCCCGGCAAATCCATTCTTGAACCTCAAATACTGATGCAGGGCGATGATGTTTGTGAGGGTTCAACCAAGTGATAAACACCATGCAAACTATCGAAGAGCTTGCAGTGCCAATCGCATGATTGGCTGCAATACTCAAAGGCTAGATAGCGCACTTCCGAGCGGCAACCTGAAAGATATGTGGGAGATTTCTACGACGTCTGACACGCCTCCCTTGTTGGCAAGCCAGCGTCCACAGGGAAGTTGCGTGTACCGATAAATCAGGTCGACATAAAGGCCGCCCCGTAACGGATCTAGCCTCGCGCCATCAACAAATCCCGGATCGAGTAGGAGGCGGTTTCACAACCGCCGTCCTCTCACACCACCGTACATACGGTTCCGTATACGGCGGTTCAGGTTATGCGGCTAAGCCGGTTAATCGTTTCCAGTATTGAGACAAGCCCCA
>NZ_FYDM01000011.1:0-157337 GCF_900187415.1 Pseudomonas sp. Irchel s3b6 | reverse complement strand
GTGATATCAGCCAATTCTTGATGCATCGGTACAACTGGATTCGACCCCATCAATTCAACGGTGGGCTGGCGCCAGCTCGGGCCGAAGAAAAACTTAACGTCGTGTCCGGGATTAGTTGACCACTACAGACCGCGTTGCTCTGGAGTCCATCGCGAGCGCGCTCGCTCCTACAACGGCGGTTTCATCCCCTTAACTGAACAGCATTGCCCTTCATCGACGGGCTTATGGGGGATGGCCTGGACCGCCGATGATTGCTGCGGGGGCCACCCGTCACGACCGACTGTGACCGGCCAATCGCAAACGGTAGTGACCGTCGCGCCGAAGCTCAGCCGACTTGGCCATACGGCACAGAACACGGTCTTGCTGATCGGGCAACCCGTTGACCCCGGCTAAACCCACGGTTGATGACTGGTCACGCAGTGAATACCGCCACCACCGGCCGCGATTGCGTCGATGTTGAGCTGCACCACCTCACGGTCAGGGTAGAGTTCAGACAACAGGTCAAAGGCCCTGGCATCTGCCCTCTTGTCGCCGAATTCGGGCGCGATGACCGCGCCATTGATCACGAAGTAGTTGATGTAGCCAGCAGCGAAGTCCGGGTTGTTGTTGCTGAAGGTGCTCTTTCGTGGGTTGAGCGGTGGCGACACGGTATGCACTTGCAGCGTGCGGCCATCGGCATCGGTGGCATTTTTGAGAATGTCCAGGTGAGCCAGTGTCACCTTGTGGTCGTACGACTCGGGATCGTTGTCGAGGTTGGCGATCACCACGCCGGGCTGGACGAAACGGGCGTAAAAATCCACATGGGCATCCGTGATGTCCTTGCCTTTGATGCCCGGCAGCCAGATGATTTTGCGCAGGCCCAGACGGGCTTTCAGCTCTTGCTCGACGTCGGCCTTGCTCCAGCCGGGGTTGCGGTTGGCATTGATCCAGCTGCTTTGGGTCATGATCCCCGTTCCGTGACCGTCTACCTCGATACCACCGCCCTCGCCCACCAACTCGCTGCGGATATGACGGGCGTCCACGGTGCTGGCAACCCAAGCTGCCAACCGCGCATCCTTGGCATGCCGCTGTTTGTTGCCCCAGCCATTGAAATTGAAATCCACGGCGCCAAGCCCGCCGTCCCCATCGATGACAAAATTGGCTCCGGTATCGCGCATCCAGATATCGTCGAGTTCGGTGACGACGTAGCTGATGTTCGCCGTACCGCAGTGCTCCTCGGCCAGATCCCGCTCGTGCTCGCGACAGAACACGGTCACCGGCTCATGGTGGGCGATGGTGCGCGCGATCAGGCCAATCGCCGCTTGCACGTCAGAGGTGAATTCCTCCCAGATGGCCTCCTGGGCACCAAAGGCGATGAACGCCCGCCGGTGCCGGTCGCCCTCATCCGGCATGTGCCAACTGCCTGCGGCGGCCGCTTGTGTGCGCAACGGTGTAAGCCCAAGCCCGATGGACACGGCAGCGCCCATACCGGCAACTACCGAGGCCTGTTTGATGAACTTACGACGCGTTGACATGTGTTGATCCTTGAATATTTTCTTCATGACGGCGAGGAGCCTATCTGCGTCCCTCGCGTCTGCCACCCGGATGACCAACTGCCTGGGCACCGATCTGTCGTTATTGAGTAGCGGCTGTCTTGAACCTGGTCCAAGCCCGCATGCGCGCTCGCATATCGGCCTGGGAGATGTCCTTGCCAGGAATCAGCCGTGCATAAGTGGCATCGTCGAGGTAAATATCCGGGTTGTTGCGCATGCTCGCATCGACGCTCGGACGGGCCTTGGCATTGGAAGTGGGATAGCCGGTGAAGTTGCTGATTGCAGCCATGTTCTCCGGACGCATGACGAAGTTGATGAACGCATAGGCGTACTCCGGGTGTTTGGCGTCGACAGGAATCGCCATGGCGTCCATCCACACCGTGGTGCCTTCACGGGGAACGCGGTACTGGAACGTGGTGCTCTTGCCGGCGCTGTCCGACGTCCGTTGTGCCTGAGTCATGTCCCCGCTGTAGCCTAGCGACAGGCACAGGTTGCCGTTTACCAGGTCGGTCACCGGTTGCGACTGGAACTTGCGAATGTACGGCCGTAACTTGAGCAGCAAGTCACTCGCCGCCGCCAGGTCCTCGGGCTTGGCGCTGCGTGGTTCACGACCCAGGTAATTGAGCACGACCGCCAGCACTTCGTCCGGCGAGTCGATCATCGAAATACCACAATCGCCAAACCGGGCAGCCAGTTCCGGCTTGAACAGCAGGTCCAGGCTGTTGACCGGGGCATCCGGCATGCGCTGGTGAATCTGCTCGGCATTGTACGTCAGGCCGATGGTGCCCCAGGTGTAGGGAACGGTGGCCTGGTTTGAATGCACGTAATGGGTACGCAGTTTCTGCAAACCTGGCTCGATATCATTTAGCGCCGTGAGCTTTGACGGGGCCAGCGGCAGCAGGCTGCCGGCACGCATCAAGCGCTCGGCCACCGTATCGCCCGGGAAGATCAGGTCATAACCACTGCCGCCCGCCAGCAGCTTGGCTTCCAGCGTCTCACTGCCATCCATGACGTCGTAGATCACCTTGATCCCGGTTTCAGCGGTGAACCGGGCCAGGGTGTCCTCGGCAAAATAATCCGCCCAGTTGTACAGCCTGAGGGTTTTCTCCTGCGCGTGGAGCGATGGCAAGGCACAGCCAAACGCCAATCCCAGGGCGCCGATCAACAGTTTGTTGGAAATACCCATGTCAAACCCCTTCTGTGTTCCAGCGTGCATGGCGGTGACGACCGTCCTGGCTCAGCAGCGCCCCGTACATCTCCGGACGGCGATCGCGGTAGATCCCCCAGCTCAGGCGTTCTTCACGCATGGCGGCCAGGTCCAGGCTGTGGACCAGCACCCCCGTGCTGTCGCGGTCGGCCTCGGCGAGCAACTTGCCCTTGTGGTTGCAGATAAAGGACGAGCCATAGAAGCTCATCTGCAGGGCCGGATCGGTGGTCGCCACTTCCCGGCCGACGCGATTGGCCGCCACGACCGGCAGGATGTTGGCGGCCGCATGGCCGCGCATGGTCATCTGCCAGTGGTCACGTGAGTCCAGGGCGGCGCAACCAGGCTCAGAGCCAATGGCGGTGGGAAACAACAGGACTTCGGCGCCCATCAACGCCAGGCAACGCGCAGTCTCGGGGAACCACTGGTCCCAGCAGATCCCCACGCCGATGCGCCCAAACGCCGTATCCCAGACCCGGAAGCCGGTATCGCCGGGGCTGAAATACTCCTTCTCTTGATAACCAATGGCGTTGGGAATGTGGGTCTTGCGGTACACGCCCAGCAGGCGTCCATCGGCATCGGCCACGCTCAAGGAGTTGAAGTAGGCATTGCCCGCCTTCTCGAACCAGCTCAGCGGCAGTACCACGCCCAACTCCCTGGCCAGCGCCGCGAAGCGCTTGAGGACACGGCTGTCTCGATATTCTTCGGCCAGCGCCAAGTGTTGATGGCTTTGTTCGATGCAGAAATACGGCGTGGCAAACAGCTCCTGCAACAGGATGACCTGGGCGCCCTTGGCCGCCGCCTCACGCACCAGTTGCTCAGCTTGATCAAGGTTGTGTGGCAAGTCCCAGGTGCAGGGCATCTGGGTGGTCGCAATCGTCAATAACGTCATGGCCTCAACCCTCCACCGGCCAGGCCGGCTGTTGCTGGGTGATGCAATGCACGCCGCCACCGCCATGGGCCAGGTGATTGATCCGCACCGGTACCACTTCGTGGTCGGGGAAGGCTTGAGCCAAAACTTTCGCAGCCACATGGTCAGCGTCAATGCCATAGGCCGGCATGATGATGGCGTTGTTGGCGATGTAGAAGTTGGTGTAGGAGGCACAGAACACGTCAGCGTCGGTGTCCACGGCTTCGGTGGCTTCATACAACTCGATCAGCTCGAACTGGCGGCCCTGGGCATCGGTGGCCAGTTCCAGGGCGCGACGGTTTTCTCGCACCACTTCGGCATACACCGAACCCCTGTCGTGGGTGGCATCGACCAGCAGCACGCCTGGGCGCGCGAACGCGCACACGCCATCGACATGACCATCCGTCATGTCGCCGGTCACGTAGTCCGGATCGCCCGGTAGCCAGACGGTCTTCTTCACGCCCAGCAAGCGCGTGAAGACTTCCTCCATCTCGGCCTTGTTCATGCCCGGGTTGCGATTGGGGTTGAGCAAGACGGACTCGGTGGTGATCAGCGTGCCCTCGCCGTCGACATGAATGGCACCGCCTTCGTTACTCAATGGCGTGCCGAAGCACGGCAAACCCAGGTGGTTGAGTGCGCGCCGCGCCAGGCTTTCGTCCAGGTCGTGCACCGACTTTCCGCCCCACGCGTTGAAGCGCCAGCTCACACCCGCCACCCCCTGTTGCGGGTGGCAGACGAAGCTCGGGCCGGAGTCCCGACACCAGCTGTCGTTCACCGCCAACTCGATCAGTTCGATGTTGGGTCCGCACAAGGCCTTGGCGCTGGTGACCGCAGCCGGGTCGACGACCATCTTCACCGGTTCGAAACGGGCAATAGCGTTGGCCACGCCGGCGAAGTCCTCTTGCACCTGCGCCAGGGTGACGCCCCAACCCGACTCCCAGAGTGCCTGGTTATGGGGCCAGACCATCCATGTCGCGGCGTGCCTGACCCACTCGGCCGGCATCCACCAGCCCCTGTTGCGAATTTCTTCGTGTTGCATGACATGCTGCATGATAAAAAGCCCTGTTAGTTAAGCCATTGTGTTCAACAAAACTGCCTTGGCGGTCTTGTCATGCATGCTACGACTGTAAAACAGGGCCAACAAACGATGGATTTTGCAGAAAAGTGATTAGAGGAACTTATCAATATGCTCAAGCACTGGCCACCGCTCAGCTCCCTTCGCGGCTTTGAAGCTGCTGCCCGGCTGGGCAGTTTTCACAAGGCTGCCGCCGAGTTGCACCTCACCCAGTCGGCAATCAGTCAGCAAATCCGCAGCCTTGAGGCATACCTTGAGCAACCCTTGTTCTTTCGCAGTGGACGCAGCGTCAGCCTGACCGATGCGGGGCACGACCTGCTCAGCACCACCCAGGTGCTGCTGCAACAACTGGCCGTCGGCATCCGCCGTCTTGGGCAGTACCAGAAGCCCAACCAACTGGTCCTCAACACCACCCCGGCGTTCGCCCGCCACTGGCTGCTGCCACGCCTGGGGGATTTTCGCCGCCAGCATCCAGAAGTGGATCTGTGGGTATTCACCACCGATGAAGCCCCGGACATGACCACCCAGACCATCGACCTCGCGGTCCGGGACGACATCAGCTCCCAGGCCGAGTGCAGCTTCAAGGTGCTGCATGCAGATCGGCTCTACCCGGCGTGTCACCCCAGTCAGTTGGCGATGCCTGGCGAACAGCGCACAACCCTTCACGGCGAGCGGGAAATGGACTGGAGTCACTGGGCCGTGGAAGCCGGTATAGATGTGGGTCAGAAAGACCAGGGGCTGAACTTTTCCGACCCCGGCCTGCTGCTGGACGCCGCGTGTGCGGGGCTCGGCATCGCTCTGGTCAGCCAGCTACTGAGTCGGCAGGCGCGCGCCGACGGACTGTTGCAACCCTTGGTGGACCACACCATTCGCGGCCCGAACTGGGCCTTGTTGACCCATCGTGACAGCGAGACCAATGCGCTGGCGCGCAGTTTCAGCGATTGGCTGGTGAGCCGCCTGGAAGCCGAAAACCCGGTGACGTGATTGTTACTGTCTGGAGAAAGGAATCTGCTCCATGGCACGCCGTTTCGGTTTCTTGCTAATCGCCACCCTGGGACTGGCGTTCATACTAATCTGGTGCGCCTATTGGGTCGGTCTGCACAGACTTTCACAGCACCCTGTGCCTCCAACAGCTACGCTTTTGATCGCCTTCAGCTAAATCGTCAGGCAGGGCAAGACCGGGAAACCACCGTCATCGTTTCAAAAGGAATGAAACATGTCCGAAGAATTCCAGATTGTCGCAGGGAACGCCAACGCGCCCTTCACCTTGAAGCTTCACCGCGGCGATGGCATGACGCTCCTTGCCATGAACTGGAGGGCAGCAAAACCACCCCGTGATTTCGTTGGTTTCGCCCTTGAGTACAAAGAGCCCGATGGCGACCGTTACTGGGTGATCAAGAACCGCATCAGCTTCCCGAACCCCGACGGCAGCGTGAGCAAGGCGCGAACCTCCAGCCGTCTCGCTCCCATTCAGAAGTTCCGCTGGGTTCACTTTCCCCTGAACGCTGAAAAGAAAGGCACGTTCACCTACCGGGTTACACCTGTGTTCATGAGCCTTTCCGGTGAGCTCAGTTACGGAGAGGCGCAGGAGGCAGGCATTGCCTTGGCACGTGAAACCTATCCCGGAAAACTGAACGTCACCTTCACTCGAGGCTTCGTCTCCTCGCAGGCTTTCGTTGACCGCTACGTCACCGACACAGATGGCATGCAAACCCTTATCCCCGCCACCGCCAGCGAAGGCCTGACGTTCGTGCCCACTCACCCTGAGGCCAAAGAAGCGCTTCAATGGATGGGCTTCGAGACGCGCAGCGCAATTGTCGAAGTACTCGACGCCGCTATCGCCGACAAGACAGCGCTCGTGCGTGTGGTTTGCTTTGATCTCAACGACCCCGCCATCGTCTCTCGCCTCAAGAAGCTCAAAAAGCGGTTGCGCGTCATCATCGACAACAGCAAGGCCCACAAGCCAGAAACTTGTGCCGAGTCACAAGCTGCCAATCTCCTCGCCACGACCGCTGGAGCTGACCAGGTCAAACGCCAACACATGAGTGACCTCCAGCATAACAAGACCATCGTGGTCGATGGCGAACACGTCAAGGCAGCTGTCTGCGGCTCCACGAACTTCACTTGGCGTGGCCAATTCATACAGTCCAACAACGCCATCGTCGTGTACGGAGAACGTGCCATCCGGCCGTTCATCAATGCGTTTGAGCACTACTGGAAGCATGACTCCGTCAGAGGTTTCGGGCCGACGGATTCGACCGGCTGGCAAAGCCTTCAGCTCGACGACATAGACGCCCACGTCACCTTTTCGCCGCATTCCAGTAATGAAGGCGTACTGCAAGCTGTCGCGGACGACATACGGGACGCGCAATCCTCGGTCTTCTATTCATTGGCGTTCCTGAACCAGACAGACGGGGCCGTGACCGAAGCCATCAAGGCAGTGACCATGAAAAAGGGCATCTTTGTTTATGGCATTTCCGACAAGAGAACGGCTGGCCTGGACGTGCAACTCCCTGACGGCAAGATCGCGCCCGTGTATGTGGCCAACCTCAGCGCCAACCTCCCCGAGCCCTTCAAAAGCGAACCCACGGGTCAAGGGGTCAACGGCCTGGGCTCGCGCATGCACCACAAGTTTGTCGTTATCGATTTCGACAAGCCCACGGCCCGCGTTTACACGGGGTCCTACAACTTTTCGAAGCCTGCTGACAACGAGAATGGCGAGAACCTTCTCCTTATCAAAGACCGTCGCATCGCGGTGTCCTACATGATCCAGGCCCTGACCCTCTTTGACCACTATCACTTCCGCGTACGCCAGGCCCAAGCCGACGCATCCAACACGCCCATTCAGTTGAAGAAAGCCCCAACGACCGGGCAGAAACCGTGGTGGTATGACAACTACAACGACCGCCGAAAGATACTTGACCGCGAATTGTTCGCATGACGGACCGCAAACCAACAGCTGGTTACTTGCCCCGCCTCAATCCTGATGACACCGGTCGCAACTGTACCGGTAACGACGATCGTTTCATTGCACGCCTGCGCTTGACTGCCGACACTTCAAATCCAGGTGATCGCATTGGGTCGAAAACGACCCTGGCAGACTCCGATCAGGATCCGCAACTACGCAACACCTTCTGCATGATGATAGTGCGCTCGGCACCGTGGAATTCATCACGGACTTTTCGAAAGCCCAGCGTGGCGTAAAGCCTTCTGCGGTGATTGAGGACGGCACGCGCAAAACTTCAAGGCCTACGCTGAGGGCAGTTGCATGAATGACCGCCATGAGCTGCCTGCCGATCCCGCTCCCTTGATGCTGTGGTTCGACAAATACGCTTCTTACCGTCTCCCCCTCCAGACTGGCGGTGGCGACGACACGTTGATCGACAGATGCCACATACACCCGGCGCTGCGTCATCAATCGATGAATCGCCTGTGGTGAAAAGCCCTGCTCCACTTGAACGATCACATCGGCGGGGTAGTCCCGCGCATTGGACTCACGCAGGGCACTCATCACAACATGGCTGATCGCTTCAGCATCCTCACCGGTTGCAAGGCGAACCTGACAATCCATCTTGAGTACCTCGCTGCGAGTGGTTGTCCAATCGTAAACGCGCGCGACCTCACAGGCTACGCTGATGGCAAAGCGGCTGTCGGCGACAGGCAGCCATCGGCCACAAGCGACCTGTCGACCCGTTCTCTCAAGCCCTGCGCGTGGAGCAGTACTCCACAATGAGCTGAGTGAGCGCTGCCACAATCGCCTGATCCGCTTCAGGGGAGGTAAACAACCGAAATTGCGCATCAGGCAAATCCGGCAGCCCTTGTTCAGCCCCAAGAACCGCCAGTCCTTGCCTCAACTGACTGAGTGTCATGGGGGCTACCGCGAAGCCCGCAAGCGCCGCCGCCCGCAACCCGGCAGTGCTGCTGCATAACATCGCCGTGCGTTGGGCGATCCCCGCCTGAGCCAGCCTCGTCAACGCTACCTCGCGATAAGGGCACGGCTCTGGGAACAGGGCCAGTGGCAACGGCGTCGGTAACTGGGTGACGGATTGCGCCGACCAGGCCCATACCAGTGGTTCTTGCCACAGCAGCAACCCCGCTTCGCTGGTCTCGCACAGAGAACCGATGACCAATTCCAGATGGCCTTGCCTCATCAGGTTCAGCAACGTGCCAGGAATACCCACCTGCACGTCGATCTCCATGCCCGGGTACTGCGCCGCGAAATCCTGAAAAGACCGCAGTAACCGCGATTCGACAAAGTCCTCGGACACCCCGATCCGCAGCCGTCCGTGAAACGGCGTGCGCGTCAGTTCTGCCCAGGCATCACGATTGAGCACAAGGATCGTGCGCGCATAAGAGACCAGGCGCTCTCCATCGGGAGTCAGTTGCTGGGAGCGAGTGGTGCGCGTCAACAGGGGTTTACCAATCTGTTCTTCCAATCGCCGCACGTGGCCACTGACCGCAGACTGAGTGAGGTGCAGCTTCTGAGCTGCACGACTGAAGCCTTCTTCATCGACGACAGTGACAAAAGTCTTGAGCAGCAGCGTATCGAACATAGTTATTTACGTGATCAATTCAGCATTAATTTACGATTTATATTTCAAATTCAAATATGTTGCAATGTTCCCACCTGTCCTATCTCCCTACCACTCGAGGCGCGTCATGACGACTCTTCTCCATATTCAATGTTCTCCACGCAAGCAACGTTCGGCCTCCCTTGAAGTCGCCCGCAGCTTCATTGCGCGCTATCAAGAAAACACACCGGACACCGAAATCATCACGCTCGACCTTTGGAACATGGCTTTGCCGGAATTCGATGACCTGGCAATGGAGGCCAAATACGCCGGACTCAATGGCACGCCCTTGACCCCCGCACAACAAGACGCCTGGAACACGTTGAAAGATTTGGCAGCTCACCTGCACCGCTCGGATGTGCTTGTGATGTCCGTACCGCTATGGAATTTCAGTATCCCGTACAAACTCAAGCACTTCATCGACCTGGTGTCGCAGAAAGACATCCTGTTCAGCTTTGACCCGGAGCGTGGCCTGGAAGGCATGCTGCTCAACAAAACCGCGGTGGTGATGTACGCCCGTGGATTGGATTTTTCGGCGCAGTCGATCACGCCGGCAGCGCGCTTCGACTTTCAGAAGCCTTATGTTGAAGCCTGGCTAAGATTTGTCGGCGTGACGGATGTGCATTCGGTGATTGTGGAGAAAACCATCCTGGGGGAAGACGTTGATATCAGCGCGCGTGAGGCTGCGACTCAGCAAGCCAGGAGATTGGCAGATCGTATTTGTCGCTGACTCTTCAGGGGCTCTGGTGGGTGTATGGCATTAAGAAAGAGGAGCCCATATACGGACATCGAGATAGCAAACCTCAAAGGGGCCGAACACTGAGGCCGTTGGCTATTTAAGCAGCGGCTCCCTAGAACTTTTCCCTATTTATCGGTCTATTTGGATAAGCACATCCGCTCGGCAAGCACGAACCCGCAGGTTTCCCGCAGCCAGATGGCCACACGTCCAATTGTCAATCAGAGGTTGTCTTCGCTCATGAAATTCCATGATCCACGGATGGTGCTCTTCGGCCTGTTCGCGTTCGCGGCAGTGGGCTCGGCATCAGCAACACAGATGAAGACCTCAACCCCTGTTTTCGCAACTGAAGTCGCAGCCGTTCAGGCTCCGGTCCAGGCTGCCGGCAATCCTTGGCCAACCTTGGCCAGTATGGCCGGCAAGCAGCCAGGGCCATTGCTTGCCCATGACGACCGATACTGGCATGACGGCCGTTGGCACGATCGTAGAGACGATTGGCGCCGAGACAACTGGCGTAGAGATAATTGGCGTAGAGAGCAAGCCCGCCGAGAAGCCGAACGCCATCGTGATTGGGAGCGCCACCATGATCGGGCCATGCGGCACCGCTACGAGGACGATCGCCGCTACTATCGTCGCTAGTGCGACGCCCCGGGATCAATCCGCCTGCAACACGGGCACTGCTCCGCCAACCTGCGAAACCGGGACTCAAACCGGCCCGACATAGCAGTGCTCGCCCACTAGGTGTTCGGTCCCGGATGCGTTTCTGAGTAATAACGTGCATTGTGAGCCTGTTGTCGCAGCTTGCTATGAAGCTAAGGTATCGCGATGCCGGTAGTATTACAGGTTGCGATATTTTCTCAGGCAGTCGCCGCAGCCTGGTTTGATCGCCAGCACCCCGGCTTGCCGAGCCAGCCCGCCGGCCATACGATTCGACTATTCCTCAGACGGAGGAGTCATTGTGAAGCCGGTGATGCTCCTGACGCGCATCCTGGCGCCTGCCATCGCTCTGGCGCTGGCATCCGCCGGCCTGCATGCCGACGACCCGTTCGCGCCGTTGCGTGACGCCATGGTGCGGGAGATCGCCAACCTGTCGTCCGTCACCCGCGACGAAACCGGCAGGGTCGAGTTTGCCGCGCCGGTGATGGCCGCGATGGCCAAGGTGCCGCGCCATAAGTTCGTCCCGCCCGACGAAGTGCCCTACGCCTACGAGAACCGCCCGCTGCCGATCGGCTACGGCCAGACCATCTCCCAGCCCTACATCGTCGCCCTGATGACCGACCTGACGCAGGTCGGGCCCGGCGACGTGGTACTCGAGATCGGCACTGGCTCGGGTTACCAGGCGGCGATCCTCGCCGAGCTGGCGCAGGCGGTCTACACGATGGAGATCATCGAGCCGCTGGCAGTGCAGGCCGGGAAGCGCCTGGGCCGGCTGGGATATGCGAAGGTGCAGGCCCGGCTGGGCGATGGCTACCACGGCTGGCCCGAGCACGGGCCTTACGACGCCATCCTCGTCACCGCCGCCGCCAGCCATGTGCCGCCGCCACTGATCGCCCAGCTCAAGGCCGGCGGACGGATGGTAATCCCGGTCGGCGCGCCGTTCATGATCCAGTACCTGCTGCTGATCGAGAAGGCCGGCGATGGCAGTGTGTCCACCCGGCAGGTGCTGCCTGTGCGCTTCGTGCCGCTGGTCGGAGGCGGTTGAGCATGCATTCGCCGCCATTGCTCGCCCTGGCGCTGCTGTCTGCCTCCGCGCTCGGCTATGAGGTGCTGCTGCTGCGACTGCTTTCGATCATCCAGTGGCACCATTTCGCCTACATGATGATCAGCGTCGCGCTGCTCGGCTACGGCGCTGCCGGCACCGCCGTGGCGCTGGCGCGGCCGGTGCTGGCGCCACGCTTCCACGGCGTGTTCATCGGCGGCGCGGTGCTGTTCGGGCTGAGCGCCATCGCCTGCTTCAGCCTGGCCCAGCAGGTTCCGTTCAATCCCCTCGAGATCCTCTGGGACGCGCGGCAGTCGGCGCGCCTGCTGATGATCTACCTGCTGCTGTTCGTGCCGTTCTTCTGCGCGGCGGTGTGCATCTGCCTGACCTTCACCTGCTTTCAGGAACAGATTCACCGGATCTACGCCTTCGACATTCTCGGCGCCGGCGTGGGCAGCCTGGTGATCGTCGCCGCGCTGTTCGCCCTGACGCCCGTCGATGCGCTGCGGCTGCTGGCCGGCACCGGTATCGCCGCCGGGGCGCTGGCCGGCATGGCTTGCACGGGGCATAGGCACTGGCTCGCGCCGTTGCTGCTGGCGGCGGCAGTCGCGGTGCCGGCCGGCGTGCCCGGGCGCTGGATCGCCCTGTCGCCCTCCGAGTACAAGGAACTGAGCCAGACGCTGCGTATTAAGGATGCGCGCGCAATCGCCCAGACCTGGAGTCCTCTGGGCCTGCTCACGATCGTCGACAGCCCGACCATTCCCCTGCGCCACGCGCCGGGCCTAAGCCTCAACGCGACGCAGGAACCGCCCGCACAACTGGCCATCTTCACCGACGGCGACGGCCTTTCCGTGCTGAACCGCTATGACGGGCGCCGCGAGCCGCTCGCCTACCTGGACTACCTGACCTCGGCTCTGCCCTATCACCTGCTGCACCAACCCCGCGTGCTGGTGCTGGGCAGCGGCGCTGGCGCCGATGTGCTGCAGGCGATCTACCACGGCGCCAGCGCGGTGGATGCCATCGAACTGAACCCGCAGGTGATCGATCTTGTCCAGCGCCGCTTCGCCGACTTCTCCGGCAAGCCGTACAGCGCACCCAACGTTCGTGTGCTGATCGGCGAGGCGCGCGGCCTGGTGGCTTCGCGCGAAGAGCCTTACGACCTGATCCAGATAGCCCTACTGGACTCCTTCGGCACCGCCTCGGGCGGCCTGCATGCGCTGTCCGAGAACTACCTGTACACGGTGGATGCCTTCGCCGAGTACCTGCGCCATCTCGCGCCCGGCGGCCTGTTGGCCATCACCCGCTGGGTCACCCTGCCGCCCCGCGATGTTCCCAGGCTGCTGGCCACCGCGGCCGCGGCCATCGAGCGCGACGGGCAGGCCAGCGCGGCGCGGCGCATCGTCATGATCCGCGGCTGGAAGACCGCGACGCTGCTGGTCAGCAACAGGGATTTCGACGACGCCGGCATCGCCGTGCTGCGGGAGTTCTGCCGGGCGCGCTCCTTCGACCTGGCCTACTACCCCGGGATGACCGTGGCCGAGGCGAACCGCTACAACCTGCTCGACCGGCCCTGGTTCTTCGAAGCGGCGCAGGCCCTGCTGTCCGGCGAGCGCGCGCAGTTCCTGGCACGCTACAAGTTCGACGTGCGTCCGACCATGGATGACCGGCCGTATTTCTTCCACTTCTTCAAGTGGCGCTCGCTGCCGGAACTGCTGGCGCTGAAGGAGCAGGGCGGCCTGTCAATGCTGGAGTGGGGCTATCCGGTGCTGATCGCCACGCTGCTGCAGTCCAGCGTGGCCGCCGTGCTGCTGATCCTGGCGCCGCTATGGGTGGCGCGGCGGCGCCAGCGGCGCTCTCGGAATGCGGCTTTGGCCAGGTTCGAACGTCGGGTCGTGTCCTACTTCGCCGCCATCGGCTTCGCCTTCATGTTCGTGGAAATCGCCTTCATCCAGAAGTTCACCCTTTTCCTCAGCCACCCGTTGTATTCGGTGGCGGTAACGCTCAGCGCATTCCTGATCTTCGCTGGCCTCGGCAGCCGTTACTCCGGCCGGCGGCGGGGGGACATTGGAACGGGTGTGGGGACCCATCATCCATTGGCGCGGCCAGTCCTGGCGATCTGCGCGATCGCCCTGCTCTACCTGATCGCCCTGCCCCCGTTGTTCCAGCTGCTGGCGCCGGTGCGGACCCTCGCCAGGTTCGGCATCTGCGCCGCGCTGGTAGCGCCGCTGGCGTTCGCCATGGGCATGCCGTTTCCGCTCGGACTCGGGCGCGTCTCCGCGCGCGCCGAAGCACTGGTGCCGATCGCCTGGGGCGTCAATGCCAGCGTATCGGTGGTGGCGGCCGTGCTGGCGACCCTGCTGGCGATCCACCTGGGCTTCACCGTGGTGTTGCTGCTGGCGTTGCTGCTGTATCTCGCGGCGGCGGTCGTGTTTCCCTGATCGCGGCGGTTCGCAGCGACGTCAACAGACCCTGGTGGGTTGTGGATTCAACCGGTCGATGCAACAGATTGGCTCAATCTTTCAGCGGGTGTTTCGTAGCGGCCTGCCGGAGAAGATGTCCGGACTAGACTCGCTCATCCTGCAGCCCTGCCATACTGTTCAGCATGACCAGTGCAACCTTCCGCTTCTACGAGGAGCTCAACGATTTCCTGCCGGCCGAACGGCGGCGGCAATCCTTCACCTGCGAGTGCGCGCGAGGGGCGACGGTCAAGCACATGATCGAGGCGCTCGGGGTACCGCACACCGAGGTCGAGCTGGTGCTGCTCAACGGCGAGTCGGTGGGCTTCGAGCGGGTGATCTTCGACAGTGACCGGCTGGCGGTGTATCCCAAGTTCGAAGCGCTGGACATCAGCCCGCTGCTAAAGGTTCGTGCGCAACCTTTACGGGTGCTGCGCTTCGTCGCTGATGCGCACCTTGGCGGGCTGGCCAGCCTGCTGCGCATGAGCGGCTTCGACACCCTCTACGACAATGGCTTCGAGGATGGCGAGATCGCCGAGATCGCTGCGCAGCAAGGGCGCATCGTGCTAACCCGCGACCGCGAACTGCTCAAGCGGCGGATCATCAGCCACGGCTGTTATGTGCATGCCCTGAAACCGTCGCTGCAGCTGCGCGAATTGTACGAGCGCCTCGACCTGGCGCGTAGCGCGCGACCATTCAGCCTGTGCCTTCATTGCAACCTGCCGCTGCACGAGATCAGCCCAGAACTGGCTCGGCCGCAGGTGCCGCCACGCATTGGCGCCCTCTATTCGCACTTCCTGCGCTGCGACGCCTGCCAACGGGTTTACTGGGAGGGTTCGCACTGGCGCGGCATGTGTGCACTGCTGGCACCTCTGCTGGACCGATAGCCGCCAGGCCATGGGCCAGGCGCACAGTGATCCGCAGGTGTTGGCTGTTCTCGCGCACGGTGCGTTCGGCCGAGCGAAACGGCGCGCCGGTCACCGCCGCGATGGCGCCACGGCGCATCAACGCCGTCGCACCGCTCGTGCCACCTACTCCTCGAAGCGACCCGTAGCGTCACGATCGCGCTCGTATCGCCTCGTGAGCGCAAACGGCGGCAACCAGGACTCGCGACGGACGATCCAGCTTTCGTAGGTTGGCACCAGTTGATCAGGGGCATCCAGGGATCCCAGGTTCACTTCGACTTCGTCGGCAGTGCGCGCGAAAACGGACGAGCCGCAACGGGGACAGAAAAACCGCCCGGCGTAGTCGCCTGTTTCACCTTCGATCGTCACCGCATCCTGAGGGAATATTGCGGAGGCGTGAAAAAGCGCCCCATGGTGCTTGCGGCAGTCGAGACAGTGACAAAGGCCGACCCGGTATGGGCGTCCAGACGCCACAATCCGGACGTTGCCGCACAGGCAGCCACCCGTGAATCGGTCCATGCTGCGCCTCCTCTTAGAACAACCACTGGGGGTCGAGAGGGATGGATCTAACGATCAGTATTTGATGTCACGAGCCGTGCGGCGCGTATCCTGCTTGGTTCTGCGCTTGTCCTGACGACATTGTGCATTGCTCTTTTCATTGTCCGCTCTGCAGTCATATTTTGTCTGCCTTGCCGTGGAGCGCCCTTCCTGCCTCGTATCCCGCGCTTCGCGCCGTTGCTCACCCTGCTCGGTCGCGTACGCCGGTACCGACACCCACTGCATGCCAGCGGCGATGGCCAGGGTCGCCAGGGCCATCAAGTAGTGCTTGCGAATCATCGTCTTCCTCCCATTCAAGAACACTCGATCACTTCGGTGCCCAATCATCAGCCGCACCCGGCTCCAGACCGTTCACTCACCGAGTGATGTGCTGGGGAAATATGCCTCACATCGTTCGCTCACAACCCACAAAACCTCCGCGCGATACATGAAATCTGACGATACGACTACCTGGGTGGACCCGCAAGGGCTGTGAACTTCTCCGGTGCATCGACCGATTGAGTCCACAGTCGAAAGCCGCCCTTCATGACTGGCAGCTTGCTCTCAAGCGTCGTCATTCATCCGCAATGGACTCAAGGAGTCGACCGACGGCATCCAGCACCACCTCGGGGGCTTCTCGATGGGGGACATGCTGGCAATTGTCCAGAATCAGGTAATCCCCGGGCGTCGTCGCGAGCCTGGCGATGCGCACGGGATGCAAAGCGGAGCCGTATTCGTCGTGCTCGCCATGCAGCGCAAGCAGTGGGCAATCAATGGCGTCGATTGTGCTTTCAAGCGTCCAGTCGCTGAAGGCTTCCGACAACCAGGTGTCGGTCCAGGCCGACAGCACCCAGTGCGCTTTGTCGCCATGGTACTTCTCAAGACGCGCCATCTGCCCTGGCGCTTCGAATTGCGCCTTGGCAACCCGAATGCCGTGCAGCGTCCGCTCTTCGACAAACGCCTGTGCCGCGATGGTGATCAACGCGACGCAGCTTTGTGGGTACAGGGCGGCGCAATGCGCTGCCATCGCGCCGCCAACGCTATGGCCCAGGGCAATGAACCGGTCCAGTTGCAACTCGGTCCTGAGAATCGCGAAGAAGCGCTCGGCTTCGTCGCGAATGAAATGCAGGGGCAAATCTCCCGGGTAAGCATCGGACTCCCCGAAGCCGAGCCGGTCGTAGGCAATCACCTCATGCCCCGTGACCTGACAGAGCCGCTCTGGAAAGTCTCGCCACAGCTGGACGCATCCAAGGGAGTCATGAAAGAGCACGATCGGTGGCTTTACCCGGCTGCACGCCACGCCCAGCGGCAACCAGCGTCGCGCAAACAAGCGCCCGTAAGGTGTATCGATCCAGACTGTTTCGGCATTGATGAACGATGGCATTAAAGTCCTCGGCTGACCGCTCAGGGGCATTGGCTAGCGAAGCGTACCCGTGGCGAGTATACCGATCAGAACGGTAGGGAAATTCGGCAACCGGGTAGAGACAACGCCTGTCGAGACGCAACATTGCCACACGCCCCGTCAACTCGTCCCGCTGGATGACCTCGCGCATTGGCGCACGCCGGCTGATAATGCAGTGGTTTCCCTGATTGCCAGCAGTGCTCCCAGCTCGTTCGCCGAGGATCCGAAAAATGCCGCTGACCCTTTACTTCCATCCGCTGGCGTCGTTCTGCCACAAAGTGCTGATTGCGCTCTACGAACACGGCATCGAATTCGAAAGGAGGATCATCGATCTCGCCAACGATGCCGACAGAGCCGAGCTTCAGGCGCTATGGCCAATCGGCAAATTCCCGGTCATCCGCGATCACGCCCGGCAGCGCGATGTGCCGGAGTCGAGCGTCATCATCGAGTATCTGGACCGATATCATACAGGCCCACACCACCTGCTTCCCGGCGATTGGGATACCGCGCTAGAGGTCCGTCTGTGGGACCGTTTTTTTGACCACTACATCCAGGAGCCGATGCAACAGATCGTCGCCGATCGCCTGCGTGGCACTGCCGGCGACATGACGGGCGCGCGGACCACACTGATGACCGCGTACGGCATGCTCGAGCGCCAGATGGCATCCAGAACCTGGGTGGCCAGCCCGGACTTCAGCATGGCCGATTGCGCCGCGGCCCCGGCACTGTTCTATGCCAGCACGCTCCTGCCATTTCCCGATGGCTATCGGCACTTGAGCGCCTATTTCGACAGGCTGACGCACCGACCGTCATTCCAGCGGGTCATCGACGAAGCCAGGCCCTACTTTTTCCTCTATCCGTTTGCCGACGCCATCCCTGAGCGGTTTCGCTAGCAACCGGGCAATTCAGCCGGAGAACACATAGCGTCCCTTGACCTTTTTGGGTGCAAGAAACGCCAGGTCCGGAAACAGCTTCTGGCGAACGTAGCAGACGAAAACCAACAGACCAATACTGATAGCCAGGCCGACAAAGGTTGCGACAGAGCCTGAGGCCAGCCCTTCCAACTGCCTCGGCGCAGAGACCAGCGACAGCATAATGTAGGCGTTGTAAGCACCCGCCAGGTGGTTGTAGAACCCCCAGGCAAACAACAGCGGGATCAGCGCGCTCAGGCCGCCAATGATCCACCCGGCGTTAGGCCCGATGCTTGAGCCCACGGCAAAACCGATCAGCAGTGCCAAGGTGGCCTGGATAAACATGAGTGTAATCACGGTATTAACCTTGCGGTCATGCATATCGCAGAGATAGGGGTCCGGATTTGAAGCGATCAAATAAGCAAGCAGCCTGTCCTTGACCCCTTGGCCTGAAAGCTGAGCGAATACTTCCGACTTGGGGACTCCGGACGAAAGCAGTTCCTTTACTTTGGCTTTAGCTTCTTTTTTGTTCATATCAAGTGACGACTCCATGGCACACACTCACATTGCGATGAGGTCTGAAGCGAGGTGATCACGCGGCCACACGCCTGGTGGACGGTGTTCCCTTCAGCCCGTTCAGGTCACTGAGCAAGCATAGCTATTAATTTGCCAGTGTTGTTCACACGCCAGCCATGGCCGCTTTTCCGCAGGCGCCCCCCGTATCGGGTCCAAAGCACTTGATGGACAGAGCCAGGCCCCATGAGTGGCTATGCTTGAACTTGTTGCCAACCCCTGGCAGCCACATCGTGGAAGGAGGCGTTCGAGATGCAGCTCATCACGTTGAAAATCGACAAGCCGGAGGCGACAAACTTCATCTTTGGCCAGACGCACTTCATCAAGTCCGTCGAGGACATCCACGAAGCCCTGGTCAATACCGTCCCGGGCATCCTGTTCGGCGTGGCCTTTTGTGAAGCCTCCGGCAAATGCCTGGTGCGCTGGTCCGGCACCGATACCGCGATGATCGAACTGGCCCGCCAGAATGCGCAAACCATCGGCGCCGGTCATAGCTTCATGATCTTCCTGGGCGACGGCTTTTATCCGTTGAATGTATTGAACGCCGTGAAGATGGTGCCGGAGGTCTGCCGGATCTTTTGTGCAACGGCCAATCCCACTGAAGTGATTGTCGCCGAGACGGCACAAGGACGTGCGGTCCTGGGTGTGGTGGATGGCTTCTGTGCCCGGGACATCGAAGGCGACGACGATATCCTGTGGCGCAAGGACCTTTTGCGCCAGATCGGCTACAAACTGTGATCGGCGAGACGCACGCGCGGCAACAGTAGGCTAGGCTCTGAGCAGCTCATTGCTCACGATGCTCGATTCTGCAGGTTTGGGTTTTCTGGAGAGCGTCTGCAACAGCTATCTCAGACAGGCCCAAACTGTTCACGCAGGACTGACGTGATGACCGAGCCCCTCTTAAGCTTTGACGCCCTCAAGCGCGCCGCTGCCAGCGGTGAAATCGATACCGTGCTGGTCTGCATGATCGACATGCAAGGACGATTGGTCGGCAAGCGCTTCCAGGTCGAGTTTTTCATCGACAGCGGCCATGAAGAAACCCACTGCTGCAACTACCTGCTGGCCGACGACATCGATATGGAACCGGTGCCAGGTTACGCCGCGGCCAGCTGGAGCAAAGGCTATGGCGATTTTGTGCTCAAGCCCGACATGGCCACGCTGCGGCGCGTGCCCTGGTTGGAATGCACGGCGCTGGTGCTCTGCGACGTGCTCGATCATCACCATCGGCAGGACCTGCCGCACAGCCCGCGGGCGATTCTGAAAAAGCAGGTCGAGCGCCTGCGCGAGCGCGGCTATACCGGCATGTTCGCCTCGGAGCTCGAGTTCTACCTGTTTGATGAAAGCTATGAGGCCATCCACCAGCGCAACTACCACCACCCCAAGACGGCCGGTCATTACATCGAGGATTACAACATCCTGCAGACGACTCGCGAGGAGCCGGTGCTGCGGGCCATTCGCAAGCACCTGCAGGCATCCGGCATTCCCGTGGAAAACTCCAAGGGCGAATGGGGCCCCGGCCAGGAAGAGATCAACATCCGCTATGCCGATGCCCTGACCATGGCCGACCACCATGTCATCATCAAGCACGCCTGCAAGGAGATCGCGCAATTGCAGGGCAAGGCGATCACCTTCATGGCCAAGTGGCGCTATGACGCCGCCGGTTCCAGCAGCCACATCCATAATTCGCTGTGGGACAAGAACGCTAAAAAGCCGCTGTTCTTCGACCCCAAGGCCGAGTTTGGCATGTCGGCGCTGATGCGCTCGTGGGTGGCCGGGCAGCTCAAGTACGCCAACGACATCACCTGCTTTCTCGCGCCCTATATCAACTCCTACAAGCGCTTCCAGGCCGGCACCTTCGCGCCGACGCGGGCGGTGTGGAGTCGGGACAACCGCACCGCGGGCTTTCGCTTGTGTGCCGAAGGCAGCAAGGCCATCCGCATCGAGTGCCGCATCGGCGGTGCCGACCTCAACCCCTACCTGGCCTTCGCCGCGCTGATTGCTGCGGGGCTGGCCGGGATCGACGAGAAGCTCGAGCTCGCGCCACCTTTCGAGGGTGATGCCTATCAGGATGAACAGTTGCCTGAGGTGTCGAAGACCTTGCGCGAGGCCTGCGCCGCACTCAAGACCTCGCGTATGTTGCGCGAGGCCTTGAGTGATGAAGTGATCGATCACTATGTGCACACCGCCGAGTGGGAGCAGAAAGAGTACGACCGGCGGATAACCGACTGGGAACTGCAGCGCGGCTTCGAGCGCTATTGAGAACACCATGACGGCGAAGGTTCAGCTCATCTCCCCGGTCGATGGCCGGGTCTACGTCGAACGCCAGTGCGCCGATGCCGCACAGATCGAGCAGGCGCTAGTGGCCGCCGCAACGGCCCAGGAGCACTGGAAACGTCGGCCATTGAACGAACGCGCGGTGTTGTGCAACGCCGCCGTGGACGCGATGCTGTCGATGCAGGATCAAATCGTGCCAGAGCTGGCGTGGCAAATGGGCCGCCCGGTGCGCTTTGGTGCCGGTGAACTGCGGGGTTTCGCAGAACGTGCCCGCTACATGATCGCCATCGCCGCCGACGCGCTGGCGGCAGTAGAGCCCGAGCCGATTTCAGGTTTTCGGCGCACGATCAAGCGCGAGCCGCTGGGCACGGTGCTGGTGGTCGCGCCCTGGAACTACCCCTACCTGACGGCGGTGAACACCATCATCCCGGCGCTGATGGCGGGCAACAGCGTGATCCTCAAGCATGCCACGCAAACCCTGCTGGTCGGCGAACGTTTCGCCGAAGCCTTGCGTCGCGCCCATTTGCCCACCGGCCTGTTCCACAACCTGCTGCTCGATCATCGGCAGACCGCCGCGATCATTGCTTCGGGCCGTGTGCAACAAGTGAACTTCACCGGCTCAGTCCAGGCCGGCGTGGCCATGGAGGCCGCCGCCATGGGGCGTTTTATCGGCATGGGGCTGGAACTGGGCGGCAAGGACCCGGCCTACGTACGGGCGGACGCCAATCTTGAGCATGCGGTGGAAAACCTGGTCGACGGCAGCTTCTTCAACTCCGGGCAAAGCTGCTGCGCCATCGAGCGCATCTATGTCGACCACAGCCTCTACCCGGCCTTTGTCGAGCGTTTCGTCGCCTTGACCGGCCAGTATGTGCTGGGCAACCCGCTGGACGAAGCCACCACGCTCGGCCCGCTGGTTTCACCGAGTGCCGCGGAGTTCGTTCGCGGACAGATTGCCCAGGCCCTGGCACAGGGCGCCAGGGCGCTGATCGATCCAGCGGCCTTTGCCGCCGATGTACCGGGCAGTGCCTATATGGCCCCGCAGGTCCTGGTGGATGTCACCCACCAGATGTCGGTGATGCGCGAGGAAAGCTTCGGCCCGGTGGTCGGCATCATGCCGGTGGCCGGCGACGAGCAAGCCATTGCCTTGATGAACGACAGTCAGTTCGGGCTCAGCGCCTCCCTCTGGACCCAGGACCTCGCTGCCGCCGAACGCCTGGGCGATGAGCTCGCCACCGGTACGGTATTCATGAACCGCTGCGACTATCTGGACCCGGCGCTGGCCTGGACCGGGGTGAAACACAGCGGACGCGGCATCACCCTCTCGCGCCTTGGCTACGAGCACCTGACCCGAGCCAAATCCTTCCATCTGCGCCACGAGGTGTAGAGCATGAGCCTGACCGGAAACTGGAACTACCCCACGAGCATTCGCTTCGGTGTCGGGCGCATTGCCGAACTGGCCGAGGTCTGTCGCAGCCAGGGTATCCGGCGACCGTTACTGGTCACCGACAGTGGCCTGGCGCGCGCGCCGATCACCCGCGCGGCGCTGGACGCCATGACGGCCGCCGGCCTTGGCGTCGCGCTGTTTTGTGACCTCAAGCCCAATCCGGTGGAAGCCAACCTGGCAGGCGGGCTCGATGCCTGGCGCGCCGGCCAGCACGACGGGGTGGTCGCCTTCGGCGGTGGCAGCGGCCTGGACATGGGCAAGCTGATTGCTTTCATGAGCGGCCAGACCCGACCGGTCTGGGATTTCGAAGACATCGGCGACTACTGGACCCGCGCCGACGACAGCCACATCGCCCCGGTCATTGCGGTACCGACCACCGCCGGGACGGGCTCTGAAGTCGGCCGGGCGGCGGTGATCATCGACGAGCGCACGCACACCAAGCGCATCATCTTCCATCCGAAGATGATGCCGCGCGTGGTCATCAGCGACCCGGCCCTCACCGTCGGCATGCCGGCCAAGGTCACCGCCGGCACCGGTATGGATGCGTTCGCCCATTGCCTGGAGTCCTACTGCGCCCCCGGTTTTCACCCCATGGCCGAAGGCATTGCGGTGGAAGGCATGCGCCTGGTCGCCAATGCGCTGGTGCGGGCCGTCCACATGCCGTCGGACCTCGACGCGCGCGCACTCATGCTCGCCGCCGCCGCGATGGGCGCCACCGCCTTCCAGAAAGGCCTGGGCGGGATGCACGCCCTCTCCCATCCGGTGGGCGCCCTGTACGACACCCATCACGGCATGACCAACGCCACTTTCATGCCCTACGTCCTGCAGTTCAATCGACCGGCCATCGAGGAGCGCATCACCCGCCTGGCGGCGTATCTGCGCCTGCCCTCCCCGGGCTTCGACAGTTTCCTGGCTTTCGTCCTCAAGCTGCGCAAGGACATCGGCGTCCCCCACACGCTGTTCGAGTTGGGCGTGGATGACCGGCAGGCCGACCTGATCGCAGACATGGCGATTGTCGACCCCTCGGCCAGCGGCAACCCGCTGCCATTGACCCGGGGTGGTGCGGCGAGCATTTTCGACGCGGCGTATCACGGCCGCCTCTAGAGCAGTCGCCTGTCCGGGGCTGAGGCTTGTTCACGCATCAGGACAGGTGTGATCCGTTAGCAGCAGGAGCAGTACGACAAGGTGTTGAAGGCCAGCCCATTGCGCGACGCATACGCCAATGGATCTGAATCAAAACCTGATGGGGCACACACAATGAATCCAGTAAGCCAGCCCGGCACCGACGCGCAAGACGATGACGTCAAGGTGCTGCACAGCATGGGCTATGCCCAGCAACTCTCACGCCGAATGGGCGTTTTCTCCAACTTTGCCATTTCCTTTTCGATCATCTGCATCCTCTCGGGTGGCATCAATTCACTGGCCCAGGGCACCTCGGGCGCGGGCGGCGCGGCCATCGGCATCGGCTGGCCAATCGGCTGCCTGATCTCCGGGGTGTTCGCCATGGCCATGGCGCAGATCTCCTCGGCCTACCCCACCGCAGGTGGCCTCTATCATTGGGGTTCGATTCTCGGTAATCGCTTCACCGGCTGGCTGACGGCCTGGTTCAACCTGTTGGGACTGGTGACGGTGCTTGGCGCGATCAACGTCGGTACCTATTACTTCTTTTTCGGTGCCTTCGGGCCGGCCCTGGGAATGGAAGACACGATCACCACACGGATCATTTTCCTGGCCATCCTCACGGGCATCCAGGCCTTGTGTAACCACTTCGGGATCGGGCTGACCGCAAAGCTCACCGACTTCTCGGGCTACCTGATCTTCGCCACGGCGATCGCACTGACCATCACTTGCCTGATCGCGGCCCCCAGCTATGAGTTCGTCCGGCTGGTGACCTTCGGCAACTATTCCGGCGAGAGCGGCGGCAACGTCTGGCCACAGGTCTCCAATAGCTGGATCTTCATGCTCGGCCTGCTGTTGCCGATCTACACCATCACCGGTTATGACGCTTCGGCGCATACCTCCGAGGAGACCCGGCAGGCGGCCAAATCGGTGCCGGTGGGGATGGTCATGTCGGTGGTCTGGTCGCTGCTGTTTGGCTGGCTCATGCTCAGCTCGTTCGTGCTGATGCTGCCCAGCATGGACGAAGCGGCAACCAAGGGTTGGAACGTGTTCTTCTGGGCGATGGACACCCAGGTCAATCCCGCCGTCAAGATGGCGCTGTACCTGGCGATTTTCATCTCGCAGTTTCTCTGCGGGCTGGCCACCGTGACCTCGGTCTCGCGGATGATTTTCGCTTTCTCTCGTGACGGCGGCCTGCCCTGCTCGAAAGCACTGGCCAGGGTCTCACCCACCCATCGCAGCCCGGTCGCGGCGATCTGGACCGGTGCCACGCTGGCGGTGCTGTTCGTCTGGGGATCGTCCCTGGTCTCGATCGGCGAAACGCCGGTCTACACCATCGTGGTGTCCTGCACGGTGATCTTCCTGTTCTTCTCGTTCATCATTCCCATCGTGCTGGGCCTGTTCACCTTCGGCACCCCGAAGTGGCCGACCATGGGCCCGTGGAACATGGGCCGCTGGTTGTACTCGTTCTTTGCAATCCTCTCGATCCTGTCCATGGTGCTGATCTTCATCATCGGCATCCAGCCACCGAACGACTGGGCGCTGTACATCACCATCGGCTTCCTGATCCTGACCGCCATTGTCTGGTTCGCCTTTGAAGCCCGGCGCTTCCAGGGCCCGCCCGTGGGCGAGATGATCATCAAGCGCCAGGCTGAAATCGCCGCGGCCGAAGAGGCGTTGAACAAACAAGCGCCAAGCTGATCGCCCCCCTGAAAAAGCGGGACGCCGAGCGTCCCGCCCAAGGGCGAAACGGTTTGGCCGCGGGTATTACTTGTCTGACTTGATGCTGGTCCAGACCCGGGTACGCACCCGTTCGAGCTTTTGCGGCAGCGGTTGCACGACATAGAGCTTTTTCAAGGCCTCGCGGGTCGGCGTCAGGTCCGGGTTGCCCGTGATCTCTTTGTTGATCAGCGCCAGCGAGTCTTTGTTGGGGTTGGGATAACCGAGAAAGTCACTGATGGGCGCAATGACTTTCGGGTCCAGCAGGGTGTTGAGAAATTCGTGGGCCTCGGTGACATTCTTCGCGCTTTTGGGGATGGCAAAGGTGTCGAACCAGATCGGCGCGCCCTCCTTGGGCAAGCGCCAGTCGACGACCACGCCGTTACCCGCCTCTTTGGCGCGATTGCCGAACTGGTAGAAACTGCCGGAGTAGCCGATGGCGACGCAAATATCGCCATTGGCGATGTCGGTCATGTACTTGGCAGAGTTGAAGTAGGTGACGTAAGGGCGAATCTTCAACATCAGCGCCTTGGCTTTTTCGTAGTCATCCGGGTTCTGGCTGTTGGGGTCCAACCCCAGGTAATGCAGGGCCAGCGGCAGGATTTCCGAGGGTGAGTCGAGCATCGCCACGCCACAGGACTTGAGCTTCTCCATGTTCTCGGGCTTGAACACCAGGTCCCAACTGTCCACCGGTGCATTCTCCCCCAGCGCCGCCTTGACCTTGGCCGGATTGAAACCGATCAGCACAGTGCCGTACATATAAGGCACGCCGTACTGGTTACCGGGGTCGTTAGTGTCCAGCAGCTTGAGCAATTCAGGGTCCAGGTGTTGCCAGTTGGGTAACCTGGACTTGTCCAGTTTCTGGAACACACCGGCTTTGATCTGGGTATCGATGAACTGGTTCGACGGCACCACCAGGTCGTATCCCGAGTTACCGGTCAACAGCTTGGCTTCCAGGGCTTCGTTGGTGTCGAACGTGTCCCAGGTGACCTTGATCCCACTGTCCCTGGCAAAATCCTTGGGCACGGACGGCAGAATGTAGTCCGCCCAGTTGTACACCCGCAGTTCGCGCTGTTCGGCGTGCACTGCGCTGGCCAGCAGCGTCAGCCCACACAGCGTGACACCCAGCCTGCGTTTTATCGTGTCCATGTATGGCTCCCCAAGTGTGGCGTGAGTTCGATGGCTTTTATGTTCTGTACACGGCAGCGACCCTTGAAAAAGACCAAGGGCTGGAGGATCTGAAGCCTGGTGGTGGTTGCGCCGCACGCGACTCAATCCGCGCTCGGGTCCTGATTCTTGCTGACAGGCGTAGCGGTTCACAGTGGGCGGTTGGCCAAAAGGAGATTGTAATGGCCAATATGCGTGTCACCTCGACGCCTCACCCTCGGCACGGATGGATCCTCGACCTCCGGTAAACATCTGGAAACAGCTGGCGAGTTGCCACGCCTGGGCATCCTCTGTTTGCATCGCTTCCCTGGATCAACCACACGTCAAGGAGACAATCGATGAAAACCCTGGTGATAGGCGCCAGCAAAGGCTTGGGCAAGGCCCTGATCGAAGGATTGGGTGAGGCAGGCGATACGCTGGTGGGCGTCTCCCGCTCCCGGCCCGAAAACCTGATGGCAAGGGCCGGTGTTGATCTGAGATGGATTGAGGCCAACCTGGGCGAACCCGCAATGGCGGCGCAGATCATCGAGCAGGCGGTGATCGAGGATGGACTGGACACCCTGGTCTACAACCTGGGCATCTGGGAGGCGCTGGCCTTTGATCCGGCCTACGACTTCCGGGGGGATCACGACGACCAACTGCAAGCCATCGTCAACTGCAACATCACCTCGACCATTCTGCTGATCAAGCGCCTGCTTCCGGTACTGCTCAAAAGCGCCACTCCAAGGATCATCCTGACCGGATCGACATCTGGCTTGCCGCAGAGTGGGCGGCCGGAAGTGGCCTTCGGTGCCTCCAAGTTCGCCCTGCGCGGTATCGCCGACGCCTTGCGCGAGGGTTACCGGGACCAGCGCCTGGGCGTGACCTTGCTGAACCTCGGCTACCTGAATACCGAGGATGCGCTGAGCACACCACGAGCGCTGGCCGAGCAGCGCGGTGAAGGCCAACTGATCCCGGTGCATGACGTTGTACAGGTGGTGCGCATGGCCTTGAGCCTGTCTTCGGCCAGCTTCGTCAAGGAACTCACCTTGCCCGCGATCGGGGATGAGCGCTTCTGACGCTTGGGTAGAGGGTGGGCGTCCCCACCCTCGTCACTCAGGGTTCGAGCAGCACAATGCCTGCCTCAACCGCCGAGGCGATGATGTCCTTCGCCGGTACGTTGATCCAGGTGTCGGCGTCGACTTCCCCCGTTGCCGCCAGCCAGTGCCCGACCATCCGGTAACCGAGTGTATAGCCCAGCCACTTGGGGCGAGCCCCGGTACCGAAGAACCACTCGTTGTGGTCGTAGTACGTTGCCTCAAGTGCCTTGAGGTCGACGGGTGAGCGTGCCAACTCTGCGGCGGTGAGGGCCTGCTCCCAAGGCTCGGGTTCGCTGTCGAGCAACTGCCTGACAAACTGGCCGGCCAGCCCCTCGGTGACCAGCGCCTCGCCCAGGGTCCAGCCGTAGCCTGGCCCCGCCATGCGCAGGCAATGATGAACCTCGTGGATGACCTGCCGCTGCAAGGTGCCGTTGCGCAGGCTGGACGAGAAATTCGGGTTGTCCGGGTCGAGGGTCATCGAGAACATGCTGCTGCGATACGCTCGCCCGACGAGGCCCATTTCAGCGATGGTCTCGCCCGGCAGCCTCTGGATCAGCACATCCAGTCGTGGCGGCGGCAGCAGGCGGGAAATCGCCTGGTAGGCGACGTCGAATTCGTCGATCACATCACCACGAATCTCGCCAAGGCTCCCCGAGGCTTCCAGCCAGTGTAGCGTCCATGCGTCCATTGTCACCTCTTGATGGTCATCCCGGGCATGAAGTCCTTCGTCCGGGTGCGCCATCATAACCATCGGCAACCCGCCTGGCCAAAGCCGCTCTGTTTACCCTTGAAGACGTTTACGACCGGGACACTGGCGGCACGCTATGGTGACCCTCTACAGTTACACCAGGACGGTTGCCCCCTGCCTGTGGTCCACCGGAGCAGGTGCTGAGCGCCGATGCACTGTACGCGGAACGGGGCCACCCACTGATCATCGCGCGCTGATATCACCCCTCCTCCCCATCGGAACGAGGGGCTCTCTTTCTGACAAGGACTACCGATGCGCCTTCTGTTGCTTTGCCTGTTCGGCCTGTTGGCGGCCTGCCAATCCCATCACGTACTGCCGCCTCCGGCGCCGATCGCCCCGCAAGGGCGTGACCACGCCGACCTGGGAATGATCCGTGAACTCGCCACCGGCCACACTCTCACCCCGCAGCAACTGGTCGAGCGCCTCGCCAGCGCGCCGCGGGTACTGGTCGGCGAACAGCACGACAACCCCGATCACCACGCTTTGCAATTGTGGCTGCTGCGCGAACTGGCGGCGCAGCGCCCCCAGGGCAGCCTGCTGATGGAAATGCTCAACCCCGACCAGCAGGCCAGGGTCGATGCCGCGCAAGCCGCGACCCGTGCCGGCCAGCCACTGGCCGATCCTTACCAGGCACTGGCCTGGCAAGCCAACTGGGACTGGAGTGTGTATGGCGCGCTGGTGACCTACGCCCTGGGGCAACCCTACCCGCTGCTGGCGGCCAACCTGGACCGGGCGCAGATCAGGCAGATCTACAAACAGCGTCCTGTGCTTACCGGCGATGCCTCCACCGCCCCCCAGGTGCAAGCCACCCTGTTGGACGATATTCGCGAGTCCCATTGCGGCCTGTTGCCCGAAGCGCAGATGCCGGCGATGCTCGCCGTGCAGCAGCAACGTGACCGAGGCATGGCCGAGCGCCTGCTGGCCGCACCAACACCTGCGGTACTGTTGGCCGGGGCCTTCCATGTGCGCAAGGACCTGGGCGTGCCCCTGCACCTGAAAGACCTGGGAGCGGGCGAAGGCAATGCGGTGTTGGTGTTGGCCGAGGTCGGCAAGACCGTGACCGCCGAAAGCGCGGATTATGTGTGGTACACCGCCGCGCAACCGGCACAGGACCATTGCGCGAAACTGCGTCAGTAAACCCGGCCCTCGGGAGTGGCCCCGGCCGCTCCCCAATCGCCAAGGGGCACCTGAACGCTACAGTAGCGCGACGACATTGAGGACACCCCCATGGACGAACTTCACCACGGCAGTTGCCTGTGCGGCGCTGTGCACTACCAGCTATCCAGCGCGCTCAAGGCGATCACCCACTGCCATTGCCGCCGATGCCAAAAGGCCCATGGCGCAGCCTTCGCCACCTACGGCAGCGTACCCGGCTCGGCGTTGTCGCTCATAGACCCCACCGCCGCGCTCAAGGCGTATGAATCCTCCCCCGGTGTCACCCGGCAATTCTGCGGAGACTGTGGCGCGTCTCTGTTCTGGCGCGACTCACAGGGCCCCTATGCAGACTGGATCTCCATCGCCATTGCCACCCTGGATACACCGATGCCGCCTGCCCGGAAGAAACACAGTTGCCTTGACCAGAAAGCCTGCTGGTATGAATAGACGCCAGTCAGCCAACCCGCCGCAAAAAAAACCTGCGCAGCCCATTCGGCTGCTATTGTGCCGCGCTGAAAAATATCAACGGTTTGATTGCGAGGAAGTGGACGTTGAATAGTGACGAGAAAATGACCGGCGACCTGTTCGAAGTGGACAAGCGCCTGGCACTCAAGCCCGTGGTGGACTTCAACAGCTACCTGCGCACCGCCTTCGGCAACGGCCCCTGCACGTGCAGTCGCTGTGCCGCCAGCGCAGGCGACGAGACGGGCTATGAACACCGGCACACCTTCACCTTCGACGGCCAGCCGACCAACCGCCGCTTTGCCTCGACCTCAGGCAGCGATGTCCTGCTGATGCTGAAAAAGGCCTGGCTGTCCTACACCAAGGTCGAGCTGGACGTCAGCGGCACTCTGGCACTGGACACCGTCAAGGAATTTGTCGAGCCCGACCTGCACAAGCGACTGGTACCGCTGTTCGTGGCCAGTGGACTGGTCAAGGACATCGATGGCCAACTGCAGATCCAGGCGCACGTGGCTGGCTGATAACGGCCTTTCACATCACTGCGGCTGAAAGCCCTGCAAATACGCCAGCAGATTGTCGATTTTCTCCTGGTCGCTGAGCCCCCAGAAGATCATGCGGGTGCCGGGGACCACCGCCTTGGGGTCTTCGAGGTAGGCGGTCAGGGTGTCGCGGGTCCAGACGATGTCGGCGGCTTTCATGGCATCGGAGTACTGGTAGCCGGCGGCGCTGCCGGCCTGTCGGCCAAAAATGGCGTTGAGTGGCGGGCCGAATCCGGCCCGGGCCGACTCCCCGACTTGATGGCAGCCGCCGCAGATGCGCTTGAACAGCTTTTCGCCCGCCTGGGCATCCCCCGCCCCCGCGTTGACCGGGCTGGCCAGTCCGGCCATGAGTATCCAGACGAGGGTCAATGCTGCGGTGTTCTTCATGCTCGGTTTCCAGTCGGGAGTGGCTGAGCGCCAATGCGGGGCGTTATTGGAGCATGAACGGCCTCTGCGCCGCAGCCTGCGCTGTTAGCAAAGGTGATGCACCATCCAGGGTTGCCACGGGCCCGGGAAGCCCAAAGAAGGAATTTCGTATACCCTATCGGTATCTCACTCCAAACGACCGCCACCGTGAACCTACCCAGACTCAACGCTCCCGACCTCGGCAACACGCCTTCGACGTCGGAAATCATCACTCGCCACCTGCGTGACGCCATCGTCGCCGGGCACTTCGCCGAGGACGAGCCGATTCGTCAGGACGACATTGCCCGGCAATTCAACGTCAGCAAGATCCCGGTGCGCGAGGCCCTCAAGCGCCTGGAAGCTGAAGGCCTGGTGATGTTCCAGCGCAATCGCGGGGCGATGGTCACGCGGATTTCCGACGCGGAACTGGCGCAGATGTTCGAAGTGCGCATGCTGCTGGAAGACAAGGTGCTGCGCCTGGCCATCCCCAACATGACGCAGGACACCTTCGACCGCGCGGAGCGCATCTGCCAGGAGTTCATTGGCGAGGACGACGTCGGCCGCTGGGCCGAACTCAACTGGGAACTGCATTCCTGCCTGTATGAGCCGGCGCAACGCCCGTTCCTGGTCAGCCTGATTCGTTCGGTCAATGACAAGCTGGAGCGCTACCTGCGCATGCAGATGAGCCTCTCGGCCGGCAAGGAACGGGCCGATCACGAGCACCGGGAAATCATCAAAGCCTGCCGTGCCGGTGACGTCGACCTGGCGGTAAAGCTGCTGGACGAGCACATTGCCGGGGTCTGCAAGACCCTGTTCGAGCACCTGCCCCACAGCCACTGAGCCGCAGGCCACTGTGCTGATTTCGTCATCGGCGCCGGATAAATCCATCAAGCCGACACCCCCCTGGACAGGCCACTCTTTCGTTCACTCATCTGAACGGACGTGGCCCACCCATGAAACGCATCACCGTGATCGACTCCCACACCGGCGGCGAACCTACCCGCCTGGTGACCGCCGGTTTCCCTGACCTGGGCAGCGGCAGCATGGCCGAACGTCGCCAGCGACTGGCCGAGCACCACGATCAATGGCGCGCCGCCTGCGTGCTGGAGCCACGGGGCAGCGACGTGCTGGTGGGCGCACTGCTGTGCGAGCCTGTGGACCCGAGCGCCTGTGCCGGGGTGATTTTCTTCAACAACACCGGTTACCTGGGGATGTGCGGCCACGGCACCATCGGCCTGGTGGCCTCGCTGGCACACCTGGGCAGGATCGGCCCTGGTGTGCACAGCATCGAGACCCCGGTGGGCACCGTGCAGGCGACCTTGCACGAAGACCATTCGGTGAGCGTGCGCAACGTACCGACCTACCGTTACCGCAAGGCCCTGGCCCTGGAGGTCCCGGGAATCGGCCGGGTGGTCGGCGACATCGCCTGGGGTGGAAACTGGTTTTTCCTGATGGCCGAGCATGGCCTGCGGGTGGCCGGCGACAACCTGGACGCACTGACCGCCTACACCTTCGCCGTGCAGCAGGCACTGGAAGTCCAGGGCATCCGTGGCGAAGACGGCGGCCTGATCGATCATGTCGAACTGTTCGCCGATGACGAGCAAGCCGACAGCCGCAACTTCGTGCTCTGCCCCGGCAAAGCCTACGACCGCTCACCCTGCGGCACTGGTACCAGCGCCAAACTGGCGTGCCTGGCCGCCGACGACAAGTTGCAGCCGGGGCAGATCTGGCGCCAGGCCAGTGTGATCGGCAGCGAGTTCGAAGGCTCTTACGAACGGCAGGGCGAGCGCATTGTGCCGACCATTCGCGGTCGCGCGTTCATCAGCGCCGAAGCCAGCCTGATCATCGAGCAGGACGACCCGTTCGCCTGGGGCATTCGCCCATGAGCCAGGGCCAGGTGGCCGATGTGATCGTGATCGGCGCCGGCATCATCGGCGCCGCCTGTGCCCAGGCCCTGGCCCTTCGCGGCTTGCACGTACTGGTGCTGGACGCTGGTTTGCCCGGCGCCACGGCGGCTGGCATGGGGCACTTGCTGGTGCTCGACGATAACCCGGCCGAACTGGCCCTGAGTCAGTATTCCCTGCAACGCTGGCGCGAACACGCGCCATCCTTGCCCGAAGGCTGCGCCTACCGTAGCAATGGCACCCTGTGGCTGGCGGCCAATGCCGAAGAAATGGCCGTGGCCCAGAGCAAATACCTGAACCTGCAGGCCCAGGGCGTGGCGTGCGAGTTGCTCGGTGCCAGCGCCCTGCGCCAGCGCGAACCGGAACTGCGCGCAGGCCTGGAGGGCGGCCTGCTGATCCATGGCGACGGCATTCTCTATGCCCCGGCCACCGCTCGCTGGATGCTCGACCACGCGAACATCCGCCAACGCCGGGCGCGGGTCTGCGAAGTCGAGGGCAACCGCGTGCGCCTGGACGACGGCCACTGGCTGAGTGCCGAGGCCGTGGTGCTGGCCAACGGTGTCCAGGCCAGCGAGCTGTGCCCGGAGTTGCCGATCGAACCGAAGAAAGGCCACCTGCTGATCACCGACCGCTACCCCGGCACCGTCACCCACACGCTGGTGGAACTCGGTTACGTCACCAGCGCCCACAATGCCACAGGCCCATCGACGGCCTGCAACATCCAACCGCGGCCGACCGGGCAGTTGTTCATCGGTGCCTCGCGCCAGTTCGGCACCACCGACCCCCAGGTCGAGGGCTGGATGCTGGCGAAGATGCTCAAGCGCGCTACCGAGTACATGCCGGGGCTGGCCCGGCTCAATGGCATCCGCGCCTGGACCGGCTTTCGTGCCGCCAGCCCCGACGGCCTGCCGCTGGTGGGCCAGCACCCGCAACGCAAGGGCTTGTGGCTGGCGGTCGGTCACGAAGGCCTGGGGGTGACCACCGCCCCCGGCACCGCGGACCTGTTGCTGGCGCAGTTGTTCGACGAGCCCTCGCCACTGGCCGCGCAACCTTATCTGCCACAACGTTTCCTCGGGGAGGCCGTGTATGCCTGACTTGATCCTGGACGGTCGTGCCCTGCGCGTGGCCGAAGGCACCAGTGTGGCCGCCGCGCTGGCCCTGGGGGGCGACGGTTGCAGCCGCACCTCGGTCAGTGGCCAGCGCCGCGCACCGCTGTGCGGCATGGGCATCTGCCAGGAATGCCGGGTGACCATTGACGGCAGGCGGCGCCTGGCCTGCCAAACTCAATGCCGTGATGGCATGCAGGTGGAGACACGACCATGAGCGACTACGCCGACCTGCTGATCATCGGTGCCGGCCCCGCCGGCATGGCCGCCGCCCTCGCCGCCGCCCCCAGTGGCGCACGCATCGTCCTGCTCGACGACAACCCGCTGCCGGGTGGGCAAATCTGGCGCGACGGCCCCCAAGCCAGCCTGCCGAACCCGGCCCGCCGCCTGCGCGAGCGCCTGGAGGCCTGCCGCAACATCCGCCGTCACCCCGCTACCCGGGTGATCGCCTGCGCTGGCCCGAAACAACTGCTGGTGGAAGACGATGAGCGCGGCTGGCTGATCGGCTACGACAAACTGATCCTGTGTACCGGTGCCCGTGAACTGCTCCTGCCCTTCCCCGGCTGGACCTTGCCGGGGGTGACCGGGGCCGGTGGCCTGCAGGCGCTGATCAAGGGTGGCCTGCCGGTACAGGGCGAACGCCTGGTGATCGCCGGCAGCGGACCGTTGCTGTTGGCCTGCGCCGCCACCGCCCGACACAACGGCGCCCACGTACTGCGCATCGCCGAGCAAGCCTCGCTGGCCGCCGTCGCCGGCTTCGCCGCGCACCTGCCACGCTGGCCCAACAAGCTGATGCAGTCGTTCACCCTGTTCGACCGTCACTACCGCAGCAGCACCCATGTACTGGCCGCCCTCGGCACTGAACGGCTGGAAGGCGTACGCCTGCAACAACACGGAAAAATCGTCGAGCTGGCCTGTGATCGTCTGGCCTGCGGCTTCGGCTTGATCCCCAACACCCAATTGGGCCAGGCCCTGGGGTGCGCCGTCGAAGGGCAAGCCCTGGCGGTGGATGCCTGGCAGGCCAGCAGCCGTGCCGATCACTATGCGGCGGGCGAATGCACCGGTTTCGGCGGCAGCGAGCTGGCGCTGGTGGAAGGCGCGATTGCCGGCCACGCCGCCGTCGGGGACAGGGGCGCGGCCCGGCACCTGTGGCCGCGCCGGGCGCGTTGGCAGGGCTTTGCCAAGGCGCTGAACCGGGCGTTTACCCTCGGTGCGCCACTCAAGTCCCTGGCCACTCCCGACACCCTGGTCTGCCGCTGCGAAGACGTGCCCTACTCGGCACTGGCCGGCCACGCCGACTGGCGCGAGGCCAAGCTGGCCAGTCGCTGCGGCATGGGCGCCTGTCAGGGCCGGGTATGCGGCGGTGCCGTGCAGCACCTGTTCGGCTGGCAACCCTCGACGCCACGCCCACCGTTCAGCCCGGCACGGATCGAGACCTTGCTGTGCCTGGACGACACCCCGCCGGCCTGAATCCCACCGGGGCTTCCGGCCACGCGGCCGAGCCTCTATGATCCCGGGGGTCCCCACCAGACCCTCGGCGCCATGTACCCCTCACTCAACGCCTTCAAGCCCTGCGACCTGCCGACCTTGCTCGACAGCCTGGCCCCCATCGCACCCTTGCTCGACACCCTGGCGGACGTGGTGTTTTTCATCAAGGACCGCGAGGCCCGCTATGCCTTCGTCAACCAGACCCTGGCCCGGCGCTGCGGCTTCAAGCACAGTGCCGACCTGCTCGGGTTGACCGCCGACCAGGTCTTCCCCGAACGCTTCGGCCCGCTTTACACCGAACAGGATCGGCGGGTGCTGGCCAGCGGTCGTGAGCTGGCCGACCAGCTTGAACTCCATCTCTACTTCGGCAACCAGCCCATCTGGTGCCTGACCCACAAGCTCGCCCTGCGCGACCAGCACGGTCATATCGTCGGCCTGGCCGGCATCTCCCGCGACTTGCAGTTGCCGCAATCCAGCCACCCGGCGTTCCAGAAACTGGCGGCGGTGGACGCCCATATCCGTCGCCACTTCGCCCGGCCTATCAGCTTGGCCGAGCTGACGGCCATCGCCGGTTTCTCCGTGGCGCAACTGGAGCGTCACTGCAAACGGGTGTTCCAGCTCACCCCACGGCAGATGATTCACAAGGCCCGCCTGGAGGAAGCCTCGCGGCTGTTACTGGAGACCGAACAGCCCATCACCGAGATCGCCCTGCGCTGCGGTTACACCGACCACAGCGCCTTCAGCCGGCAGTTCCGCGCCTTGACCAGCCTCTCGCCCAGCCAATACCGCGACAACCGGCGCTGAGCCTGGGCCCCGCCGGTGTTCCCGAAAGGGGCGCCCCCTCACCCACTGCTCCCATATGTAACACCCACCACCGGGCGTCCGACGCGCCGGGTGTCACCCTGTCGGCGACTGCCCCCCTGCAAAGCCTCTAGCTCAAGGCCTGAGAATTTATTCGTGCTTCGGCCTGGAAACAGGCACAGTGATTGCTATTGTTAATATCGTATACGAAATCCCCAATACGATACCTGACCGCACTTCACCCACCACGAGGCCTCTATGAAAAACCCAGCATTTGCCGTAGCCCTCAGCGCTGTGCTCAGTACCTCCTTCATCGCCACCGCCCAGGCCGACAAGCTCGACGACATCATCGGTTCCGGCAAGCTGCGCTGCGCCGTGACCCTGGACTTCCCGCCCATGGGTTTTCGCGATGCCGGCAACAACCCGGCCGGATTCGACGTGGACTACTGCCACGACCTGGCGAAGATCCTCGGCGTGGATGCCGAAGTGGTGGAAACCCCCTTCCCCGACCGCATCCCGGCACTGGTCTCCGGGCGCGCCGACGTGATCGTCGCCTCGACCTCCGACACCCTCGAACGGGCCAAGACCGTCGGCCTGACCGTGCCCTACTTCGCGTTCCAGATGGTGGTGCTGACCCGCGACAACACCGGCATCAACGGCTTCGCCGACCTCAAGGGCAAGCCCGTGGGCAACACCAGCGGCACCTATGAGGCCATCGCCCTGGAAAAAGACGTGAAGAACTGGGGCACCGGCACCTTCCGCGCCTATCAGTCGCAGAACGACACCCTGCTGGCGGTCGCCCAGGGCCATATCGACGCTACCGTGGTAACCAACACCGTGGCCGCCGCCACCCTCAAGTCAGGCAAATACAAGAACCTGAAAGTCGCCGGCAACGCCCCCTACGTGATCGACTACGTATCCCTGGGCGCCAAGCGCAACGAGTATGGCCTGCTCAACTACCTCAACCTGTTCGTCAACCAGCAGGTGCGCACCGGTCGTTACAACGAGTTGTTCGTCAAATGGGTCGGCACCGAGATCCCGCCCACCAATCTGACCGTGCCACAGGTCTACTACTGAGATGTCCGGTATGCCTGGGCCAACCGCTCTGACCGGGCGCAGCCTGGTCGCGGGCGCCGCACAGGGCGCCCTGTTGTTCGCCGACGTCGGCTTGAGTTTCTGGGGTGGGGTCGACCCGTTCAGCGGGGAAGTCATCGACCGCCACCACCCCCTCAGCGGTGAACACCTGGCCGGCCGGGTGCTGGCCATTCCCAGTGGCCGTGGCTCTTGCACCGGCAGCAGTGTGTTGATGGAGTTGATCAGCAACGGCCATGCACCCGCTGCCCTGGTGCTGGCTGAAGCGGATGAAATCCTCACCCTGGGCGTGCTGGTGGCCCAGGTCATTTTCGAGCGTTCCCTGCCGGTGCTGTGCATCGGCAGGGAGGCCTTCGCCGCCTTGCGCGGCAAGGCCTTCGCACGAGTCGAGGACGGCGCCCTGAAACTGTTCCCACAACCACCGGAGGATGCCTGGCGGGCAGCCGCTCCGCCATTGCCCGGCGCAGCGGGCACACCCTCGTTCGAACTCACCGGGTTCGATCGGGCGCTGCTCGACGGCCAACAGGGCAAGGCCGCCCAGGTGGCCATGCAGATCGTCCTGCGCATGGCCGAACTGCAAGGTGCCCACGGCCTGGTGGATGTCACCCAGGCCCACATCGATGGCTGCATCTACACCGGGCCGGCGAGCCTGCGCTTTGCCGAACAACTGGTGCAATGGGGAGCAAAGGTCCGGGTGCCAACCACCCTCAATTCGATCTCCGTCGACCAGCGCCGCTGGCGCGAACTGGGCATCGACCCGACCCTCGGGGAACCGGCCAGTGCCTTGGGCGACGCGTACATGGCAATGGGCGCGCAGCTGAGTTTCACTTGCGCGCCCTACCTGCTCGACAGCGCACCGAAGGCCGGCGAGCAGATCGTCTGGGCCGAGTCCAACGCCGTGGTCTACGCCAACAGCGTGCTCGGCGCCCGCACCCTGAAATACCCGGACTACCTGGACATCTGCATCGCCCTGACCGGTCGCGCGCCGCTGATTGGCTGCCACCTGGACGCGCAGCGCAAAGCGGCGCTGCGCGTCGAACTGCCCGACCTGGGGGAGCTGGACGATGCCTTCTACCCGCTGCTGGGTTATCACATCGGCGGTTTGGCGGGGAGCCGCATTCCCCTGGTGCTCGGGCTGGAACAGCGCACGCCTGACCTGGACGACCTGAAAGCCTTCGGCGCGGCCTTCGCCACCACCTCTGCCGCCCCCTTGTTCCACATCGCCGGGGTCACCCCGGAAGCCATGGACCCGGCGCAGATGCTGGACCCGCAGGCCGTCATACCGCTGCAGCGCATCCGCCTGGAGGACCTGCTGGTCAGCTGGCGCGAGCTCAACAGCGCCCGCGACAGCCGGGTGGATGTGGTGTCGCTGGGCAACCCGCATTTCTCCCTCAGCGAATTTGCCCGGCTAGCGCGGCTGTGTCGCGGTCGGCGCAAGCACCCGCAGGTGGTGCTCGCCATCACCTGCGGCCGTGCGGTGCTGGAGCAGGCGCGCGCGGCCGGGCACATCGCGGTGATCGAGGCCTTTGGCGCGACCCTGGTCACCGATACCTGCTGGTGCATGCTCGGCGAGCCGGTGATCCCGCCGGCCGCCACCACCTTGATGACCAACTCGGGCAAGTACGCCCATTACGCACCGGGCCTGGTGGGGCGCAAGGTGCACTTCGCCAGCCTCCAGGAATGCGTCGACGCTGCCTGCAGTGCCACCGCCAGCGGGCGCCTGCCGGCCTGGCTGCAACCTGCCACCCACCTTGAGAGCCCCGCGCATGTTTGATTACACCTTCCAATGGCGCTCTGCGCTGCGTGCCCTGCCGGACATGCTCGCCGGTGCGCTGGTCACCTTCGAGACCGCGGCGCTGTCGATGATCTTCGGCGTGCTGATCGCCCTGGCCCTGACCGTGATGCGAGAAACCAAAAACCCGCTGCTGCGTGGCATCGGCAACGGCTGGGTATCGATCGCCCGCAACACCCCGTCGCTGTTCCAGATCTACGTCCTGTATTTCGGCCTGGGTTCCCTGGGCCTGCATGTCAGTTCGTGGCTGGCCCTGCTGGCCGGGATCACCTTCAACAATGCCGGTTACCTGGCGGAGAACTTTCGCGGAGGTCTCAAGGCGGTGCCCGATACCCAAGTGCGGGCGGCACGCTCGCTGGGCATGAGTGCCTTCCAGGCCTACCGCATGATCATCGTCCCGCAATTGCTGCGGATCGTGTTCTACCCATTGACCAATCAGATGGTCTGGGCGGTGCTCATGACCTCGCTGGGGGTGATCGTCGGGCTGAACAACGACCTGACCGGGGTGACCCAGGACTACAACGTCAAGACGTTCCGCACCTTCGAGTACTTCGCCATTGCAGCGGTGCTGTATTACCTGATTGCCAAGGCGATCGTCGCGGTAGCCCGGCTGATGTCCTGGCGGCTGTTCCGTTACTGAGGAGGTGAACATGTCGAACACCGGCTTTTCCATGAATGACCTGCTGTTCCTCCTCGAGGGTGCCTGGGTCACGCTACAACTGACGTTCTGGTCGATCATCCTCGGCTCCTTCGCCGGGCTGCTATTCGGTCTGCTGCGCGCCCTGTTGCCACGGGCCAGCCTGCCACTGGCCTGGGTGCTGGACGTGTTTCGCAGCGTGCCGCTGCTGATCCAGTTCGTGCTGTTCAACTCGCTCAAGAGCATCGTCGGCCTGGACATCAGCGCCTTCAGCGTTGGCTGCATTGTGCTGGGGGTCTACGCCGCCGCGTACTTCACCGAGATCGTGCGCAGCGGCGTGCTCTCGGTGCCGTTCACCCTGCGCCGGGCCAGCCGCTCGCTGGGGCTCAGCTACCTGCAGGACCTGCGCTGGATCGTCCTGCCGATGGCCACCCGCGTGGCTTTCCCCGGCTGGCTGAACCTGGTGCTCAGTGTGATGAAAGACACCGCGCTGGTGATGTGGATCGGCATCGTCGAACTGCTGCGCGCCTCGCAAACCATCGTGACCCGCATCCAGGAACCCCTGCTGGTGCTGTGCATCGCGGGCCTCATCTACTACGTCATGAGCCTGGTGGTCGCTCGCCTGGGCGCCCGTCTGGAAAGAAGGTGGCAAGAAAATGATTGAGATCGACAACGTACACAAATCCTTCGGCGACCTGGCAGTGGTCAAGGGTGTCAGCCTGACGGTGAACAAGGGCGAGGTGGTGTCGATCATCGGCGGCTCCGGCTCCGGCAAATCCACGCTGCTGATGTGCATCAACGGCCTGGAGCCGATCC
This sequence comes from Pseudomonas sp. Irchel s3b6, assembly GCF_900187415.1. Taxonomy (NCBI): domain Bacteria; kingdom Pseudomonadati; phylum Pseudomonadota; class Gammaproteobacteria; order Pseudomonadales; family Pseudomonadaceae; genus Pseudomonas; species Pseudomonas sp. Irchel s3b6. Next base: position 117,079 of record NZ_FYDM01000011.1, on the reverse strand, counting down.
AGAAAGGCAACATCCGCGTCGACGGCGTCGAGGTCCACCACAGCGCCACCGACCTCAACCGCCTGCGGCAGAAGATCGGCATCGTGTTCCAGCAATGGAACGCCTTTCCCCACCTCACGGTGCTGGAAAACGTGATGCTGGCGCCACGCAAGGTGCTCGGCAAAAGCAAGGCCGAGGCCGAGGAACTGGCGGTCCGGCAGCTGACCCACGTGGGCCTGGGCGACAAGCTCAAGACCTTCCCCGGCAAGCTCTCCGGTGGTCAACAACAGCGCATGGCAATTGCCCGCGCCCTGGCCATGTCGCCGGACTACATGCTGTTCGACGAGGCCACCTCGGCCCTCGACCCGCAGCTGGTGGGCGAGGTGCTGGACACCATGCGCATGCTCGCCGAAGACGGCATGACCATGGTCCTGGTGACCCATGAAATCCGTTTCGCCCGCGACGTATCCGACCGCGTGGCGTTCTTTCGCAACGGCCTGGTGCATGAGATCGGCTCGCCGGACCAGGTCATTGGCAATCCCTTGCACGCGGAAACCGCGGCCTTTCTCAAATCAGTGAAATAACCAATGGCCGACGCAAACCTCCTGTAGGAGCTGGCTTGCCAGCGATGGTCGTTAACGATGACGCGTGCAGTCTGAATAAACGCGTCGCTCTTGCGACCATCGCGAGCAAGCTCGCTCCCACAGGGTTGGGTGGTGTACACAAAATCGATGGCTGCCACAGATCAATGTGGGAGCGGGCTTGCCCGCGATGGGCCTCAATAGGTGATAGAAGGATTAAGCCATGCGTTCATCAAAAGTCATCCATGTAGTCAGCTGCCATGCTGAAGGCGAAGTCGGCGACGTGATCGTCGGCGGCGTCGCCCCGCCACCCGGCGCCACGGTATGGGAACAGTCACGCTGGATCGCCCAGGACCAGACCCTGCGCAACTTCGTACTCAACGAACCGCGCGGCGGGGTGTTTCGCCACGTCAACCTGCTGGTGCCGGCCAAGGACCCCAGGGCACAGATGGCCTGGATTATCATGGAGCCGGCCGATACCCCGCCCATGTCCGGCTCCAACTCATTGTGCGTGGCCACCGTGCTGCTCGACAGCGGCATCCTGCCGATGACCGAACCGCAGACCCGGCTGGTGCTCGAAGCCCCCGGTGGCCTGATCGAGGTCGTGGCCGACTGCCGTGACGGCAAGGTCCAACGGGTCGAAGTCAAGAACGTACCCTCCTTCGCCGACCGCCTCAATGCGTGGATCGAAGTCGAAGGCCTGGGCTCATTGCAGGTCGACACCGCGTACGGCGGCGACAGTTTCGTGATCGCCGACGCCAAGGGCCTGGGCTTTGCCATCGCGCCGGACGAGGCGGCCGACCTGGTGGCGGTCGGGCTGAAAATCACCCGGGCGGCCAACGAGCAACTGGGTTTCGTCCATCCGCTGAACCCTGAGTGGTCGCACATCTCCTTCTGCCAGATCGCTGCCCCCATCGTGCATGAGAACGGCATCGCGACCGGGGCCAACGCGGTGGTGATTCAACCGGGCAAGATCGACCGCTCCCCCACCGGCACCGGCTGCTCGGCACGCATGGCGGTGATGCAGGCCAAGGGACTGATGCAGGTGGGCGAGCGCTTTATCGGCCGCTCGATCCTTGGCTCCGAGTTCCACTGCCGCATCGATTCGCTGACCGAAGTGGCCGGGCGCCCGGCGATATACCCGTGCATCTCCGGCCGCGCCTGGATCACCGGCACCCACCAGTTGCTGCTCGATCCCAGCGATCCGTGGCCACAAGGCTATCGCCTGTCCGACACCTGGCCCGGCGCCTGACGCCGAACCGGAGCTTTTGTGGCGAGGGAGCAAGCTCCCTCGCCACAGGAATCGGCGCAATCGGGAAATACCGTTCCCCCAGACCAACGGCTGAAAAAACCACTGTTTGATTGAAAAAAGCACTAGCCGAGCATCGCCATTTAAAATATCGTATACGAAATACAATAAACGAACCGGAGGCAACAATGAGCAAGCGCATTAACTGGAGTGGCGTCTTCCCCGCGGTGACCACTCAATTCAACGATGACTTCTCGATCAACCTGGAAAAAACCCACCAGGTGATTTCCAACGTGATCCGTGACGGCGTGTCGGGCCTGGTGGTGTGCGGTTCGGTGGGGGAAAACACCTCACTGACCGCCGAAGAAAAAATCGCCGTGACCGAAGTTGCGGTCGACGCTTCCCGAGGCCGGGTGCCGGTGATCTGCGGTGTCGCCGAGTTCACCAGCGTGCAGGCGGCCAAGGTCGCCAACGCGGTACGCCGGGTCGGCGTCGACGGTGTGATGCTGATGCCGGCGCTGGTCTACGGCTCCAAGCCGTTCGAGACCGCCGAGCACTACCGCTACGTGGCCAAGAATGCCGACGTGCCGCTGATGGTTTACAACAACCCACCGATCTATAAGAACGACGTCACCCCGGACATCCTGATTTCCCTGGCCGACTGCGACAACGTGGTGTGCTTCAAGGACTCCTCCGGCGACACCCGCCGCTTCATCGACGTGCGCAATGAAGTGGGTGATCGTTTCGTGCTGTTCGCAGGCCTCGACGACGTGGTGCTGGAAAGCATCGCCGTGGGCGCCGAAGGCTGGGTCTCGGGCATGTCCAACGTGTTCCCGAAAGAAGGCGAAACCATCTTCCGCCTGGCCAAGGCCGGTCGCTTCGCCGAAGCCATGCCGATCTACGAATGGCTGATGCCGATCCTGCACCTGGACGCCCGCGCCGACCTGGTGCAGTGCATCAAGCTGTGCGAAGCCATCGCCGGCCGTGGCAGCGCCCTGACCCGTCCGCCACGCCTGGCCCTGCCGGAAGCCGACCGGGTGTTCGTCGAGCGGATCATGGCCAAGGCCCTGGCCAACCGTCCGGAGTTGCCGGACGTCGGTCTCTGAGTGATTGCCGGGCCGGCCCTCACGGGCCAGCCCCGGCTACCTGTCTTTGCGCCCCTACAGGAAACGCCAGCATGTCCAATCCTCAGCACACCCACAGCGCAACCACCCCTTCGGGACTCAAGCGTGTCGTGGCCGCCGCCATGGCCGGCACCGTCGCCGAATGGTATGAATTCTTCCTCTACGGCACCGCCTCCGCACTGGTCTTCGGCCAGTTGTTCTTTCGCCAGACCGACAGCCCGATCGACGGCATCATCGCCGCCTTCGCCTTGTACGCGGTCGGCTTTCTCGCCCGCCCGCTGGGCGGCCTGGTGTTCGGTCACTACGGCGACAAATTCGGCCGCAAGCGCCTGCTGCAACTGAGCCTGGTGGTGGTCGGCATCACCACCTTCCTGATGGGCTGCCTGCCCGGTTTCGACCAGATCGGTTATGCAGCGCCGGTGCTACTGGTACTGCTGCGGCTGATCCAGGGCTTCGCCTTCGGTGGTGAATGGGGCGGCGCGATCCTGCTGGTCTCCGAACACTGCCCGGACAATCGCCGGGGTTTCTGGGCCAGTTGGCCGCAAGCCGGGGTGCCAGCCGGCAACCTGGTGGCCACGGTCGCCCTGCTGCTGTTGTCCTCGAACCTGTCGGAGGAACAATTCCTCGCCTGGGGCTGGCGCGTGGCGTTCTGGTTCTCGGCGGTGGTGGTGCTGATCGGCTACTGGATTCGTACCAGTGTCGATGACGCACCAATTTTCAAGGAAGCCCAGGCCCGTCAGGCGCAGACCAAGCAACAGCAACTGGGGGTGGTGGAAGTCCTGCGTCACCACTGGCGCGCGGTGCTGGTGGGGATCGGCGCACGGTTTGCCGAAAACATCCTGTACTACACCGTGGTGACCTTCTCGATCACCTACTTGAAACTGGTAGTGCACAAGGACACCTCGGAGATTCTGCTGCTGATGTTCGGTGCGCACCTGCTGCACTTCTTCCTGATTCCGGTGATGGGTTACCTGTCCGACCTGGTCGGGCGCAAACCGGTGTACTTGACCGGCGCGGTCCTCACGGCCTTCTGGGGTTTCGTCGGGTTCCCGATGATGGACACCGGCAACAACTGGCTGATCATGGCCGCGATCACCCTGGGCCTGGCCATCGAGTCGATGACCTATGCGCCCTACTCGGCCCTGATGGCCGAAATGTTCCCGACCCACGTGCGCTATACCGCGTTGTCCCTGTGCTACCAGGTGGCGCCGATCTTCGCCGGCTCCCTGGCGCCGCTGATTGCCATCACCCTGCTCAACAAGTACCACAGCTCCACGCCGATCGCCTGGTACCTGGTCGGTGCCTCGGTGATTTCCCTCATCGCCGTCGGCCTGACCCGGGAAACCCGTGGCAAGTCGCTGCATCAGGTGGATGCCGAGTCGGCGGCGCGGATCGCGGCGTTGGGTCACGCAGCACCAGCGTCTACGCGCCGGGGTAGTGAGTTGGTCAGTTAAGCGAACGTCGACCTGTGTAGGAGCAGCCGGTCGACGCTCGAGTGCTCGCGATGGACGTTAACGATAACGCGTGCTTTCTGATTAAACGCGTTGCCCTTGAGTTCATCGCGAGCACGCTCACTCCTACAAATGCGACCTCCGCTCCTTAACTGATCGGCATTAGGCATTAGCCCCCTCTTTTCAACAGGAGTTTTCCATGCCCGAGATCATCGGCCATAACTACATCGGCGGTGCGCGCAGTGCCGCCGGCCACATCACCTTGCACAGCCATGACGCCACCCGTGGCGAAGCCCTGCCCTACACCTTCACCCAGGCCACACTCGAGGAAGTGGACGCTGCCGCCCTGGCCGCCGCGGCGGCCTACCCGACCTTTCGCAACCTGCCAGCCAGTCGTCGGGCGGAGTTTCTCGAGGCCATCGCCAGCCAACTGGATGCCCTGGATGACGAATTCGTCGCCCTGGTCACCCGGGAAACCGCCTTACCCAGCGGGCGTATCCAGGGCGAGCGCGGGCGCACCAGCGGGCAAATGCGCCTGTTCGCCCAGGTGCTGCGCCGGGGCGATTTCTATGGGGCGCGCATCGACCGGGCATTGCCCGCGCGTCAGCCGCTGCCACGGGTCGACATCCGCCAGTACCGGATCGGCGTCGGTCCGGTGGCGGTGTTCGGCGCAAGCAACTTCCCCCTGGCGTTCTCCACCGCCGGTGGCGACACCGCAGCGGCGTTGGCCGCCGGTTGCCCGGTGGTGTTCAAGGCCCACAGCGGACACATGGCGACGGCCGAGCGCGTGGCCAATGCGATCCTGCGCGCCGCCGAGCAAACCGACATGCCCAAGGGCGTGTTCAACATGATCTACGGGGCCGGCGTCGGTGAAGCACTGGTCAAGCATCCGGCGATCCAGGCCGTCGGTTTCACCGGTTCGCTCAAAGGTGGCCGCGCCCTCTGTGACATGGCCGCCGCCCGGCCACAGCCGATCCCGGTGTTCGCCGAAATGAGCAGCATCAACCCGGTGCTGGTATTGCCCGAAGCCCTGCACCTGCGGGGCGAGAAAATCGCCAGCGAACTGGTGGCGTCGGTGGTCCAGGGCTGCGGTCAGTTCTGCACCAACCCGGGCCTGGTGATCGGCATGCACTCTCCTGCGTTCAGCGCGTTCGTTGAACACCTCGCCGCGCACATGGCCGAACAGCCGGGGCAAGTCATGCTCAACGCGGGTACGTATCGTAGCTACAGCAACGGCGTGCAAGCGTTGCTCAGCCATCCGGGCATCCATCGCCTGGCCGGCCAGGATCAACCAGGCAATCACGCACAACCGCAACTGTTCAAGGCCGACGCCAGCCTCTTGCTCAGGGGGGATCCACTGCTGCAGGAAGAAGTGTTCGGTCCCACGACCATCGTCGTCGAAGTCGCCGACAAGGCACAGTTGCGACAGGTGCTGAACAGTTTGCACGGCCAACTCACCGCCACCCTGATCGGCGAAGCGCAGGACCTGCAGGAGCACGGCGAGTTACTGGCGCTGCTGGAGCAAAAAGTCGGCCGAGTACTGTTCAACGGTTATCCGACGGGGGTCGAGGTCTGCGATGCCATGGTCCATGGCGGGCCGTACCCGGCCACCTCCGACGCCCGTGGCACCTCGGTCGGCAGCCTGGCCATCGAGCGTTTCCTGCGCCCGGTGTGCTACCAGAACTGCCCGGACGCCCTGCTGCCCGAGGCGCTCAAAGACGCCAACCCGCTGGGCATTGCCCGCCTGGTTGACGGCAACAGCCAGCGCGAAGCGCTTGCGTAAAACAACGCTCGACGCCCTGTCACGATCGTTCCCACGCTCCTGCGTGGGAATGCCTCAAGGGACGCTCTGCGTCCAGTGACGCGGAGCGTCACCGGCTGCATTCCCACACAGAGCGCGGGAACGATCGACCGTAGGAGCGAGCATCAGGCCAGCAGTGCCTTCAGGTCGTGGTACAAGGCCTCGGGGATCTGCACCCCTTCCACCAGGCTACGCGCTCGCGCTTCATAGCGTCGTTGCGACGGCAGACGCGCGCCCTGCCCCTGGATACTCTCGAACAAGACTTCGGCCCGGGCCAGGTGGTGCTCGGTGGCCTCGCCGAGAAAGCGCCGTGGGTCGAGGGCAATGATCAGTTCGCCATGGTATGGCGACGACTTGCTGCCGGCGTCATAGGCCAGCGATTCGGCGCTGGTCAGGTCACCGATCAATGGCCCGGCGATCAATTCCACCATCGCCGCCAGCGCCGAACCCTTGTGCCCACCGAACGTGAGCATCGCGCCCGTATCCAGCACCACGTTGGCATCGGTGCTCGGTCGCCCCTGGGCATCCACGCCCCAGCCCTCGGGAATCGCCTTGCCGGCACGCCGGTGCAACTCGATGTCGCCCCGGGCAATGGCACTGGTGGCGAAGTCGAAGACAAAGGGGTCCTGGCCCGCACGGGGCCAGCCGAAGGCAATCGGGTTGGTACCGAACACCGGCTGGTTGCCACCGGCCGGCGCGACCCAGGCATGGCTGGGGTTGCAGGCCAGGGCCACCAGGCCGGCGGCGGTCAACTGCTCGATCTCCACCCACAAGGCGGAAAAATGCACGCACCGATTGATCGCCAGGGCGGCAATCCCGTTGGCCCGGGTTTTCTCCTGCAGCAAGGGCAAGCCGGCCTGGTACGCCAACTGGGAAAACCCGCCGGCGGCATCCACCCGTACGATCGACGGCGCCTGGTCGATGACCTGGGGCTGGGCATCGGCCACCACCTTGCCGGCCCTGAGGGAATTCACGCAGCCCAGGACCCGGTACAAACCGTGGGAGGCACAGCCATCGCGCTCACCGGCGATCACCGTGGCGGCCACCGCCTGGGCATGGGCCGCGTTGAAACCGTTGTGTAGCAGGATCGACTCGGCCAGTTCGCGGGCCTCGATCAGGGTCAGTCGGATCATAATCAACTCCTTGGACAGACCGTCCAGACTGGCCCATTGCAGGGTGTGAAGCTTGATCGCTTTAGGCAGGCTCGATGACGAATTCAGCACAACGAGCGTTGTATGACTGCCGTGCTCAGACCAGTAGGTCGACCGTCTGCAGCATCCGCCGATACGGCGACTGTGCCTGGCCCATCTCAAAGTGAATGACGTCGATCAGACACTCCAGGAACCGCTCCGCCGCCGGGCGCAGGGGCTGGCCGCTGCGGCTGATGGCCCCCACCGAGGCACTGCCGACCGGCTCGCGCAACGGCAAGGCGCACAAGCCCTCGCGCTGCGCGCAAATCTCCACCAACGGCCAGGGGAAGATGCTCAACATGTCGGTCTCGCGCAGCAGGCTCAACAGCATCGACAGCGAGTGGGCGAAATGCACATGCCCCTGGCGGGTGATCGTTTCGTCCTGCTGTGAGGCCAGGATCCAGTCGGCTGCGTCCAGCTCCGCCATGGCGTGACAGTCCGACAGCGGGTGTTGCTGACGGGCCACCACCGCACAATCGGCGGTGAACAAGGGTTGGCAGGTCAGGTCGGCGTTGCGGCTATGGGTATCCAGCCGCCCGACGAACAGATCGATGCTGCCTTCGCGCAGCCGCGGGCAGGCCACGGACGAAAGCCCTTCATGCAGTTCCAGTTGCACCTGGGGAAAGCGCTGGCGAAAACACACCACGGCCTTGGGCATCAGCGTCATCGCCAGCCACGGCGTCACCGCGACCGCCAGGCGCCCGGTGAGCTCGCCGTTGCCGTCAGCCAGCACTTGGCGGGCACTGACCATCTGCGCCACCAGCAACCGGGCCTCGACCAGCAATTTCTTGCCGACTTCGGTAAACACGATCCCGGAGGTGTGCCGGATCAGCAATTGCGTGGCGGTGTCGGCCTCGAGTTTCTGCAGGGCCTTGGTGACCGCGGCCGGTGAGGTGTCGAGCCGCCTGGCCGCGCCGCGAATACTGCCCGCATCGGCCACGGCCACCAGGGCATTGAGTTGATAGAACTTCATAGTGTCCGCCACTGTTAACCCTGGGTTGCCGTGTTGACTTTCGGATGTCTATGGGCCGCTCACGTGGCCCTCTAAGCTCGGACCACAGAGCCCGGGCCTTGCACCGCTGCCAGGGACCGTAGCAGAAAACGCCCGCAAGGTTCGCCCAAACGCAGGCTGTCGTGAACCCTGGCACAGGTTGCGGTGCGGGCGACAGTCGGGTTGGACCTCCCGATCATCAAGGAAAACGCTGCCCATGTCCGAGCCCATCACGCTGCTGCAAGAGATCGAGCACGAAATGCGCGAACTGCGCCACCGGATCCATGCCAACCCCGAACTGGGCTATCAGGAAGTCGAGACCAGCCAGCTGGTCGCCGAACGCTTGCTCAAGTGGGGCTACCAAGTGACCCGTGGCCTGGCTGAAACCGCCGTCATCGGCACCCTGAAGAAAGGCACCGGTACCCGGGTGATCGGCATCCGGGCGGACATGGACGCGTTGCCCATCCTGGAGAAGACCGGCCTGCCCTACGCCAGCCGGATACCGGGAAAAATGCACGCCTGCGGCCACGACGGGCACACGGTCATGCTGCTCGCCGCCGCCTACGCCCTGGCCCACGACCACCCGTTCGATGGCACCGTGCACCTGATTTTCCAGCCGGCCGAGGAAGGCCTGGCCGGCGCCCGCAGAATGATCCAGGAAGGCGTGCTGCAACAGTTCCCCTGCGATGCGGTGTTCGCCGCGCACAACATGCCGGGCTACCCCACCGGTAAACTCGGGTTCCGCGCCGGGCCGTTCATGGCCTCCGCCGACCAGGTCAATGTCACGATCCACGGCAAGGGCGGCCATGGCGCCATGCCCCACCTGACCGTCGACCCGGTGGTGGTCTGCGCCAGCATCATCATGGCCTTGCAGACCATCGTCTCGCGCAATGTGTCGCCGCAGGAGATGAGCGTGATCACAGTCGGGGCGGTCAACGCCGGCAAGGCTTCCAACGTGATTGCCGACAGCGCCCACATGCTGATCTCGGTACGGGCACTGGACAACACGGTCAGGGATCGCCTGGAGCACCAGATCAAGCAACTGATTCACGCCCAGGCCCAGGCATTCGGCGCGAGCGCCGAAATTGACTACAGTGCCGACTACCCGTTGCTGATCAACGATGCGCACATGACCCGGTTCGCCAGCCAGGTGGCCACCGACTGGCTGGGTGCGGACGAAGTCATGAACGACATCGCGCCCTTCAATGGCAGTGAGGATTTCGCCTATTTCCTGCAGCAATGCCCGGGCTGCTACCTGATTATCGGCAACGGCGACGGTGAGAAGAGCTGTATGGCCCACGACCCTCGCTATGACTTCAACGACGAGATCCTGCTGCGCGGCGCTGGCTTCTGGGTCAAGTTGACCGAGGCCTTCTTACCGCTCAACCCTTGAACCCAGACCTGCCAAACCGTGAAAAACCATAATAAAAGAGGTCATCATGCAGCCACGCAAACTCCGCTCTACCCTGATGTTGCTCGGGTTGATCTTCGCCCCGCTGTCCCAGGCGCAGCCGGTGATCAAGTTCGGCGTCGACCCCAGCTACCCGCCTTTCGAACAGAAGCAGCCCGACGGCTCGCTGAGCGGTTTCGATATCGACCTGGGCAATGCCCTGTGCGCCGAGTTGCAGGTCAAGTGCATCTGGGTCGAACAGACCTTCGACGGCATGATCCCGGGGTTGAAGGCGAAGAAATTCGACGCCATCCTGTCGGCCTTCAGCGCCACCGCGGCGCGGCGCCAGCAGGTCGATTTCAGCGACCGGATCTACACAGCCCCGTCCTCGCTCGTCGCCCGCAAGGACAGCGGCCTGCTGCCCACGGCCGAGTCCCTCAAGGGCAAGTCGGTGGGGGTAGTCCAGGGCACGCTGCATGAAAGCTTCGCCCGCTCGCACTGGGGCAACCAGGGGGTCAGCATCCTGACCTACCAGACCCAGGACCAGGTGTTTTCCGACCTGATCAACGGGCGCCTGGATGCAACGTTCCAGGCTTCGGTACAGGCCGATGTCGGTCTGCTGCAAAAGCCCCAGGGCCAGGCCTTCGCCTTTGCAGGCGCGCCCATCACCGACAAGAGCATCATCGGCGACGGGGTGGCCATCGGTGTGCGTAAAAACGAGCCCGAACTCAAGGCGCAGTTGAACACGGCCCTTGCCAGCATTCGCCAGTCCGGCGAGTACGACCAGATCGCGAAGAAGTACTTCAACTTCGACATTTACGGTGAGTGAGGCCAGGCCATGAACGACATGATCCCATTCGGTGAGTCCGGTTTTGCCTGCCCCGTGAGCGATGAGGCCGTGCGTGCCTTTCAGGCCCATGGCGCGGTGTGCATCCGTAACGCGTTCACCCCACAGCAAATCAGCGAGTTGACCCAGGGTATCGAACGCAACCTTGCCCGCCCCAGCCCGCGCGCCAAAGTGGCGAGCAGTGCCTCGGACCCGGGCTGGTTTTTCGAGGACTTCTGCAACTGGCAGGAGAACGCGCACTACCGCGACTTCATCTTCAACTCTGCCATCGCCCCCATCGCCGCCGCGTTGTTGGACAGCCAACAGGTGCGCCTGCACCACGACCACTTGCTGGTCAAGGAACCCAATACCCGCCAGCGTACGCCCTGGCACCAGGACCAGCCCTACTACAACATCAGCGGCTCGGACACCGTCAGCTTCTGGATTCCCGTCGACCCGGTGTCCAGGGAGTCGACCCTGGAGTTCATCGCTGGCTCGCACAAGGGTCCTTGGCTGATGCCCCGCACCTTCATGGACAGCCAGGCCAAATGGTTTGCCGAGGGCACCCTGAACGAACTGCCGGACATCGAGAACCACCGCCAGGACTATCCCATCCTCGGCTGGGCACTGGAACCGGGGGACATGGTGTGCTTCAACATGCTGACCTTGCACGCCTCCGCAGGCGTCGGCGGCCAGAACCGCCGTCGCGCGTTTTCGGTGCGGGTCATCGGTGACGACGTCAGGCATGCGCCCAGGGCCTGGGCCACTTCCCCCGACTTTCCCGGGCTGCAGGAAAGCCTGGCGCCGGGCGCGCCCATGGAGCATGCGTTGTTTCCGACGTTGTCGCAGCACGGGCGTTGAATGCCGTCGGGCCTTGAGACCAGGGCCCGGCGATCGGCAATAGCCAGGGGCAGGCAGGGCTGTTGTGGCGAGAGTATCTGCGCAGCCATGAGGTTGCGCGGGTTGACGCTATAAGTCCCGCGACATCAGCCACTGCTCTTTGCCCCACGCCTCGAATCGCTCCATGACTTTCCAGCCGCGCCGGGCGTAATAATCACGTTGGTCGTGGGTGTGCAAATACAGGGTCGGGATGCCGGTTTCCCTGGCGTGGTCGCAGATACCTTCGATCAACTGCGCTGCGAGCCCTTTCCCTCGGGCTTGAGGGGTGATGAACACACAGGCCAGCCACGGGCCCAACTCCGGCCGATCAGGCAGATCGTCGCTGGCAAGGGCCGCGCCACCCAGCAGTTGCCCTCGGTCCAGGACGATCAACGACTTCCAGTTGCCGTCACGCTGCCCATCAGCGAACTCACGTTGCCAATCGGAAAGAGACTGCCGTGCATATTCGTAGCTGAATTGCCGATACAACCATTCGGCCATCGTGGCGCACTGATCCATGTGGTGGTCGAGCCAGTCCATGTGCAGCATGTGAAGCGCTCCTTTTGTCTGGGTTTGCATGACGCGATGCAGGGCCGTCGGATACCACCAGGAAGACCGCCCGCTGCGGCAGATTAGGTGAAATCCCTGGGGGCTGCCTGAGCGTCTCAACCCGGCGACGACCGGAGCCGGCCAGGCCTGGCGGAACACAACACGGCGTCAACGACAGCTGCCTGCCAGGCAAAACGACTGCTAGGCTTTCCGTTAGCCCTGAGCACATCTTGCCTTCCCTGCCGCCCCAAGGCTGTCGGCAGGTGCCGGTCGTTTCCTGGTGTACGTCGGCAACCTCAGGCAGTTGGCGGTTCGTTGATAAATATCAGAGGGGCGCTACCGGTGCTCCAGTACCCTTTCGCGGGCCATCGCCACCGGCGGCTGGCATCAACGATGCGTGCGAAACGGATTCGAACCATCAGAACAACCAGCCACTGCCAGCCATTTCCCATGACCGGCGCCGCTTGCGAGGTAAGTCAATGCTCTACTGGATGCTGCTCTTCATCCCCGGTGCCATCCTCCTGGAGTTCCTGGTACCGCAGCAGCACCTGCTGATCTTCCTGACCGCCGCGCTGGCCATCGTGCCGCTGGCCGGCTGGCTGGGCCGGGCCACCGAGCAGTTGGCGGAGCGCTCCGGCGAGGGCGTGGGCGGACTGCTCAATGCCACGTTCGGCAACGCCACCGAACTGATCATCGCCCTCAGCGCACTGCGCGCCGGCTTGCACGACGTGGTGCAAGCCTCCATCGTCGGCTCCATCATCGGCAATATCCTGCTGGTGCTGGGCGCCGCCATGCTCGCCGGGGGGCTGGGGCACAAGGAGCAGCACTTCAATGCCTCCGCCGCCCGCTCCCAGGCCACCTTGCTGACCCTGGCAACCATTGCCCTGATCCTCAGTTCAGTAGTGGCCTCCCGTGTCCCTAGCGCGCCGCAGGCGTTAAGCCTGTACATCTCCCTGGTCCTGTTGCTGGTGTACGGGCTGTTCCTGGTGTACTCGCTGGTCACCCACAAAAGCCTGTTTGCCGGGGAACCGGTGGTGCGCGATGCGAGCATGCCGCCCCTCTGGTCGATGAAAAAAGCGTTGCTGGTACTGGCGGCAGCCACCCTGATGATCGCCTGGATCAGTGAAATCCTGGTGGCCGCCATCGAGCCGAGCGCCCATCAACTGGGCCTGAGCAATCTGTTCGTCGGGGTGTTCATCGTCGCGATACTCGGCAATGCGGCCGAGCATTTTTCCGCGATTTCCGCCGCCCGGAAAAATCGCATGGACCTCGCGCTGTCGATCTCCATTGGCTCCAGCATTCAGGTCGCCCTGTTCGTCGCCCCCGTCCTGGTCCTGGCCAGCTATGCTATCGGTGCAGCGCCCATGGACCTGGCCTTCCCCGGCGGCCTGGTACTCAGCGTGCTGCTGGCCGTGCTGATTACCGGCCAGGTGGCGGCCGACGGGCGATCGGACTGGCTCAAAGGCGTACAGCTACTGGCGGTGTACCTGATCCTCGGCCTGGCCTATTTCTTCATACCAGAGGCTGTGAGCGCCTGAACCCTATCGACCCAAGGAAAACGTCGCCATGAGCGAAGTCCAGCCCTCCGAACCCGGGCAAGCAACGCCCCCTCAGAACCGTGGCCTGTCCGGCTGGCAACGCTGGCTGCCTGGGCTGCAATTGATGCGCAGCTACCAGCCCGGCTGGCTGCCGAAGGACCTGATTGCCGGCCTGGTGCTGACCACCATGCTGATCCCGGTGGGCATCGCCTATGCCGAGGCCTCGGGGGTGCCGGGCATCTACGGCCTGTACGCCACGATCATTCCGCTGCTGACCTATGCCCTGTTCGGCCCCAGCCGCATCCTGGTACTGGGCCCCGACTCGGCGCTGGCGGCCATCATCATCGCCGTGGTCCTGCCGCTGTCCGGTGGCGACCCCATGCGTGCCATCGCGCTGGCCAGCGCCATGGCCCTGGTGTCGGGCCTGGTCTGCATCGGTGCCGGGCTGCTGCGCCTGGGCTTCATCACCGAATTGCTGTCCAAGCCGATCCGCTATGGCTACATGAACGGCATCGCCTTCACCGTGCTGATCAGCCAGACGCCCAAGCTGTTCGGCATCTCCATCGACAGCAGCGGTCCGCTGCGCGACATCCTGGCCCTCAGCCAGGCTCTGCTTGCGGGGCAGGCTAACTGGATGGCCTTCGCCATCGGCATCGGCACGCTGGCGCTCATCCTGCTGCTTGCGCGCTTTGACCGCGTACCTGGCATCCTCATCGCGGTGGTCGCCGCCACCCTGGTGGTTGGCGGCCTGAGTCTGGACGCGGCCCATGACCTCAAGGTGCTGGGTCCCCTACCCGAGGGCCTGCCCGGTTTCAGCCTGCCCTGGCTGACACTGACCGACCTGAGCACCGTACTGATAGGCGGCTTCGCCGTGGCGCTGGTGTCCTTCGCCGACACCAGCGTGTTGTCGCGCACCTACGCCGCGCGGACCCGCACCCACGTCGACCCGAATCAGGAAATGATCGGCCTGGGCGCTGCCAACCTGGCCGCGGGACTGTTCCAGGGCTTTCCCATCAGCAGCAGCTCCTCGCGCACCCCGGTGGCCGAGGCGGCCGGTTCCAAGACCCAGCTCACCGGCGTGTTCGGCGCCGTGGGCGTGTCGCTGTTGCTGCTGTTCGGCCCCAACCTGCTGCAGCACCTGCCCAACAGCGCCCTGGCCGCGGTGGTGATCGCCGCCGCCATCGGCCTCTTCGAATTCAAGGACCTGCGACGCATCTACCGCATTCAGCGCTGGGAGTTCTGGCTGTCGGTCACCTGCTTCGTCGGCGTCGCCGTGCTCGGCGCGGTACCGGGCATCGGCCTGGCGGTGGTGGCGGCGGTGATCGAATTCCTCTGGGACGGCTGGCGCCCGCATTTCGCCGTGCTTGGCCGCGTCGACGGGATTCGCGGTTATCACGACATCTCGCGCTACCCCCACGCCCGCCGCGCCCCGGGCCTGGTGTTGTTCCGCTGGGACGCACCGCTGTTCTTCGCCAATGCCGAACTGTTCCAGAACTGCGTCATGGAAGCCGTCGCCCAGTCCCCGACACCCGTGCGCCGGGTGGTCGTGACCGCAGAACCGGTCACCAGCGTGGACGTGACCTCGGCGGACATGCTGGTGGAGCTGGAACAAGCCCTGCGCGCCATAGGCGTCGAACTGCGATTTGCCGAGATGAAAGACCCGGTCAAGGACAAGCTGCTACGCCTGGAAGTGCTGGAGCGCATCGGCAGCGAGGTGTTCCACCCGACGGTGGGCGCGGCGGTGGATGCGTACCTGGATGAGCATGAGGTGGATTGGACGCCTTGAAGCAAGCCCGGCCGGGACGCTGTTCAATCAGTCAAGGCAGGGCTCAGGCACAGCTGGGCGATACAGGCACCTGGCTGATGTCGCAGACATAGCGATCGCGCCCCTGTTGCTTGGCCTGGTACAGCAACTGGTCGGCGCGGATCAGTAACGCCTCGAGGCTGTCGCCGGCACCGCGCCACGTGCTGACACCCAGGCTGCACGTCACGCCAATGCACTGCCCTTCATGGCTCAAGGGGGCCTTGCGCAGCGTTTTCAGCAGACGCTCCGCCAGAAGCCGGGCACCCTCCAGATTGGTGTCCGGCAGCAGGATGACAAACTCCTCGCCGCCCATGCGGGCGAGCACGTCATGCTGGCGGATGATCCGCTCCAGCTGGCGCACGAAAAATTTCAACACCTGGTCACCACCATCATGGCCATAGGTATCGTTGATCCGCTTGAAATGGTCGATGTCCAGCTGCAACACGCTCAGCGGACGACCGTTGCGGACGGCGCGGCTCAGTTCGCGCTCGCCCAGCACCATCAACGCACGCCGGTTGTAGGCACCGGTAAGAAAGTCACGGGTGGCCGCCTGGTGATGCCCCACGCTGACATCGACCAGATGCACCAGCAGTAGACCGATCAACGGCAAACAGAGGAGCAACCCGGCGAGCAATATCAATGGAAAGCTATTGATTCGCACGAACAGCGCCAGGTAATTCGAGATCAGCGGCTCACTGTAGTAAATCAGTTGCAACTCGTGCTGGGGGTCCACCAGACGCCGGATAAATCGCTCGCCGCCCGCTGCCACGTCTACACCCTCGTCCACCACAGAAGCAGAGACAAACGCTGGGGGGGCCAGCGCCCTCCAGCCCTCGGCAGAGCAGGCCAGGAACTCGACCTTGCCTGAGGCCAGGTCCATATGAATGTCGAAATACAAGCCGGGATTGCGCCCTTGGGTCATGGCGACATGCAAGACAATGCCATCGCCGAACGCCATCGCCAGGTCAGGTCGCGCGGGTAACGGCAACGGTGGCAAATCGGTCTGCGTCTCCCGGATCAAGGCCAAATCACCCGTGCAGGCGTAGCCGACGACTTGTCGGCTGAGCAAGCGGATCATGCCTTCGTTCAAGCTCATGTGCGGCGAGTTCATAGCGGGCATGCTGTCTGCCATCGCACGCGGCACATTCAGCAGTTGCTGCTTGAGTTCGGGCATGTTCCGGGCCAGCGCCGCACTGACCCGCTCCCGACGGGTAATGCCATCGTTCGGCAGGCAAGTATCCGTCGGTAAGTTGGCCCACAACACCGACTGATGCAAATCATGGATAGAGAGTTGTTTCACCAGGCCCGAGAAGGCTCGATCAGTACGCTCCACCAGCGCCGCATGCTGCCCGGCGAGCAACAATTCACGCTGCAGTTGGTACTGATGCACAAGCCCCTGCAAGGCAGCCAGGGACAGCACCGCCACCACTAACCAACAACCGATCCTGACGCTGCGCGCGTGTTCGACGACCCAATTCATGACACCTGCTCCACTGCGGCACCTGGCACGCGTTGTCTTGCTCCACAGCTGATCTTGCGCAAGGCTGGAACGGCCGTGTCCAACTCTCTCGCATCAACATCGGCCTCACGATGGGCTCGCGGGGGGGGTAGTCAGGACGCGGCGGCAAACGGGGCCGCCGCCAGTGACGGGCCGACCACGGCGCTGACAATGGCCTGCAGTAACGCATACCCCCGGGCATGGCCGCTGTGAATTGAGGCGCCGTTGCGCTGAAAATCGAAGCGTAATGCTGAATACCTGTGAACGTGGCTGATAAGGCGACGTATCGACAGGCGTTTGTTCACAAACGTGATGCCCGACCGTCAATGCGACAGCATGAAGGTGTCGTACTCCAGATCCTCCAGCACCCTCGAAAGCCGGTGCAGTCCCAGGAGCACACAGACCAGCAACGAGAGCGTAAAGCCATAGCCGAAGAAGCTGGGGCCAAGGTACTGGCTGAGCAGGGTCAACACGGTATTCAACACCACGAACCAGACACACAACTCAAGAACGATCATGCGTTTGTCCAGGTAGAAGAAGACATTGAGCAAGGCCATGAACACCACCTGGAGACTCACGCCAATCAAGGCGATGTGAAACAGTGGCAGGTAGTAACTGGACAGCCCCAACCACTCGAGCAAACGCGGGGCGAACAGGAACAACAGCAACACTGTCACGCCCTGCACCTTGCAGATTTCCAGCAGGCCCTGGCGGATCGACAGGACCATCTCGGTTTTCAGCTGACCGATGTACTGCAGCGTTTCGCCGTCTCGAATGGCTTGAAACAACCGTTCGCACCACTCGGCGAAATCGGTTTCGATGCGCACCAGAAACACCGCCATGCCGGGGATGATCGCCAGGTAGGCGAGGAAGATCGGCAGGTCATAGATAATCGAGGCGCGCAGCGGGCCGACCATTTCACTCGATGTCCCGGGGTTGAGCCAGAACAGGAATTTGTCGACCCAGATCCCCAGGTTGTAACAGAAGCCGGTGACGAGCAGGCTGACATACACCTGGCGGCGGTCGAGGAAATCGAAGGCAATCAGTTTCTCTGCCTGGTATTCGCGCAGGATGTCGTAGAGATACAGGAACAGCAACGCGCTGTGACCGATCAACAGGGCCAGCAGCAAGCCCGGCAACTGCAGGAAACTCAGCGCATAGGCACTGGCCACCATCAGCGAATAGCCCACCAGCATCACCAGCAGAATCCGGTTGTAAGCCTTCATGCCGGACAGAAAGATAATCACCAGCCACAGGTTGCAGAGCACGACGAAGTTTGACAGCACCAGCACGCGGAAGATCAGCGACTCGTCGAACAGCAGGCTCAGCACGATAGTCCCCAACAACCCGGCACCGAGGGTGACCAACAGTAAGATCCCCAACAGATTCGGCAATATCCGCTCGTGCTGGTGTTCGTACAGAAGGTCGGAAACGAAACGGGTAAAAAACAGCTGCAGGCCACCGGTCAGGATCAACGAACTGGCCATCAGGTAGGTCACGGTCACCAGGAACTGGCCAACCAGCACGTCGGGCAGCAACAAGCCCAGACTGATGCTGCCGACCAGCATCACGCTGACAATCGACAGCACCCAAGGGCCGGAACTGATCAATCCGGCATACAGGTAGGCATGCAGGGTCGCCGTGTAGGAGTCGCGCGAGAGAATTCTGCGCAGTTCAAAGCCTATTCCAGCCATTCAACAGGTCCCCATGGCAGCGTGATAAAGATCGCGATAGCGGCGCAGCATCAAGGCCTGGCTGTAGTAACGGTTGACCCGCAACTGGCCGCTGGTCTGCGCGTCTTGCCAGCGCTGCGGGTTTCTCAGCAACCCAAGGATTGCTGTAGACGTGGCCTGAGGGTCGGCGATCGCCACCACCGTCCCGCCACATCCCAGGTCGCGGTCCTCGGCGCTGCCGCCTTCGATCAACTCGCGGCAGGACCCCACGTCGCTGCTGACCACCGGTGTTCCGGCGGCCCAGGCTTCCAGAATCACCAGCGGCTGGGCCTCGCTGATGGAGGTCAGGACCATCAGGCCCAACTGCGGCAGGATGTCCTGGATGCGTTGGAAACCGAGGAACCGCACCTTGCCGTCCAGCCCCAGGCTCGCCGTCAGGCTGCGGCACTCACTGGCGTATTCCGGGTCCTCTTCTTCGGGCCCGACAATCCAGCCTTCGACCTGGGGCATGACACTGATCACACCCCGCATGGCTCGCAGGAAGGTCTTGACGTCCTTGATCGGCACCACACGGCCAATCAAGCCAACCACGGGGGCAATACCGGGCGGGCGGGTGTCGAAGGCAGCCGTCCATTGCGGCAGGTCAATGCCGTTGGGAATCACCTGGGTGCGGGCCGGGTCGGCACCGTCCTGGATCTGCCGTTGGCGATTGCCGTCGTACAGCGCAACGATAGTGTCGGCACTGTGGTAGGTCAGTTGGCCGATGCGCTCGAAGAAGCGTATCCAGAGCTCACGGAGGTAACCCGTGCCGGCATCCAGGCTCCCGTTCAGGGCATGCTCGGTACTCTCGGCGAGCCAACTGGCCTGGGCCAGATCGATTTTGCGCTCCTTGGTATAGATACCGTGCTCGCTGAGCAGATAGGCACAACCCCAGCGCTTCTTGAGCATGCTGCCCAGTACCCCGGCATAACCGGTGGAGATGGCGTGCAGCACCCGTGCCGGTGGCATTCGCCGCGAGGCTTCGGCGAGCATCAGCAATGGCGACTGCATGGAGCGCAAGGTCCAGAAATAATTGACGAACGACGGAGCGCTGCAGTGCTGCCGATAGCCGCTGCTGAGCACTGCCCAACTGGCACGGCTGCGCAACACATCGTCCAGCGTCAATTGCCCCTGGACCATGAGGTCGAGCAAGCACTCGCCCAGCTCCGGGGCCGGCGTTTCCGGGTGGTGCAGGAAGCGATACAGGTCGGACAGTTGCTGCTCGCAGGCCTTGCGCGGCAATGCCCTGGTGCTGGTGGGCCGGGTTGCATCCTCCAGAAAGACTTCCTCGATGTGCAGAACATTCGACGGAATCTCATAGCGCCGGCTCGCATAAGCCGAACGCTGTCCGCCAATGAACATCACCGAGAACGTCAGGTCCGGCAGACCGAGAATCATCTGGTGGATCCAGCTGGACACACCTCCGCGGACATAGGGCCAGGTACCTTCAAGCAACAGGCAGATATCAGCGCGCGGCCCATCGTCTTTGCGGCTCATGTCCAGCTCCTCACCAGGGCTGCGAATGGCGGTCGCTGCTGCATGTCCACTGGCAGGCGGGTCAACAGCCCGAGCACCTCATGGTAACGACCGGCCACGAAGGCCAGTTCCGCGCGATACGGCAACACGTGGGCCTCGTCTATGCCGCTCTCCTGAGCCAGGCTCAACAGCTTGTCGGCTCGCTCGACATCGCCACGCTCCAGGGCAATACGCCCGGCCAGCAGGAACAGCTCACCGCCCTCCCCAGCCTGCAGTCCTTGTGCGGCATGCTCACTGGCCTGATTGAGGACGTGCTCCAGCACACTGCCCTGGGCCAGCCCAAGATAGGCCAGCTCCCAGTACCAGCGCGCCAGTGTGGCGTGCAGTACGCCTGCCGCTTGTGCAGTGGCAGCGGGCACTTGCGCGAGGGCGGTTTGTATCCGCAGGTTGATGTCGCTCTCCAGCTTGTCGAGCATCGAGTACGCCAGCAACCGCACGTCATCGCTTGGATCGCCCAATGCCAGCTTGAGGATAGGCACCGCTTCCCGGCCGGCCATGCGCCGGGTCGCCAGCAGGCCGGCCGAACGCTGCTCTGGCTGCGGTGCATGGCGCAACACATCCTGCAACCCTCCCCCGGCAAAGGTCGACAACCCCGTGTTGACCTGGGCCAGGAACGGCAGCTTGGGGATGGTGACGGATTGCCAGGTCTGTTTGTCGCGTTGGCGCGACACGTGCAGCGTCGGGAAAATCGCCATGACCCCCAAGGTGCCAAACACAGGCACAAAGAACGCCAGGCTGAAGATCAACAACGGACTCCAGGGCAGCGGCGAACGATAGCGCACCGGCAACGACCGCCACACCGCCGCACACAGCAGTGCACAGGCAAGTCCATGAACCGGAATGAAGACCAGCCACTGTTGCCACTCGGGCGAAGCCGACCACAAACGGCTCCAGCTTCCCGCTTCCAGCACCAGGGCCGCGCTAAACATCCACTTGCTGATCATTCAAACCACACTCGGCGAATAGAAAATGACGTAACCCGGCACAATCGTCGGCAGGCTCCAGGCTGCAGGCCAGGACCTGTACCCCCAGGCTGGCCAGGTCGCTCTCGACACCAAACTCTTCATGCAACAACACACCAATGCGTGTGAGATACCCGGTGGCGCCTGTCCTGTCGGTCAAGGGCAGCAGCATCAGCAGCACCGGGTTGCCCCGACCATTACGCACTAGCAGTTGCACGTCGAGACCTCGCTGGTGACGCTCCAGCAGACGCACCAACCGGTCATTGGCGCGGGTCATTTCCAGGCCGAACAAACACGCATTGAGCCCATGTTGCTGGTTATCCGAAAGGCAGCGCTTGAGCTGCCGGCTGAAGTGGTGAGCATCGGCATCCACCGATTGCAGCGCGTGCCGGTCACCGCGCAACAGGTCGGCGATGTGTCCGGCCAGTAGCGCCAGAAGGCTCAGGGTCCGCTCCTGAAAGGCAAAGAATGGCATCTGCCGAATCGCCAGGACCGCCAGCAGATGGCCTTCGGCATCGATCAGCGGCACACAGGCCTGCAGCGAGTAGATCTGCGCCAGACCGCCGGAATCGATCAACTCCTGACGTACGCTGATCAGTTCACCGCGCTCCAGGCAGAGCCTGATCAAGCCGTCATCGGTGTCCAGATCCCCCATGGCCCCAATGGTGGCCAGCGCGTCTGACTGAACCTTTGTCCGGTGCTCATCCACTCGATACAGCCCGGCCACTCGCAGTGAGCCGTACTGGCCCAGCAACGCCAGGATCGGCCCGGCCAGGAGCGTCACTGCATCGCCTTCGCCGGGCATGACCCGCAGCTTTTCCCGCAAGCCGAGCAACGCACTGCGCAGGCTCTGATCACTGCCCGCCACACGCTGCTCCAGCAAGTCATGGGACACCCGAAGAATCTGGTGAGCGCAGGTGAACTCGTCCAGACGCGACCGGCTGTAGTCGTTGGCCCTCTGCAGGCGCTGCAAACGCTGCTGCCACAGATCGTGCACCTCCCCCACCAACATGCCGCACAGCAACAGGCCAACAATGAATGACGGTTCAATCTGTTCGTAGGCGGCGAGCCCGGCAGCGCGCAGGATGAACAAGGTCATCACCAACAGACTGGCGCTCAGCAGGCCCCGGGCAAAGCCATAGCGCACACCGGCCAACAGCGGAGCCAATACCGGCCAGGCAAAGGCGGCATGCATCTGCAGCGGGTCTTCCGGTATCAGCCACAGCCCCAGGCCAATGAACAGTCCCGTGACGATCAGGGTTTCCAGCCAGGACACCGGGCCTTTGGCACGGGGCGCCAGGCTGTAATCCATGTAGGGAGATTTCATCGCAATCACTCGAACCGAAGGGTATCAACCAGCGGTTCGATCACCTGCTGTGCCGTGCCGGCAAGGCTTTCACGGGACCAGCCGGCCCGCGCCCCACTTTTGCTCCAGAGCACGCGGCCGCTGCGGACGTCCATCACACGCAGGCTGACACCCACCGCCGGCTCGCCATCCAGACCGCTTTTGTACTGCCACTCCTCGACACTGCCCATGATCACGTAGTCGAGCTGCTCGGCGCGCGCCCAGTCCAGGGCGCCGGCCAGGCGTTCGTTGTCATCCATCAAGGCCTGCTCACCTTGAGTGCTGACCGGGTAGACGCGGGGCTGCAGTCCATGGCGGCTGATCGCACTGAGCAGGATCTGCTCGCTGCGCTCGCCGGCTTGTGGCGTCTGCGAATAGTTGACCATGGGCAGAATGCCCCACTGTGCATGACGCGGCAGGTTCGGGCCGGCGTCACCGGTAAAACGGGTGCAGCTGGCGATCAGCAAGACCGCCAGGCCCAGACTCAGATTACGGATCACTTGCATCGCTTGATGTTCCTCTAGAAATTCCATGATCAGCGCCCAAGGCGCACGCTGTAGCTCACACCCAGGGTTCCGCCCGCCTGCCCGTTGCCGCCTTGTGGCTCGGATTGGTAGCCCGCGGTGAAGGCCAATTCGTCATTACCCAGCACTTCCATGCCCATCCCGGTGTTGATGCCGTAGTTGACGGTTTGATCCAGCCACTGCCAGCCGACCGTCACGTCCACCAGCCAGGTGTACTGTGGGTGCGCCCGGCTCAGCGCGCCCGGCATGCCTCGACGCCAGGTACTGCCGACATACAGCAGGCCGTAACGGCTCTGCAGCAGGTCGCTAGCGACCACGGTGGGTTGATCAAGCGGACTATCAGGGTCTGGCAACTCGACCCTCACCGGGCCACCGTTGTTGCTGGACAGTGAGTCCAGGGTGCGGTCGTCCACCTGGTTGTGCTGGTAGGCGACGCCACTGCGCAAGGTCCAGGCAGGCCCTTCGAACTGCAGCGTGTGGCCGTACTCCGCCTTCACATCCTGACCATTGCCCAGCGCGTCGCCACCCCGAGTGGAGAATGACTTCTGGGCCACCTCCCAACTGAGCTGGTCACGGGCGGTGAATCCATGGCGGCCGCCCAGCCGAACGCCGTCGTACTGCCCGAATGTACGCATCAGGCCACTGTCCTCGCTCTCGCGGTGCCAGTCGAAACCGGCTTCGAGCTCGTCACCCGCACCCAGTTGCCAATGGCGGCCAAGCCCGAAACCGTTGCGGTCATCGTCCTGCCGCTGGCTGGTATCGAGGACCAGCGTGTAATGACCTCGCTCCACTTGCCGCTGCAGGGTCAGCTCGGCGTTACGCTCCTCCCCCAGGCGCGATGAGATCAGTTGATCGCTGTCGTAGGTGCCCTGCTCCAGCTCAAGGTTGGCGTGCCACTGATCACCCAGGCTTTGAGCAACCCGCAGACGCGGCCCGTTGAATTCGAGCCCGCCGAAATCCTGTCCATGCCAGGCCAGCTGTGCCCCCTGCGGCGTGCGCTCGTGACCTTCCACCGCCTGCCGCCGCAGCTGCTCACGGATGGCCCGGGGTTGCTCATCACCCAGCTCGGACAGGCTTACGCCCAAGGCCTCGCTGTGACGCCCCAGGCGGCTGAGGGCCTGGGCGCGCTGCGCCGGATTCAGATCGTCATTGCCCAGCAGCGCTTCGACCTGGGCCGTGTTACGGCTGCGCAGGGCTTCCTGAATCTGCTCGTAACGCTCAACCTGCAAACCCTGGCCGCGCGCCCACGCCAGCCATTGGTCCTTTTGCGCGGGCTGGTTGGAAGCATCGAGGCGCGCCAGCAGACGTTCGAACCACAACTGCAACATGGCCGGCGAACCGTCCTGCCACTGCAGCACCTGCTGCTGAGCCTTGCGCGGCGAATAGCTGGTGGCCACCAGGCGCAACCAGGTGGTGTAACGCTCGGAGGATGGCTGCAGCGTTTCACTATCAAGGTCACGTATCAGCTTCAAGCGCAGGCGCTGCGCGGCATCCTGATAACCGGCGCTGTCCAGCGCATCGGCGTAAGCGGCCTGTACCAGCCAGTCCTGAGGATGGGCCTTGAGGTGCAGGCGATACCAGGCCAGGGCCTCGCGGTTACGGCCGAGCAGTTGGCTGGCACTGGCAAACGCCAGCCACAGAGTCGGCTCCTGGCGTGCCAGGACACGCCATTTGCTCACCAGTGGCCCGAGCGCGGCGACGTTGCCCTGATCCACGTACAACCACATCAGGTGTTCACGAAACCGCTTGTCGTCGGGATACCGCGCCAGCCCCGCGAGGTACACCTGTGCCGCCTCATCGAAGCGCCCCTGCTCCACGGCCAAGGCACCACGCATCGCCAGGACCTGCGGCAGGTCATAGAGGGCCGGATAGCGCTCGGCGTCGTTGAGCAACGCATTGATCTGCGGCCAGTCCTGAAGCTCCCGGGCCTGTTGCAGTGCCCGGATCAAGGGCTGTGGTTCATGGCTGCGCTGCCAGCCGGCAACCAGCAGGCTCAAGGCCCGCTGCGGATCGCGGGCATGGTAGAGGGCAGCAAGCCGATCCTCATCAGCACGGCTGAGCGAACCTTCGAGACTCAGCAGATGTTCAAGGGCCTCCTGCAGTGCGTCGTCAAGCTCGAGATCCCAGGCCAACGCCGCCCGCGCATGCCAGAAACCTTTATCCACGAGGGTGCGGCTATCCACTTGCAACACCTGCCAGGCCGCCTGGTTATCGAACAGTTTCAGGTAGGTACGAGACCTGTCGAGCCGTTCGGGCAGGGTCAGCTCGAAATGCGTCGACAGGTTCTCGTAGGCCATCGCCTTGGCCGTCAGCTGTCCGGTACTGTCCAGGTTCAGCAGCCATTTGCTCCAGGCCAGGCGATGCCCGGGGTACTGACGCAAGTAAGCCCGCAACCAGGCTTCAGACTGCTCCGGGGTACCCCGTGAGTCATGGCTGTAAACCAACGCCTCAAGCTCGTCATCGGTCAGTGCTCGCTGGTCCATGATGACGGCCAGCAACGGGATCGCGCGGTCAAAGTCGAACAGGTGCATTGCCAGACGCCAGGCACGCTCGCGGATCTCGGGGTTTTCACCCAGATCCAACAGGCGGGTCCAGTAGTCCAGGGACTCGTCCAGCTCGCCCCGCCATTGTGCGAGAAGGCCCAACTGCTCAAGCACGTACACGTCGTGCGGATGCTCGATCAACAGTTGCCGGCCACTCTCCCTGGCACCGGGCACGTCGCCCAGCGCCAGGCGCAGGCGGAAGTCTTTGCCCAGTCGCTCGGGGTTGTCCGGCTGCACGGTGCGCCATCGCTCAAGAAACTGCATGGCCAACGCGGTACGCGTGTTCGCCAGCGCAATATCGGCGCCCTGCTCCAACCAGGCCGCATCGATGGGTGGCCCCTCCAGCGCGTCGAGTTCATCGGCGAGGACCTCTATCGCTTGCTCGCCGCGTCCGCTCGCCAGCAGGCTGTCGAAGGCCTGCCGCGCGTATTGACGACGGTCCCCGGGGTGCTCGCTGCCCTGCCAGAGTTGCACATAGATGTCGGCGGCACGCTCCGGTTGCTCCCCGGCCAGGTACCACTGCGCCGCGGCATCAAGCGACGCCCTGCGCTGCTGCGGATCGCGGCTGGCCAGCTCTTCATGGACCTGCGCGGCAATCGCCGGTGCCTGCAGGCGCAACGCCAGCCTGGCCAGGCGCTGCAGTTGCGCCAAGGGCAGTGACTGACGATCGATCGCCTCCAGCCGCGCCCGCTGCTCGAGGGTCTCGTGAGCACCGGCCACCGCCAGGCTGTCGAGCTCCAGCCGGTAGTAATCAAGCAGTGCCGGCACCGGTCGCGGCCAGCTCTCCAGGTAACGACGGGCCTTGACGGTGTCACCGAGCTGGATCAGCAGGTCCACCAGTTGCAGACGCAATCGGTCATTGTCCGGACGGGCCATCAACAGCAGCGCGGCATAGTTGGCCGATACCGCGTCCGGTTGACGACTATCAGGGTGGAATACGGCTTCACGCTGAAATACCAGCAGCAACAGACCGCCCACAGCGCCAGCCACCACTGCCAGCACCCAGGGATTGAGCAGGCGGATGTCCTCACTCACAGATGAGTTGCCCCTGGCTCACGTGCTTGAGGGGCAGCTGAAAATGCCAGAGTCCGGCAGCGGCCTTGCCGGCAAATCGCTGCCCATCGACTTCTACCCGGCAGGCGGTAGCGCAGCGCACGGAAAAGTTCAGGTCGACTTGACCGGCGAAGGAAAAGCGCACGCGCCGGGGAGCCAGATAGCGCCAATCCAGCAACGGCAGATTGGCCTCTTCCAGCGCCGGCCGCGGGTCCCTGTCGGGCCGCAACACCAGCAACGCCCGGTCACTGCTCAAATGCACGTAACGCCCCTGGGGCAGATCCCGCACACCGGCCACGCCTTGCGAGCGCGCCAGGTCCGGCCAGCCCAGTTGCGGATCCAGGCGCAAGGTGCGCAATGCATTCATCCCGCGAACCTGCCAGTCGCCGTCGGCGGTGCGGGCCAGGCTGGCCTGATACAGCCCATGAACGCGATCCAGATAATCGCTCATCCACAGCGAAATCGGTTGCTGGTCCTTCATGTAGCGGTAGATATCGTTCACGGCCTTGATCGAGGCCTGTTTGGTGCCCGAATAGAAGTGGTAATACAGGTGCAGGCCGCGCATGCGCCGCGGGCTGTCGGTCAACTCGAAGGTATCGATCAGGTCGCGAAAGCCGTAGTACGGCCCCTTCCACAGATTGGTGTAGACGTTCTCGTTGATGATCGGCGCGTAGTACTGCAGGCCACCTTCGGTCGGCCTGAGCAACGGGCTCAAGCCGGTCAGGGACGGATCGGCCCGGGTCAGCATGGTCTGGGCGCCATTGACGTTTTTCAGGCCTGAGTCGTAGGCCAGCTTGACGGTGGCAGGCGACGGCAAGGCATCGCCCGACCAGAAGATCAGCTTGACCGGCTTGTCAGGGGTGGTCAGACGCTGATTGATGTAATCGCGCGAACCCACGACTTCGCGCCTGAAGTCGATGGTGTCATAGCCCGGGATCGCCATTTTCAAGCCATATGCCGCCGTTAAGTGAGCACGCTTGCGGGCCAGTTCCGGTTGCATGAAAAACGGATGGCTGAAGGTGTGTGTCGCCACTTCGACTTTCGGCTCGGCAAACAGCTCGCGGGCGATGGGTTCCAGTTCCTGGGCCAGGTACGGGTACATGCCCTGCGGTGACACTTCACCTTCGATCACCGAAACCGAGGTGAGGAACGGGTTGGGCCGCACGAAGCCATCCAACACCTGCCGGCCGGCATAGGGCATACCGCGCACTTCCGCCCGGGACGGGAAGCCGTCGCCATCGATATGCACGGTGGCGATCCGCCGGCCGTTTTCCGTGGTGGCGTCCGGGCGTGGCAGCGCAGGCAAATGCAGGGCCGCCTGGAGAAACGCGAAAGGATCAAGGATCCAGCGTGCGCGCTCGTTGTTCGATTCCAGAAGGTAAGGCGCCAGGGCCAGGCCGCCCCAGTCAGCGACGGCCACTGGCGAATATTCCTGACCGTTTTCAGCCATGAGCGACAACACGGCCTTCGGGCCTCGGGGTAACAGCGAAATCGCCATCAACTCACGACTTCTGGGCTTAACCGGCGCCTCGAATGCACCGATCAGCGACTTGTCCTGATGGGTGATACGCAAGGTTTGCAGGCCCGGCGCCGTTGCGCGGTTGAGCCCCAGGCGCTTGAGCAGCCCATCGTCCTCAACCGGCAGACCGGCGAAAAAAACCAGCGGGACCTGCTCATCCAGCCGCAGGTTGAGCCAGCGGTTGAATGCCTGGCTGCCCGGAGGCGGGCCGCTGGTCATCCAGGTCAGGATACCGGCATACAGGCCACTGAAACCCTGCTCCGGCAACGAAGCATCCGCGGCCAGGTAATCTACCCGGTAGCCCAGGTATTCCAGCAACCCACCCAGCAGGGTATGCCCGGCGCTGGAGGCCAGGTCACCCTCTCGTGGGTCGTACAGCAGTGCAATTCGACGCGGCTGAACTTCGATGTTGCTGATGCCCAGGGTGTTCAGCTCAGGTGTGCCGATGTACGGAACGAACCCCTCTTTGCTCAGGCGCTTGGCCAACTGGCGGGCTTCGTCACGACGGAACGGCGGCAGGTACTCGATCGCCACCAGTGGCGTGCCTTTGGCTCGCAGGGGTTGCAGCTGGGTGTCCAGCCACTGGCGGTCCGCTTCGGGCACCGGCCGATAACGCTTGGCAGCCGCATCCCAGCCCGCGTGGATTGACTCCACGGCAACCGCCGACGCCACGCCATCGAGCTGCGGCAAGACTTCGAAGCCACGGTTGAAAAACAACCGCAAGTCCGGCTGGCGTTGATGCAATTCACGCAGAAAACTGGCCAGTGCCAGGCGCTGGGGTTCTCGCGCCGACTCGGGCAGCAACTGAAAGCTGTCCAGCGTGTCGAGGAACACCCCGGCATACCCGTCCGCCTGCAAGGCCTTGGCGCGACTGAACAGGTGCTCACGCCAGGCCGTGGCGGTGAGGTCCATCACCTGACTGCCCCAGGCGCCATTACGGACAGGGCTGACCGCCTCCGTGAGGGACGCCGTGTCGAGCTCTGCCTGGCCACCGTGGAACTCGCCGACCGACAGATAGGCGAACGGCAAGCTGCCCTGGCTGCGCAGTGTCTTGACGTCGGCAACGGACAGATGCCCCGGCTCCACGACCGCCCAGTCGAACTGGGCCAGTTCCAGGAGCGGGGGCTTGTCGGCGTACCAAAAGACCACGCTGCTGGGCGGCGGCAATGCGGCGGCCTGGACGGTGGGCCCTGTCGAACACACCATCAAGGCGGCCAGCAAGCGCTTGAATGCCGAGCAAACACGAATTCTGCGAAAAGCGTTTTCCATAACTCACTTTTTCAATGGCTGAACCGATACCGTTTACATACCGGGAAGTAAGACTGTCGGGGGTAACGACTGCGGGTAAGTTGCGCCATGCCTGCGGCGATGGGGGTGGCTACTTCATCCGGGCTATACAAAAAGAAAACTATTCAAGGAATAAGTCTCAACCACATGAACACTGAACCTTCGAATTCAACCATGCTTCACTTTTTATAGACGGCTACTGCGTGCCAGCACCATCACCACGCGGGCCCATGGTTTCAGCGGACTTCTCCTGCTGCACAACACAAACAGATTTTCACCGACATCAATCGTGTAACGGGTTTCACCCAGTGGCTGCATCCAGTAACTCAAGCTGGACTTAGGTTGAAAGATATAAAGATCAAGTGAAGACAACTGCTCCGGGCTCAGATTGTCGGCATTACTCTTGAGGCTACTGTCCACTTCGACCATCAACCGGGATCCGTTTTTCTTGACTCGAAAAGCGCTATAGCGATTCATGACGCCAATTTCCGCTTTGGAATCCGCGTCGATCAACCGGGCCGCCATGCGCAAATGACTGAGGCCCGAAGGACTCAAGTCCAGACTGAATCGAGTCATGAACCAGGCAGGACGTGCATTGATCTGCACTTGCCGCGCGCTCTCGCCATCGCACCAGAGGTCCATGGGCACCGGCTGCACCCCCGACAAGCGCCCCAACCCAATGCCCATCAGCCCGACGACGACGAAGGCCAGGCACCAGATCGCTTTCGCACCCCGCTTAGTCATTCAGCTGTACTCCCACGCAGCGGGACCTGGCCAGCTCCAGCTCGCCGTCACAGAGGATGGCGTGCTCCCTGTGGTACACCGGTATCAGGTACAGGTTTGCGCTGCTCGACGCGATATCCAGCAATTGCGCCAACTGCTGGCTGCGCTGGGCCAAGGTCTTTAACTGGGAGGCTGAAAGGGAGCTCAAGCCCTCAACCGGCACATGCACGCGCATGCCTTCTATCGTCACTGGAGGGGCAAATACCGGGAGATCGGTGTTCAACATCGGCGTCTGGAGAACGACTCCCAGGAAAAAACTGGCGATGCCCCACAGGATCAAGGCGATCAGCAGTCCCCAGTATTTATACGCAGACATTGCCCGCGCCAATACGCTCGACGTGCCACCCTCGACAGGCCCGGGTGAAGTGGTTGAAGGTGCGACAACACTCACGACGTCCTCAACTGGCGGCAAGGTTGACGCCGCGCAATCCGGCAAGTCGTGGTCAATCTCCCGAGAGTCGGGAGTCGAAGCCGCCTCCTCCCCAGCTGCCTGCAACGCTCGAGTGCGCACGCCATCGGCGAGCTTGTAGCCCACACGCGGCAGCGTCTGAATGAATTCGCGGCCCGGTTGCAGTGTCTCCAGGGCAAGGCGCAATTGGCGAATCGACTGGGCAAGGCTGTTGTCGGTAACCTCCAGGCCATACTGACCCCAGGCACCCTCCATCAACTCGCGCTTGCGCACCACGGCGCCTCCCGAGCGGAGCAACAAGGCCAGACAGCTGCTGGTGGTCGCGCCCAGGCGCAAGGGCGCCACGTCAGGCGCATCCACACGAAACAGCAGGAAGCTGTCCTCATCGAACACAACCTGCTCATCGATCAGCACTCGGCCCATGGCCCTTGACCCCCTTGCGCACGTGGAAAGCCGATAAGCAAACGCGTCAGGTCCGCATGGTTGTCGACATCCAGAGTTAAGCAGTCATTGCGTGCTTCAGCGTGTGGTTGCAAGGATTCGGTCATTTCACTTGCGTGTAACTCCAGGCGCCTGGTTTCGCTCTTGTACAGTTCAGTCGACAGATTGATCTTGTTCAAGAACGGCCGGCTGTTTTGCGCCAACAGGTGCAACGGGCGGCTATTGATCGTGCGCAGGGCATCAGCATCATCCATGACAAGAAATACCGTATCGGCAGTGATCATTGGGGTTTCCGGGCGGCGTGTTCAGGTCAGACAAGAGAGCCGGCGCACATCGACATTTTTCGGGGGAACGGGAGTGTGTCGCTCAGGTATCGGTTGCGGGCCTGCTGCCTGGCCTGGCCCAACAACGGTCGCCGTGGATCAAACACCCTCTTTGATCCCGGCCAATTCGCTGCATTAAGGCATAGCCCTCCAAAGGCCGCTGTGAATTGGAATGAGCGGCGCCCGGACGGACGATGAAAATATTGAAAAGCGATGAATGTCCATGAAATAGGTGGGGGTGATGATCATTCACTCATGCAGTGCTCTGCGTGGAGGATCAGCGCCTGTATGGACCCTTTTTCGGGATTCGATGCGGGCTTTGGGTAGCGAGTCGAACTGGCGCAGTTGGTTAACGATCCATCCCGATTGCCCTGCGCTCACCCCCACGGACGGCTCAAGCTGCTGGTTTTAAAAGGACCACGCGCCAGATTCTCAAGGGGCCAGTGTTGGGTTGCAGAGCGGCTTTTTGCGTCTATACCGTGTTACACGTCCTCTCTTGACACTCCAATACGGCACCAGCATAATTCTCCCAAATTGGGAGAATTACCGCGACATGAGAGTCATCGCAAAGCGAACACTAAAGGAGTTCTGGGAAAGACCAGGGTGCAAGGACGCTGAGCGAGCACTCACCGAATGGCACAACATGATGCTAAAGGCCGTTTGGAGCACACCCCAGGAGCTAAAGGCTGAGATACGTACAGCTAGTATCATCAAGAGCGGCCGGGTCGTTTTCAACGTCGCCGGCAACAAGTATCGACTCGTGGTGTCCATCGATTATGGCCATCAGATCGCATGGGTTAAGTTCATAGGCACTCACGCCCAGTACGATCAAATTGACGTGGAGTCTGTGTAATGAACCTGAAACCGATTCGCAGCGAAGAAGAGCTCAATGCCGCTTTTGCTCGCCTTGAAGAGCTTTGGGGAGCAGCCGCCGGATCCCCAGAAGCCGACGAACTGGAAGTACTCTCAATGCTTATTGAAAAATATGAAGACGAGCATTATCCAATTGCCCCGTCGGACCCTATCGAGGCCATCAAATTTCGAATGGAACAACAAGGACTCACCCCTCGAGACCTGGAGGCGTTCATTGGCCCAAGCGGACGTGTTTCTGAGGTACTCAACAACAAACGTGCACTGAGCCTGGCCATGATCAAACGGCTGCACAATGGCCTCAGAATCCCCTACGAAAGCCTGCTTGGCGAAGCATCGTAAACACCGGCCTTGTACCGGTTTCCTGTCAATTGCCTGGGTTGCTGATTTCTGAACAGCCAACGGCCGGGGGCCTGTCAGGTGCATGCGCGGCGTTTGGACTAAGGTAATTCAGTAGCCCCCAACCCGGTACGCACCTGATGAACGCGCACATCACACAATTCCTTGGCATGTTCACCACGCTACTGGCAATCATCAATCCATTGGAGGCCATCCCGGTGTTCCTCGGTCTACTGCAAGGCAAGAGCGACACCGAGCACCGCCAGGTGGCACGCAAGGCCTGTTTCTACGCGCTGCTGCTGATGTTCTTCTTCCTCATTTTCGGCAACCTGTTATTGCGCCTGTTCGAGGTGCCATTGAGCATGATCCGGGTAGTGGGCGGGGTGATCCTGATGCGTATCGGCTTCGAGCTATTCGCCCCCTCGCCCGCCAGCAACCTGATCCCCAGCGCAGGCAAGGGCAACCAGGACGTATCCTTCATTCCCTTGGCCATGCCGATCATGTTCGGCCCGGGCGCCATCGCCACGGTGATCGGCCTGACCAGCACCATCAAGGACTCCGACCGCGCCGTGATCTCTTTCGCCGTAGTCGCCCTGGCCATCTGCGCCACCATGCTCACCGTCTATCTGTCCCTGGTCTACGCCAAGAACATCCTCAAGAAAATCGGCCCGCAAGGCATAGACGCCGCCACCCGCATCGTTGGCTTCTTCGTCTCCGCCATGGGGGTCGGTTTGATCTTCCACGGCACGGTTGAGTTTCTGCAGTCCTACGGGGTACTGCTCAATGGCGTCGTGAAGTAGTGGCTGAAGGGTGGATTGTGAAGTGTCTGGAAACCTCGCAATGGACACAATCCCCCAGATTCGCATCGACAGCATCTGGCCTGCTTTCAAAACCGGGAGGGGTTGTGATTTATCGGTCATGCATGATCTGGCGTTGTATCACCCTAGCGAATACCGGCACCCGCCATGGACTCTGGCACCCACTGCGCCGTCGATAGCGGCTCGATATACCGAATACCGCCATGGGGGCCTACCACGCCATTGATGTTGTAGGAGCCGCGCGACAGATCGTAAGTCATGAACGGGGTGGCATCCGGGACCTGCTGGTCATAGCTCTGGCTGAGGAAAGCGAAGGAGCCACGATAAAGCTCGCCACTCATGCCGTACTGATCGGAGGCCAGAGCGGCCCAGGTGTCTTCATCCAGGTAAAAGCGGCGTTTCTGGTAGATGTGCTTTGCACCGGGCTTGAGATTGCCCTCCACCACGTAGACGCGGTGTTTTTCCCAGCGTACGAAGTCCGGGGAAATGTAATTGGGGGTGGTCAGCGACTTGGCATCCCGAGCATAGGTCAATTTGTAGGTGTTGTAGGGCACGATCATTTCTTGCTTGCCCACCAGCGTCCAGTCATACAGTTCGAGGGCACGGGCAGTACCGGGGTTCGGTGTGTCGTAGGCCAGGATCGAAATCAGTTTGACCCGGCGCTGGGCCGGCATGTACTGCCAGGCACGGGCAGGACGCTGCAGCGGGTTGGTGGCGTTCTTGAGCATAATCGACTCGCCGGCTCGCCGCGCAGGTCCGGTATAGGACAGTTTCAACTGGTAGTAGAGGTCAGAGTTGTTGATGGGCTTCGACATGTTCTCGTAAATCGGGAAGGAGGCGTATGCCGCGCCGGTGACAACCAGGCTTGGCACTCCCGCCGAGTCGACGCTCCAGGAGTCGTACTTGGAATGGATGTTGACGCCCTGGTAGCGCAGCAGGAAATTCCACATCGCCTCGGCACCCGATTGCGGGATCGGGAACGGCACACCGGGCAATACATTGTCGAAGGCTATCCCATCGTTGAGGGACCTGGCGGCGGTGGCGTTCTTGCGGCTATTTTCCAGTACCGCCTGCGGCAGCGCAGCGGTGCGGTGGGTCTGATACACATCGATGCGGTAGCCGGGGTAGCGCCTGGCCAACTCGACAGTGGTAGCCGTCAGCAAGCCCTTGTACTGGTCGACGTTCTTGCCATTGATCACCAGCAGCGGTTTCTCGTGCGCATAGGGGTCCGGGCGCATGGTATCACCGGTCTTGAAGCTGGCCGGGGCAGTGGTCAGGCCACCGCGATAAGGCGGAATGGAGCCATCGGCATTACCGGCCTTTTCAGCCCCCACCAGCGTCAGGCGGGTACCCAGTTCGGCGGCTTCCTGGCTTGACACCAATGCCTGTGCATCAATGGCCAGCGCCATGAGGAGTGAAGCAGCCAGAAGACTTTTCACGAATTTCATATTGTTATTCTCCTGCTTAGCGTACCAAGCAACTCGTGACTCAAGCGAAGCAGTCGCATCCGGCGGTTCAAGCGGCAGCACGCTGTACACACCCCCTCGGATAACGACCTTCCAAGGCTGGCGTGCATTCACACAGGGCTGGCAGAATCATCGCGTTACGCCGGCCTGCAGTTTGCCCGCCTGGTTATGTTCATCTTGTGGGCGACCAGACTGGCTCAATCGCCAGATGCGTTTTTATGACTGACATTAAGGCCCCCCAAATGGAGGGGGCGCTTTTCATTCGACGACAGTCGCTTGGCTATTCATGACAGACCCGGAATATCCCGCGGGCATGGCGGCCGTGGTTGCTTCAGTCAGGACCAGCAGCGCCTTTTCAAAGTCGTATGGAGTTACCGTTACTCACGTCAAGCAGCCGCTCTGACCTCGCTCACAGCACGACCAATCCAAGCAGCCCCCTGCCCTTACCAAGCTCTCGGGCCTTGCCTTCGCTAATGCCGTAGTGCCTGCCCACACGAACCATGTGCCACCGCTTGACGCATCAGCGCGAAAGCCGGAGATGTAGATGGGTCGACTATTTGACGATGACGAATCGAAGATCATCCCCGGGCTGAAGCCGGGCACGCAGAAGGATTACATGAAGGGGCTGAAGCAGCTACGCAACGCATTCGACGCCGCGCCTATCGAAGCGATCACCCCCTCAGGTGATCGCCCAGGCGCCACCTGAACCACAAGACGCGATGGACCTGGCCTATC
The DNA here is from genome assembly GCF_900187415.1 of Pseudomonas sp. Irchel s3b6. Classification (NCBI taxonomy): domain Bacteria; kingdom Pseudomonadati; phylum Pseudomonadota; class Gammaproteobacteria; order Pseudomonadales; family Pseudomonadaceae; genus Pseudomonas; species Pseudomonas sp. Irchel s3b6. The sequence goes on along the minus strand of NZ_FYDM01000011.1, from coordinate 81,564 downwards.
TGACCGCTCAACGGCCGGCCGACGTGCTGAAGGCCTCAACCAACGACCTCAATAATGGTTTCCTGCTGGTGGGCCAGGGCAAGACCGAGAAACACCTGCGCATCCGCCTACACGACGGGACAGACGCATCAAACCTCAGCACCTTCCTCGATGCCCTGCTTGAGCGCAAAGCCATGGCCGGCATCAGAAGTTCAAGTCTGATCACCAACCAGACGGGCCTGCGAATGAGTTACGCCGTGCTGAGAAATCGCTGGGATGAAGCCCGGGAGAAAGCAACTACAACGGCCGCAGCCGATGGAGACACATAACTTGCAGACGCCATCCGACAATTCCAGTTCAGAGACATTCGACCTAAGGCAGCCAGCAAGATAGAAGACATTCATCATGCTAGTAGATTACTCGGACACTCGACCGAAGACATGACGAAAAAAGTTTATCGCCGCATTGGCGAGATAGTACGCCCCACGAAATAACTATAAGTGGTTATTTACCTACACCCACCTAACTATGCATACACAAATTTTCTCGGTGAGCGCGTACATCTCGTGTTATAAAATTAATGTAACACAAGATCAGCACACTATGGAGAACTATGCAATACTCCGCCCCCAAGCACTAACCTTTTCTACTTCAGCGCGATAGTGCGCTGCATGCTCACTATCACCAGACAGAAACGACTGTAAAGATTGAATAGCACCGAGATACATAGCGTCGTAAGAGCAATTAGATTTCTTTGCAGCCGAAGTCAGATAATTTGATATGAATGCATTCACTGCACTCTGAAGAAAGTGACCCCGAAAGAGGAAAGGCAATCTCAACGGATAACGTGCAATCAATGCTTCAATCTCAGACTTCTCAGCATCATTCAATACACGCCCAAAATTTTTAATTAAATATGACTCTAATTTACTTTGATTAAATACACAGGATTTTTTTGACTGCATAAATCCCGAGCAATTATCGGGCAACCCAACTCCCCAGCCGCCAATACTATTGGCAAGGTCAAAATGCAGATAATTCTTTGAGCATTCAAAAAAAGCATCGAACCACTGCTCTACAGAAACCTGATCTACCGTAGCAACCCTAGCAAGAACCGAGAGCATCTCGGCAACTGAAGAGGGTGTAAACAAAGTATTTTCTATTGCATATCCGTAGGTATAAACAACACGATTGTCCGTGACGTGCGTATTACGGATTTTTGTATGATCAGCATCTCTCGCCGCCAAAACACGCAAGTCTTCATTTATAATTCTTTTAATTTTTCTATCAATCTCTACAGCGCCACCTAGAGGAATAACTTCAATTGTAAAATTACAAAATTCTTGGAAAACTTTCGACCAAAACTGCACATCATCATCGCCCTCGACGTACAATACATAAGACGATCGATAAAATCTAGACAACACATTGACAGCATCAGCTGAGTAATCAACTTTGGACATTGGTGATATCCGCCATATCAATAATGTTGTTAAGAAATTTCCCGGCAACTTCAGGTGAATGGGTTGCGACGATCACCTGTGCCGTAGGATTCAAACTCCTTACAGCTGGAATAATCTGTCGCTGCCAACTGATATGGAGCGAAAGTTCCGGCTCATCCGCTAAGAAAATGAACGGCTGCTCCCTCTGCAATAACGCCTCGGTAAGAAGTATGAGCAACTGCTTTTCCCCAGAAGACAGTTTCTGAATAGTAATTTCAGTCTGACCACTTAAAATCAATTTCCCGCTTTCAAAACAGAATTTCTTATCAGTAATAAATTCATGCAACTGCTTCAAAAACAACTGAACAGGGCTGAATATCTTATCAATTTTCGACTCTGCTATTAGCGACATATCAGAAACCATTCGAGCGCGCTTACTCGCCTCCAATGGAGCAAAGTCAACTACAGACAAATCATAATTATCGTCTTTTTTATTGATAATTTTACGTATTTTTTCCACTGTGCTTCCGACAGCAGTGACGTGCTCACTTACCCGCCGCTGTAGAGCAACTCCTGTTATACCAAGCTGCTCGTATGCGGAAACAATTGCTTGCCTTTCTTTTTCCGCATCAAAATCCAGCGCATACCCAACTTGGTTCTTTTCAGTGTTCGAACGATAAAGAAGAGACATCAGAACATCTTTCTGCAAGTTTGCCGAGATTTCCCTAGCTCTCTGAGAAAGATTCAACTGATAAGCTGTAAGATTCTGCATCAACTCTTGAAGTCTTAAATCAACAGGCCCCGCAAACTTCCTCTGAGTAGACCTCTCCATGCTTTCAGAGTCGACCGCACGGTATCTATATACTGAAAGCGAGGCCAGGGAAACGAGCGAACTCATTTCTTCCTTAATCCTTGATATAGCTTCATTCATCACCCTACGTCTATAGGTCGCAGGACCTGATCTAATATCATCCGAATGAAAGAGCGGGAAGTTGAATTTTTTTCGACCGACCCAATAGGTGATTATAGAGTAAGCTTCATCATTGTTTTTGGTTACACGTATCTGGCGACTACTTTTACCATGCGATAGCACAACATGAACATTTGAAAACTCATTCTCTGCTATTCCAGCCACATCCACAGCTAAAACAGCATGCAGAATATTCATAAACGTTGTTTTACCGGTCCCATTATTTCCGATAATTACGTTCACACTCTCATCGAATACACTTCTAACATCATACTTTTGCCAGAAGCCATTTATTTCAACTTTACTAATTTTGTACACGAAATTATTTCCCGCAAATTAATTAGAGTGCAGAGAGCAGATGCAAATAAATATTGTTTGCGTGTAAAGCGTTAAATTCGATAATGAGACCATTGGCCATTTTATGCCCTTCCTTGGTGCCGAGCGGTTTGTTGATAGTCATCACCGCTTGATATTTCATGAGGCTATCAAAACGCCATCCAAGCGTCCACGACCATTTCGCCAGAATACGAAGCTCCAGATGCTGAAATTACAGCCGATCCTGTCGGCCCCTTTCCCATCTTGAAAACAAGTCAACGGACCGAGTGCTGCCGCCCCCAATGCATGCAGTTGCGGAACACCTTCCGAAAATTGCGGAACACCTGACTTTTCTACAGGCATAAAAAAACCCCGTAACTCATTGAGCTACAGGGTTTTTAAAAGTGGAGGCCGAGGTCGGAATCGAACCGGCGTAGGTGGATTTGCAATCCACTGCATAACCATTTTGCTACTCGGCCTCAAATGTCAGATGCCCTAAAAGCAACATCAAACACATACAAACTGGAGAGGGAATCTAGATTTGCATCTACTTCCAACCCTTTGAAATCTAAAGGGTTTTTCTCGTTCCCTAATCAGGAATGGACGCAATTCTGGACTGCTTCTCTGGGCATGTCAAGAACGGGAAGTAAAAAATCTCCAACCCGGTCAACGCTGTGGTTCGGCCATGGTGGCCGAACCACAGTTCACTCCGGCGTTTGCTAGAGGTACCAGCGATATTCCCGGGCGGTGATTTCCTGTTGGAAGGCCAGGTGGTCCTGGCGCTTGTTCTCGCAATAGACATCGACGAACTCCGCCCCCAAGCCTTGGCGCAGCTGCGGTTGGTGTTGCATGGCACGTACGGCTTCGAGCATTTCCAGGGGGAAGTCGATGCCGCTGTTACGGTCTTCGTTGAGCGGCGGGATCGGTTCGCGGCCGGCTTCCAGGCCCTGTTCCAGTCCGACCAGGATCGCCGCCAGCACCAGGTAGGGGTTGGCGTCGGCGCCGGCCAGGCGGTGTTCGATGCGCAGGTTTTTGCTGTCCGACTCGGGAATGCGTACGCAGGCGTCGCGGTCTTCGAAGCCCCAGCTGGCCTGGGTTGCCGCGTTCACGGTGCCGCCCAGGCGGCGGAAGGCGTTCTGGTTCGGGGCGAAGATCGGCATGCAGTGGGGCAACAGTTCCAGGCAGCCGGCCACTGCATGGCGCAGGGCCTGTTGCTGGTTGGCGGCCAACAGGTTCTGGCCTTCGCCATCGTAGAGGCTGACGTGCACGTGCATGCCGCTGCCCGGGTGCTGCAGGTAGGGCTTGGCCATGAAGCTGGCGCGATAGCCGTGCTTGAGGGCGACGCCCCGGGTGCTGCGGCAGAACAGTGCGGCCCAGTCCGCGGCTTGCAGGCCGTCATTGAGGTGGCCGAAGTTGATCTCGAACTGGCCGGGCCCAAGCTCCGCGGTGATCACCGTGGTGTCGACGCCCTGGGCGCGCGCGGCCTCGACCATTTCGTCGAGGACCGGAGCAAACCGTGACAGGCGTTCGATGTGCATGTTCGGCTGGTCGTCGGTATCGTCGGTCAGGGGGTCGCGGGGGAACTGCGGCTGGCCGTCACGCAGTTGCTTGTCGAACAGATAGAACTCCAGTTCGAACGCCACCACCGGGTGAATGCCTTTGCGCCGCAAGCGTTCCAGCACTTGCGCCAGCACTTCGCGGGGTTCGAATTCGATGGGTTTTTCGGTGCCATCGGAGGTGATCAGCATCTGGCCCACCGGCTGCGCTTCCCAGGTCACCGGCTTGAGGGTGCCCGGTACCAGGCGCCGCACCGCGTCCGGGTCGCCGTCGTGGAAGCAGTAGTCGCCGATTTTGAACAGCCCGCCCTGCACCCCCAGCAGCACGCAGTTCTGCGGCAACTTGAGGGCACTGCCGGCCGCCACTTTTTCGAGCATCTCGATCGGATAGCGCTTGCCGTAGAAGTGCCCGGGAATGTCCAGGGAGATGAGGTCGACGTAGCGCACCTCAGGGTAGCGTTGGCGGAAAACACGTACTTCAGCCAGCAGGTCGGAACAGGCAGCGTCCATCATCAAAGTTTCCTGTGTTGTTATCAGGTGTAAACCCACAGCACGCGGGTGAGTTGGTCGGTGAGGTTGCCGTAGCGACAGCGGGTATGGCTGTCGAGTTGAAAGCTGTCGCCGACCACCAGGGTCACCGGTTCGTCGTCTTCGTCCAGCCACAGCGTCAGTTCGCCTTCGAGCACGTAGCCGCCCTGCTCCGAGCTGTCGCTCAAGTGCCGCTCGCCACTGCTGGCACCGGCTTCCAGCCGGCTTTCGAGCATGGAGAACGAGGCCCTGATTTTCGGTGAAACGAGGATGTCGGTAATGCCGTTGGCGTAGTACAGCGTGCGGCGCTCATCGGGCCGGGTCACCCAGGGCAGCACCTTGGGCTTGGGCAAACTGTAGAAGTAGGTGGTGGGCACGCCCAGGGTTTCGCTGATGGCCGTCAGGTCCGCCACCGTGGGCCGTGACAGGCCGCGCTCGACTTGCGACAGGAAGCCCACGGAGCGGTCGATTTTGTCGGCCAGCTCCTTGAGGGTGTACTTCTTGTGCTTGCGCAGGTCGTGGATGAGGATCGCCAGCGCGGCGATTTCTTCTTGCTTGTTCATGCCAGGGTTTCCCAAAGAGAATTCATCAAATGCTGTCACGCAGGCGGTACCACGCCTTGCCGATGGCTTCCAGGGGCGCCGCCAGGTATTGGCCACCGGGGAAACGCTCATTGTTCAGGCCCTGGTACAAGGCCAGCCCATCCGCGTCACCGAGGATTGCGTCGGACACCGCACGGGCAGCGGCCAGGGTCGGCAGCACGCCATGCCCGGAATAGCCCTGCAGCCAATAGAGATCGCCCCGCCGGCCGATATCGGGCGTGCGTTTGAGGGTCAGGTCGATATGCCCGCCCCAGGCGAATTCCAGTTCGACCCCCTTGAGCTGGGGGAACACTCGCTCGAGAAACGGCCGGGTCGCCGCGGCAATGTCCCGGGGCATGCCCCCCAGGTAAGTGCAGCCGCCACCGAACAGTAGGCGGTTGTCCGGTGTGCGGCGGAAGTAGTCGAGCACGAACTGGTTATCGGTGACGCAGACGTTGCCCGGGAGCAAGGCGCTGGCCTGCCCGGTCGGCAGCGGCACCGTGGCCACCTGGTAGGTACCCACCGGCAGGACACGGCTGGCCAGTTGCGGATCGAGCTGGTCGAGGTAGGCATTGCACGCCAGCACCAGCACGTCCGCCCGGACACTCCCGCGCTCGGTGGTGACCCGGTACTCACCGCCCTCCTCTCGATAACTCTGGGCTTTGCTCTGTTCAAAGATGCGCCCGCCCGCGCGCTCGATGGCCGCGGCCAGGCCCAGGGCCAGCTTCAGTGGGTTGAGGTGCCCGCCTTCGGGGTCATAGAGCCCCGCCTGATAGCGGTCGCTGGCGACCCATTGGGGCAACTGGTCGCGGGGGATGAACTGCAGGGCATCGTAGCCCCACTTGTGACTGGCCTCATGCTGCCACTGGGTGAGTAGCCTGACCCGGCGTGGCATGACCGAGGTCCACAGATGGCCGGGGCGATAGTCGCAATCAAAACCATGGCGGGCCGGCAGCTCGCGCAATTCCTGCGCGGCCCAGCACATGCTGTCCCACAGGCGGCGCGCACGCTCATGACCGAGCGCGGCCTCCAGTGGGGGCATGTCACACGACCAACCGAGTATCGCCTGCCCGCCATTGCGCCCCGATGCGGCCCAAGCCACGCGACTGGCCTCCAGCAGCGTCACCCGCTTGCCCGCCAGGGCCAGGCGCAGGGCCGTGTGCAAGCCACTGAAGCCGGCCCCGATGATCACCACCTCGGTACGGTGCTCGCCCTCGAGCGCCCCACGCTCCAGCAAACGCTCCGCACAACTGTGGGCGTAATAGCTGGCGACATGCTGGGTGGACTGCTGGAACATAGGGGCACCATGAAATTATGTTTTTATAATTTCATGAAAAACTACAGTATAAATTTCACGTACGCAATCCACCCCGGCATCGAGCACCTTCAATGGGGGTTTACCCGACGACTTGCCGACTCATTCGTGGTCGGGCGACTTGCCCTGGAACCGCGCCCGGTAACGCCCCGGACTCTCGCCCGTCCACTTCTTGAAGGCACGATGGAAAGCGCTGGGCTCCTGAAAGCCGATCTGCTCGGCAATCGCGGTGATGCTCGCCGGGGTCCGGCGCAGTTGCTCGATCGCCACGGCGCGGCGCACCTCGTCCTTGATTTCCTGGTACGAACCGCCTTCGCGCTCCAGCCTGCGCCGCACGGTACTGGGGCTCAGGTGCTGTTCCTCGGCGAACACCTGCAAGGTCGGCCATTGGCTGTAGTGGCTGTTGCGCAACCGCTGATGAACCTGGGAGGCCAGGCCATGCTGATTGCGGAAGCGGATCACCAGCCATTGCGGCGCGGTACGCAAGAACGACTTGAGCGAGGCCAGGTCCTGCACCACCGGCAAGTGCAGAAAGCGGCTGTCGAATTCGATTTCGGTGCACTCGGCGCCAAAGGTCAGGTTGTTGCCCCAGAGCAACGCATCGTCACTCAGGGACAGACGCGGATGACGAAAGTCCGCGCGGTCGATGGGAATCCGCCGCCCACCCAGCCAGCACAGCAGGCTGATCATCAACACCAGGAAGGTCTCTTCGGCGAAACGCGCCACTTCATCGTCGCGGGCCTGGGTCTGCACGCTGATCACCGCGCGCTTGCCGCGCACCGTCAAGGTGCCGCGAAAGTCACGCAGGAACAGGCCGAAGTTGACCAGGCACTGGCGCATGGCTTTTTCCAGCGTCGGCTCCTGGATCAGCGCGCGGCAGATCAAGGCGAAACTGCCGGGGGGCATGCCGTGGGAGTCGAGCCCGAAGAATTCGTCGTTCAATTCGCGGATCTGCGCCAGCCACAAGGCGGCAAATGCGCTGGCGGGCACCCGCGCGGCCGGCTGGTCGATCAGGGCCGGATCGATGCCGGCGACTTCGAGTACAGACCGCAGGCGCTGCGGCTGGTCACGCAGCGCATGGATCATCGGGTACATGAAGTAGACCGCCACCGAATCCGTTTCCCGCATGTGTTCCTCTCTGGCTCATCATCCAAACATGGCAAAAAACGCCACCACCCTTGCACAGTTTTGGCATAGGCCACTGGCGTGCCTGACTCTAGACTCGCGGCCATATCAACCGGCACTGCAGCGCAGCCCGCCAGACGTCGCCCATAGTACGCGAGCGGCTGGCGGTCCACGATGTTTAGCCAACGAATTGAAGACGTACCGAGGAATCCACCATGAACCCTTCCGATATTTTTGTAGTCAGCGCCGTCCGTTCTGCCATTGGCGCCTTTGGTGGCTCGCTCAAGGACGTTTCGCCCATCGACCTGGGCACCGCCGTCAGCCGTGCCGCCATCGAGCGCTCGGGCCTGGCACCGGAACTCATCGGCCACGTGGTCATGGGCCATGTGATTCCGACCGAAACTCGCGACGCCTACGTGTCCCGGGCCGTGGCGATCAATGCCGGCCTGACCAAGGAAACCCCGGCGTTCAACGTCAACCGCCTGTGCGGTTCCGGCCTGCAGGCCATTGTCAGTGCCGCCCAGAGCCTGATGCTCGGCGATGCCGATGCGGCCCTGGCCGGTGGTGTCGAATCCATGAGCCGCGGCGCGTACATCCTGCCGCAGGCACGTTGGGGTGCGCGGATGGGCGACATGCAGGCCGTCGACTACATGCTCGGCGCCTTGCATGACCCGTTCGCCGGCATTCACATGGGCATCACCGCGGAAAACATCGCCGAACACTACGGCATCACCCGCCAGGCCCAGGACCAACTGGCACTGGTCAGCCAGCAGCGTGCTGCCCGAGCCATTGCCGAAGGACGTTTCGAAGGGCAGATCGTGCCGATTGAAATCGCCACCCGCAAAGGCACGGTGACCTTCGCCACCGACGAACACGTGCGCACCGATGCCAGCCTGGAGCAACTGGAGCGCATGAAACCTGCGTTCAAGAAAGACGGCAGCGTCACCGCAGGCAACGCCTCCGGCCTGAACGACGGCGCCGGCGCGCTGGTCCTGGCCACCGGCAAGATGGTGATGGAGCAAGGCCTCAAGCCCCTGGCCCGCCTGGTGAGCTATGCCCACGCGGGTGTCGAGCCGTCGATGATGGGCCTGGGGCCGATTCCCGCCACCCGCCTGGCGCTCAAGCGCGCCGGCCTGACCGTCGCCGACCTGGATGTGATCGAGTCCAACGAAGCCTTCGCCGCGCAAGCCTGCGCCGTTGCCCAGGAACTGGGCTTCGACCCGGAGAAGGTCAACCCGAACGGTTCCGGTATCTCCCTGGGCCACCCGGTGGGTGCAACCGGCGCGATCATCGCCACCAAGGCCATCCACGAACTGCATCGCAGCCAGGGCCGCTATGCGCTGGCGACCATGTGCATCGGCGGCGGCCAGGGCATTGCCGTGCTGTTCGAACGCGTTTAAGGACATGAGCATGAATCTGCAGCACATCGGCGTGATTGGCGCCGGCACCATGGGCAACGGCATCGCGCAGGTCTGCGCGCTGGCCGGCTTCAACGTGACCTTGCTGGACATCTCCGAGAGCGCCTTGCAGAAGGCGCTGGCCACCGTGGGCAAAAACCTCGACCGGCAGGTGACCAAGGGCACGCTGAGCGAAGGCCAGAAACTCGCGGCCCTGGACAAGATCCGTACCGACACCGACTACGGCAGCCTGCACGGTGCGCAAATGGTGATCGAGGCCGCCACCGAGAACGTCGACCTGAAACGGCGCGTACTGCAACAGATCGCCGCCCAGGTCAGCAGCGACTGCGTGATTGCCTCCAACACCTCGTCGCTGTCCATCACCGAGTTGGCGGCCAGCGTCAGCGAGCCGGGGCGGTTCATTGGCCTGCACTTCTTCAACCCGGTGCCGGTCATGGCGCTGATCGAAGTGATTCGCGGCCTGCAAACCAGCGACGCGACCCACGCCCTGGCCCTGGAAATGGCCAAGGCCCTGGGCAAGACCGCAATCACCGCCGGCAATCGCCCGGGCTTCGTGGTGAACCGGATCCTGGTGCCGATGATCAACGAAGCCATCCAGGTGCTCGATGAAGGCCTGGCCAGCGCCGAAGACATCGATGCCGGTATGCGCCTTGGTTGCAACCAGCCCATCGGACCGCTGGCACTGGCCGACCTGATCGGCCTGGACACCTTGCTGGCGATCATGCAGGCGTTCTACGACGGCTTCAACGACAGCAAGTACCGCCCTGCGCCGCTGCTCAAGGAAATGGTTGCCGCGGGCTACCTGGGACGCAAGACCGGTCGTGGTTTCCATCGCTATGACTGATCGCTGCTCACGCTTTGCCGAGAGCCGGGACAAGGCCCTGGAGCTGTTCGCCAGCAAGGGGTTCGGCCAGGTCGGCATGCGCGAGCTGGCAACGTACCTGGGGCTTACCCCAGGTTCGTTGTATCACCATTTCCCCAGCAAGCAGCACTTGCTGCTGGACCTGATCGAGGAGTTCTACGAGGAACTGCTGACCACCCTCAGCCGCCTCGAGCGGCAACCCCGGGACTCGCGCGACAGCCTGCACGCCCTCATCCAGGCCCACCTGAGCCTGCATCAGGAGATGCCCTGCCACTACCGCTTGGTGGAACGCGACAGCAGTTGCCTGAACGAGGATCAGCAAGCCCGCGTCCAGCAGTTGCAGGAACGCTATGAGCAGCACTTGATGCGCCTGCTCTGCACCACCCAGCGCCTGCCCGACCTCCGCTCACAGGCCACCGGACACGCCATCGCCAACCTGCTCAACGGCGCGCCCAACTGGCTGGCGCAGCACCCGCTGGAAACCTGGGAACGCAACCGTCTGCTGGAAAGCCTGATGGTCGGCGCCATTGAACGCGTGCTGTGGGATGACGCCCAGATGGCCGCTGTTCAGGCCAATGTCGCCTGAGCAATGCCGCCCCGTCGCAAGACCCTGTCACCTCCCTCGCCCCATGACAACCCGCCCGTTTCCAACTCCGTCACAGCCCCGGCTCTCCTGCCTCCGAGCCCCTGAAGCGCCGCGCCAGCACCTGACTGGCACCGGCAATGACCAACGCGACCATGATCAACACGACGGCAACCGCAAAGGTGATCTGCATGCCGGTCCCAATGGCCTGCAGCTGCGCACTGGTCAGGTCGGACACCCCCGAGCCCAGGGCAAACACCGCCCCCATGAATGCCGCCCCGGTGATCAACCCAAGGTTGCGTGACAGACTGAGCAACCCGGCGATCACGCCACGCTGCTGCGCACTCACACCGCCCATGATCAAGGTATTGTTGGCCGTCTGGAATAACGCATAACTGGCGGTCAGGCCCATCATCGGCACGACATAGCCGGCGATCCCCAGGCGGGCCGGCAGCATCGCCAGCCCACTGGCGCCAAGGGCCATGGACACGAGCCCGAGCACCGTCATCCGGCGGGCGCCGAAACGGTCGACGATGCGGCCAGCCGGCACCCCGGTCAACGCCGCGACGCAGGGGCCCGCCGACAGGACCAGCCCGACCGTCAGGGCATCGAACTCCAGCCCACGGGCGAGGTAAAACGGCCCGACCACCAGGGTCGACATGATCACCGTCGAGACCAGCAGGCTCATGGCAAGGCCCGCGCTCAAGGATCGATTGCGCAACAGCGCCAGGCACACCAGCGGCGCTTCAACCCGTGACTCGACCCAGGCAAAGAGCCCGGCGCCACAAGCGGCCGTCAGCAGCAAAATGCCGTTGAGCGCGCCGAAGTGGCCCTGGCCGAGGGTCATGGCCAGCGCATACGCGGCGAGCGTGAGCGCCAGCACCAGCGTGCCTACGGCATCAAAAGCGGCTTTGTTGCGTGGTGTGCGTGGACGGTCCACGGGCAAGTATCGCCAGGCAAGCAATAGACTGATGATGCCCAGCGGCACGTTGATCAGAAAAATCGCCTGCCAGCCGACACTGGCGATCAACACCCCGCCCAGGGACGGCCCCAACGTAGTACCGAGCGCCGACATTGACCCCAGCAAGCCCATGGCCCTGCCGGTTCGGGCCTGGGGCACGGTGTCAGCGACCAAGGCCACGGTCAGGGCCATCATGATCGCGGCACCAAGGCCCTGCACGGCGCGGGCAGCAATCAGCCAGCCGAGCGTCGACGCCAGGCCGCACGCCAGTGAAGCGCCGGTGAAGATGCCGATCCCAACCAGCAGCAAGCGCCGGCGCCCTACCAGATCACCGAGCCGGCCGACACTGACGATCAAGGTAGTGATGGCCAGCAGGTAGGCCAGGACAATCCATTGCACCTGGGCAAAGGACGCGTCGAACACCCGGGCCAGGGTCGGCAAACCGGCATGGGCGATGCTGGTATCCAGTGACGGCAACACCATCGACAGTGACAGACTGGCGAGCGCCCACCGGGCAGCAGGTATCGGCTTCGCGCCTTCAGCGGTATTGGCCTGGGTCATGGCATTCATGGTTAGTGGCTCCAGAAAAGTCGTAATCCAGAGCCTATGCCGGTTGCTGGCAAGGCGGAAGACGCAGCATTTGCACTCAATACCTGCACCAGACGCCATGCCATGACCAGGCCGTGCTACCGTACAAGTATGTCGACGCCCGATCTGAACTTACTGATTACCCTGGACGCGCTGCTCGCCGAAGGCAGCGTTGCGCGCGCGGCCCAGCGGCTGCACCTGAGCCCATCGGCGATGAGCCGGGCGCTGGCGCGATTGCGCACCACCACCGGCGACCCGCTGCTGGTCAGGGCTGGACGCAACCTGGTGCCAACTCCGCGTGCCATCGCCTTGCGCGAACAGGTCCGGCAACTGGTGCACGACGCCGAAGCGGTGCTGCGTCCGGCCGAACAACTGAACCTTGGGCAACTGGTTCGCACCTTCACCCTGCGCACCAGCGACGGTTTCGTGGAAAATTTCGGCCCCGGCCTGATCGCCCGCCTGCGCGCCGAAGCCCCCGGCGTACGCCTGTTTTTCCTGCAGAAACTCGACAAGGACAGCGCGCCGCTGCGCGACGGCAGCGTCGACCTGGAAACCGGCGTGGTCAGCGAGTCGACCAGCCCGGAGCTGCGTAGCCGGGCCCTGTTCGAGGATCGATTCATTGGTGTGGTGCGCACCACCCACCCCTTGAGCCAGGGCGAAGTTACCCCGGCCCGGTATGGGGCCGGCCAGCACATCCTGGTGTCACGCCGGGGCCTGGCCAAGGGCTTGCTTGACGAGCGATTCCAGTCCCTGGGGCTGACACGGGACGTTGTCACCCTGGTCAGTGGCTTTTCGGCCGCGCTGGCACTGGCGCGGGCTTCGGACCTGATCGCCACCGTCCCCGAACGCCACACCCACCACCTGCGTGCCGGCCTGTACAGCTTCGTGCTGCCGCTGCCGGTGCCCCCGATCACCCTGTCGATGATCTGGCACCCACGGATGGACGCCGATCCCGCCCACCGCTGGTTGCGCGAGTGCATTCGCCAGGAGTGCGCCAACGTGCTCAGCCAACCGGCAGCCGAGTTCTGATACCTCGGCTGTAGCCGTCGGTAACATCGCGCCCCATCCAGGTGCGCCCGGACACCGAAGCCCCCTTGCTCTATCCGTCAAGCAAGGGCCCCCCGTTGCCGTGGCGTATTTTGTGCATGTCTTGGCGACTCCATTTCGTTCGAAGCCCCCCATGCGCCCCAAGGAACTGAAACTCTGGACCACCGGTGTCGCCCATCTGCTGGACCTGCCCGCCGGGCACCCACGGCTGGCGGGCTTGAGCCACTGGTTGCGGCAGGTGTGCCCGGTCGATCATTTCGTGTTGTTCGTCTACGAAGGCAACCACCGCCCCCTGGCCTTGTTCGACACCTTCCCCGCCGACAAGCGCGCGGTGTATGTCGATGACTACCAGTGCGGGCCCTATCTGCTCGACCCCTTCTACCTCGCCTGCACCCGCCGGCAGGCACCTGGCCTGTGGCGCCTGCGCCAGTTCGCGCCCGACCATTTCTACCTCGGCGAGTATTACCTGACCTATTACCAGCAAACCGGCCTGGCCGAAGAAGTGGCGTTTTTCGTCGACCTGGGCGACGGCGCCATGGCCGTGCTCTCGCTGATGCGCTCCAGCGCCAACTGCGCCTTCAGCCGCGATGAAATGCAGTTGATCGAGTGCGCCCAGGCCGTGGTCGAACAGGTCATCGGAGAAGCCTGGCGCCAACGCCAGGCCCAGCAGCCGCGCCCGGCCCAGGACCTGGACTTCAAGATTCGCGAAGCCTTCGACCAGTTCGGCGCACACACCCTCACCGGCCGCGAACAGGAAATTGTCCGACTGCTGTTGCGCGGCCACTCCAGCGCCTCGGTGGCCGAACAACTGACCATCAGTCCCGGCACGGTGAAGATCCACCGCAAGAACATCTACGCCAAGCTCGGCATCGGTAGCCAGTCCGAACTGCTGGGGCTGTTCATCCGCGAGCTCACTGAGGATCAGTTGCAAGCTTCAAGCTACAAGCTGCAAGAAGATCGCAGCCGCGCCATCGGCTTGTAGCTTTTGGCTTTTGGCTTTTGGCTTTTGGCTTTTGGCTTTTGGCTTTTGGCTTGTAGCTTGCAGCTTGCAGCTTGCAGCTGCCCCTATCCTATCCCCCAAGGGATATATACACGGCAAAACCCCCGTTGCTAGTTTGGCCCTCGACGCACTGATGCATCACTGCAAGGGAGCCGGACCGTGAACGACAGCCAGCCAAGCGATATCGAATTCTGCAATGTGGTCAAGCGCTATGGCGAGGTGCCGGCCGTCGATGGCCTGAACTTCACCGTGCGGCGGGGCTCGTTCCATTCCTTCCTTGGCGGTTCGGGCTGCGGCAAGACCACCACCCTGCGCATGATCGCCGGCTTCGAGCAGCCCACCAGCGGTGAGGTGCGCCTGGCCGGTAAAAACGTCGCCGGAGTGCCTGCCTTCGAACGCCCGGTGAACATGGTGTTCCAGCATTACGCCCTGTTCCCGCACCTGACGGTGGCCCAGAACATCGCCTACGGCCTGCGTTATCGCACTCCACGGCCGGACAAGAACACCCAGGCGCGCATGGCCGATGAGGCCCTGGAAATGGTGCGCCTGAGCGGCTTCGGCCAGCGCAAGCCGAGTGAGCTGTCCGGCGGTCAACAACAGCGCGTGGCCCTGGCCCGGGCGCTGGTCAACAAGCCCACGGTATTGCTGCTCGACGAGCCGCTGGCGGCCCTCGACCGCAAGCTGCGCAAGGAAATGCAGTCCGAGTTGCTGCGCCTGCAGCGGGAGGTCGGCATCACCTTCGTGCTGGTCACCCACGACCAGGAAGAAGCGTTGTCGATGAGCGACAGCATCAGCGTGATGCACAACGGTTCAATCATCCAGACCGCCACCCCCGAACAACTCTATGAAGCCCCGGCCAGTCGCTACGTGGCCGACTTTATCGGTGAATCGAATCTGTTCAACGGCACGGTACACCGGCTGCACGGCAACTCGGTGGTGTTGCGCACCGCCCAGGGCCTGGAGCTGACCAGCCCGCTGACACCCACCGGTAAACCCCTGAGCGCTGACGCCGACGGCTGCATCGCCGTGCGCCCGGAGCTGATCAGCATCGCCGGCGCCAACACCGACATGACCCGCGAAGTGACCCTGCAAGGCTGCGTGGAGGACCGCATCTACCTGGGCAACTCCACCGAATACCGGGTGCGCACCCGGGCCTTTGGCGTGGTCTGCGTGCGGGTGCCGCGCCAGCAGGATCACGGCGCCAACGTATTCGAACACGGCGCTGCGGTCAGCGTCGGCTGGGATCACGCCAATGGCTTGGCCATGGCGTTGTAAATCATCGATTCGTTTCATCAACCGGATGTGGAGCGTGCCATGGACCAGAAGACGTTTATCAAAACCCTGCGCAGCTGGCAGAACGGCTCGATCAGCCGCCGTGAATTCCTCGGCCGCACGGGCCTGGGCATTGCCGCGGCAGTGGTCGCCAGCAACCTGCCGGGCCTGCTGACCTCAACCGCCGAGGCGGCCGAGTCGACCAAGCTCGGCGATCGCCTGTCCCTGGCCACTTGGCCGAACTATCACAGTCAGGAGAACCTCGACGCCTTCGCCAAAACCACCGGCGCCCGGGTCTCCATGAGCGTGTTCGGTTCCAACGAAGAAATGCTCGCCAAACTCCAGGCCGGCGGCAGTGGCTGGGACGTGCTGGTGCCGACCAACTACACCATCAGTACCTATGTCGGCCTGGGCCTGATCGAACCGCTGGACCTGTCGCGCATTCCCAACTTCGATGCCGCCGCCTTCCAACAGAAGTTCATGGCCCAAGGCACGGTGGACGGCAAGGTCTATGCGGTGCCGAAAAACTGGGGCACCACCGGCATGCTCTACGACAGCGGCAAGCTGAAGGACGGCCCCACTAGCTGGAAGCAGTTCTGGGAAGCCGCCCAGGGGCCCGCCAGCGGCCGGGTGATGGTGCACGACTACCAATTGACGGCCATTGGCAACGCCCTGAAAAGCTTCGGCTACAGCTTCAACTCCCTGGACCCGAAAGAACTGGCCGAGGCGGAAAAGCTGCTGATCCAGGTCAAGCCCCACCTGTTCGCCATCAACTCCGACATCCAGCCCTCGATGCGCAGCGGCGACGCCTGGCTGGCCATGTGCTGGACCGGCGATGCCTCGCAATTGCACCGCGACAACCCGCAGATGCAGTTCGAGCTGGGCAAGGAAGGCGGCGAACTGTGGAGCGACTTCTTCGCCATCCCCAAAAGCTCGGAGCACAAGGACGCGGCCTATGCCTTCATCAACTACCTGATGGACCCGCAGCACAACAAGCTGGAAGTGTTGAGCCACGGCTACCCCAGCGGTGACAAGCGTGTGGATGCCCTGCTGCCGGTCGCCATGCTCGACGATCCGATCATGTACCCGGCTGCCGAAGCCTTGAGCCCCCTGGAGTTCGGTGCCGCCGCGACACTCACCAGCCCTGCGCGTGCCGAGCTGATGGCCCGCTTCAAGTCCGCCTGATCGCTTTGCCATGGCCCACGAGGAGTCGCCCATGAATGCCGCCACCCACCCGCAGACGGTGCTGCCGGGCAATGCCCTGTCCGCCGGGGCTCGCCCACGGCGCAGCCTCGGTCGGCGGATCACCCTGCTGATGCTGTTGCCCTCGACCCTGTGGTTCCTGCTGCTGTTGCTGATGCCATTGGTGATTATCCTGGTGTTCAGCTTCGGTGAGCGCAGCGCCGTCGGCGGGTATGACGGCGGCTTCACCCTGGGCAACTACCTGAACCTTGGCTCGCGGGCCGCGGCGTTCGGCAACACCTTGTTGTTGGCGCCGCTGGGCACCCTGGTGTGCCTGGTGGCGGCCTACCCGCTGGCGTACTTCCTGGCGGTCAAGGTCAGCCGGAACCGCTCGCTGTTGCTGACGCTGGTCATCGTGCCGTTCTGGACCAGCTTCCTGATCCGCACCTATGCCTGGATCTTCATCCTCAGCGGCAAGGGGATTCCGGCGCTGCTGGCCAGCCTGGGCCTTGAGGACGTGCGGTTGATCAACACGCCGTGGGCGGTGCTGATCGGCATCGTCTACGGCTACCTGCCGCTGATGGTCTTCCCGATCTACGTCAGCCTGGAAAAACTCGACAAACGCCTGCTCGAAGCCTCCGCCGACCTCGGTGCCAGTGCCTTCGAAAGCTTTCGGCGGATCACCCTGCCGCTGTCCGCGCCGGGAATCATCACCGGGGTGATGCTGGTGTTCATCCTGCTGATGGGCGAGTTCCTGATCCCGGCCATTCTCGGCGGCGGCAAGGTGTTCTTTGTCGGCAATGCGCTGGTCGACCTGTTCCTGCAATCGCGCAACTGGCCGTTCGGCAGCGCGCTGGCGATGACCCTGGTGGCGATGATGCTGGTGATCATCGGCCTGTATTTGAAGCTGGTGGCGCGCTACGGCAGCCGCCCTGCCGACGGAGGCCTGTGACATGTGGCTGCGCAGTTATTCCACTTCGCTGTACCTGTTCCTCTACGCCCCCATTGCCCTGATCGTGCTGTTCAGCTTCAACGCCGGGCGCAGTGGCCTGGCCTTCGAATGCTGCTCGGTGCAATGGTTCGGCCGCGCCTTCGGCAACCCGTTCATCATGGAAGCGCTGGGGCACAGTGCGTTCATTGCCTTCTGTTCGGCGGTGCTGGCCACCCTGTTCGGCACCCTGGCGGTGTTCGGCCTGCAACGGGCCGGGCGCAAAGTGCGCCTGTTGTTCGATGCCCTGACCTACTGCGCGATCATCATCCCCGGCATCGTCATCGGCATCTCGACGCTGATCGCCTTCATCAGCCTGTTCGACCTGATCAACCCGCTGCTGGCCCGCTGGCTGCCGGATGTGCCCCGGTTGAACATGGGCTTTTTCACCGTGATCGCCGCCCACTCGCTGTTCACCATGGCCCTGGTGATGGTTATTGTGCGCAGCCGCGTCGACTCCCTGGACAAGGCCTTGCAGGAAGCCTCGGCCGACCTGTACGCGCCGCCCATGGCCACCTTCTGGCGGGTGACCCTGCCGCAGATCAGCCCGGCCATCATGGCCGGCTTCCTGCTGGCGTTCACCTTCAGCTTCGACGATTTCATCATCGCCTTCTTCGTCGCCGGGTCCGAAACGACCTTGCCGATCTACATCTTTTCCTCGATCCGCCGTGGCGTGACGCCAGAGATCAACGCGGTCTCGACCGTGATCATCTGTGTCTCGCTGGCCCTGCTGTTCACTTCCCGCTACCTGCAAAACCGTCGCGCCGGCGGCCAGGAGTCTCACCATGCATGATCAGCTCTACATCAACGGCGAATGGGTCAGCCCGGACCTGGGCGGTTACCTGGAGGTCATCGACCCGGCCACCGGACAGGCCTTTCATCAAGTGGCGGCAGGCACCGAGGAAGACATCGACCACGCTGTGCGGGCGGCCCGACGCGCGTTCGACAACGGCTGGGGCCGGACCTCGGGCGCCGAGCGTGCGCAGTGGCTGGAGGCGCTGGCCGATGAACTGGAAAGTGGCCAGCCGGCACTGGCCGAACTGGAAGTGCGGGACAACGGCAAACCGCTGCCCGAAGCGCAATGGGACATCGGCGATGCGATTGGCTGCTTTCGTTACTACGCCGGCCTTGCCCGTGAACTGGACGAACGCCAGGACCAGCCGCTGGCCCTGCCGGATGCCCGCTTCCGGTGCCGCATCCGTCACGAGCCAATTGGCGTAGCGGGACAGATCATCCCGTGGAACTACCCGCTGTTGATGGCCGCCTGGAAGGTCGCGCCGGCCCTGGCCGCCGGTGCCACGGTGGTGTTGAAACCGTCCGAACTGACGCCCTTGACCGCCCTGGAACTGGCCGCCGCCGCTGATCGCATCGGCCTGCCCGCCGGCGTGCTGAACCTGGTCACCGGCCTTGGCGCCGAGGCCGGCAGCCCACTGACCGAACACCCCGGTGTGGACAAGCTGGCCTTTACCGGCAGTGTGCCGACCGGGGCGAAAATCATGTCGGCGGCTGCCCGAGACATCAAGAACATCAGCCTGGAACTCGGAGGGAAGTCGGCGTTCATCGTGTTCGACGATGCCGATGTCGAGGCGGCCGTGGAATGGATTCTGTTCGGGATCTTCTGGAACCAGGGCCAGGTGTGCAGCGCCACGTCACGCTTGCTGGTGCAAGAGCGCATCGCTGCGCGACTGATCGAACGACTGGTGGAGGAAACGCGCAAGATCACCATCGGCCCGGGCCTGCAGCCCGGCGTACTGCTGGGTCCGCTGGTGAGTCAAAGCCAGTACGACAAGGTGCTGGGGTTCATCGACCAGGGGCTGGCCAGTGGAGCCCAGCTGTTGACCGGTGGCCGCCGTCCGGCCCACCTGCCCCAGGGCTATTTCGTGGAGCCGGCGATCTTCGATGAGCCTGGACACAGCAGCATCCTCTGGCGCGAAGAAGTATTCGGCCCAGTGCTGTGCATCAAGCGTTTCAAGACTGAAGACCAGGCCGTGCAGATGGCCAACGCCAGCCGATTCGGTCTCGCCGCCGCCGTCATGAGCGCCGACCCGCAGCGCACCACACGCATCGCCAACCAGCTACGGGCCGGCATTGTCTGGGTCAACTGCTCGCAGCCGACCTTTGTCGAAGCGCCCTGGGGCGGCATGAAACACAGCGGCATAGGCCGGGAACTGGGCCAGTGGGGGTTGCACAACTACCTGGAGGTCAAGCAGGTGACCGAGTACATCAGTGACCAGCCGTGGGGCTGGTACCTGAAGTAACCTGCCGGCCTGTTCGCGCTTACCAGAGTGGCAGGCTGTAGCTGACGATCAAACGGTTCTCGTCGATGTCGCTGGCGAAGCTGGTGCGATACGTCGCATTGCGCCATTTCAAGCCCACGTTTTTCATCGGACCACTCTGGATCACGTAGCCGATGTCGGTGTTGCGCTCCCACTCCTTGCCGTCGCCTGGCGCCGCGCCCAGATTGATCTGGTCACCCTTCACGTAACGGGTCATGAAGGTCAGGCCGGGAATGCCGAGACCGGCAAAGTTGAAGTCGTAACGGGCTTGCCAGGAGCGCTCGTCCTGGTTGGCGAAATCGTTGATCTGCACCAGGTTGACCAGGTAGGGGTCGGCGCCGTTGACGTTGGCAAACCCGGTATCGCCACTCATTTTCTGATAGGTGAGGCCAAAGGCATGGGCCCCCAATGAGTAGGTGAACATGGCGCCGAGCATACGGTTGTCGACGTTGCTGTTGCCGTCGTCGGTCGAATCGGCCCAGCGCAGGTCGGATTTCAGCGACTGCCCCTCCGCCACCGGCAACACGTGGGTCAGCGTCAGGTAGTTCTGCTTGTACAGGCCGTCCAGGTTCGCATAGTGATAGCCGGTGGTGAGCGCACTGTTCCATTTGTAATCGCCACCGATGAAGTCGAACTCGTCGGTGGTGGCATTGGCCCCGGTGACGATGTTACGGCGCGGCCCCTTCATGATTGTCATGTCTTCGCGGTTTGACGAGTTGCGCTGGCTGACCTGGGTCAGGCGACCGCCGTTGAACGTGAAGTTTTCCAGGTCCATCGAGTTCAACAAACCGCCCTGGAACGTCTGGGGCAACAGGCGCGAATCGTTGGGCTGCAAGACCGGCAACTTGGGAATCAGGGTGCCCAGCTTGAGGGTCGACTTGGAGACCCGCAGCTTGCCGGTCAGGCCCAGTTCGCTGTAGTCGTCCGGTGCCCTTTTCGATGTTGGACCCTGTGGCAGCAAACCCGTGACACCGGCGCGATCGGGGCTCGAATCGAGCTTGATCCCCAGCAGTCCGAGGGCATCGACCCCCACACCCACGGGGCCTTCGGTGAAACCGGACTCGTAGCGCAGAATGAAACCCTGCGCCCATTCCTCGCCCTTGCTTTGGGGGGCGCCTGACTGGCGGAAGTCCCGGTTCATGTAGAAGTTTCGGGTATCCACACTGGCCTTGCTGTCATCCAGGAATGCGGCTGAAGCCGGAGCACACACCCCCATGACCCCGGCCAGACCAGACAACTGAACAATACGGACAGAACGTATGACGTGCATAAGACTCTCTTTTTATTGTTGTGGGTTAGCACACCCGGGCAAACACCCTGGGCTCCAGACATTACTTGCAAGCAGACAGACGCCACCGCCCGGCGCAAACCTGGATCTGCGCGGTTCACAACGACGGTGGAATCGAATCAGGCCCTAGAAATTGCGGCGACTGAGCTTGAGTACCCAGCCGACGATGCCGACCCGGAACAACAGCACGCAGATGACGAAGATCATCCCCAGGATCACATGCACCCACTCCCCCAACGGTCCGTTGGACAAGTAGCTTTGCAGGGTGACCACCACGGTGGCGCCCACCAGCGGGCCAAGGACCGTGCCGACGCCCCCGAGCAGGGTCATCAGAATCACCTCGCCGGACATGTGCCAGTGCGCGTCCGTCAACGACGCCAACTGGAACACCACGGTCTTGGTCGAACCGGCAAGGCCGGTCAGCGCCGCCGAAATCACGAACGCCAGCAGCTTGTGGGCATCGACGTTGTAACCCAGGGAAATCGCCCGTGGCTCGTTCTCGCGGATCGCCTTGAGTACCTGGCCGTAGGGCGAATGAATGGTGCGCTGGATGACGGCGTAACCGAACACGAACACCGCCAGCACGAAGTAGTACATCGTCAGGTTGTTGCTCAGGTCGAACACCCCGAACAACTGGCCGCGCGGCACGCCGTGCAGGCCGTTCTCACCACCGGTGAACGGCGCCTGTACAAAGATGAAGAACACCAGTTGTGCCAGCGCCAGGGTGATCATCGCGAAGTAGATGCCCTGGCGACGGATCGCCAACAGACCGAACAACAGCCCCAGAACCGCCGAGGTCAGGGTCCCGGCGAGAATCCCCAGTTCAGTCCCCAGGCCACTGTAGTGGCTGAGCAGGAACCCGGTGACATAGCCACCGGTCGCGAGAAACGCGGCATGACCAAAGGACAGCAGTCCGGCGTAGCCCAGCAGCAGGTTGAAGGCACAGGCGAACAGGGCAAAACACAGCAACTTCATCAGGAACACCGGGTACACCGCCATGGGTGCCACCAGCGCGACGGCGAACAGCGCCAGATAGAACCAGCGCTTGCGCCGAACGGCTGCCTGCCGTCGCTCCTGCACCACTTGCGGTTGCAAGTGCACAACACCCTGCTTGATTTCCAGACTTGTCATCTTCATGCCTCCTTTCCGAACAGTCCCACGGGACGTACCAGCAGCACGAGCACCATGACCAGGAACACCACGGTATTGGCCGCTTCTGGATAAAAGACCTTGGTCAGCCCTTCGATCAGGCCCATGGCCAGGCCGGTGACAATGGCCCCCATGATCGACCCCATGCCACCGATCACCACCACGGCGAACACCACGATCAGCAGGTTGGCGCCCATGGTCGGCGTGACCGAATAGATCGGCGCGGCCAGCACACCGGCAAAGGCCGCCAGGGCGGCGCCATAGCCATAGGTCAGGGTGATGAGCAACGGCACGTTGATGCCGAAGGCCTGCATCAGCTTCGGATTCTCGGTACCGGCGCGCAGATAGGAACCCAGGCGGGTGCGCTCGATCATGAACCAGGTGACCAGGCACACCGCCAGCGCGGCCACGATGACCCAGGCGCGGTACGTCGGCAGGAACATGAAGCCGAGGTTGTAGCCGCCCTTGAGTTGCTCCGGCATCGGATAGGGGGATCCGGACACGCCGAACAGTTTGACGAACGAGCCTTCGACGATCAGCGCCAGGCCGAAAGTCAGCAGCAGGCCATACAGGTGATCCTCACCGGCGATGCGCCGCAGCAGGAAGCGCTCGATCAACACGCCGATCACGCCCACCAGCAACGGCGCCAGCACCAGCGCCACCCAATAGTTGACGCCCAGGTAGTTGAGCCCGAGCACTGCGGTGAAGGCGCCGAGCATGTACTGGGCGCCGTGGGCGAAGTTGATGATCCGCAACAGGCCGAAAATGATCGCCAGGCCCAGGCTGAGCAAGGCATAGAACGCACCGTTGATCAGCCCCAGGAGCAACTGCCCGGACAGTACGCTCAGAGGAATACCGAATATCAGAGTCATGAATTACCACTCGCAAAAGTCCGTGACGCCCGGCTGCCAGCAGCCGGGCAAATAACTTCAGTCACGCATCGATCAGCTTTTGGTCAGCAGCTTGCACTTGCTTTCGGACACCGGGCGGTAAGCCTCGTCCCCGGGGATGGTGCGTACAATCTTGTACAGGTCCCACTCGCCCTTGGATTCGGCCGGGGTCTTGACCTGGACCAGGTACATGTCATGGACCATGCGGCCATCGGCGCGGACCTTGCCGTTCTTGGCGAACATGTCATTGACCGGCGTCGCCATCATCTGCGTGCGCACGGCCTGCGCCTCGTCGCTGCCCGTGGCCTTGACCGCATTGAGGTAGTTCATGGTGGCCGAATAGATACCCGCCGGCACCATGCCCGGCATCTTGCCGAAACGCTGGTGGTAGCGCTGGGCCCAGGCACGGCTCTCGTCATTCATGTCCCAGTACCACCCCGTGGTCAGCATCAACCCCTGGGTCACGCCCAGCCCCATGGCATGGATGTCGTTGAGAAACACCACCATGCCGGCCAGTTTCTGCCCGGACTGGGCCACCCCGAACTGGCTGGCGGTCATCAACGAGTTGACGGTGTCGGCACCGGCATTGGCGAAAGCGATCACATCCGCCCCCGAGCCCTGGGCCTGCAAGATGTAGGAGGAGAAGTCACTGCTCGGGAACGGGTGCCGAACCTTGCCGACCACCTTGCCGCCATCCGCTTCGACGACCTTGCTGATGTCCGTTTCCATCGCGTGACCGAAGGCATAGTCGGCGGTGAGGATGAACCAGTTCTTGCCGCCGTCGGCGAGCACCGACTTGGCGGTGCCGTTGGCCAGGGCGTAAGAGTCGTAGGTCCAGTGAATGTGGTTGGGCGAGCAGTACTCATTGGTCAGGCTGGAGGCCGCTGCGCCGGAAATCAGCGCCAGTTTCCCGGACTGCTCCACCACCTTGCTCGCCGCCAGCACCACCGAGGACGCCACCATGCCGGTGACCATGTCGACATTGCGCTCATCGACCCACTGGCGCACGGTGTTGGCGCCGACATCCGGCTTGTTCAGGTCATCGGCGCTGAACACGACAATCTTCTTGCCATTGACCTGGCCGCCGAAATCTTCGATGGCCATGTTCAACGCTTCCAGGCCACCGGGGCCGGACAGGTCGCGGTAGGTCCCCGACATGTCCGCCAGGTAACCGATACGGATTTCGTCGTTACTGATCTCGGCCTGGGCCGCGCTGGCGATCAGGCTGGAGACGAGGATGGCGCTTGCTGTGTGCTGAAAAACCTTCATGTAGTTCACCCACTGTCCGAGTTTATTTTTATTGTTCCAGGCAAAGCGGCCCCGTGCCGTCGGGCTCTGGGCCACGGCGACGTGCGTAGTGCGCGGGGTAAAACGGGGTTCAGACGCCGAGACAGCTGTGCAGCAGTTCCTGCTTGGCGCCCAGCTCGGCGGCGCTGATTTGCTCCACGATCTGACCGTGTTCCATCAGGTAATGACGGTCGGCCAAGGGCGCGGCGAAACGGAAATTCTGCTCCACCAGAACGATGGTCAGGCCCTTGTGCTTGAGCTTGATCAACACCTCGGCGAGCTTCTGCACGATCACCGGCGCCAGGCCCTCGGTGATCTCGTCCAGCAGTAACAGATTGGCGCCGGTACGCAGGATCCGCGCCATGGCCAGCATCTGCTGCTCGCCGCCAGACAGGCGCGTGCCCTGGCTGAAACGGCGCTCATACAGGTTGGGGAACATCTCGTAGATCTCATCGAGACTCATGCCGTTACTGCGTACCGTTGGCGGCAGCAGCAGGTTTTCCTCGACGTTGAGGCTGGCGAAAATGCCCCGCTCTTCCGGGCAATAGCCGACGCCCAGGCGCGGGATCAGGTGCGCGGAAAGGCCGATGGTCTCGTTGCCGTTGACTACGATGGAACCGGTCCGGCGCCCCACCATATTCATGATTGCGCGCAGCGTCGTGGAGCGTCCTGAACCGTTGCGTCCCAGTAGCGTAACCAGTTCGCCGCGCCGTACTTGCAGGTCGATGCCATGCAGGATGTGGGACTCGCCGTAGAAGGCATGCAGGTCTGCGATACGCAGTTGTTCGAATTCCGGGGTCTGCAGGCTGCTCATGAGTGTGCTTCCTCGAGCATGGCGGCTTCGCTGCCCAGGTAGGCTTCGCGCACCTGCGGGTTGGCGGAAACGCTGGCGTAGTCACCTTCGGCGAGAATCGCACCACGGGCCAGCACGGTAATGCGGTCGGACAGCTCACTGACCACACTGAGGTTGTGCTCCACCATCAGCACCGTGCGCCCCACTGCCGCGCGGCGTACCAGCTCAATGACCATGTTCACGTCCTCGTGCCCCATGCCCTGGGTCGGTTCG
Source organism: Pseudomonas sp. Irchel s3b6 (assembly GCF_900187415.1). Lineage (NCBI taxonomy): Bacteria > Pseudomonadati > Pseudomonadota > Gammaproteobacteria > Pseudomonadales > Pseudomonadaceae > Pseudomonas > Pseudomonas sp. Irchel s3b6. The sequence continues at coordinate 55,896 of NZ_FYDM01000011.1, read as the reverse complement.
TCGAGCAGCAGCACGCCAGGGTCCAGTGCCAGGGTGGTGGCCAGCTCCAGTGCACGTTTACGGCCGTAGGGCAGTTCGATGGTCTGGGTGTGGGCATAGTCGAGCAGGCCCACCTGATCCAGCATCTGCATGGCCCGTTCGTTGAGTGCGTCGAGACTGCGCTCGGACTTCCAGAAATGGAAAGAGTCGCCCTGCTTGCGCTGCAGCGCCACGCGCACGTTTTCCATCACGCTCATGTGGCCGAACACCGCCGAGATCTGGAATGAACGCACCAGCCCCAGGCCGGCAATCTCGTTGGGTTTGAGGTGGGTGATGGGCTTGCCCAGGTAGAGGATTTCACCTCGGGTGGGGGGGAGAAACTTGGTGAGCAGATTGAAAACCGTCGTTTTGCCGGCGCCGTTAGGTCCGATCAATGCGTGGATGTGTCCCTTCTGCACACGCAGATCAACCGAATCCACGGCGGTAAAGCCACGAAACTCCTTGGTCAGGCCGCGTGTTTCCAACACAAACTCTGGTGACATGTGGAGCCCTCTAACCTTGATTGTTTTTATTGGTTATGGCGCTGCTGACACACTTGCTTTCATGTTTACGTTTACGTAAGCGTTACGAAATATACAAAAGTCCTACACGGACAACAGAATCAACATGTATCCAAATGTTTCACGACCATTACAAATGTTTGGCAAGCGCTCAAGCACAGGCCTGACAGGCATTTTTCTCGAATCAAAAACCTTGATTCATGGCCGCCCGTAGGCCTTATCAGGCTGTCTGACTCACGCTCAAAACCGTCGGACGCTCATTCACACATTGTTGAAAATCCCGGTGACCGGCTCGATATTGCCGCCATAGGGCACACTGGTTCCGGCGGCTTTGGCAAGGGTTGCCCAGATCCGCTGCATATCGACGAAGTCCCGACCAATGACCGGGTTCCCCGCATGATGCTTATGATCAGCCTGCCCGGTGATATTGAAATAGCGCCCGGCGCCCTCTCCACTTTTCAGTAATCCACTCGCGCCACCCATCAGCACCAAAGGCATGTCAATCGTATGTTCAGGTGCGCCGTCAGCCATCTCGCTGGTCAGCACCACCAGGGTATGGTCGAGCAGGCTGTCACCGGGTACATGGGGGTCCTGATAACGGGCCAGTTCGTCCATGAACAGTTTGACCTGGCGGACATACCATTGCCGTGTGCCCTTCCAGAATGCCTCGCCGGAGCTTCGATGGGCACACTCATGGGGATTGCTGGAAGGTGTAACGTCGATAATGTTCAGCGACTCCGCCGAACGCCCGATCTGAATTGTCGCGACCCGGGTGATCCCGCAACTCAAGGCGGTGGCTACCACCTGATGATGGTTGGCCTGGACACGCGTGCGGTCCCGCGCCGACCGGAAGTCCAGGGGCTCCAGGGTCACTGGCTTGCATTCGCCCACCGGAGGCTGTGTCATATCCAGATCCTTGATCACCTGCTCCACTGAGTCCAGATGGACATCGAGCTTTTGCCGCTCGGCACCGGACAGCTTGCCCTTGATTTCCTGGATATCCGCCAGGGCAGTTTCCAGTAACCCACGGCTCCTGGGCTGCGGACCCGAGGACAGCCGGACAGGATCCTTGAATAGCGCCTCAGCCATCAGCACCGGATCGCGATGAGGTGTACGAATCGCTCCGCCCTGAAACGACACGAACCAAGGGAAAGCGTCGATACCCGCATGCGGGCCGGCAAACAGACTGCGGTGAGACGGTTCAGTGCCCGGCAGCGCCTGCCCCAACAGGATGTCGATGGACGAATGGTTAGAATGACTGTCGCGCAATACCCAATTCCAGGCGTTATGACCCGCATTTCCTAGCCCGAGAATTATCCCGCGCAGGTACAGCGATTGACTGCGATAGGCCGCCAGCTCTGCACTGACTTCATTCAAGGTGAAGGCCGTGGTGTCCATGCCCTGTGCCGTGGGGTGCCACAACCCGCGGCCGTCACCAAAATTACCGCCCTGAAAGGAATCCACCGCCAGGCCGTCGGGCACGACTACGAACACCACCTTCAACCTGGATTCTTCGGCTTGCCCCGCCAACGCCATGCGCGCCAGGCCGAATTGAGTCAACGGACCATAGACACTCGCCGCAGCCAGGCCCGCCAGGAAACGCCGACGACTTTTCAGAATGCCCATGCTCAGTTCCTCTCGGTCTTGTAGGTGAACGCTTTGGACGTGCCTAAGGTTTTCAACATCTCGACCAGGGAGCCTGAGGTGTTCAACCCGTCGGCAACCGCCTTGACGGTCCCTGACGTCGACACATCGGATTTATTACCGAAGACAAACCGGAAATAACTGTCGGCCATGCAGAACTGCGATGCCGGGTTGCGCGGAATGATTTTGGCAATATCGCGAACATCATTGATCGGCTCGGTGCCGGTCGCCATGATGAAGGGACCGGAAGCCTTGATCGGCAACATCTGTGGGTACTGGTTGAAGTTGTGGGCCTTATCCTCGACGCGATAGCGTCCGGCCGCATCGTAATGCTCCATCGAGGACCCGGTGTCATTCATGTATTGGAGGCATTGCCAGCAGCGTCCGCCCGAGGCCTGTTCGCCGTTCACCAGGTCCCAATGTTCCCGGGTGGTGATGGCTCGAGGTGGATAAACCGGCTCAGTAGGATCCGCCTCCACCGGGGCGCCGAACTCACGGCAAAACATCTGCTCGCGAATCATGATGCCGCGCTTGACCAACGAGGTGCTCTGGTAGTCCGAAGTAGCGGCCTGAGTCAGCCCCAGGTGCAGCAACCCTCCGCGTTTCTCGTCGACCGCGACCTTTTGCATGGTACTGCCAGAGACTCCGCCGATCCCGTAATGCGCGGCCAGGACCTGGTTGAGGTAGGTGTAGCGTGGGTTGAACAACTCCTCGAAAGTCCCTGCGTTCAAGATCAGGTTGCGACTCAACAGGTACTGCTCCTGCGCCATGAGTTGAATCGTTTGCGCGCTCAACCCCGGCTTTTCCTGGACGCCGCGAATGGTCTTGGCGTAGTAGCTGACAAACCGGTTGAACTGCTCGACCCCCTTGTCCGTGCGCATCATGCGCTCGATCTCTGCCGAGATTTGTTGTGGGGTCTGCAGCTCATTGCGCTGGGCCTTGGCCAACAGTTCAGCGTCCGGGGTGGTGCCCAGGAATCCATAGGACAGCGCAGTCGCCAACTCGAACGGTGTCAGCTTGAACACACTGCCCCCCTCTGCCGTCGCCAACCCCAACTCCGAGCGATAGAGGAAATGAGGCGACAACAGCAGCGCGGCGATCAGTGCCGGGGCACCCTGTTCATCGAACAACGCCTGGTAGCGCAACCGCTCGCTATCGCTGACAGGACGACGGAACAGTTGGTAGCCCAACGACGTCACCAGGTCGGATCCAGCCTTCGATTGCGCCAGGACGCTCAACCGCGACGGCGGAACCTTGTCTGCCACCCACAGCGCCATATCGTAAAACTGCTTGACGTCCTCTGCCTGCAGAATGCCCTTGTCCGCCTCACCCGGGTACTTGAAGTCTTTCTCAGACTTGTCGGCCGGTAGTTTCTCTGGATTGATCTCGACCGCTAGGATATCCCTGACACTGGCGGCATATTCATCCGGGGTCAGCAAGCGCAGTTGCCGCACCCCATGGGATTCGGACGGATCCAGATAAGGTTTCCACACGACGTTGTACAGGTGCTTGCTGATTTCGGTGGCACAGGTGGTGTCGCAATGCCCGGACACTGGCATGCTCTTGATCTGTTTGACCAGCGCATCCTGCCCCGCCACGCTCCAGGCCAGGGCCATGCGCAAGCTGTCGAAGTACTCGACCGCGTGACATTTGGTACAGGACTGGGCCAGCACCGTCGCCCCAAGGTTCTCGACAGCGCGGTATGAGACCGCTGGTAATTGACCGTCCTCACTGGACTCATCAATCACCACCTGCTCCAACTCAGGCTCAGGCTTGGCCTTCGAATAAAACGGGTAGATGACCTTGTACTTGCCGTAGTCCAGGATCTGCGTGGTGCTGGCGCCCCAGGGCACCTGGATCACCTGGGGCTCGGCGCCACTCTGTGCCTCGTTGACCAGGCTGATATGCCACTGCGCATCGGTCACCGACGTAGGTTTGCTCGGGGCCTTGATCGTCACCTTGACCTCGATCTTTATTGGCCGTTCGCGGTAACTCAGATTGATGGTCTTACTTTTGTTGGTTTCAGACAGGGTGAAGGCCGTGTTGCGAACCTGGGGAATCCAGTCTTTTACATCATTGAGCCTGAGCTGATAGTCGCCGTAGGGCAGCCCGTTGAGGACTATCCCGGCCGCGTTGTCCTCGGGGTTCCATGACAGCTGAACCAGCCGGCGATTGCCATCGGGGGATGTCAGGTAGCCGCTGATCATTTCTTTTTCAAACCCCGGCGGCGGCAGCATGGGCCGCAACGCCAACTGCGTGGGCAGCAACTCGCTGGCATCGTAGCGCACGCGATAAATCACCCCGGCAACGTCGTCGCTGATCAGCAGGCTGCCATCCGCCAACTCGAGAAACTCTGCGGGCCGGCCAATGCAGGAATTATCCAGGCAATACACATCAAAACGATCAGGGTCCTGCACAAACCCATTGATCAGCGGGATCTGATTGACCACCCGCGTACCGCCCTGGATCGTCAGCATCTGCACATCCATTCCAGGGCTTGCGGCTGAGCCGGCACCGTGTACGGCCACCAGCAGGCGCTGGGTACCATTGGCAGCCGGATAACCCTTCCAGAACTTGACCCCGAGCGGCGCGGTGTTGGTCCCCAGCTCAAAGGCGGCGGGCACATAGTCCGCCGGACTGACCTGGGCCGGAGCCTTGTCGGAGACAATGGCGCCAGGCACCAGTGGCGGCTGGATCACCCCCGGGTTCTGGTACTCCTCCTGGGTGAAGCCGGGTGTGCCCTTGCCAAACAGGTAAGGCACGCCGAAATGCAAGCCGGGGCCGCTGATCCAGTTGACCTCATCAGGGTTGGGAAACCCCTGGCGATTGTTGTCGCTGAACCAGAGGCTGCCGTTCTGCGGGTTCCAGTCAAAACCCACCGAATTGCGCACGCCCTTGGCCAGGATTTGTGATTCACCGGTTTCCAGGGAGTAACGCAACAGTGTCCCGTAGCGCTGATCGGCGGGGATCATGCACAGGTTGCAGGGAGTGCCGACCGCCGTGTACAGCCATTTGTCCGACAGATCCAGCGGATTGAAGCGCAAGGGGTGTTTCATGTGCCAGATGCGGGTGTTGGAGCCGGAGGCCAGGGGCGGCAAGGGAAACAGCGTGTCGTCGGCCGGGAAGTTGAAGACCCGTTCCGGCTTGGGGTCCTTGTAGTGGTTATCGGCATCGCGCAAGCGATACAGCCCGCCTGTGGTCGAGTAATACAGGTCACCGTCGCGCCAGGCCACGCCATGGGGTTCTTCCAGGCCGCTGGCAATCACATGGATGGCCGTCGGTTTACCCGCCCCATCCAGTGGCAACGCATAAATCATGTCGGCAATCTTGCCGTCATAGACGTACGACGGAATGGCGCTGGAGCCGACATACAGCACGTTCTTGCCCATGGCCATTTGCCGAGGCTGGATCACCCCCTGGGCAAACAACTCGATCTTGATCCCTGGCAAGCCGCTGAGCTTGCCGACCTCCACCGGTGGCCGGTACTTCACTGTCACCGTTTGCTCGTCACCCTCTGCTTGCTTGAAGGAAACGATGCGTGGCGTATTCAGCGGAATGAAACCGTCAGCGACATTCATCACCAATTGATAATCGCAGGCTTTCAAATTATCGAAATGGATCGTTTCACTGGCCTTGGCGCTGATCGGAATTTCTTCGGCGTTGCAACGCAAGATTCCGGTGACCACCTCATCGGCCCGCGCCACACCGGGTACCGCCGGTTTCAGGGGCGCCTTGCCACTCAGGGTGGCGAAGCTCAGGGTCAGGCGATTGCCTTCGAAACCACCGCATTCGCCGAGTTCCTTCCAGGCGTCCTTCCAGGGCCCACCCGGAAGCAAAGGCTCATAGGCGGGCAGTTGGCACCACGCCCAACTGCCTGTCCCCAAAGGCGGCCCGTCCTCGTCTCTCCAGCACTCGAATTGCTGGTCTTTATGCTGAACCTGCTGTCCCGGTTGATAGACCGTGCCCTTCTCATAAGCGGGCGCCGTGCATGACTGAAGCGCAACGGGAGATGATTCGGATGCGCTGGAAAAAACCACCAGCGCGATGATCACGCCGAGCGCCACCAGACACATGATCCACAGCAAACGACGCACACCGACAGACGTATCCATGACGCAAGCCTCGTTGGTCAGCCAAGCGCTTCATGACCGCGGGCAGCCTGCTCATTGAGCATGGCGCGGCGAACCACCTGACCCGGAGCAGCTGGCCACAGAGGGACGAGCCAACCCGGCGTTTAGTGAAATGTCTTCCAATACGGTTCCACTGCATGACCACGACATGGCATCAACGCCATAGAGACAGGAACAGATAGACACTCATCCTTGCAAAGCCACCCGCTCGTGGGGGCACTGCTATCCATCGTTGGAGCAAGTGCTACAAGCGTCTTAATGGAAACTCCAAACGGCAGGACTCGTCTACTGTCAGAGTTGACAGGTACCCTCTTCAATAATCGCCCGGACCTTTCGGTACCCCAGGACGAAAAATCCGGCTAATCCTCCACCGTGACGGGCTTGTTCAGCTCGCCGAGCCTCTCCAGATGAGCGCGCACGATGTTGCGGTTGATGCTGAGCAGGCGTGCGGTCTGCAACGGGTGACCGTGGTAGCTGTGTGAGTCTGTGTGTGCCGCCTACGCTCGGAGACTGCGGTTCAGAGACTGTCGCGCTTGAGGATGCGGTCCATCACCCAGTCGGTTTTCAACGCCTGGTCCGCGGTCGCAGCGTGCTGCGATTCGCCGCGAATGTGCGCATTCATGCCGAGCACGTGATGCCACTGGATGTGTTCGTGGTGGGCAATGTGCAGACTCTGGGGGTGTTCGCCGTGCAATTGCACCGGGTGCTCATCAAACACCGAGAAGCTGATGCGACCCAGGCTGCCGATCAGCTCGACACGGTCTTCACGACGGTCGGCGACGAAGTTCCAGCAGCCCATGCCGGTGGCACCCGAGGCAAAGCGCCAGCTGGCGGTCACGGCATCCTCGGCGGCGTACAACCCGGCCTGCCGCGCGGTGAACCCGGCGACCTCGACAATGTCGCCCAGCAGGTACTGGAACAGGTCGAGGCCGTGGCTGGCCAGGTCGACGAAATAACCGCCACCGGCAATCCGCGGGTCGGTGCGCCAGTTGGCGCTGCCGTCCCGGTCCGCTGGCGAAGGCGCCTTGGTCAGGGTCCAGGTCAGGTGCCGAACCTCGCCAATACGTCCGTCCTGCAACCATTGACGCACCTGCTGAAAACGCGGAAGCGAACGCCGGTAGTAGGACACGAACAGGTGCAGGCCCGCGTCGGCAAAGGCCTGTTGCATCGCCTGGCTTTGCCGGAGGTTCAACGCCATGGGCTTTTCGACACAGCAATGCTTGCCGGCCGCTGCCACCATGAGGCTGTAGGCGTGGTGGCTGTCAGGGGGCGTGGCGATATACACCGCATCCACTTCGGGGTCGGCAATCAGTGCCTGAGCGTCGGTGTACACCCGCTCGATGCCATGGCGCGCGGCATAATCGCGCACCGCGTCATGCCGGCGCCCCATCACCGCCACCAGCGCCGAACCCGGCGCCTTGTAGAACGCCGGGCCACTCTTGCGCTCGGCAACGCTGCCGCAGCCGATCATTGCCCAGCGTACCACCCTCATAAACCTCTCCCTGCCCCGATGCCCAGCGCTTAACCGATGTTCAGGGCGCGCAGATCCAGATGCCCGTCCTTGAGCGGCGGGCACCAGTAGTAACCGCCGGTGATCGGCCGGCTGATGCGGTACAGGGCGTCCGTGATGCCGTCTTCCAGGCCGCTCATGCGGCGCAGCTGGGCTTCGAAGGCATTGAAGGAATGACCGAAGGCCAGGAACATCAGGCCCGCGCGATCACCTTCGATCCACGGCATCGAACGGCGCACGATGAAGGCCTCGGGGCTGAAACTTTCCTGCGCGGTGCGTTTGACGTGGGCGCAAACCGGCGCGTCGTCTAGCTCTTCGTTGTCGCTCTTGCGACGACCCATGATGTTGTCCTGCTCATGGGACGCCAGCCCATGGAAGCCGCTCAGGTCATGTTGCCACTGCTGGATCGCGGCAAAGCTGCCACCGACCATGCCGTCGTCGCCTTCGGCCACCAGCGCGGCGGCAACGGCCGCTTCGTCATGGGGGTTTTCAGTGCCGTCTTCGTAGCCGGTCAGGTCGTGGCCGTCCATGTGGCGGAATGCTTCGTTCATCTGCACCAGGCGCAGCGCCGGAGCCAGTGCTGCTTCGAACGCGTGGCTGCGGTTGAGCAGTTCGCCACGGTCTTCACCGTGCAACCAAAGCCACAGCGCGTGCTGGGTCGAAGGGTTATCAACGCCCACACCGATCATCGCCGGAAATGGCCGCAGCCCTGCCACTTTCGCCCCCAGGGCATTGACCAGCGACTTGCCAAAACCGACCACCGCCGACGTACCGTCCACCTGTTGCATCAGTTTCTCGAGTACCGCCGGCAGAGCCTCGGCGGATTCGAGTGCAAAAAACAGATGACGTGCCTGAGGCGGAACAGGGGTGGCAAGAATGCCCGGCTGGTAGTAAGTCATGAGAACTCCTCTGGAAAGCTGCGCAGTTTACCCGGCACATCGGGGTTTGTGTCGGTTGAACGGTATAACAGCGGTGCACGGGCGAACTGTGCTGTTGCCGGACTCTGCCCCTGGAAAACCGCAGTACGGGGGTCAACGAGCGCGGCGCCCACGTGTGCACCGAGTCGATGAGCGGTGGTGCTCTTCGAAAAAATAAATTTCATCGGCCCCGGTGAAATGAATCACTTATGGCTCAACAAGATAGCTGCCGGTTGATTAGCCATTGGCCGCTATCGATGGGCGATCGGGGTCGTTTCCCGCCACTGGCGCGGGTCGCCGGATCAATTCCTTTGCTAACATCCTGGAACAACACACAAGGAGGTGGCAGTTGGTTATCACCGCCTTCCCTTAATCGACATCCGCATCCTCTCGGGAGGGCATGGGCATGGTCGTGCAGGAACTGCTTCAGAAAAGCCAGACGAAAATTCGCCAGAACGGTTTGTTCAACACCCTGCTCCAGATGCTGTTGAAACTGATCAACATCTTCACCCTGTTCAAGATCCTGCGCGGTTTGACCCTGAAAAAAGTCGACCCCAGGTTCCTCGACTACCCGCCACACTTCACGCCGATGTTTCTCAGCGAACAGATGCTACGCCACTACGCCCTCGATCCCGTGAACGAGCTGCCCGGACACTTCATCGATCAAGCCATGGCCAGGGGCGACCAGTGTTTTGGCATCTTCGATGGAGAGAGACTGGCCTCCTACGGCTGGTACTCGCGACAACCTACGCCTATCGACCCACCGGAACTGCTCCTGCATTTCAGCTCGTCCTTCGTGTACATGTACAAGGGCTTTACCCATCACGACTATCGCGGCCAGCGCCTGCACGCGATCGGCATGAACCTTGCGCTCAAGCACTACCTGGAGCAAGGGTATCAAGGGCTGGTCTCGTACGTTGAATCAGGCAACTTCGACTCGTTGAAATCCTGCTACCGCCTGGGCTACCTGAACATTGGCTCGATCTATCTGTTCCGGTTGTTCGGCCGCTACCGAAGCTTCGCCAGCCGGGACTGTGAACCCTACCAACTGGGTTTGAAGCCCCTCGCCTGAACCCTTGATTCGCCAACCCCGGCCCCCAGCAAGGTGCCGGGGTATCACTCGTTGCAATGGCTCTCGCCCCGATACGCACTCGGGCTCTGCCCGGTCCAGCGCCGGAAGGCTCGGCGAAAGCTGCGCACGTCGCTGTAACCGACTTCCTCGGTGATACGCTCGATGGACATCTCGGGGTTGGCCAGCAGGCTCATGGTCCGTGCCTGGCGCACTTGCTCGAGCAAGGCTTCAAAGGTCAGGGCATGTTCGGTCAGGCGACGGCGCAAGGTACGGCCGCTCATGTTCAGGTCGCCGGCAATTTTCTCGAGATGGCTGCCCTGGGCCAGATCGCGCGCAATGGCCCGCTCCACGGCCTGGATCAGGTCGACTTTCTGATGAATCTGGGCGCCTTCCAACTCCAGCAGCGTGACCGCCTGGCGTAACGCCAGCGAATGGTGATTGGGCAACCGCACATCGAGCCAGCGGGCCTCCAGCACCAGGCGATTGTGCAGGCAGCCAAAGCGCACGTCAGGTCCTACCAGGCGGTGATACTCGGCCACGTACTCGGGGGCCGCGTGCATGAACTCCACCCGTACACAGTCGAAATCGCCGCCGACCAATGCACGGCCGTACACCAGCAGGCTGGCAAAAAACTCTTCGACGGCAAACCTCTGCACATCGGCAAACGGCAGGCGACATTCAGCGTCGACAAACACCTGGCCGGCCACTTCCCGGACACTCGACACCACAATCCCACCCGAGGTGTGCTGATGACGCATGCCCAGTTCGAACGCATCGCGCAAGGTCTTGCACAACGACAGCACATGCCCCAGCAACCCCAGGGTACCCAACACATTCTGGCTGCCCACCCAGAGCCCAAGACCCTGATTGGGAATCACCCTGAGCGCGCGCTGAATCATCGCCACGGCCTGACGATAGGAAATGCGCTGCGCGGGATCCTGCAAGTCATCGAGGCTGAAACCCAGGCCACGGCACAGGCTCTGGGGGTCGATACCTTTTTCCCCCGCCACCTCGGCCAGGGTCTGCAGCAAAAAAGGTGAAACCAGCGCCAGTTCGTAGTGGGGATCGATGACTTTGATTGGCATGGACGACAGGTTCCGGATCAGGTTCAGTTCTTATTTTTGTAACCGATTATGTCGCAGAACGTTAGCACGCCTGGCCGCGTCACCGCCAACCCGGCACGCGTGACATCGATCACAGCCGACAACGGGACAAGGCTGGCCGCAGAAGTCCGCTCTGTGTCCGCCAATACCCTGCCCTGGCGGGAGCTGACGGCTTATTTCTAGGGTCCGGCCCGCGTGATGGCCGGCGGCGCGTCCGCTAACAATAATAACGAGCAGAAAAATGAATCCGACCCGTGCGTTCTCTCCCCTGCGACTGGCTGCAAGCGTTGCCCTGCTGTCGAGTGTGTGCGTATCGGCACACGCCACAGAGTCGGGGGTCGACAACATCGGCCCTGGCACCGATGGCTTCTTCATGTTGCCGCTGGACGTCAACAACCTCCCGGACAACATGGTCGCGTTCAACCTCTACTACAACGTCTACAAGGCCACCGAGCTGAACATCAGCTCGCTGGGCGGCAAGGTGCCGGACGTCGAAATCAAGTCCGAGGCGGTCGTTCCACGCCTGGACTACCTCAGCCCGTTGCGCATTGCCGGCGGTCGCCTGGGCTTCTACGCGGCGCAACCCTGGATCAAGCAGCAGGTGTCGGCCTTTGGCCTGGAAGATGACCGCGAAAGCATGGGCGACACCACCGTGGCGCCGATCATTCTGTGGGACATGGGGAAAAACCTGACACTGGGCGCCGCGCTGGAGATCACCATTCCCACCGGTGAGTACGACGCCACTCGCCTGGCCAACACCAGCAACAATTTCTACACCTACAAGCCGCTGTTTTCCTTCACCTGGCTACCGACGGAAAAAACCGAGCTGTCAGTCAAGACCACCTACAGCTTCAACCAGGAAAACCACGACACGGACTACCGTTCCGGGCAGATTTTCCACTTCGACTACTCCGCCAGCTACAAGGTGACCGACAACCTGAACCTCGGTTTGAACGGTTACTACCTCAAGCAAACCACCGACGACAAACAGTACGGCCACACCGTGCAGTTCAATGGCCAGGACGTGGACGACGGTGTACGTGGCGAGGTGTTCGCCATCGGTCCTGCGATGTTCGTAACCTTCCTCAAGTACGCCAGCGCCGAGTTACGCTGGGCCAAGGAGTTCGACGTGGAGAACCGCCCCGAAGGCCAGATGCTCTGGGCCAAGGTCACGATCCCGTACGCCTTCTGAGTTCCCGCCAGGGCAGCGTCAGGCGCGCCGCGCCACGGCCTGGGGGGACCGTGGTTCGCCCAACGCCTGAAGCAGACAGTGCATCGCCTCTTCACGGCTGCGCTCGAAGCGATAGCGCGACTCGATGTACAGCGCCAGTTGCAACTGCACCGGCTCGTCCAGCGGCAGCGGCGCCTGCTGCATGCCCAGCGCGCAAGCGACCCGGCTCGGCAGGCTCAGGCCAAACGGCTGGCGGTCGGCGATCATCTTCGCGGCCAGGGTACTTTGGGTGCTCACGGCAATCGTACGGCGCAGGCTCTTCAACCCCAGGTGCAGGTCCACCGGGCTCAACCCGTCGCGGCGGCTTGAAACCTGGATCTGCGGTTGCGCCAGATAGGCTTGCAGGGTGCGCGGCGGCTCCTTGAGTGCATCGCCATACGCGAACACGTAGTGATCGGCCGGCAAGACCTGCTTGTGCAAGCCGGCCAACCCCGCCAGCGGTTGATCGAGGTCGATCAGAATGTCCAGTTTTCCGGAGGCCAGTTCCTGCAAGGCATCGCGCCGCCGAGGCTGGAAGTAACGCACTTGCCAATCGGCATGGGGCGCCAGGAGCAAGGCATCGAGCAGCACCGGTTGCAGGCAGTCCAGGCAACTGATGCGCAGCAACGGCGTACTCTGGCGGGCGGCGGGAATCATTTTCAAACCGTCACGCAGGCTCTCCAGGGCATTGCGCACGTAGTCGGCCAGACGGTGCGCCACCAGGGTCGGGGTGACGCCCAGGCGACTCTTGATGAACAACGGATCGCCACACAAGTCACGCAGCCGACGCAGCGCGTTGCTCATCGCCGGTTGCGACAGGCACATGACTTCGGCGGCGCGGGTGACGCTGCGTTGCTGGTAGATGGCATCGAAGGCGAGCAGCAGGTTGAGGTCGAGCTGGCGTAAATCAAGCATGGTCTTGCTCCGGCAAATCGCTTAACGTCGGGCAGCCTAACCAGTGAACCGGAACATGCTGTGAGCCCTAAATGACAAAAAGCGATCAGCCGACACCCAACGCGTTCTACGCCCCCAGCCTGCTGCCGGCCATTGAAGAACTGCTGGCCCGCGGGATTGCGCGCGAACAGATCGAGGCGTTGTTTCACCGCAGCCTGTTTGAATTGCGCACCCCATTCATGCGCGTTCCGCTGTTTCTCTCTCGACGTTTCTGGGCCTTTGCCCAGGCCAGTACCGATGATCCGCTGGTGGGTCTGGCGGCGGGCCGGCGCTTCGTGTCCACCTCGACCAATGGCTTGACCTACCTGTTTGATGTCGCCGCGTCACTGGAAAGTGCCTGTGCCTATTTCGTCAGGTTCTTCCCGTTCTTCAATGGTCATTTCCAGGCGCGGATCGTGCGCGGCGAAGGCTCGGTGCAGTTGCACCTGCGCGACTGCGGCAGCCTGCGCGCCACCGCTCCGTTGACCGACTACATCCTGGTCAGCGTGTGCAGCATGTTGCGGCGCAAGCTGCTCGCCAGCGGCCTGGGGGCAGACCCGATTCTCGCTGTCGACCTGACCCACCCTGCCCCGGCCACTACGCTGCCCCATGAACAGGCGTTTCGCGTCCCCGTGCGTTGGTGCCAGGCCAACCCTGTGATTCACCTTGAGCCAGGGTTGTTCGTGCAGCCGCTGACACCGGGCAACCATCAGCTGGAGGACACCCTGGTCGAGTTGCTGGAACATACCCGGCGCAACAGCGAGTCGACGTTGCTGGAGTTGGTCAGCGACCACTTGATCGGCGATCTGCCCGGCGCCCACTGGCAGGACTTCTGTGCCTCCCAGCACCTGCTCGAACGTACCGCCGCCCGCCGCCTGAAGGCCCTGGGCTGGAGTTTTTCCGAGTTGCTCGACGAATACCGGCGTTACCGCGCCGAAGACCTGCTGCTGCAACCGGCCGTTGAACTGGTGCAGGTTTCCGACCAGCTCGGCTACAGCGATGTGCAGAGCTTCAATCGTGCCTGCCTGCGCTGGTTCGACTGTGCGCCAGGGCATTATCGTTCACGACACACCCAGCGCGGTGTCGTGGAGTGACAGCCATTGAATACTGATCGTTTTTCGACAACGTTACAGCACATGAAAAACGTAATACATGTCATTTGACTGATAAAACGTCAAAAAAAAGTTGATTCATTTCTGACACACATCCTTCTCCCCACCCCTTGTAATACAAGGCATACGACCGTTTATCGCATTCTTGATTCGCCTTGTGAATGCTCAAAAACTGACCAAAGCCAGTGCTTTGAGGCACTTGATAGCAGATCGCCCGAATACTGACCGTTTTTCAACATGAAGAACGTGTCAGTTTGCCGGCACGGATTCCCCGCACTCGTCTATACCCCTTCTAACAGTCTCATTTGAGTTACATCCACCGTTTCACGAGGCACGCCAGTATGGACGTGAGCGTATTTGGTACGGGTTACGTCGGCCTGATTCAAGCTGCTGCACTGGCGGATGTCGGTCATCGGGTGCTATGCGTCGACATAGACCCGGGCAAGATCCGTCAATTGCAACAAGCCGTACCGCCCATTAGCGAACCCGGCCTGAGCTCGGCGCTGGAGGAGAACATCAAGGCTGGACGCCTGCTGTTCAGCACCCAGGCCAGCGATGCCGTCGAGCATGGCGAACTGATCTTTATCGCGGTGGGCACCCCCGCAGATGAAGACGGATCTGCTGACGTCAGCCATGTACTGAGCGTCGCCCGGCAGATTGCCAACGCCATGGACGCCAACCGCACCCTGATCATCAAGTCCACCGTTCCGGTCGGCACTGCCGACAAGGTCATGGCCTGTGCCGAGGAAGAACTGGCGCGGCGCGGCAAGTCGTACTTGAGCGTGCGGGTGGTCTCGAACCCGGAGTTTCTCAAGGAAGGCAGCGCCCTGGTCGATTGCATGCGCCCGGACCGGATCATCATCGGCACCACTGACGAAGAAGCCCGCGCCCAGTTGACCGAACTCTATGCGCCGTTCTGCCGCAACCGGGAAAAACTGATGTTCATGGACAGCCGCAGCGCCGAGCTGACCAAATACGCGGCCAATGCCATGCTCGCCACGCGCATCAGTTTCATGAACGAACTGGCCAACCTCACCGAACAGTTGGGCGCCGACATCGAGGCCGTGCGCCGGGGCATCGGCTCGGACCCACGTATCGGCTATCACTTCATCTACCCCGGCTGCGGTTTTGGCGGCTCGTGCCTGCCCAAGGACCTGCGCGCCCTACTGCACATCGCCGAGCACAACGGCATGCCGCTGCGCCTGTTGCGCAGCGTTACCGAGGTCAACGACGACCAGCGCCACATCCTCTTGCGCAAGCTCAAGCCGTACTTTCCGGCAGGGCTGACCGGAAAAAAGATCGCCCTCTGGGGCCTGGCCTTCAAACCCAACACCGACGACATGCGCGAAGCGCCCAGCCGCTACCTGATGGAGTCACTGTGGCAGGAAGGCGCCACGGTGCGTGCGTTTGACCCGGAGTCGATGGCCGAATGCCGGCGCCTCTATGGTTATCGCGATGACCTGCACCTGTGTGCCACCCGCGACGACACCCTGGAAGACGCCGACGCCCTGGTGATTTGCACCGAGTGGAAGATTTTCCGCGTGGTCGACTTCGAAATGCTCGCCAGCAAGTTGCGCGCAAAAGTCGTGATCGACGGGCGCAATCTCTACAACCCGCAGCAAGCCGCGGATGCAGGCCTGCACTATCGCGGCATCGGCCTGCGGCATGTCATGCCCGAAGGACCGGCCGTATGAAAATCCTGATCACCGGTGCAGCCGGTTTCATTGGTGCTCATTGTGTGTTGCGGCTGTTGCGCGACGGGCATGAGGTCATCGGCCTGGACAACTTCAACGACTTCTATGACCCGGCACTCAAGCACGCCCGAGTGCACTGGGTACATCAACAGGTGGGCCCATTCCCCCTGCTGCGGGCCGATCTGGTGGACAGCGATGCCCTGGTCGCACTGTTCACCCGCGAGCAACCCGAGGTCGTGATTCACCTGGCTGCCCAGGCCGGGGTGCGTTACTCCCTGGATAATCCAAAAGCCTACCTGGACAGCAACCTCAGCGGCTTCCTGAACATTCTCGAGAACTGCCGGCACCATCCGGTGAAGCACCTGATCTACGCCTCCTCCAGTTCGGTCTACGGGGCCAACCAGCAGACGCCCTACTCCACCCATGACAGCGTCAACCACCCGCTGTCCCTGTACGCGGCCACGAAAAAAGCCAACGAGCTGATGGCCCACAGTTACAGCCACCTGTTTGGCATTCCCTGCACCGGGTTGCGCTTCTTCACCGTGTATGGCCCATGGGGGCGTCCGGACATGTCGCCCATCCGCTTTGCCCAGGCGATCGTCCAGGGTCGCCCGCTGAAGTTATTCAACCATGGCCGGCACCAGCGCGACTTCACCTACATCGACGACATTATCGAGACCATTGCGCGCCTGCTTGACCGCCCCCCCAGGGTGGCCATCGACTGGGACCGTAAGCACCCGGACCCTTCGAGCAGCATGGCGCCCTGGAAAATCTACAACGTCGGCGGCGAGCGCCCTGTCGAGCTCAAGGACTATCTGGCGCTGCTGGAAAAACACCTGGGACGCCAGGCTAACGTTGACCTGCTGCCCCTGCAGCCCGGCGATGTCCTGAACACCTTTGCCGATGTCCGTGAGCTGGAACACGACATCGATTTTCACCCACAGATCGCACTCGATGAAGGGCTCAGGCGTTTCGTGGCCTGGTTCCGTGAGTATTACGTGCTGCCCGTCATCCCGACGTCGCTCGCTGGCGATGCTTCGCGCCCGGATGAGCCCTCGCCTATACGGAGGCGTTTATGACCGGTCATGAACAAGAGGTGCCGGTACAAACGATGCGCCGTGACAAGCGCCTCGATCCCGAGCAGCGCATGCGCCTGGATTCAGCGATCCACATGCAAGGTCGTGGCTGGATAACCGGCCGTGACGGCGGGCGACCCTGGACCCTGTCGCGAACCAACCGGATCGTCGCCACACTGGGCGCGTTGATCCTGCTGGTGCTGCTGTCGCCGCTGTTGCTGGCCCTGGCCCTGGCCATCCGGTTGAACAGTCCGGGGCCGGTGCTGTTTGTCCAGAAACGCACCGGCTACCGCGGGCGCCTGTTCGGCATGTACAAGTTCCGCACCATGGTCGCCAACGCCGAGGACCTCAAGGAGTCGCTGCGCCACCTGAACAAGCACGGTGCCGATGCCATCGACTTCAAGATCGACAAGGACCCGAGGATCACCGCAATCGGCGGGTTCCTCAGACGCAGCAGCCTCGACGAGTTGCCCAACCTGATCAATGTACTCAAGGGCGACATGCGCCTGGTCGGCCCCAGGCCTACCTCGTTCAACGCCTATCGCTACAAGGACAGTCACCTCGCGCGCCTGAGCATTTACCCTGGCATGACCGGCCTGTGGCAGATCTCCGGACGCAGCAATATCGATTTCGATCAACGGGTCGAGCTCGACCTGAGCTACATCGCCAACCAGAGTCTGCTGCTGGATCTGAAGATCCTGCTCAAGACACCCTTCAAGGTTTTCAGTGGCCACGGAGCAAGTTGAGATGGACGGTTCAACCAAAAGCTTGACCATCGCTAATCCGAGCGAGTCCAACCTGACCTCGACCGTACTCGACCAGGACCTGCGAGTCCTGTTCCTGACGGCCGCCAACAGCGGCGACGGCGTCAGCACCAGTGCCCTGGTGCTGGCCCGACAACTGGCGGAAATGAGCAGCGGCCAGGTGCTGCTGGTCGATGCCAGCCAGTCCGCCAATAACCTGAGCCAGCAGTTGGGGCTGCACAAGGAGCGAGGTTTTCGCGACCTGGTGTTCAACCACGACAGCGCGCCACCGCTGCACGATTGCATCACGCAGTTGACGGGCCTGCCGTTCCTGATTCTGCCCAACGGCCACCATCGACGCGGTGCCGAGCACCTCACACCGGAGCAGCTACGTCCCCTGCTCAAGCAACTGGCCGAGCAGTACCGGTTTGTGGTGATCGATGGCGACCCGGTGTATTCGGCCACCGACACTCTGGTCATCAGTACCCTGGTGGACGGCGTGGTGCTGGTGGTGCGTGCCGAGGAGACCCGTTGGGAAGTCGCACAAGCGGCCGGCCAGCGCCTGACCCAGGCCGGGGCAAAGCTGGTCGGAAGCATTTTCAACAGCCGCAAGTACTACATGCCCAAATGGCTCTACAACAACCTGTAAAGACAGCAGCCAAAGGATGACCTCATGAACGCGAAATGGCTTGCCCTGCTGTTGCTGCCTCTAGCAGGTTGCTCCAGCCACACCGAAACCCAGAGCATGCCGGTGCAGATCCTCACCGCCGCACCGGCCAATGCCCAGGCCACCGATATGCCCAAGGTCGAACAGACCCTGCGCCCGGGCGACAAACTGGACGTGATCTTCCACGTCAGCACCTCAGGCTCATCGGCCTACCGTATTCAATCCGGTGATCAGATCGGCCTGAATTTCACCGCCGCCAGCCAGCTCAACGGCAGCCAGTTGGTGTTGCCGGACGGCACCATTGCGCTGCCGGGCGCCAACACTTCGGTGAAAATCGAGGGCTTGACCAGCGAGCAGGCGCGCGACGAAATCCAGCGTGCCTATCAACGCAAAATGCTGTTCCAGCCCAACCGCAACCAGTTGACCGTGCAGGTGATCAGCCCGCTGAGCAACGAGAACAACCTCAAAAGCACGCTGAACCACCCGACCACCGGCATGAGCCGGGAAATCATCGTGGGCAACGACGGTTACGCGAGCTTTCCGGAAGTCGGCGCCGTGCCCCTGCAAGGGATGAGCGTCAGCCAGCTGGAAACCTTCCTCAACAAGCGCTACGCGCAGTTGCCGGGGCGGATGACCGTCAACGTGATGCTCAAGTCCACCCAGGGCAACGAAGTGTTCGTGCTCGGCGAAGTCGGCCAGCCGGGTGCCTACCCGGTCCGGCGGCCGATCTCGGTGCTCGAGGCCCTGACCCTGGCCCGTGGTGCCAACGCCAAGGCCCGCCTGGATTCGGTGGTGATCATGCGGCGCAACGGTAATCAGGTCGAAGCGCGCCACTATGACGTCGACGCGGCCCTGTCCGGCGACGCCGCGCAGATCGCCTACCTGCAACCGGACGATATGCTCTTTGTGCCCAAGACCAAGCTGGCCAGCGCCGGTGAACTGGCGCGGCAGCTGGCGGATGTCGTGCTCTTCCAGGGCGTGGGCATGAGCTTCAGCTATCGCTTGGACGACAAAGACGACAACAACAATTAACTCACAGGTGACCGGCCATGAATCCAAAGGAAAACTACCTGCATGAGTTCTTCAGGATCTTTTTCGCCAACAAACAGTTGGTCAAACGAGTCTTCCTGGTCTTTGCAGTCATCACCCTGCTGCTACCGCTGGTGCTCAAACAGAGCTTCGATATCACCGCGCAAGTGATCGTGCAGTCCAAGAAACTGTCCCAGGGGGATGCCACCACCTCCCTGACCCAGGAGAATGCGACCTTCGTCCCACCGACCCTGTCGGACATGGAAACCGAGGCCAACATCCTGCGTTCACCGGCGCTGATTCGCCAGACCATCAGCCAGTTGCGCGACAAGGGTGAGTACAACCCGGCCCCGGGCCTGCTCGCCAGAGTGGTAACCGACCCGCTGCGCAACCTGCTGATCAACCCGCTGCGCGAGTACGTGATCAACCCGGCGCGCCAGCTGTTCGGACTGGAAGTCGACCCGGTGCGCGATACGACCCTGGACGGGCTGACGCAAGAGGCCATCGACAAACTGAAGGTTGAAACCCTGCCCGGCTCCAATGTGATCTCGATCATCTACAGTTTTGGCGACCCCAAGCAGGGCACCGACTTCGTCGCGCAACTGCTGCAGAACTACCTGCAAAACCGTCAGGATCTGCAATCGATCGACTTGCCACAAACGTTCTATGAAACCAAGAAACTGCAATACCAGACCCGCCTCGACGGCCTGGAAGGTACGCGCCTGGGGCTACTGGAGCGCGTCGGTTCGTCCGACCCCAAGGAGGAAATCACCTTCCGCCTGAATGCCATCAACACGGAAGAACAGGCACTGAACCTGTACCGCGACCGCCTGCTGGAAAACCAACGCTGGCTCGACTACCTGAAGGCCAACCTGGGTAACGCCAGCAACGCCAGGTTCAGCGATTACACCTTCCCCTACACCTTCACCACCACCGTGGACAAGGTGGCGTTCGAGGACCGGGAAATCAAACAGCTCGGCGAACAGCTGACGAACCTGGTCACGCGCTACAACAACGACCTGGCAGTGTTCCAGCCTGGCAGTGAACCGATGCTGCTGACCCGCGAACAAATTACCCGCGGCCGCCAGCAGTTCCTGAAAGTGGTCGGCAACCGGATTCAGGAACGCACCAACGATCTGGCCGTCATCGGCTTGGTGATCGATCAGAAAATCGCGCGCATCGCTGAGTACAAGGAGCGTATCCACCAGTTGCAGGAAACCCAGAGCAAGCTGCGGCAGATGGACACCGAAATCAACGCCCTGCATTCCGCGTTCTCCACCTACGCCCAGCGTTTTGCCGAAAGCAGTACCGCGCGCCTGCTCGACAACGACCTGTCGAACGCACGGGTCCTGAGCCCACCGTTCGAACCCACCGAGGCGGCATTTCCCAAACCGTTGCTGATCATTCCGTTCGGCCTGCTCAGCGGGCTGCTGCTGGCGATCGCCCTGGTCTATGTGCGTGAGTTCTTCGACCATCGCTTCAAACACCCGGCACAAATCAGCCGCGAACTGGGCTTGCCGGTGCTGCTGGTGATCAACGACCAGAAAGCGTTGCCGAACAATCCGCACCCGAACTGGACCGTCCCCAGCTTCCTGCACTGGATGCGCAATTGAACGGGCAGACCGCACCTGCGCTGCCGATCATTCATCTGCTCGGCAGCGGCGGGTTCTACGGTGCCGAGCGGATGTTGCTGGACCATTGCCTGGCAACGCCCGGCCAGCACCAGGTGCTATTTCTCGATGCGCCGCCCGAACTCATCGCCCGGTTTCGCGCCGCCGGGGTCGATTGCCGTGCCTGCGCGGGACTGGGTGAATTGATGCGACACCTGCGTCAACGGCGCGACGAACGTCCGCTGCTCAACACCCACAACTTCAAGGGCCTGGTGTTGGGCTGGGTGGCCGCGACCCTGCTGCGCCTGCCGCTGGTGATTACCCAGCACGGCTTCACCCCGCGCAGCCGCAAACAGAAGTTCTACACCTGGCTCAGCCTGCAACTGTGCCGCACCGCGTCGGTGGACCGGGTGGTTTGCGTGGCCGAGAGCATTGCGGTGCTGTGCCGGCATGCCAGTGTCCGGGCGGACAAGCT
The DNA here is from genome assembly GCF_900187415.1 of Pseudomonas sp. Irchel s3b6. NCBI lineage: Bacteria > Pseudomonadati > Pseudomonadota > Gammaproteobacteria > Pseudomonadales > Pseudomonadaceae > Pseudomonas > Pseudomonas sp. Irchel s3b6. The sequence goes on along the minus strand of NZ_FYDM01000011.1, from coordinate 34,432 downwards.
CCAGGTGATTCCCAACGGTTTGCCGGCGGCCACTGCCCTGCCCCAACGCACCGCCGATCAGCAACGCTGGCTGGCCGGTTACGTGGGGCGCATGAGCTGTGAGAAAGGCCCGGACCTGTTCCTCGATGCCTTGATCCCGCTGTGCCAGCAATATCCACAGTTGCACGCGGTGATGCTCGGTGACGGCCCGGAGCGGCCCGCCCTGGTGGCACGCATCGACGCTGCCGGCTTGCTGGAACGCATTACGCTGCCGGGCTACCAGACCGAGATGGGCCCCTGGTGGACGCAGCTCGATGCACTGGTGATCAGTTCACGCACCGAAGGCACACCGATGATTCTGCTGGAGGCCATGCAAGCCGGAGTACCGGTGGTGGCGTTCGGGGTCGGTGGCATTCCCGATGTGCTCGAAGACCGGCACAACGGGTTGCTCGCCGCACCGGCCGACAGCCCGGCACTGGCGCGACAACTGGAAACCCTGCTCAACGAACCGCTGTTGGCTCGCACGCTGACGGAAAACGCCCGCCGCACCCAACTCGACCGCTACGACCTGCGGGCCCTCGCCGAGCGCTGGTCGCAGTTGTATATCCGCACTGCACAGGAGGCTCGCGCGTGATCATCCCTCTGTCGCTGGTCAGTCTTTTGGGGCTGGTCTCTCTGGTACTGCTGGCCAGTCCCTGGCCGTACCTGGCCCCCGGCGCCGTGCTGGGTATCGTTGGCGTGGCGGTGTTGTATCGCCGGCCGGCCTGGGGCTTGCTGGGGATCGTGGCAATGGTTCCGCTTGAAGGCCTGTTCAAGGACAGCACGCCGACCGGGGCAAAACTCCTGGGAGCGTCCCTGGCTCTGATCCTGTGCCTGCAACTGGCGGTGCACCAGATTCCGTCCGAGCGCTTGCGCAGTAACCTGTGGCGCTTTTTGATCGGGTTCATGGTGCTGTACTTCCTGAGCATGCTACTGACCGATAACCTGGATCGGTCCCTGGTGAACCTGCATGAAATCAGCGTCGCCCTGGTGCTGTTCGTGATCACCCTGCTGATCGGCCGCGAGATGAACATGATGATGTTCTGTCGACTGGTGACCCTCAGCGTGTCGCTGACATGCGCCCTCGCGATGCTCTCCACCCAGTATCAGGACCAGGGTCGCGCCGCCGGCCTGCTGGCCGACCCGAACACCTTTGCCCTGCTGATCGCTTTCGCCGTTCCCCTGGCGCTGTTGCTGCTGCTCAAGAGTCCTGGCCTGTGGCAACGCTTGCTCTGGGGCGGTTGCTGCCTGTTGTTGTTGGTCGGCATGACCAAGACCGAGTCCCGTTCCGGGCTGGTGGTGTTGCTCATCACCCTGCTCATAGGCCTGTACCACTACCGCGCCCAGTTACCACGCGTTCGTCCGCGTCATCTGGGGTTTGCCATGCTCGGCGCGGCGATCGTGATTCCACTGGCCATCTACGCCATGCCGGCCGGGTACCTGGCGCGGATCCAGTCGCTGAGCATTCTGAGTTCCGGTGCCAGTGCCCACCGTGACGAGTCGCTGGGCCGTCGCGCGTCGTACATTGTGGTCGGCAGCAAGATGATCCAGGAAAACCCGCTGCTGGGCTCGGGCCCGGGCACCTTCCCGCTGCATTACTCGGTCACCGGCTACGCCAAGGCATTCTCGATCAAGGGCGCAGCCAACGACTTGTACCGTCGTGCCCACAACACCTACCTGGAAACGTTCAGTGAGCTGGGTATTCCGGCCGGGCTGCTGTTTGTCGGTCTGCTCGGCACGGGCCTGTTCAACCTGCAACGCGCCCGCGCAGCCTGGCTCAAGCGCCATGAGTGGGAACAGGCCGACCTGGTCACGCACCTGGCCATGAGCCTGGTGTCGCTGATGCTGTTTCTGCTGTTCCTCAGCGCCGCGAACCATAAATACCTGTGGATCATGCTGGCAATGTCCTGGGTGTTGCGCCAGACGGCCGAACAAAGCCCCTTGCCGGAGCGCCAGGCATGAGCTGCGTCAGCATTATCATTCCCATGTTCAACGAAGCCCGACACATTGCGCGGACCTTGCAGGCGGCCCGGCTGGCGGCGAAATCGGCAGGGCTTGAGTGCGAGCTGATTGTGGTCGACAACGGCTCCCATGATCAGGGACCGCAGATCGCCCGCACCCTGGGTGCTCAAGTGTTGAGCCTGCCCGGCCTGCACATCGGCGCCTTGCGCAATCGCGGCGCAGCGCTGGCCAGCGGCGAATGGCTGGCGTTTATCGATGCCGACATCGAAATGCCGACCAACTGGCTGACCTTGCTGACAGGGCTGGAACTGGCCGGGCAGGCCGATGTGCTGGCGCTGGATCTGCACATCCCGCTCCAGGCGCCGTGGTTTGCCCATGCCTGGCAACGCCGCACCCTGCGCCCGACCACCCAGACGATGCACCCGGTGCAATGGCTACCCTCGGCCAACCTGCTGATGCGCCGCGAACGCTTTGTCGCCATCGGCGGCTTCAACGAAAGCCTGCGTACCGGAGAGGACAAGGACCTGACCCTGCGCCTGAGCGGGACGGGGGCGCGACTGTTGTCGGTCAATGAAAGTGTCGCCCTGCATTGGGGCTATGAAGGCAGTTGGCGTGAGTGGATGGGCAAGGAGTTGTGGCGCCAGGGCAGTCACCTGCAACTGCTGCGCAGCCAAGGTGTGAGCTTGCGCTTGCTGCGCTTTCCCCTGCTCTCGATCGGCGCCTGGGGGCTGGACGGACTGGCCATTGCGGCACTGCTCGACGGTATGCCGCATCTGGCCCTGGCGCTTCTGCTGATCAGCAGCCTGCCGGCGCTCGCACTGAGCTTGCGCCAGAGCCTGAAACACCACCACCTCGGCTTGACCCTACAACTCTGGGGCCTGCACTGGTTGCGTCTGCACCTGACCGGCGCGGCCTTCGCCCTCAGCCTTTGTCATTGGACCGCCAGGAGACCTGCTCGTGGCTAAACTCATTTTCTGGTTGTGCCTGTTGCTGCCGGTGTACGCCTACCTGGGTTACCCGCTGCTGCTGACAGTCGCAGGGCCGTTTTTTCCTCGACACAGGCCAGCGCCCTTGCCTGCGCAACGGGTCAGTGTGGTGGTTGCCGCGCACAACGAGCAACGCAATATCGAGAACAAACTGCGCAATCTGCTGGCCCAGGACTATCACGCCGCCAGCTTGCAGATCATCGTCGCCAGCGACGGCTCCACCGATCAGACCGTGGCCCTGGCGCGCAGCTTCAACGACCCGCGCATCGAGGTGCTCGACCTGCCGCGCCAAGGCAAGAACAGTGTGCTCAACGCCGCTGTCAGCCACTGCACAGGCGATATCCTGGTGTTTACCGATGCCGACGTTCACTGGATCGACGGCACCTTGCAGCGGCTGCTGGCGCCGTTTGCCGACCCTGAGGTCGGTGGTACCGTCGGCAACATGAACATCCCCGTCCCGGGCTCAGGCCTGAGCCTGGGCGAAAGCCTGTATCGCCACTACGAAGCCTGGCTGCGCCGGGTGGAAAGCCGAACCGGCTGCACGGTCTCGGCCGACGGCGCCCTGCAGGCGTTGCGCCGCGAGCTGTACCAACCGATTCCAGCTCTGGTCAACGACGATTTCTTTATCAACACCTGCGCACCGGTCGCGGGCAAGCGCGTCATCTATGTCGACGACGCCAAGGTGCTCGATCGGGGCGTGGACGAGGCCGACCGACAGTTCAGCCGCCGCCAGCGTGTCACCGTCGGCGGCCTGATCAGCCTGGCGGCCCGGCGTGAGCTGCTCAACCCGCTGCACCATGGCCTGTACGCCATCGCGTTGATCAGCCACAAGCTGATCCGCCGGCTGGCGCCGGTACTGTTACTGCCCTTGCTCGCGGCCAACCTCTGGTTGCTCGATGAGCATGGCTTCTACCGCCTGACCCTGGCCGCCCAGTTGCTCGGCTACGCCTGCGCCGTGGCCGGCCTGCTGGATGTGCGTCACCGCTTGCCCAAGCCGTTTCGCCTCGCCGCGTTCGTGCTGGTGACCCTGGCCGGCATGAGCATCGGCCTGTGGCAGTTCTTGCGCGGGCACAGCTACAACCAATGGAACCCCGACCAGACTCGATGAGTGCCTGACATGCCGATCAAAACCTGTATCAAGCGTGCCAGCGGCTGGTTGTACATGAACTCCCCCCTGGGCCGTCATCAACTGCGCGGCACCGGCGTGATCCTGATGCTGCACCGGGTACTGGCCGACGACGCGGCGGCGGCACTGCCGCACCGCAATGAGTTGTGTGTCGGCCCCCTGGCCTTCGATCACCTGCTCGGTTGGCTCAAGCGGCATTTCGACTGCGTGCCGCTGATGTCGCTGTTGCAGCCCGACGCCCGCCTGCGCCAGTCAGTCCGGCCCCGGGTGGCACTGACCTTTGACGATGGCTGGCGTGACAACGCGCTCAATGCCTTTGCGGTGCTGCAACAGCATCAGGTACCGGCGAGCATTTTCCTGTCCACGGACTTTATTGGCAGCCGCCAGCGCTTCTGGTGGGAAAGCCTGGGGGAAACCCTGTGGGGCAGTCACGGCGAAGTGCCGCGCCAGAACTTGATCGATCACCTGCAACAGTCGGGTCATACGCTGCCCGAAAGCCTGCTCGGCGAGGCCGACGAACAGCGCCGCAGCCTGGCCTTGGCGCATTACCTGCAAACACTCAAGCGCTTGTCGCCGGACACTCTCTGCCAGCTCGCCGGGACCTGCCCCGAGGATGCATCGCCCCAGGCGCTGGATTGGCATCAGGTGCGCACCCTGGAGAGTTCAGGACTGATCAGCTTTGGCCCCCACGGGGCCAGCCATGCCATCCTGACCGGGCTGGACGACCAGCGCCTGGAACAGGAACTGCGGCGCAGCCGCGACGCCCTGGACAACGGCTGCCTGCAGCCCCTGCCGGTGTACTGCTACCCCAACGGCGACCACGATCAACGGGTGCGCCAGCAGTTGGCGGCGCACCGTTACCCCTTTGCACTGGGCACCGGCGCCGGCCTTTACCGTGGCACTGGCGACCCCCTGGCCCTGCCGCGATTCGGTGTCAGCCAGCGCAACGCCAGCCGTCCGGAACTGCTGGCCTGGCGAATCAGCCAAGGGGCCCGCGCATGACCCTGAACCAGTACCTCAAGCACCTGGCGCTGAGCATGGGCACCACGGTGTTGATGATCGCCCTTCGCTTGCTGCGCAACGTGCTGCTGGCGCGCATCCTCGGTCCCAGCGAACGGGGCCTGTTCGCGTTGCTCAGTACCCTGCCCGACCTGATCAGCGCCGCCACCAGCGGCGGCCTGAATTCGGCCGTCGGGTTTCAGGCGGCAAAACAACGCCCCATGGGGTTGCTGCTCAGCCAGGTGCTGGTGTTCGGCTGCCTGCTGGCAACGATGCTGACGCTGTTGGTGGTGGCGCTGACGCGCGAGTTCGGCGGTGAACTGGACATCACCCGCCAACTGGGCCTGCTGGCCTGGCTGCTGCTGATGGCCGTGCCGCTGTCCGTGCTCAAGAGCGGCTTGCTGACCCTGCACAATGCCTCCGGCGGCGTGGTCGCCTTCAACGTCTTGCGGCTGATCGAGTCCCTGACCCCCTTGCTGCTGTTTCTTGCCTTGTTCTGGATGTGGAAGAGCGCGGCGCTGGAGGCGGCACTGATCAGCTGGCTCGCGGGCATCTGCCTGGTGGTCGCCGTGGGCTGGTACTGGCTCAAGCGCGATCACCCGCTGCGCCTGCAATGGGATCGCGCGGGGCAGAATGAACTGCTGCGCTACAGCGCCAGAAGCCATCCCGACCTGCTGTTTCAGCAGGTGATCCTGCGCTCCGATTACCTGCTGATCGGCGCTTTGCTGGGCAGCACCGCGCTGGGTGAATACGCCATGGCCACCGCCGCTGGCGAACTGCTGTTTATCGTACCGGAAGCGGTGACCACACCGTTGATGAAGCGCCTGCTGCAGCAGGAACAAGGTATCGAGCGCCTGACCCCTCTGGCCTTGCGCCTGACCGCCACGGTGATGATCGCCGCCTGCGTGAGCATGGCACTGGTCGGCGAATGGCTGATCGTCACCCTGTTCGGAGAGGCCTACCAGCCGGCGTACCCGGCGCTGCTGGCCTTGCTGCCAGGCCTGCTTGGGCTGTGTTACGTGAGCATCCTGCGCCTGGATCTGCTGGGCAAGAACCGGCCCGGCAGCATTTCGCTGGTGATGGGCCTCTGCGCCCTGTTCAACCTGGCGCTGAACCTGCTGCTGATTCCCGCCTATGGCATTGTCGGCGCCGCCGTGGCGTCCTCCGTTGCTTACCTGGCGGTGACCGTCGCCCTGCTGTGGCTGTACTGTCGCCTCAGCGGCGTGCCGGTGTGGCAAACCCTGATCATCCTGCCCAGCGATCTGGTGCCGATGCGTCAACTGCTGATGCGTAAACCGGCATGAAGCACCTACTGCTACTGATCAGCCTCGGCCTGGGCCTGAGCGCGCAAGCCGCGCCCATGCGCTGGGGCGACATTCGTGACGCCAGCCTGTACCTGCAGGCCGGGCAGCCTGACACCCTGACCGTGAGCTGGGTCCCGGCCTGGCAAGCGGATGCCAACGAAGAGCAACTGTACCTGCTTGACGGTCAGGGCAAGCTCGCGGGCGAACGGCACATCAAGGCCAGCGAAACCCGTGGCAGCCAGCGCTGGGACCTGGCGCCGAGTGCCTCCAGCTATCGGCTGGAGATTCCCGGCTACAGCTTTCGCAACTATCGGATCGAACATGATGAACACACCGTCGCGCTGCTGGCCCCGGCCAAGGTTCACTTCAGCGCCTCAACCCGGGATGGCGACGAGCTGTATTTCAAGGTCGCAGCCGGCGAACGGGCGATCCTGGCCGGCAAATTCCATGGTGGTGTCAGGGCATTGCAAGTAGAGCGACTGGCCGATGGCAAACCGCTGAGCCTGGCGCTCAAATCCTATCGCGACTATTGGCAATTCGATCAGGTGGCGCTGCCTGTCGCCAGCGTCGAACAGGTCTGGCGGCTGCGTCTGCTGGGCTCGGGCAAAGCCGCATTCTGGCTCGATGGCACCGCCAATCTGTTCGCGCAAAACCCGCAGCAGCTCCAGCCTGTGCGTGAAGACGCCGGCCAGACCCTGCTTACCCTGCATACCCAGATCGTCGGCCGAACCCCGGACCTGGGCCTCGCCCTGCCCTACGCACTGCCGCCACCGGACAGCCACTCGCTGTTCGATACGCTCAAGCCGCGCGCGGGCAGCTACTACAGTTTTGTCGACCTGACCGCGAAAAGGCCGCAGTACGAGGACCCCTTCCGGCGCTTTTACCAGGAACGCCTGGGCATTACCCACGACATCACCCTGCTTTCCGCCACGCAACGGGGCTCCATCCTGCGCGTCGATGCGGTCAGCAACGCCGGCCTTGACGCCTGGCTCGCCGGGACCCGCGCCCTGGGGGGCAAAGGCCTGCACTACATCGCCTTTGCCGATGAACCGAACCTTAGCTACGCGGACTTTTCCGACTATCAAGCACTCTTCGACAGCATGGTGCGCCAGGTGCAAAGCAATCCCGCCAACTTCCAGGCCGGTGTGCGCATCGCTATGCCGGCCAGTTCGCGGCTGATCAACGGTCCCCTCGCCGACAACGCCGCCGAACGCTGTGGCATTGACTGGGCGCGACGCCTGCTACAGGCATCAGGCGAGCGGATCGACGCCCTGGCCTGGCACGAATGGATGATCCGCGACCTGCTGGCCACCCGCGTGTACCGCGACGGCGTGCGACGCGCCGCCGAGCTCGTTGGCCTCGATCAACAAGGTCGGCCCCGCAAGGCGCTGCTGCTGGACCAGACCAATATGTCCAGCGGTTCGAGCCTGAGCCCCTACGACCAGGAAACCCATTTCGCTTCGCTGTGGTGGGCCTCGGTAGCCATCAATTCGGCCCAGGACGGCCTGCTCGACATGCTCAACTGGTTCCAGATCGATGACGAAGGCGACCACCGCAAGGGCATGTTGCGCGTGCTGGAAGGCGATCGCTTCGAACTCAAGCCGGTGGGCTACGCTCAGCAATTCATCGCTCGCTACTGGCTCAAGGACGTGGTGCGCCTGGACAATGACGCGTTCGAGGTTGACGTGCTGGCCATGGCCAGCGATCGACAACGCAGTGTGCTGGGCGTCAACAAGACCACACGCCTGCAGCATGTCACCTTGCAGGGCATCGCCGCCTCATGTCCGTTGCAGCCTGGCGCGCTGGTGTATTTCGGCGCCGACAGCCAGAGCCGGCCGGCCACGTTCAACTGTGAGGACGGCCGGGTGAAGTTCGAGCTGCCCGGCGAAACGCTGTTTGCCTTGAGCTGGAATGCTTCATGAGCCCCTCCATCGAACCGGTTGCCGTCGCGCAACCTCGCCATCGCAGCACAGGGAGTTCAACCGTTATGGCGGTGCGATTGCAATGGTGCATGTCACTGTGTGCCCCTGACTTTCCGCAAGTCGCGTACGAAGCGCTACGCCAGCGCGTGCCGGACGCGACACCCTTCAATACCCTGGCCTGGTTGCGCGCGGCCGAACACGCCCTGCAAGACGGTACGACGTTGCAGGTCCTGCTGGGCTGGCAGGACGACCAACTGTGCCTGTGCCTGCCGCTGATCGCCTGCCGTGAACGGTTTGCCGGGTTGCCATTTCGCGTCGTTCGTCACCTGGGCTATCCGATGGCCGACCGGATCGCCCTGCTCGCCTGCCTGGACAGCGACAGCCTGCAACAAGGGCTAAGGGCGATCCGCCAGCACTTGCCGCACGCCGTGTTGCAACTCAATGAGTTGCCGCAGCCCCCGGATCAGCCAGGCACACTGACGCCCTGGATGCCGCTGAGCTCTACCAGCGAACGGCGCCTCAGCTGTCGAGTACCGGTGCTCCTGATCAGCGACAGTGACCGCCAGGCAGTCTCGGGCAATCATCGCTACAAACTGCGTCGGGCGCGCAACCGTATCACGGCCTGCGGTGCGCAGATCAAGCGCCTGGCCCCGGACGCGCTGACCATCGGCCCCTTGCTGCAAGCGATCAGCGAGGTCGAAGCGGCCAGCTGGAAAGGTGACGAAGGCGTCGGAATCTTCTCCGACGCGCACCGCCGACTATGGATGAACGAAGCGTTCACCCACCTCGCCGCCCTTGGCCTGGTACGGGCCGTGGTGCTGGAGCTCGATGGGCGTTGCATCAGCTATCGTCTCGGGCTGCTGGAACAAGGCCGGCTGTATGACTACAACCTGGCGTTCCTGCCGCAACATGCGGACCTGAGTAGTGGCCGCGTACTGCTTGAGGAATGGATTCTCTGGGGGCTGGACGAAGGCTGGCAGTGGATCGATGCCTCGCGCGTGAGCCTGAACAACTCCACCCATCAACTGCATGAACGCATGACCGGGCAACTCGAACACTGGCGCTGGAGTTTCTATTCCTGGCGCCCCAGTGGCATCTGCCTGGGCCTTGGCCTGCGGTGCTGGCACTACCTCAAACCGCGACTGCACGCCTGGCGCGCCTGGCGGGTGGCCACCCGCGAGCCCGTCGGCGCGAAAAACCCTGTGGGCGGTACACACCCCAAGGAGGGCGAACATGCCTCGTCAAGTCATCGTCAACGCTGACGATTTCGGCCTCAGCCCGAACGAGAATGCAATCATCCTGCGGGCCTTTCAGGCCGGGGTGATCAGCTCCGCCACCGCCATGGCCAACATGCCCGCTTTCCACGCCGCTTGTCAGCTGGCGCAACAACCGCTGCTCAAGGGCCGCGTCGGCCTGCATTTCAACCTCACCTACGGCCGCCCCTTGAGCGAGGCGATCGTCCGCCAGTCAACCTTCTGCAGCGCCGCTGGCGAGTTCGACCTGAACCTTGCGCGCCACCACTTGTGGCTCGGGCGCGAACAACGTGAAGCGGTGTTGCAGGAGCTTGAGGCACAGTGGCAACACTGCCTGGACAACGGCCTGCAACCCAGCCATCTGGATTCCCATCAACACGTTCACAATATCTGGCCGATCGGCGAGATCGTCGCGCGGTTTGCCGCCCGCCAAGGAGTACCGGTTCGGCTGGCGCGCAATCTGGGACAAAACCTCAGCCTGCCAAAACGGGTGTTCAAACACCTGCTCAACCAACGCTTGCGCCGCCTCGCCAACGCAACGGCCGATTATGTATGCACCCCGGTGGATCTACGCAACGCCGCTCCCCCCACGGACGGACTGCTGGAGATCATCGCCCACCCCACCCAGCTCGACAGCGACTTTGGCGATGCCTACCTGCGTGCGGACGAGTCGTTGAGCCTGCTACTGGACCTTCGACTGCCGGGTATCCCGCGCGTGCCCTACAGCGTATTGCTACGCAGCCCATCCGCTGCGGCGACCGCCCTGGAATGACCCAGACAGCACACTGCCCCTGGCGGTTAACCAGGGGCAGTGTGCAAAACGCAATGGACTCAGGGTTTCAGCGGCCATTCCTCGTCGAGGTCCGACAGGCTTTTTCCATCATCCGGGTGTTTCCAGGTTTGCGGTGGCGGATTCTCTTGCGGGGTGGCCTCATCCGGCCGCTCCTCGTCGCCATCGTCGTCATGTTCATGCTGCTTTTCAGTGGCCATGGACCCTCCTCCTGAGCTGAAGGTGTACCTTTGAGAATAGAACAAGGTCCAGGCATCGCCGGGGACAGGCCGACATATGATCAAGCGTCGGTGAATTCGCGCACGACAAAAGTGAAATGCCAGAAACAAAAAACCCCGGTCTTTCGACCAGGGTCTTTGCTATCGACGCGAAGTAGATACTGGCTTTGCCAGTGGCTTTCTTCGTAGCTCCAAGGCGTTCAGTGGGCCTTGAGGCAGATATGGCGCAGCGGACGGGACTCGAACCCGCGACCCCCGGCGTGACAGGCCGGTATTCTAACCGACTGAACTACCGCTGCGTATCGCTTTGGACTTTCGCCCAATTAACTCGTCTGATTGCCAAGCTTCGAAGCTTTTCAATCTCGAACCAGGAAAACCTGATTCGGAAAATATGGCGCAGCGGACGGGACTCGAACCCGCGACCCCCGGCGTGACAGGCCGGTATTCTAACCGACTGAACTACCGCTGCGCGTCGGTGGAGGCTTTTCAGCTTCCCTCCTGCTTTCGCAAGAGTCTCAAGAAGTGGTGGGTGATGACGGGATCGAACCGCCGACATTCTGCTTGTAAGGCAGACGCTCTCCCAGCTGAGCTAATCACCCGTTTGCTTCTCCGAGGCCGCGAAATTTACGCAGATACCGAAGCTAAGTCAATAGCAGGATTGGATTTTTTTCAAAAACAGCTTCAAGCGGCAAGCTACAAGTCAAAAGCCGTGCCGCGCAGACAGGCCCAACACTGAACGGCTTTTACTTGCCGCTTGTAGCTTGTAGCTTAAAGCTGCCTCTCACTGCTGATAGACCATCTTCTTGGTCATGCCACCGTCGACCACAAACTCCTGGCCCGTGACGAACCCGGCATTCCTGGACAGCAACCAGGCCACCATCGCCGCAACGTCTTCGACCGTCCCTACCCTGCCCGCCGGATGCTGGGCGTGATCGGCGTCACTTAGCGGCTCGGCACGCCGGGCAGCAGGGTCACGGGCATCGATCCAGCCCGGACTGACTGCGTTGACCCGAATCTCCGGCCCCAAGCTGATGGCCAGCGCGTGAGTCAGGGCCAGTAAACCGCCCTTGCTCGCCGCGTAGGCTTCGGTGTCCGGTTCCGACTGACCCGCACGGGTCGAGGCCAGGTTGACGATGGAACCGCCGTGAGCCCGCAGATAGGGCGCACAGTGCTTGGCCAGCAGCATCGGCCCACTGAGGTTGACCGCCAGCACCCGGTTCCAGTACCCCAGGTCAAGGCTTTCCAGGGTGATGTTGCGAGGGTCGGCGACCGCCGCGTTGCACACCAGCGCATCGAGACGACCGAATTGCCCAAGCACCTCGGCAACGCCCAGGGTCACTTGCTGCTCATCGGACACATCCATGGCGATGAACCACGCGTGTTCACCCAGCACCTTGGCCACCCTGGAGCCCCGCTCACGATCGAGATCGGTCAGCACCACCTGCCAGCCTTCGCTGATCAACCAGGCGGCAATCCCCAGGCCGATACCCCGTGCCGCACCCGTGACCAGGGCGACCCGACCGTTGGTAGCACCGACAGACGTGGACAACTCGATCACAAGGCAGCCAGCCCGCGCGCCAGATCCGCTTGCAGGTCGGCCACGTCTTCCAGGCCGACCGCGATCCGGATCAAGCTGTCGCGAATACCGGCAGCCTCACGCTCCTGCGGCGCCAGGCGCCCATGGGAGGTGGTGCTCGGATGGGTGATGGTGGTCTTGCTGTCACCCAGGTTGGCAGTGATGGAAATCAGGCGGGTCGCATCGATAAAGCGCCAAGCGCCCTCTTTGCCGCCCTTGACTTCAAAACTCACCACCGCCCCAAAGCCTTTCTGCTGGCGCAACGCCAGTTCGTGCTGTGGATGGCTCTTGAGGCCGGCGTAGTGAACCTTCTCGATGCCGTCCTGCTGCTCCAGCCACTCAGCCAGTTGCTGGGCATTGGCACAATGCGCCTTCATGCGCAGGCTCAGGGTTTCCAGGCCCTTGAGGAAGATCCAGGCGTTGAACGGGCTCAAGGTTGGGCCCGCGGTACGCAGGAAGCCGACGATTTCTTTCATCTGCTCGCTACGACCCGCCACCACGCCACCCATGCAACGGCCCTGACCGTCGATGAACTTGGTGGCCGAATGCACCACCACGTCCGCGCCGAGCTTCAGGGGTTGCTGCAAGGCAGGCGTACAGAAGCAGTTGTCGACCACCAGCATCGCGCCCTTGCCATGGGCCACTTCAGACAGCGCGGCGATATCCACCAACTCGGCCAACGGGTTGGACGGCGACTCGACGAACAGCAATTTGGTGTTGGCCTTGATCGCGGCATCCCAGCCGGACAGGTCCGCCAGCGGCACGTAATCGACTTCGATGCCAAAACGCTTGAAGTACTTTTCGAACAGGCTGATGGTCGAGCCAAATACGCTGCGCGACACCAGTACATGGTCGCCGGCACTGCACAGGCTCATCACCACGGCGAGGATCGCCGCCATGCCAGTGGCGGTCGCCACGGCCTGCTCCGCGCCTTCCAGAGCGGCAATGCGCTCTTCAAACGCACGAACGGTCGGGTTGGTGTAGCGCGAGTAAACGTTGCCTGGTACTTCGCCCGCGAAACGCGCCGCCGCATCGGCCGCGGTACGGAACACATAGCTTGAAGTGAAGAACATCGGATCACCGTGTTCGCCTTCGGGCGTGCGGTGCTGGCCGGCACGTACGGCCAGGGTATCGAACGCTACGCCATCGAGGTCGCTGTCCAGCCGACCGGCATCCCAATCCTGACTCATGCTGTCACTCCTTGCCCCGTTCTTGATAGATAAACCGTCTTTGACAGATACAAAACCGGCCCCTCAGGGCCGGTGGAAACTCAGTTGTTGTACAGATCGATGATCGCACTGACAGCCTGCGTCTTGACCTTGGAGGCATCGTTACGTGCCTGCTCGATCTTGTTCAGGTAAGCCTCGTCAACGTCGCCGGTAACGTACTTGCCGTCGAACACGGCGCAATCGAAGTGCTCGATCTTGATCTTGCCGCCACCAACCGCTTCGATCAGGTCAGGCAGGTCCTGATAGATCAGCCAGTCGGCGCCGATCAGGTCAGCCACGTCCTGAGTCGAACGATTGTGGGCGATCAGTTCATGGGCGCTCGGCATGTCGATGCCGTAAACGTTCGGGTAACGTACGGCAGGGGCCGCGGAGCAGAAGTAGACGTTCTTGGCGCCGGCTTCGCGCGCCATCTGGATGATCTGCTTGCAAGTCGTGCCGCGCACGATCGAGTCGTCCACCAGCATGACGTTCTTGCCGCGAAATTCCAGCTCGATGGCATTGAGCTTCTGGCGTACGGATTTTTTCCGTGCGGCCTGGCCCGGCATGATGAAGGTCCGGCCGATGTAGCGGTTCTTGACGAAACCTTCGCGGAACTTCACGCCCAGGTGGTTGGCCAGTTCCAGTGCCGCGGTACGGCTGGTATCGGGAATCGGGATAACCACGTCGATGTCGTGATCCGGACGCTCGCGCAGGATCTTCTCGGCCAGTTTCTCACCCATGCGCAGGCGAGCCTTGTAGACCGATACGCCGTCGATGATCGAGTCTGGACGCGCCAGGTAAACGTGTTCGAAGATGCACGGGGTCAGGGACGGATTGGTCGCACACTGACGGGTGTGCAGCTTGCCGTCTTCAGTGATGTAGACCGCTTCGCCTGGGGCCAGGTCGCGAATCAGGGTGAATCCCAGCACGTCCAGGGACACGCTTTCGGAGGCGATCATGTACTCCACGCCTTCGTCGGTGTGACGCTGGCCGAAGACGATCGGGCGGATGCCGTGCGGGTCGCGGAAACCGACGATGCCGTAGCCGGTGACCATCGCCACGACGGCGTAACCACCGACGCAACGGTTGTGCACGTCGGTGACGGCGGCGAATACGTCTTCTTCGGTCGGCTGTAACTTGCCGCGCTGGGCCAGTTCGTGGGCGAACACGTTAAGCAGCACTTCCGAGTCGGAGCTGGTGTTGACGTGGCGCAGGTCAGATTCGTAAATCTCCTTGGCCAGCTGTTCAACGTTGGTCAGGTTACCGTTGTGCGCCAGGGTGATGCCGTAAGGCGAGTTGACGTAAAACGGTTGAGCTTCGGCCGAAGTCGAGCTGCCAGCGGTCGGATAGCGCACATGGCCAATGCCCATGTGGCCGACGAGGCGCTGCATATGACGCTGATGAAACACGTCACGTACCAGGCCATTGTCCTTGCGCAGGAATAACCGGCCATCATGGCTGGTCACGATACCGGCAGCGTCCTGGCCGCGGTGCTGGAGGACGGTTAGCGCGTCATACAGCGCCTGATTGACGTTCGACTTACCGACGATACCGACGATGCCACACATGCGACGCAACCCCTACTTAATGAAACTGAACTGAACACGACTCACTGCGGCGTTTTGGCCGTCGGCAAGAGGTGCTCCTTGAACGGTATTTCAGCGGGTACGCTGATACCGCTGGCCAGCCACTGACTGCTCCACCCTAATATGAGGTTTTTGGACCAGTCTGCAACCAATAGAAATTGTGGCACGAGCCTCGACTCCTGCCACCATGAATCCTGCTGTACCGGCCCCAGGCTCAACAGCCCGACGGCGGTGACCACCAGCAACGCGCCACGCGCCGCGCCGAAGGCCATGCCCAGGAAGCGATCGGTCCCGGAGAGGCCGGTGACGCGAATCAGTTCGCCGATAAGATAATTGACCATGGCGCCGACCACCAGGGTGGCGACGAACAGGATGGCACAGCCCGCGATCACGCGGGCCGACGGTGTTTCGATATAACCGACGAGGTACTCGGACAGTGAGCCACCAAACATCCAGGCAACGGCTCCTGCGATGATCCAGGTCACCAGCGACAGTGCTTCTTTTACGAAGCCGCGGCTCAGACTGATCAAAGCGGAGATGGCGATTGTTGCAACGATCGCCCAGTCAACCCAGGTAAATGGCACAGTGCAGCCTACAGACGGATAAGGCGGCGCATTTTAGCAGAGCCCATGGCTGCCGGTAAGCTGCGATTTTCAGTGGATTTCAAATTGAGGCGATAGCCTTAGCCGCGCTCCGGCTGGAAACGCACCACAAAACCCTTGAGATTATGCTGGCGACCCAGCAGGTCACGCAGACGATCGGCTTCGGCGCGCTCGATCAACGGCCCGACAAACACCCGGTTTTTACCGTCAGCCGTACGGATATAAGCGTTGTAGCCCTGGCTACGCAGGGTTTTCTGCAAGCTTTCGGCGCTTTCACGGCTCGACAGGCTGGCCAGTTGCACCGACCAACTGACCGACAAGCCATTGGCATCGACCCGAGCCTGGGTGGCGGCAGGCTTGCTGACGGGCGCGGTGACTGGCGCAGGTGCAGGCTTGGGCGCAGGCGCTGGTGCTACCGGCTTGGCGGCAACCGGGGGTGGCGCAACGGGCGTGCTCGGTGCACTGGCTGCAGGTGCCGTCGTCGGCGTGGCAGGTACTTGCTCCATGGCTATTTCAGCATCGCTCGGCACCGGCTCCTGGGGCAGCGCCTGCGGATCCGGAACCACCACTGGTTCGACCTGAACTTGCGGCAGGGTGGGCGCCTGCGGCGCAGCCGGGGCCTCTACCACCACCTGGCGCTGCTCGTCCTCCCGGGAAAACAGCATTGGCAGGAAAATCACTGCCAGAGCCACCAGCACCAGGGCCCCGACCATCCGCTGCTTGTACGCGTTATCCAGCAAAGCCATCTGCAGCCTCCTCCGTGGAGCGCCGGGCCAGCCACTCGAGGGCCTCGGCAACACAATAAAATGATCCGAACAGCAGGATTTCGTCTTCCGCCGTCGCCTGCGCGCTTTGCCCCTCCAGGGCATCCGCCACACTGGCATAGGATGTTACCGCAGCCCCGAGGTTCTGCAACGCAACCTGTAAATCCGCAACCGGACGCGCGCGAGGCGAATCAAGCGGGGCGACCGCCCAATGCTGGACACTAGCACTCAACTGGCCAACCACACCATCAAGATCCTTGTCGGCCAGCAACCCGAAGACGGCCAGGCGTCGACCCGCCACCGGACGAGCGGTCAGGCGCTGCGCCAGGTACTCGGCCGCATGGGGGTTATGCCCCACGTCCAGCATCAGGTTCAGGCGCTTGCCATGCCAGGTGAACTGGCGGCGATCCAGGCGCCCGACGACTTTCGTGGCCTGCAGCGCCGCGACTATTTGCCCAGGAACCCAAGGCAAGCCCGACAGCGCATAAGCCTGCAACGCCAGCGCGGCGTTTTCCATGGGCAGGTCGAGCAATGGCAGGTCGTGCAACTCGATCTCCCGACCTTGCCCGTCGACACCCCGCCACTGCCAGCCGTGATCGGTCACGCCCAGGTCGAAATCACGACCACGCAGCAAGAACCGGCAATTAAGCTCGCGCGCCTTGTCCAGCAAGGGTTGGGGAGGATTGAGATCACCGCACAGCGCCGGTGCGCCCTGACGGAAGATACCGGCCTTTTCGAAGGCCACGGATTCGCGGGTATCGCCCAGGTAATCCGCATGGTCGACGCCGATGCTGGTCACCAGCGCGATGTCGGCATCCACCAGGTTGACCGTATCCAGACGTCCGCCAAGACCGACTTCCAGCACCACCGCATCCAGGCCCGATTGCTGGAACAGCCAGAACGCCGCCAGGGTACCCATTTCGAAATAGGTCAGGGAGATCTCGCCGCGACCGGCCTCGACCGCCACGAAGGCTTCGCACAGTTGTTCGTCAGTGGCCTGAACGCCATTGATCTGCACCCGCTCGTTGTAATGCAGCAGGTGCGGGGAGTTGTAGACGCCAACGCTCAAGCCCTGCGCGCGCAACAATGACGCCACGAACGCACAGGTAGAACCCTTGCCGTTGGTGCCGGTGACCGTGACCACCCGAGGCGCCGGCTTGCCCAATCCCATCCGGGACGCTACCTCTTGCGAGCGCGCAAGCCCCATGTCGATGGCTGACGGATGCAACTGCTCAAGGTAGGCGAGCCACTCGCCAAGGGTACGCTCGGTCATAGGTTGGCAGGCACCGGCGGAACCACCACGGTCTCGACGGGCGCCGCCACGAACTCAGGCGTCGGCAGCCCCATCAGTTGCGCCAGCAGATTACCCAGGCGTGGACGCAACTCGTGACGCGCGATGATCATGTCGATCGCACCATGCTCCAGCAGAAATTCGCTGCGCTGGAAACCTTCCGGCAGCTTTTCACGCACGGTCTGCTCGATAACACGCGGGCCGGCAAAGCCGATCAGGGCCTTTGGCTCACCGACAATCACGTCGCCGAGCATCGCCAGGCTGGCGGAAACACCGCCGTAGACCGGGTCGGTCAGCACCGAGATGAACGGAATGCCTTCTTCGCGCAAACGCGCCAGCACCGCAGAGGTCTTGGCCATCTGCATCAGGGAGATCAGGGCTTCCTGCATCCGCGCACCGCCGGAAGCGGCGAAGCAGATCATCGGGCAACGGTTTTCCAGGGCGTAGTTGGCCGCACGCACGAAACGCTCGCCAACGATGGCACCCATCGAACCACCCATGAAGGAGAATTCGAACGCCGACACCACTACCGGCATGCCCAGCAGGGTGCCGCTCATGGAAATCAGGGCGTCCTTTTCACCGGTCTGCTTCTGGGCAGCGGTCAGGCGGTCCTTGTACTTCTTGCCATCACGGAACTTCAGACGGTCAACCGGCTCCAGGTCGGCACCCAGTTCGGCACGGCCTTCGGCGTCGAGGAAGATGTCGATCCGCGCACGCGCACCGATGCGCATGTGGTGGTTGCACTTGGGGCAAACGTCCAGGGTCTTTTCCAGCTCCGGACGATACAGCACCGCCTCGCAGGACGGGCACTTGTGCCACAGACCTTCAGGCACCGAGCTCTTCTTGACCTCGGAACGCATGATCGAAGGGATCAGTTTGTCTACCAACCAGTTGCTCATGCTTTCTTTCTCCAGTACCGGCGGCCCGAACGCTCTGGTTCGCGGCCCCGCGTATGCCCTTGAGCTAAATTCATGTGTGCGGCGATGATCGGTTCGCTGCCGCGGTCGGCACAGGGCCAGGACCTGCCTGCAACGCTTCCATCCTCAGCCATCCCGACAACCTGCGCAGGGCGGTTGTCACTTCGGTTTTGGTCCACCCGGAGGTGGCACCTGCCTGCTTTCGTGCAGCGCATGTTTGTACCATGCAGTGGACGGCGGCAGACTGCCAGCCGTCACATCGACGACGCGCTACTGCGCACTGCCTGCACAAAGGCGCGAATCTTTGCGTGATCCTTGATGCCCTTGCCCTGCTCTACCCCGCCGCTGACGTCCACCGCATAGGGCTGGACCCGGGCAATGGCCCCGGCGACGTTGTCCGGCGTCAGCCCACCGGCCAGGATAATCGGCTTGTTCAAGCCCTGCGGAATCAAGGACCAGTCGAAGGCTTCGCCGGTTCCACCGGGAACCCCTTCGACATAGGTATCCAGCAGAATCCCGCTGGCACTCGGATACGCGAGGCAGGCGGCGGCGATATCGTCCCCGGCCTTGACACGCAAGGCCTTGATATACGGCCGGTGCCAGCCTTCGCAATCGGCCAGGGTTTCATCACCGTGGAACTGCAACAGGTCCAGCGGCACTGCATCGAGTATTTCACCGAGCTCGCAACGACTGGCATTGACGAACAGGCCCACGGTGGTCACGAACGGCGGCAACGCTGCAATAATCGCCCGCGCCTGCTGGACCGTCACCGCCCGCGGACTGTTGGCATAGAACACAAAGCCAAGCGCATCGGCCCCGGCCTCGACGGCCGCCAACGCATCTTCAATGCGGGTAATCCCACAGATTTTGCTGCGAACGGCTGGCATGTCGTTGGAACCTCAGGGCAAATCCGGGAAAGTCCCGGATGGTAGCAAATGCGTTCGAGGGCGTCAGCCGTCAAGTTCCGAGAAACCGGTCAGGAAGTGCGGCCCGACGTAACGCTCCGGCAGCTGGAACTCATCACGATACTCGACCTGCACCAGGTACAGCCCGAACGGGTGGGCCGTGACACCGCCGGCACGCCGGGCCCGGCTTTCCAGCACCTCCTTGGCCCACTCCACCGGACGCTCACCGGCACCGATGGTCATCAGTACACCGGCAATATTGCGCACCATGTGGTGCAGGAATGCGCTGGCACGGATATCCAGCACGATCATCTTGCCGTGCTGGGTGACCCGCAGGTGATGGATTTCCTTGATCGGCGACTTGGCCTGGCACTGCCCCGCGCGAAAGGCGCTGAAGTCGTGAGTGCCGAGCAGGTGCTGCGCCGCCTCGGCCATGCGCTGCACATCCAGCGGCCGGTGGTTCCAGGTCACCTCTTCGTTGAGGTGCGCCGGACGAATCTGGTCGTTGTAGATCACGTACCGATAACGCCGGGCGATGGCCTTGAAGCGCGCATGAAAGTGCGCCGGCATGACCTTGGCCCAACTGACGCTGATATCGTGGGGCAAGTTGATATTGGCCCCCATGACCCAGGCCTTCAACGACCGGTCGACCTGGGTGTCGAAATGCACCACCTGGCCGCAGGCGTGCACGCCCGCATCGGTGCGCCCCGCGCAATGCACGGAAACGGGCGAATCCGCGACCTTGGACAGGGCCATTTCAAGGGTTTGCTGCACGGTGGCCACGCCGGAGGCCTGACGCTGCCAGCCGCGGTACCGCGAGCCCTTGTATTCAACGCCCAACGCGATCCGGAAAAAGCCCTCGGCCGCCATTTCGGCGGCCGGATTATCTATATTTGCCAAGGAGTGACAGCCTGCTGATGTACGCAAAGGCGGGCATTATAAGGCCCCGCGCCCGGGACGCCATGTTCGCGGTATTTTTTGTTCAACCCGGCGCCGCGAGTAAGCACCTGGAGAGGAGCCGCTTGCTGGAGTATCCGCAGGTGTGGCGACCAGGGCATTGTCTAGCCCTGAAACAGGTGTGAACCTTATTCAGGACGGGACACATAAAACAAAAACGGCAGCCATCATGGGCTGCCGTTTTTGTCATGCCAGGTCAATCAAGCCAGGCGAGCGAGCATTTCCCTGGCTTCGCTCTTCTGGCCGTCATTGCCCTCGCTGAGTACCTCGCCGAGGATGTCCCGCGCACCATCGTTATCACCCATGTCGATGTACGCCTGGGCCAGATCCAGCTTGGTGGCGACTTCATCGGTACCCGAGAGGAAGTCAAGCTCCGACTCATCGCTGTCCGCCGCCAGCGCCGCATCCTCAGCGGTGAAGGTGGGCTCAACGATGGGCGGATGCTCCAGCTCTTGCGAGAAGCGATCCAACTCGGCGTGCACATCATCCAGGTCAGCAATGAAGTCATCCGGCTTGGCGGACGAATCCATTTCATCGGCCAGGGACAGGTCGAAATCGGCCGGCAACTCCAGGTCATCCAGCGTCACGTCGACCACCTCAGGCGTCTGCTGTGCCGGCGGCTCATCGTCGAGGCTGAGCAGGGACTCATCCTCGGACAAGGTCGACTCCGGCAGGTCCGCACCCAGGTCGAGATCGAAGTCCGCCAGATCGCCCAGCCCCTCCGGCTCTTGAGCCTGCTGCGATACCGGCTCAAAACTCAGGTCATCGTCCAGCGGGAATGCTTCCAGCTCGGCGACAGGCTCGGCGGCGAGCTGTTCAGGCGATACCGCCTCCAGCTCATCCAGACTGAGGTCGAATGCACTATCGAAATCTTCCTCTGGCGCAGCAACTTCGGGTGCTGGAGCTGGAACCTCAGGCTCATCCAGCAGCAACTCCTTGACGTACTGGGCATCCAGCTCGGCCGCCGCCGCAGCGGCGGCAATGCCACCCACTGCCGCTATGGCAAGCATGGCCGGGAAGCGACTTTTGAGCTGCTCGACCTCTGCGTAGTTCTTACCATTGGCAACCAACTGGCGCTCTTGCGCGACAAACGCATCGCGATCGCCCTGCTGAGCATAGACTTCCATCAACTTGAGGCGCAGCTCGCTGCGTTGCGGCTCTTGCTTGACGCCTTCTTCCAGCAGGTTGACCGCCTGGTTCAGACGCCCGGCATCGATATGCGACTGCGCGTGCATCAGCACATCGTCCGAGCGTTCGGCGGCAGGCGACACCAGGGGCGCAGCAATTGGCGTGGTCATCACGACCGGCGCCACCACCACCGGCTCAGCCGCTGGAGCTGGAGCTGGAGCCAGCTTGACGGCGGGCGGCGCAACTTCAAGGCCCTCGAAGCTGCTTTCCGGCAGATCGAGGTCCTCGGAGAAATCCGACTCTTCAGCCAGCGCCTTCGCCATCCGCCGGTGCTTTTCGGATTCCTGCTGAGCCTTGCGACGACGCGCCAGCAGCAACAGCAGCAAGGCCAGCACGACCGCCCCACCACCGACCAGCCCCATCAGCGCCGGACTGGCCAGCAGCTCGCCGTACTTCTGCTCATCGCTGGCCGCAGGCGCGGCGACGGGCGCGGCGGCCGGGTCTGCCTGTGGCGTCTCGGGAGATTCTGTAGCCAAGGTCGCGGCAGGCTCAACCAACTCGGCCGGCATCGTCTCTGAAGACAGGGTCGCGCCAGCATGCCCCGCTTCTGCCTGCAGCTTGGCCAGTTGATTGTTTTTCAGCTCGATCAGGCGCTGAAGCTTGTCCAGCTGGCTTTGCAAGTCGGTCATGCGGCTGTTCAGCTCGGCGTTGTCACGACGGGCCGTGTCGAGGCTTTCCTGTGCTACTGCCAGCTTGTTGCCGATGGCCTGGCTATCGCCGGCCGGGCCCTTGCCACGGTTTTTGCCGGACTCGGCCGAGACCAGGCTCAGGTTATCCTTGGCAGCACCCTGGGCCAGCGCGCTATTACGCCCGCGACCGCTGGCGTCCAGTTGCTGCGCCTGGGTCCGCGGCACGTAGCGTCGCCCCTGGCGCCAGGCGGCGTTCTGCGCGGCCACTTCAGCAATGGCTTGCGCTTGCGGCAGGCCAGTGCTTTGCCCAGCGTCCGGCAGGCGCAAGACCTGACCGGTTTTCAAGCGGTTGATGTTGCCATCGATAAAGGCATCGGGGTTCAACGCCTGGATCGCCAGCATGGTTTGCTGGATCGAAGCGCCATTGCGCGCCTTCGCGGCAATCTCCCACAGGGTGTCGCGCGGCGCCGTGGTGTGTTGCGCCGTCGCCCCGGTAACCGGCGCATTGACCGCTGGCGCCGTTTGCGCCGCGGCGTCAGCCGTTTGCGGCGAGAACTTGGAAGGGTCGAGCAGCACGCTGTAGTCACGCAGCAGGCGGCCGTTCGGCCACATCACCTGAACCAGGAATTTCACCATGGGTTCGGACAGGGGCTGGCTGGACGTCACCCGCAGGATGCTTTTACCGCTGGCGTTGAGCACGGTCGTGAATGTCAGGTCATTGAGGAACGCCTGGCGGTCCACGCCGGCCTTGGCGAAGTCATCGGCCGAGGCCAGGCTTGGTACCACTTCGGCCACCGTGAGGTCCTTGACATCGAGCAACTCGATCTCGGCCACCAACGGCTGGTTCAGGGTCGACTTGAGGGTCAGTTCCCCAAGCCCAAGGGCATGCGCCATACCGGAGGACAGCGCCGAGGCGGCCGCTATTGCTAACACCAGTTTGCGAACTTGAACCATAGCCTCATCCTTTGTTTGAACATTCCTCGGCCAGCGAGAAGGTGTTTAATGCTGCTGCCGTAAGGCATGGCGCACAGGACTCGGAGGAGTCTGCGCGCGATTATTTCACTCACGCCCTTGCAGGCCCCGCATGGCGGCCCGCCTCATAGCATAGCGCTCAGCTAGAATCATTCTGCAAATTGTTGCCAAGTATCTTTTACACAAGGTCTTTTATCAACAACTCGGCCACCTGCACTGCGTTGAGCGCGGTACCTTTGCGTACGTTATCTGACGTCAGCCACAGATTAAGTTCCGCCGGATCGTCGACGCCGCCGCGAACCCGACCAACGTAAACCACGTCCTGGCCGACCGCATCACCGACCGGCGTCGGGTAATCACCCGCCTCCACCAACTCGATACCCGGCGCCGCCTCCAGTGCGGCGTTGACTGCAGCCAGGTCGACCGCCTTGGCCGAAACCAGGGTCACGGTATAGCTATCGCCAAAAAACACCGGAGCTTGAACGCAGGTCGCGGAAATCTTCAAGGCTGGCTGCGCCATGACTTCACGCAACTCTCGAACCAGGCGTTTTTCCAGCAGCGTATGGCCTTGGGCATCCGGCGCGCCGACCTGTGCCAGCAGGTTGAACGCCATCTGCCGATCGAAGAAGCGCGGCTCCAGCGGGCGGGCGTTCAGCAGCTCGGCGGTCTGCCGGGCCAGTTCGGTCACCGCCTCGCGACCCTGGGCTGAAACAGCCAGGCTGGCGGTCACGGCGATGCGCTGCACATCGAGCTGATCGCGCAATGCTGCCAGGACCACGGCCAGGGTGGTCGCCGAGGCACTTGGGCTGCTGACCTGAAACGGCTTTTTCAGCCCGGCCAGCACCTGGGCATTGGCTTCCGGCAC
Organism: Pseudomonas sp. Irchel s3b6; assembly: GCF_900187415.1. NCBI lineage: Bacteria > Pseudomonadati > Pseudomonadota > Gammaproteobacteria > Pseudomonadales > Pseudomonadaceae > Pseudomonas > Pseudomonas sp. Irchel s3b6. The sequence goes on along the minus strand of NZ_FYDM01000011.1, from coordinate 10,394 downwards.
CACCTGTGGCGCCTGGTCGGCCGGCAAGGCACCGGACAAGTCGATCAGCGCGCAACCCGCGGCCGTCGCTCGCGGGGCAAAGCTCAGGGTGACCGCCGGCCCGGCGGCAAAGAACACCAGTTGCACCTTGCTGAAATCAAACTCGTCGACCTCCCGCACCCGCACGTTCTTGCTACGGAACATCACCGAATGCCCAGCCGACTCGCTGCTCGCCAGCAGGTGCAGGTTGGCAACCGGAAAATCACGCTCTTCGAGAATCTGAACGAGGGTTTCGCCAACAGTACCGGTGGCGCCGACAACGGCGATATCAAAGGACTGGCTCATGGTTCTACCTCAGGCGAAACGGGGGGAGCGGCACTTTACCGGGTGACTGGCATGCAGGCAATTGCGCCGGGGATTTGTCGTGCCTGTGCCTGCTCGTGATGGCGACTTGACTGACGACACAACGCTCATAAAAAAACCCGCACCTCTTTCAAGGCACGGGTTCTTTCACGGCATCAACCGATCAACGTTCCAGCAGGATCCGCAACATGCGACGCAGCGGCTCGGCCGCGCCCCACAGCAGTTGGTCGCCGACGGTGAAGGCACCGAGGTACTGGGTCCCCATGTTCAGCTTGCGCAGACGGCCAACCGGTACGTTCAGGGTACCGGTGACCTTGGTCGGACTCAGCTCCTGCATGCTGATGTCGCGGCTGTTCGGCACCAGCTTGACCCAAGGGTTGTGCTGGCTGATCAGACCTTCGATATCGGCGATCGGCACGTCTTTGTTCAGCTTGATGGTCAGCGCCTGGCTGTGGCAGCGCATGGCGCCGATACGCACACAGATGCCGTCCACCGGGATTGGGCTCTTGAAGCGCCCGAGAATCTTGTTGGTCTCGGCTTGGGCCTTCCACTCTTCGCGGCTCTGGCCGTTCGGCAGTTCCTTGTCGATCCAGGGGATCAGGCTGCCCGCCAGCGGTACGCCGAAGTTTTCGGTCGGGTAGGCGTCGCTGCGCATGGCTTCGGCAACACGACGGTCGATGTCGAGGATGGCGCTGGCCGGGTCGGCCAGTTGATCGGCGACAGCGGCATGGGTCGCGCCCATCTGCTTGATCAGCTCACGCATGTTCTGCGCGCCGGCACCCGAGGCTGCCTGATAGGTCATGGCGCTCATCCACTCCACCAGACCGGCTTCGAACAGGCCACCCAGGCCCATCAGCATCAGGCTGACCGTGCAGTTGCCGCCGATGTAGTTCTTGGTGCCCGCGTCCAGCTGCTGGTCGATGACCTTGCGGTTGACCGGGTCCAGCACGATGACGGCGTCATCCTGCATACGCAGGCTGGACGCGGCATCGATCCAGTAACCCTGCCAGCCGGCTTCACGCAGCTTGGGGAACACTTCACTGGTGTAGTCGCCACCCTGGCAGGTCAGAATCACGTCGAGGGTCTTGAGCTCTTCAATGCTGTAAGCGTCTTTGAGCGGAGCAATGTCCTTGCCCACGGACGGACCTTGGCCACCGACATTGGAAGTGGTGAAAAACACCGGCTCAATGAGATCGAAATCCTGCTCTTCCAGCATCCGCTGCATGAGCACGGAACCGACCATACCGCGCCAACCGATCAGACCTACACGTTTCATCGCAACTACACCTTTTACAAAAAGTGGGCTCGCTTGCCGGCATCAGCAACAAGCGGGGCCCGAGAGATTACAGATTCCGCAGCGCGGCGACTACTGCGTCGCCCATTTCCTGCGTTCCGACTTTAGTGCAACCGGCCGACCAGATGTCACCGGTGCGCAGGCCCTGATCCAGGACCACGCTCACGGCTTGCTCGATGGCGTCAGCGGCGGCCTGCTGGTTGAAGCTGTAACGCAGCATCATCGATACCGACAGAATGGTCGCCAGCGGGTTGGCAATGCCCAGGCCTGCAATGTCCGGCGCCGAACCATGGCACGGCTCGTACATGCCTTTGTTGTGGGTATCCAGCGAGGCCGACGGCAGCATGCCGATGGAGCCGGTGAGCATCGATGCCTGGTCGGACAGGATGTCGCCGAACATGTTGTCGGTGACGATCACGTCGAATTGCTTCGGCGCGCGCACCAGTTGCATGGCGGCGTTGTCGACGTACATGTGGCTCAGCTCGACCTCGGGGTAATCCTTGGCCACTTGCTCGACCACTTCGCGCCACAGCTGACTGGAGGCCAGGACGTTGGCCTTGTCCACCGAGCAGAGCTTCTTGCCGCGCACCATGGCCATGTCGAAGCCGACCCGGGCGATGCGACGGATTTCGCTTTCGCTGTACGGCAGGGTGTCGTACGACTGGCGCTCACCGTTTTCCAGGGTGCGGGTGCCGCGTGGCGCGCCGAAGTAGATACCGCCGGTCAGTTCACGGACGATCAGGATGTCCAGGCCGGCGACGATTTCCGGCTTCAGGCTGGAAGCCTCGGCCAGTTGCGGGTACAGGATTGCCGGACGCAGGTTGCCGAACAGCCCCAGTTGCGCACGAATCTTCAGCAGGCCACGCTCAGGACGGATATCCCGCTCGATAGCGTCCCATTTCGGGCCGCCCACGGCACCCAGCAACACGGCATCGGCCGCACGGGCACGCTCCAGGGTTTCGTCGGCCAATGGCACGCCGTGCCGGTCGATGGCGGCGCCACCGATGACGTCGTGGCTCAATTCGAAGTCCAGGGCGAACTTGTCATTGGCCAGCTCCAGCACCTTGACCGCTTCGGCCATGATTTCCGGGCCAATACCGTCACCTGGGAGAATCAGAATCTGCTTGCTCATGCGTTCCTCATGTCATCAGTCGGCGCACCCACGGGTGCACCCGGAAAAATTCTAGCGTTCGGCCCACAGTACCAGCACATCGGTACTGAACGAACCATCGGCCTCAATCTCAAAATATTCACGTACTTCGTTGCCCATCGACTGCTGCAACTCCCGGATCGCCGCACGCATCACCGCTGGCGTGCGCATGCGCTCGACCCAGCTGCTGTACTCCAGGCGCAACCGCTGGCGCGTGGTACTGCGGGTCTGCAACCCCGCCTCGCTGACCTGGCGCAACCACTCGCCGGCGGAATAATCACGCACGTGGCTGGTGTCGCGCAGTACCTCGACGCTTTGCAGGTAAGTGTCGAGCAATGGTGCGCCCGGTGACAACACATCGATGAACGCCGCCACCCCGCCCGGCTTCAATACCCGGCGCACTTCGCGCAGGGCCAGGCCGAGGTCGCTCCAGTGGTGCGCCGAATAGCGGCTGAACACGAAATCGAACTCGCCATCGGCGAATGGCAGCCGTTCGGCGGCCCCCAGCACGGTGGTCACGTTGCCCAGGCCGCGATCAACGGCAGCACCGGCCACCACGTCGAGCATCTGTTGCGACAAGTCGTAGGCCACCACTTCCTTGACCAGCGAGGCCACATGAAAACTGACATGACCGGCGCCACAACCCAGGTCCAGCACCCGGGCTTCACCCTGCCCCGCCAGCTCGGCCTGTAGCAGCGCAAATTCAGTGCCTTGAGCGTGTACAGCGCTGCTCAGGTAGGCCGAAGCCTGTTCACCGAATTGCTTTTGTACGACTTGGGTATGGGCGGTGTTTGTCATGATGACTTCCCTGATTGGACAGCCTGGTGATTATCTGTAGGAGCGAGCTTGCTCGCGAAGGTCGTCAACGATGATGCTGGGATCCTGAAGGAACGCAGCGTCCTTGAGTCTTTCGCGAGCAAGCTCGCTCCTACAGTGGGTTACACGTCCGGTTAATTAAGCGTCGCGAAACAACCAAGGCTGGCTCGCGCGATGCTTGGCTTCAAACGCAGCAATCGCCTCGCCGTCCTGCAAGGTCAGGCCGATATCGTCCAGGCCGTTGAGCAGGCAGTGCTTGCGGAACGCATCAATCTCGAAGCTCAACACCTTGCCGTCAGGACGGGTCACCGTCTGGGCCTGCAAATCGACCTGCAACTGGTAACCAGGAGTCGCCTCCACTTGCTGGAACAGTTCGTCGACTTCCTCGTCGCTGAGAATGATCGGCAGCAAGCCGTTCTTAAAACTGTTGTTGAAGAAGATGTCGGCGTAGCTCGGCGCGATGATGCTGCGGAAACCGTACTCTTCCAGGGCCCACGGCGCGTGCTCACGGCTGGAGCCGCAACCGAAGTTCTCGCGGGCCAGCAACACGCTGGCGCCCTGGTAACGCTCGGCGTTGAGTACGAAGTCCTTGTTCAGCGGGCGCCTGGAGTTGTCCTGGTACGGCTGACCCACGTCCAGGTAGCGCCACTCGTCGAACAGGTTCGGGCCAAAACCGGTGCGCTTGATCGATTTGAGGAACTGCTTGGGGATGATCTGGTCGGTGTCGACGTTGGCACGATCCAAAGGCGCGACAAGACCTGTGTGCTGGGTAAAGGCTCTCATGGTTACTGCGCTCCCTGGATCAATTCACGGACATCGATGAAACGACCGTTGACGGCTGCGGCGGCTGCCATGGCCGGGCTGACGAGGTGGGTACGTCCACCGGCGCCCTGACGGCCTTCGAAGTTACGGTTGGACGTCGAGGCGCAATGCTCGCCGGACTCCAAACGGTCCGGGTTCATCGCCAGGCACATCGAGCAGCCTGGTTCGCGCCATTCAAAACCGGCCTCGAGGAAAATCTTGTCCAGGCCTTCCGATTCCGCCTGCGCCTTCACCAGGCCCGAGCCCGGCACCACGATGGCCTGCTTGATGGTCGATGCCACTTTGCGGCCCTTGGCGATCACGGCGGCAGCGCGCAAATCTTCGATTCGCGAGTTGGTGCAGGAGCCGATGAACACGCGGTCCAGTTGAATGTCGGTGATCGCCTGATTGGCGGTCAAACCCATGTATTTCAAGGCGCGGACGATGGAGTCGCGCTTGACCAGATCCATCTCTTTAGCCGGGTCCGGCACGTTCTGATCGACGGCGAGAACCATTTCCGGGGAAGTGCCCCAGCTGACTTGCGGCTTGATCTGCGCAGCGTCGAGTTTAACCACCGTGTCAAACACTGCATCGGCGTCGGACACCAGGTCTTTCCAGGCTTCGACGGCCAGATCCCACTCAGCGCCTTTCGGGGCGAACGGACGACCCTTGACGTAGGCCACGGTCTTCTCGTCCGCCGCGACCAGGCCCACACGGGCACCGGCTTCAATGGACATGTTGCAGATGGTCATGCGGCCTTCGACCGACAAGTCACGAATGGCGCTACCGGCGAACTCGATCGCATGGCCATTGCCACCAGCGGTGCCGATCTTGCCGATCACCGCGAGAACGATGTCCTTGGCAGTCACGCCGAACGGCAGCTTGCCCTCGACCTCTACCCGCATGTTCTTCATTTTCTTGGCGACCAGGCACTGGGTGGCGAGCACGTGCTCGACCTCGGAGGTGCCGATACCGTGGGCCAGGGCACCAAACGCGCCATGGGTCGAGGTATGGGAGTCACCGCAGACCACGGTCATGCCCGGCAAGGTTGCACCCTGCTCCGGGCCGATGACATGGACAATCCCCTGGCGCACGTCGTTCATCTTGAATTCGACGATGCCGTATTCGTCGCAGTTGTCATCGAGGGTCTGAACCTGCAGGCGCGAGACCTGATCGACGATGGCGTTGATGCCACCCTTGCGCTCCGGCGTCGTCGGTACGTTGTGGTCCGGGGTCGCGATGTTGGCATCGATACGCCAAGGCTTGCGCCCGGCCAGGCGCAGCCCCTCAAAGGCTTGCGGCGAGGTCACTTCGTGAATGATGTGACGATCGATATAGATCAGCGCCGAACCATCGTCGCGCTGCTTGACCAAATGCGAATCCCAGAGCTTGTCGTAGAGCGTTTTGCCGGCCATCAGACGTTTCCTCATCAGCTTGTTTCTATGCCGGGGAGGCCTGCGTGGCAAGTGCCGCTGGAGCACTTCGCCGTACAGGCCCCTGGGGTTGAAGTGACTCAATAACCCCGTGGCTTGTGAGGTCGATCCTATGGGGTTACATTAAATAACTCAAATTCATATTTTTTATGCTTTGGATAACCAACTGGAATACAAGAAATGGACCTGGCCAACCTCAATGCTTTTATCGCCATTGCCGAGACGGGCAGCTTCTCGGGCGCCGGTGAGCGCCTGCATCTGACCCAGCCGGCCATCAGCAAGCGAATCGCCGGGCTGGAACAACAACTCAACGTGCGCCTGTTCGATCGGCTGGGTCGCGAAGTCAGCCTGACCGAGGCCGGACGTGCCTTGCTGCCGCGCGCCTACCAGATACTCAACGTGCTGGATGACACCCGCCGGGCGCTGACCAACCTGACCGGCGAGGTCAGCGGGCGCCTGACACTGGCCACAAGCCATCACATCGGCCTGCACCGCCTGCCACCTTTATTAAGGGCGTTCACCCGCCTCTACCCCGAGGTGGCACTGGATATTCAGTTCCTCGACTCGGAAGTGGCCTATGAGGAAATTCTTCATGGTCGCGCCGAGCTGGCGGTCATCACCCTGGCGCCAGAGCCTCATTCGCTGGTCAAGGCCACGCCCGTGTGGGACGACCCCCTGGACTTCGTGGCGGCCCCCGAACACTCGCTGATCAGCAATGGCGCGGTCACGTTGGCCGATATCGCGCGCCACCCCGCGGTATTTCCCGGCGGCAATACCTTTACCCATCACATCGTCCAGCGCCTGTTCGAAACCCAGGGCCTCACGCCAAACATCGCCATGAGCACTAACTACCTGGAAACCATCAAGATGATGGTCTCCATCGGCCTTGCCTGGAGCGTCTTGCCGCGCACCATGCTCGATGATCAGGTGGCGCGCATACCTTTACCGGGCATACAGCTCAGTCGCGAGCTAGGCTATATCGTGCACACCGAACGGACGCTATCGAATGCGGCACGGGCTTTCATGGCCTTGCTGGACGCACAAATCGATTTGCCAGGGACTCACGGCTGACTTGTGCTAATCCTTTAAGGCTGCAAACCCCACTGCCGAATGCCCAATTCAGCCCAAGGCCTGTAGCCAATGCCCAAATCTGTTGACCGCCCACGCCCACACACACCGCCGATGCCGCGTATACAGGCGCTGGACCCTCACACCTCGGAGCAGAGCTGGGAAAGCGCACCGCAGTTGCTGGCCGCCCTCAACGGCGCTCGCCTGGGCGCCTGGTACTGGGACATCGAGCGCGGGCAGATCAGTTGGTCCCGGGGCACCCAGGCGCTGTTCGGTTTCGATCCACGGCAACCACTGCCCACGGACCTGGAATACCTGGACCTGCTCCCTCCCGAGGATCGGGCAAAAGCCCTGCGCGCCTTCCATGCGGTGATCGCGGGCGCCCCGCTGGAGCAGGCGATGCACCATCGCATCCGCTGGCCAGATGGCACCCTGCATTGGCTGGAGATCAGCGGCAGCCTGCTGCCGGACAAGCACGGCCGGCCACGCATGATCGGCGTGATCCGCGAAATCACCCACCAGCGCCAGCGCGAACAAGCCCTGAGCAGCTCGGAAAAGCGCTTCGCCACGCTGTTTCACCTATGCCCCAACATGGTGCTGCTGACCCGCCAGGAAGACGGCCTGATCACCGAAGCCAACCAGTATTTCGAAAGCCTGTTCGGCTGGCCGGTACAGGACGCCATTGGCCGCACGACCCTGGAGCTGGGCCTATGGGTCCACCCCGAGCAACGGACAAAGCTGGTCAAGGCCACCAAGGCCAAGGGCGAACTGGTCAGCATGGAGGTGCAGTTTCGCGCCAGCAATGGCCAGGTCCATGACGGCATCCTCAGCGCACAGAAGGTCGAGCTCGAAGGCCAGCCCTTCCTGCTCAGCACCTTTCTCGACACCACGGAACGAAAAGTCGCCGAACAGGCGCTCAAAGACAGCCAGGAGCGCCTGGACCTGGCCCTGGACTCGGCCCAGTTGGGCACCTGGGACTGGCACATTCCCAGCGGCATGCTCTATGGCTCGGCGCGGGCGGCCCAGTTGCACGGGCTGGACGCCAAGCCCTTCCATGAGTCCTTCGATGATTTTTTCGAGGGTGTGCCCGACGAAGAGCGTGGCAGCATGCGCGACGCCTACCGCAGCCTGCGTGAGGGACCGGCGGGCAATTACCAATTGACCTATCGCGTGCAATTATCGGACGGCAGTTCGCGCTACCTGGAAAGCCGCGCCCGACTGTACCGAGACGAGAGCGGCCTCCCGCTGCGCATGGCCGGCACGCTGCTGGACATCACCGACCAGGTTGAGCGTGAACAACGGCTGGTGACCTCCGAAGAAAAATTCGCCACCCTGTTCCAGGTCAGCCCCGACCCGATCTGTGTCACCCGCCAGGACAGCGGCCAGTTCATCGAAATCAACTCCAGCTTCACCCAGACCTTCGGCTGGAGTGCCGCCGAGGTGATTGGCCGCAGCGGCGACGACCTTGGCCTGTGGGATGCGTCATCGAAAAGCCTGCAACGGATCGAGCAGGTGATCCGCGAGCAGGGCCTGAACAATGTCGCGATCATCGTCCGCCACAAGGACGGGCAGGCCCTGACCTGCGTGATCTCCAGCCGCCAGATCAGCGTCGGCGACCAACCCTGCATCGTCACCACCCTGCGCGACATCACCCAGCAGCAACGCTCGGAAGCCGCGCTCAAGGCCAGCGAAGAGAAGTTCGCCAAAGCGTTTCACTCAAGCCCCGACGCCATCACCATCTCCGAGCGCGACACCGGACGCTATCTGGAGGTCAACGACGGATTCTGCCGCCTGACCGGCTATCGTGCTGACGAAGTGGTCGGCAAAACCGTGTATCAGGTGGGCATCTGGGCCGAAGAGAAGCAGCGCTCTGCCCTACTGTCGGAGTTGCAACTCAAGGGCCGGGTTCACCATCTGGAAATGCTCGGGCGCAACAAACGCGGCGAACTGCTGACGGTAGAAGTCTCGGTGGAACCGATCACCCTCAACGAGACGGCGTGCCTGCTGTTGACCGCCCGGGACGTCAGCCTGCTGAAGAACGCCGAAGCGCAGATCCGCCACCTGGCCTACCACGACCCCCTGACCAACCTGCCCAACCGGGCGCTGCTGATGGATCGACTGAGCCAGCAGATCGCCCTGCTCAAGCGCCATAACCTGCGCGGCGCCCTGATGTTTCTCGATCTGGACCACTTCAAGCACATCAATGACTCCCTCGGCCATCCCGTGGGCGATACCGTGCTGAAGATCATCACCGCACGCCTGGAAGCCAGCGTGCGCATGGAAGACACCGTGGCACGGCTGGGCGGGGATGAGTTCGTGGTCCTGCTCAGCGGTCTGGAGGGTTCGCGCAGCGAAGTCAGCGATCAGGTCCGGGAACTGGCCGACACCTTGCGCGAACTGCTGTCGGAACCGATGTTCCTCGACGGCCAGCGCCTGCAAGTCACGCCGAGCATTGGCATAGCATTGATTCCCGACCACGGTTCCACGCCCACCGACCTGCTCAAGCGCGCGGACATTGCCCTCTACCGCGCCAAGGATTCGGGGCGCAACACCACGCAGATGTACCACAACACCATGCAAAAGGCCGCCAGTGAACGGTTGCGCATGGAAACCGACCTGCGCCTGGCACTGTCCCGGGGCGAGTTTCGCGTGCACTACCAATCCCAGATCGACGCCCGCGACGGGCGCATCGTCGGCGCCGAGGCGCTGGTACGCTGGAACCACCCCCAACTGGGCGCGCAGTCACCCAACGAGTTCATCAAAGTCCTGGAGGACAGCGGGTTGATTCTCGAGGTCGGCACCTGGATCCTCGATGAAGCGTGCCTGGCCTTCAAACAACTGATCGCCAACGGCAAAATCGACCCGCTGAACTTCAGCCTCTGCGTCAACATCAGCCCGCGACAGTTCCGTCAGAACGACTTCGTCGAGCGCATCGAACAAAGCTTGGCCAGCCACGACCTGCCCTGCTCATTGCTGAAGCTGGAAATCACCGAAGGCATCGTGATCCAGAACCTGGAAGACACCATCATCAAGATGCGTCGCCTGAAAAAGCTCGGCGTCAGCTTTGCGATGGACGATTTCGGCACCGGGTACTCGTCACTGACCTACCTCAAGCGCCTGCCTGTCGACACCCTGAAAATCGACCAGTCGTTCATCCGCGACGCCACCAGCGACCCCAACGACGCCGAAATCATCCGCGCCATCGTCGCCATGGCCCGCAGCCTGGAGCTGGAAGTGATCGCCGAAGGCGTGGAAACGCCAGAGCAGCTTGAGTTTTTGCAGGGGCTCGACTGCCATTTGTATCAAGGGTACCTGCACAGTCGGCCGTTGCCGCTGGAGGAGTTTCAACAACTGCTGAAATGACGGATCGAGTAGGAGGCGGTTTCACAACCGCCGTCCTCTCACACCACCGTACATACGGTTCCGTATACGGCGGTTCAGGTTATGCGGCTAAGCCGGTTAATCGTTTCCAGTATTGAGACAAGCCTCA